>NZ_JANZKW010000002.1:0-600000 GCF_027257935.1 Chitinimonas sp. BJYL2 | reverse complement strand
CTAGGCGATTGATCGCCGTCACCTCATGGGCAATCTCCGCGGCGCCCTGTGATTGCTGAACGGTGGTATCGGCAATGCTGCGCATCAGGGCCTCGACCTCTTGCACCGCGTGGGCGACATCGGCGCTCAGTACGGCGACGGATTCGATTTGCACGGCGCCTGCCTGCGCCTTGATGCGCGCTTGCTGCATGGCCTCGCGCGTGGATTCCATGCGGGCCGCCAGCTGTGCCAGTTGGCGATTGATGCTGGCAGTGGCATCCGACGTACGCTCGGCCAGTGAACGTACCTCATCCGCGACGACCGCAAAACCTCGCCCGGCCTCGCCAGCGCGTGCAGCTTCGATCGCGGCATTGAGTGCCAGCAGATTGGTCTGACCGGCAATCGCCTTGATCAGTTCGCTGACCTGTGTGACCTCGTTTACCGAACGGTTCAGCTCACCCAGCATGCCGCTGGTTTGATCGATATCGCACGCCAATGCGTGGATTTCCGCCGTTGCTTCGTGGGTTTTGCCGGCAACCGATGTGACCAAGGCAACCGACTCGCTGGACTTGATGGATGCATCCTGTGCAAACGCAGACACGCTATCGATGGCGGTACTCATCTGCTCCATCGCTGCGCCAATCTTGGCCACATCTTCTGATTGCAGATAGGTGTTATCGCGCACCGTATCGGCGGTATTTCCCAATTGAGCGGCCTGATCCGAGACCTGATGGCTGGCGTGCTTGACCTCGCCAAGCAAGGCGTTGAGCTGGTCGATGAAGCTGTTGATGGCCTGCGAAACCTGCCCTAGCTCATCACGGGTTTCCGGTAAACGCAGCGTCAGCTGCCCTTGCGCTAGCCGTGCCGCCACATCGGCCGTATGTCGCACCTGGCGATGAAGGCGGCGGGCAAATAGCAGTTGCGATATCACGACCGTGGCAGCGGCCATCAGCAGTATCAGGATCACTTCAATGACGATGCGCGACATTTGTTTGTCGATGGCCAGCTTGAGCGTGCCGGCTGCTTTTTCCTGATGCGCCACCAGCTGATCGAGCGCACGGACCGCCGGCTCCAGATTCAGGCGGAAGATCTGCTCAGGGATCGATAGCGCGTCTTGCGGGCTGGTCTCGGCGATGGTGAGTGCACTCTGGAACTGCTTGAGATAGTCGCGCCATTGCGGCAGGACTTGGGTATCGATGTCTTTGCGCGACTTGGCATCGAGCGTGCGCAGCAGCAGGCCGGCATCGGACTCGATACGCTGGTTGGCTTGCTCAAGCTGCGGTTTGGTTTCGGGCATGATCGGATCGGCACGGGAAACCGATAGCGCCGTCGCCTTGATGGCGAGCAGCAGCGTAACCGACTGCTGACTTCCCTCCAGCAGCACAACTTGCTGCCGCAGCGAGCCGATGCGTATCGCCGTGATCGCAATCGCCAAGGCCAGCACGGCTACCGCAATCACGCTGACCAGTAGGAGTTGCCGGGAGAGCGACATGTTCATGAGCACGCACCTGAGGTATCAGCAGTGCATGCTATTTCCGGTGTGTTGCAAGTTCATGACGCTGGCAGGCAGCCCTAGGCAATCAGTCGGCTGCGCAATAGTACGCGCTGCGACACGTGGTAGAGGCTTGGTTGACCGCCAAATGCAAAACAGGGAGTCAGCTTGCGCTGACTCCCTGTTTTTATGGTGGGCCCGCAGGGACTTGAACCCTGGACCAAAGGATTATGAGTCCTCTGCTCTAACCAACTGAGCTACAGGCCCAAAACCGCTTAGCCTTCGCTCTGCAGACTGTCGAGGAAGCTCTTCAGGCGCTCCGAGCGGGTCGGGTGACGCAGCTTGCGCAGTGCCTTGGCTTCGATCTGACGGATACGCTCACGGGTCACGTCGAACTGCTTGCCGACCTCTTCCAGCGTGTGGTCGGTATTCATTTCGATACCGAAGCGCATACGCAGCACCTTGGCTTCGCGCGGTGTCAGCGTGTCCAGCACGTCGCGGGTTGCATCGCGCAGGCTGGCGTAGACGGCGGCATCAACCGGGGCCACGTTGTTGGTGTCTTCGATGAAGTCACCCAGATGCGAATCGTCGTCGTCGCCGATCGGCGTTTCCATCGAGATCGGTTCTTTGGCGATCTTGAGGATCTTGCGGATCTTGTCCTCAGGCATGTCCATCTTTTCGGCCAGGGTGGCGGGATCGGGCTCAAGGCCGGTTTCCTGCAGGATCTGGCGCGAAATACGGTTCATCTTGTTGATCGTTTCGATCATGTGAACCGGGATACGGATGGTGCGTGCCTGGTCGGCGATCGACCGCGTGATGGCCTGACGGATCCACCAGGTGGCGTACGTCGAGAACTTGTAACCACGGCGGTATTCGAACTTGTCCACGGCCTTCATCAGACCGATGTTGCCTTCTTGGATCAGATCCAGGAATTGCAGACCGCGGTTGGTGTATTTTTTGGCGATGGAGATCACCAGACGCAGGTTGGCCTCGATCATTTCGCGCTTGGCGCGACGTGCACGGGCTTCACCAGTCGACATCTGGCGGTTGATTTCCTTGAGCTCCTTGATCGGCAGCATGGCCTTCTGCTGCAGCTCGGCAAGCTTGGACTGCTTTTCCATCACGGCGTGCTGGTAGCGTTCCAGAATGGCCGAGTAGGGCTTGCCGGCGGCGATCTCGTTCTTCACCCAGTCCTGATTGTCTTCATTGCCGGGGAAGTTCTTGATGAAGTAGTCGCGCGGCATGCGGACCTTCTGCACGCAGATGTCCATGATCTCGCGCTCGTAGCCGCGGATCTCGTCGACCATGTTGCGGACGCTGTCGCACAGGTTTTCCACCTGGCGGGCCGAGAAGCGGATTTTCAGGAACTCGGCGGAGACGTCGGCTTGCAGGGCAAGGTACTGCTTGCTCTGCGGGCCGTGCTTGGCCAGGGCCTTGACCATCTTGTCGTACAGGGCGCGGATCACCTCGAAGTGTTCGCGTGCCTTGTTCTTGAGTTCTTCCAGATTCGCGGCAGCCGCTGCGGCGGAGGCGCCTTCGGCGTCTTCGTCGTCTTCGGCGGCTTCATCGAGCGCGGCTTCGTCCTCGGCGTCCGGATCGGGCAGTTCGGGCGGGGCGACTTCTTCTTCCTCGACCGCGTTCGGGTCGATGAAGTCGTCAACCACTTCATCGATGCGGATTTCATCAGCCAGGGCCTTGTCGACCAGGTTGATGATTTCGCCGATAGTGGTGGGGCAGGCGGTGATGGCCTGCACCATGTGCTTGAGGCCGTCTTCGATGCGCTTGGCGATTTCAATTTCGCCTTCGCGCGTCAGCAGCTCGACCGTGCCCATTTCGCGCATGTACATACGCACGGGGTCGGTGGTGCGGCCGAATTCGGAGTCCACGGTAGAAAGCGCGGCCTCGGCTTCTTCGGCGACGTCGTCGTCGGCCACGGCAGCGGGTGCCGCGTCGGACATCAGCAGCGATTCGGCGTCCGGCGCCTCATCGTAGACCTGAATGCCCATGCTGGTGATCATGCTGATCACGCCTTCGATCTGCTCGGCGTCGAGCATGTCTTCGGGCAAATGGTCGTTGATCTCGGCATAGGTCAGGTAGCCCCGTTCCTTGCCAAGCACGATAAGGTTCTTGAAGCGTGCTTTGCGCGCTTCGCTGTCGAGACGCGGTTCCGCGTCGCGCTTGTTGGCCTCGGACTTGTCCAACTCTTGATCTGCCGCCATCTGTACTATCTCGAATGTGGGACGGGGAAACCGCAAAGTGTAGCACGGATGCCAGTGCTTTGCAGGTTTCCCGTTCCTTAAGTCTTTGAAATCAGCGACTTTGTCGGCTGGGTAAATCGGCCTCGCAGGCAGGCTGCTGGCCGCTTGCGGCAATCTTGCCGGCGCCGTTGAGTCCAGTTTAGCGATCTGCCGCTGAATTGCTGCCTATATGTGGCGACCGGCCATCAGCAGCCGGCTGTATTCCTCGCGCTCCTCGCTGCTCATGCCGGCAAAACCCTTGGCGGCCAGCTCCGCGATGCGCTCATCGTTACGAGGTTTGTCCGCCCGTTGCAGATAACGTTCCAGCACATCGCGCCATACGTCGTGCAGCGTGGATTCGCTGCTGGTGGCATAGGCAAGCTGTCCGGCGGCCAGGGCTTTGGCGAGCAGGGCGTGGCTGGGGTCGCCGCGCAGGGCTTCCATCAGGTGCCCGCTCGCTGGCGGGCTGCTTGCCTCGCATACGTAATCGACGACGCGGGCAATGGCGCGCGTGCCAGGATCGGTAATGGCGGGCAGGGCGGATTGCGGCAATTCGAGTGCGAGCTTGGGGTTCAGTACCAGAAGTTGCAGCAGCTCGAAGCCGAGCTCGCGTGGGGCGCGGCCCAGTGATGGCTGGCTTTGGCGCGGTGTATAGCGGGACTCCTTGTCGCGCGGTGCGCGGCTACGAGGACTGTCCTGACGACGTGGCGCGTCATCGGCTTTGGTTGCGGGGGCGGCCAGGGGCTGGCTGATGCCGAGTATCTGGGTGACTTCGTAGGTATCCAGCCCCGCTAGCTCGCCGAGCTTTTTGCGCAAAAGGATCGCCAGTGCGGGTGCCTTGATCTGTTCGACCAGCGGCTTAGCTAGATGCAGCAGGCGTGCCTTGCCTTCTTCGGTATCCAGATCGACCTGGCTGGACAACTCGCGACACAGGAAGGCGGCCAGACCCAAACTTTCCTCGTCGGCAAAGGTCTCGAACGCCTCCTTGCCGAAGGCGCGGATATAGCTGTCCGGGTCGTGCTCGGAGGGCAGGAACAGAAAGCTCAGGGTCTTGGCATCGCTGGCCAGTGGCAGGCTGTTCTCCAGCGCGCGCCAAGCGGCCTTGCGGCCTGCGGCATCGCCGTCAAAGCAGAAGATGGTGCGGTCGGCCAGCCGCATCAGTTTGCGTACATGCTCGGGCGTGCAGGCGGTGCCGAGGGTGGCAACGGCGTACTCCACGCCCAGTTGCGCCAGGCCCACCACATCCATATAGCCCTCCACGACCAGCACGCGGTTCAGCGTGCGGATGGCTTGGCGCGCCTGCGGCAGGCCATAGAGTTCCAGGCCTTTCTGGAACAGCGGCGTTTCAGGCGAGTTCAGATACTTGGGTTCCTTGATCTCGCCGGTCTTGGCGTCGGGCTTGGATTGGCCCTTGAGCACACTCGCGGCGCTATCCAGCACGCGGCCGCCAAAGCCGATGACTTGGCTCTTGCCATCCAGGATCGGGAACATGATGCGGTTGCGGAAGCGATCGTAGCGGCGGCCGGTGCTCTCGCTATCGATCACGAGGCCGACTTCCTTGATGCCCGGGTTGGTGGCGTAATCGCTGAAGCAGCTGGCCAGCGGGTGCCAGTCTTCGGGCGCGTAACCGAGGCCGAAACGTGCGGCAATCTGGCCCGAGAGGCCGCGGCGTTTCAGATAATCGATGGCGGCGGGGCTTTGCTTGAGGCTATCGCGATAGAACTGCATCGCGGCCTTGTTGAGCTCGACGAGGCTGGCCTGACGCGCACGCTGTGGCGCATCGTTATGCTTGCTGCCGGCAACGCGTGGCACCTGCATGCCGACCGACTCGGCGAGCTTTTCAACGGCTTCAGGGAAAGCCAGCCCTTCGTATTCCATGACAAAGCGCACAGCCGATCCGTTCACGCCGCAGCCAAAGCAGTGGTAGAACTGCTTGGTGGGGCTCACGGTGAACGAGGGTGACTTTTCCTTGTGGAACGGGCAGCAGGCGCTGTAGTTCTGGCCGGTTTTCTTGAGCGGCAGGTAGCGCTCGACGACCTCGACGATATCGAGGCGGTTGAGCAGGTCCTGAACGAACTCTTCGGGAATGAGGGCCATGGTGGGTGAGGGGTGCGATGTCAGGTTTGAGATGCGGACCGTTGCGCCTCACACCTCAAGCCGCACGCCTTACTGAATGCGCGCCTTTACCAAGGCCGAGACCTTGCTGAGGTCAGCGCGGCCGGCCAGCTTGGCTTTGACGTCGGCCATGATCTTGCCCATGGATGCCACACTGGCGCCATGCGTGGCCACGGCGGCTTCGAGTACGGCATTGATTTCGGCTTCGTCGGCCTGCTGCGGCATATAGGCCTCGAGCACCACCATTTCGGCCTTTTCCACATCGGCCAGATCCTGGCGATTGGCGGCTTCGTATTGGCTGATCGAATCGCGGCGCTGCTTGTTCATCTTGTCGATGATGGCGACGATCTGCTCATCGCTGAGCTCGATGCGCTCATCGACTTCCTTCTGCTTCATCGCGGCCAGCAAGAGGCGGATGGTGCCCAGGCGCGCGGTATCTTTTTCGCGCATGGCGGTCTTCATGTCATCAGTAATGCGTTGCTTGAGGCTCATGGCGTGACTTTGCAGAAGGTTGGAAGGTGGGGTGAAGGGCGGTTTGCTGAGTATCTCAACTGCCTATTCAGTGTGCTTACGAGCGCAGCGAGATAGCGCTGCTGTCCTGAGGGCCCCGGCTGCCTGTGTGGCACGTGCCAGCAGGCCACTGTGTGGCGTTGAAAACAGGCCCGCAAAACACAAGGCCGCCAGTATAAACCGGCGGCCCTGATTGCGTGACCGTGAGGGCAAGCCCTCACTGGCGGTACGCGGAAAACGCAGCTAAAGCAGTACTGGCTTAGTAGTACTTCTTCGGCAGCATCTGGCTGCGAATGCGCTTGTAATGGCGCTTCACAGCGGCAGCGAGCTTACGCTTGCGCTCAGTGGTCGGCTTTTCATAGAACTCGCGGGCGCGCAGTTCGGTGAGCAGGCCGGTTTTTTCCACAGTGCGCTTGAAGCGGCGCATGGCAACTTCAAACGGCTCGTTTTCCTTGACGCGTACGGTCGGCATTGAGATCAGTCCTACTTTCTAACGAAGACGGGTTAAATAAAATTTTGCTGCGAATAGCGATGATAACAGTCTGGCAAGCCGTCAGACAAGTTTGGCGGCGAGTAAATGGCTGTTTTGGCGGCGATTTTTGAGCAGATACGGCTCAGGTGTTGCAGCTTGCACGCAACTTCCGCAGCAGTTGCAGCCTTTGCGGCAGCACGTCGCCACGTTCAGCGGCGGCAATCAGCGCGCAATCCGGCTCGCGTTCATGGCGGCAATCGCGGAAGCGGCACTGGCCGATGTACTGGCGCATTTCGGGGAAGAGCGCGAGCAACCGGTCGCCACGCAAGTGGCCGAGACCGAACTCCTGCAGGCCGGGCGAGTCGATCAGTTCGCCGCCTTGCGGTAGGCGGTAAAGGGTGGCGTGCGTGGTGGTGTGCTTGCCAGAATCGAGCGCAAGGGAAATGTCGTTGGTGCGCACCTTGGCGTCGGGCAGCAGCGCGTTCACCAGTGTGGACTTGCCCATGCCGCTCTGGCCCACCAGTACGGTGGTGTGGTTAGCCAGCTCGGGTAGCAGCGGCGCGATATCGCCGGTGGCACTCAGTTCCAGCATCGGGTAACCGAGCACGCGGTAGGGTTCGAGCGTGGCCCGAGCTTGCGCGGTTTCGGGCAGATCGCACTTGTTGAGGATGATCAGCGCGCGGATGTCGGCGTCTTCGGCTGCGACCAGGCAGCGGCTCAACAGCTCTTCATAGAAGCTGGGCACGGCGGCGAGCACGATGGCAATTTGCGTGACATTGGCAGCGATAAGCTTTTCGCGCCACTCATCCGAGCGGTACAGCAGGCTGGTGCGCGGCTGTACCTTTTCAATGACGGCCTGCTCTTCATTGATCAGATCGATGTCCACAAGATCGCCCACGGCATAGGCGGTTTTCTTGCCGCGCGCGGTGGCGATATAGCGGCGCTCACCCACTTCGACGACAAACGATTTTCCGTGCGACTGGATGATGCGGCCGGTAATGCTCATGCGAGCAGCGCGTCGGTGCGGGCGGCGCAGACGAAATCGTTGCGGCTCAGGCCGTTGACCGAGTGAGTGTCGTAAGCGACTTTGACCGTGTTGTAGGTCACATGCAGTTCGGGGTGGTGATCAAGCTGGTGCGAGAGAAATGCCGAGGCGTTCACAAAGGCCAGCGTCTCGTAATAGTTGGTAAAGCGGAAGGTTTTGACGAGCTTGCCGCCCTCTACCGTCCAGCCGCTCACTTGCGAGAGCAGGCTGGCCAGCTCGGCATCGCTCAGTGGGTCGACCTTGGCAGGGCAGTTTTCATTCAGCAGCGACATGATGGTTCCTAGCTATGAGCACGCAGCGCAGCAATGCGCAGGGCGGCGGGCGGGTGCGAATCGTAGAACAGCGAATGCAGTGGGTCGGGGGTCAGCGTGGCGGCGTTATCGCGGTAGAGCTTGACCAGACCGGAGATCAGCGCCGGGCCGCTGCTGACTTCGGCCGCGTAGTGATCGGCCTCGTATTCATGCTGGCGCGAGCCACGGCTGGCAATCCAGGCAAACGGGAAGGTGAACACTGGCAGCGCCACGAAGAACAGCAGCAGCGCGGCAGCGGTAGACGGCGTGGCCACGCCCAGGCCAGCATAGAACCACTCGGCATTCTTGAGCAGGCCCAGCACCGCCAGCGTGACCAAGCCCAAGCCATAAATCATGACCATGCGCTTGATGATATGGCGACGCTTGTAGTGGCCCAGTTCATGGGCCAGCACGGCCTCCACTTCGAGCGGTTCGAGTCGTTCAAGCAGCGTATCGAAAAATACGATGCGCTTGGTTTTGCCAAAGCCGGTGAAGTAGGCATTGCCGTGACTGGAGCGACGGCTGCCATCCATCACGAACACGCCGTTGCTGGCAAAGCCGCACTTGTTCAGCAGTGCGTCGATACGCGATTTGAGATCGGCGTTGTCCAGCGGCGAGAACTTGTTGAATAGCGGGGCGATGAAGCGCGGGTAGATGGCCATGACGAGCAGGCCGAAGGTCACCCAGGCCAGCCAGGCATACAGCCACCAGCCGTTGCCGGCGGCATCCATCAGCCAGAGCACCAGTGCCACCAGTGGCAGGCCCAGCACGGCTGAGAGAAGGGCGCCCTTGATCATGTCCACCACAAATAGTGCCGGCGTGGTCTTGTTGAAACCAAAGCGTTCTTCCAGCACAAAAGTCGAGTAGATAGAGAACGGAAGCGACAGCACACTGCTGACCACCATGACCGCCGCCATCAAGCCCAAGCCGGCCCAGATGCTGTTGCCGAGTGCCGCGCGCAGGCTGGTATCGAACCAGCCGATCACGCCGCCCAAGGTGAGTCCCGCCAGTACCAGCGCATCCCAGGCGATGACGATGCGCGCCAGACGCGTTTTGGCCGAGGTGTAGTCGGCGGCTTTTTGGTGGGCATCGAGTTCAATGGCGCCGGCAAAGTCTGCGGGGACGCTGTCGCGGTGTGCCGCGATGTGCGCGAGGTGGCGCCCCTTGAGCCAGAGTTGCAAGCCGGTGGAGAGCACCAGAAAGGCGATAAAGACAAGACTGAATTCGTGGGCGCTCATGCGGGGCTGTGCGAAAATGGAGGTCTATTCTGAACGGGCGGGTCTGCGCATGAATCTGCGAGTCCGCCTAACTTGATACAGCGAGCAAGTATGGCACAAGAGCAAAACCGACTCATCTGGCTGGACATGGAAATGACCGGTCTGGATCCCGAGCGCGAGCGCATCATCGAGCTGGCCGTGGTAATTACTGACAGCGAACTCAATACCGTGGCCGAAGGCCCGGTGCTGGTCGTGCACCAGCCCGACAGCGTGCTCGATGCGATGGATGACTGGAACAAGAATACCCATGGCAAATCAGGACTGATCGACAAGGTCAAGGCGTCCACGCTCAGCGAGGCCGAGGCTGAGCAGCAGATGCTGGATTTCATTGCCCAGCATGTGGCCAAGGGTACCTCGCCGCTGTGTGGTAACTCGGTGCATCAGGATCGCCGCTTCATGGTGCGCTGGATGCCCAAGCTCGATGAGTATCTGCACTACCGGATTCTGGATGTCTCCACACTCAAGGAGCTGTGCAAGCGCTGGCAGCCCGATATCTACAAGGGCCTCAAGAAATCCGGACGGCACGAGGCGCTGGCCGATGTGTATGAGTCCATTGATGAGCTCAAGTATTACCGCGAACATTTCCTCAAGGGCTGAACGTGGCGTCCGGGCTGGCTGAACAACTGGGCGCTGCGCTGCTGGCACGAGGTTGGCGGGTGACCACGGCTGAATCGTGTACAGGTGGCGGCATTGCCAGTGCGATTACCGATATCGCCGGTTCCTCGGCCTGGTTCGACATGGGCTGGGTCACCTACTCGAATGATGCCAAGCAGAAACTGACGGGTGTGTTGCCGGCCACCCTGGAGACCCATGGCGCAGTCAGCGAAGCGGTGGTGGCCGAGATGGCGCGCGGCGCCTTGGCTGCGTCCGGAGCCCAGATTGCGGTGGCGGTATCCGGCATTGCCGGGCCTTCTGGCGGTTCGGCGGCCAAGCTGGTCGGCACCGTGTGCTTCGGTTTTGCGCTGGCGGATCGTACCCTGACGGAAACCTGCCGCTTTGACGGCGACCGCGCTGCCGTGCGCGCGCAAACCATCCATCATGCGCTGGCGCATTTGCTGGCACTTACCCGGGAATCTGACACGGCATGACTACCATTGTTGTTGTCCGCAAGGGCAATCAGGTCGCCATCGCGGCCGACACGCAATCGACGTTTGGTGATACCCGGCTGGGCCAGCAGCACGATGCCTGGCCGGACAAGATCTTCGAGTCCGGCGGCGTGTTGTTCGGCCTGTGCGGTGCGGCAGCGCATGATCTGGTCATGCAAGCCGCGCTCAGCCGCAACCGCACACTGGATTTTTCCAGCCGCGCCACCATCTTTGAAAGCTTCCGCAAGCTGCATCCCAAGCTTAAGGAAGACTTCTTCCTGCGTCCCGAGGAAGAAGAGGATGACCCTTACGAATCGAGCCAGATGACCGCGCTGATCGCCAATACCCATGGCATCTTCGGTGTGTTCTCGATGCGGGAGGTCTACGAATACCGCCAGTACTGGGCCATCGGTTCAGGTCGCGACTTTGCCATAGGCGCCATGCGCGCTGTTTACGACCGCCCTGAACTGAGCGCGGCCGATATTGCCCGCGTGGGGATAGAAACGGGCTGCGAGTTCGACGTGAACTCCTCGCTGCCCATGACCCTGCGCACACTGGAACTGGGCGCCGCCTGAGCGCGCCCACTGATGACGAGAGACGTTTGATGAGCAAAGACATACTGCAACGCTTCCTGTTCGATGCCGCCCCGGTGCGCGGCGAGATCGTCCAGCTCGACGATGCCTGGCGCGCCGTGTTGCAGCGCCGCGCCTACCCGGCCGTGTTGCAGAAGATCGTCGGCGAGCTGATGGCTGCCGCCACGCTGATGACCGCCATGCTCAAGTTCGATGGCTCGCTGATCATGCAGCTGCATGGCAAGGGCCGGGTCAAGCTGATCGTGGTCGAATGCGAATCCGATCTCACCTTGCGTGCCACGGCTCGCTGGGATGAAGACGCCGGCGATCTGCCTGACGTATCACTGGCGGATCTGCTGGGGGATGGCCGTTTCGTGATTACCCTGGACCCGCGTGATGGCGGGCAAACCTACCAGGGTGTGGTCGGGCTGGCGGGTTCCAGTGTGGCCGCCATCATCGAGCACTACATGCAAAGCTCCGAACAGCTGGATACGCGACTCTGGCTTGCTTGTGATGAACACCAGACCACCGGCCTGATGCTGCAGAAGCTGCCGGCCGGCCATGGCGACCCGCATGCCTGGGAGCACCTGACCATGCTGGCCGATACGCTGACACCCGATGAGATGCGCACGCTCAAGCCCGAAGAGATCCTCTACCGCTTGTTCCATCAGGATAGCTTGAGGGTGATGGCCGAGGAGCACCCGCACTTCGGCTGCCGTTGCTCGCGCGAACGCGTGGGCAACATGCTGAAGATGGTGGGGCGTGAAGAAGCCGACTCGGTACTGGCCGAGCGCGGCAAGGTCGAGGTCAATTGCGACTTCTGCAACCAGCATTACAGCTTTGATGCTGTCGATGTGGCCCAGCTGTTTGCCGCGGATTCCACCGAATCTGCTCCGCAAACCCGGCACTGAGCCGCCAATTGTAAATATCGGTTAAGGCTGCCGCGCCCGGTAACACAGCCTTACACCTTGGTGCCTTGTCGACACGAAGTGCTGACAGGGCGTCCCTACACTGGCTCCCGTGTGCTGCCAATCCGTGCAGTGCGAATCTGGAGACAGGACCATGCGCTACATCCCCAAACTGATTACCGTCTTTGCTGCTGCCCTGGCTGTGTCGGCCCTGGCCGCGCCTGGCGATCAGCATGACCAGGCAATGCGTCATGCCGGCAAGCCGGCCCGCCACGATATGGGCCCCTTGGCTGATCTTGGCAAGATGCGCACCGAACTCAAACTCAGTGCTGAGCAAGACGCCAAGTGGACCGAGGCAGAGGCCGCCGCCCGCGCCGCTCACGAGCAACGCCGGGCACAGCACGAACGCCTGCGTACCATCATGGCGGCCGAGCGGGAGAAGGAAGTGCTGGACCTGGCCAAACTGGATCGTGAAATGCGTGCCGTACAGGACGAGGCCCGTGCCCAGCAGGAAGCAAGCCGCGCAAAATGGTTGGCGGCATACGAAAGCCTGAGCATTGAGCAGAAGCGTGCAGTCAGTGAGCGCATCAAGGCCAGAATGGCCAACAAGGCTGCGCGAGCCGAGCAGATGAAAGCCCGCAAGGCGCAGATGAAGGCGCGTATGCAGGCACGCCACCAGCAAGGCGAGGCATCCGCAGCCAAGGCGGCCAAGCCAGAGTAAACGGCTTTGGGTGCACGGCCGCCTAGCCTCGGCGGCGAGCCCGAATCTTGCCGACACAGGGTCCCTCGTATTTCCTTTGTGGCGATGAGCCATGCAGCTTTCCTGCATGGCTCTTTTCTTTTGTTTGCGGCTGAGCGTTGGTGCCCACGGTGACAAAGCCGGCACCCGGACGGCGCGGGTATCATGGGCGCCAGATCGTGCCGGTACCGCGGTGCGTGCTTGGCAGCGTTTCCCGGCGAGGGCGCGGCAAGATAGAATGTGGCCAGTCGCGGTGCCGCTTCAACAGCTTCGAGCCAGCCCACTGGCCGCCACCGCACGAGGGAGACGCATGAAAATCCTGTTGAGCAATGACGATGGTTACTTCGCGCCCGGTCTGGCAGCGTTGAGCCAAGCCCTGAGTGTTGATCACGATGTGCAGGTCGTGGCGCCAGAGCGTGATCGCAGCGGCGCATCCAATTCGCTCACGCTGGATCGGCCGCTGAGCTTGCGCCAAGCGGCGTCCGGTTTCTATTACGTGAATGGCACGCCTACCGATTGCGTGCACCTCGCAGTGACCGGCCTGATGGACCCGCGCCCTGATCTTGTGGTGTCCGGGATCAATCACGGCGCCAATATGGGTGACGACACCATCTATTCCGGTACGGTTGCAGCGGCGACCGAAGCCTATCTGCTGGGTATCCCCGCTATCGCCATCTCTCTGGCCCGCCATGGAGCCAAACATTTTGATACCGCCGCAAGGGTGGCCGCGGAGCTGGTTGCCCGCGTGCAGGCGCATCCGTTTCGTGGTGCCGTCTTGCTCAATGTGAATGTTCCCGACCGGCCGTATGCCGATCTCCAAGGCTGGCGAATCACCCGACTGGGTCGTCGTCACAAGGCGGAGCCTGTGATCCGTACCGAGAACCCGCGGGGAGAAACCATCTACTGGGTGGGGCCGGTCGGCAAGGCGCAGGATGATGTGGAGGGCACCGACTTCTGGGCCGTCGAGAACGGTTTCGTGTCGGTGACGCCGCTACAGATAGACCTTACTGCCTACAAGCAGCTCGACTTCATGAACGAGTGGTTGCAATGAAGCATGATTTTTCCGGTATCGGCATGACCTCGGCGCGCACCCGCGGTCGGCTGGTCGAGCGCCTGCGCCAGCAGGGTATTCGCCATGAGGAAGTATTGGGCATCATGGGCAATACACCACGCCACATCTTTGTGGATGAGGCGCTCGCTCATCGTGCCTATGACGATGTGTCCCTGCCTATTGGTCAGGGGCAGACTATATCCCAGCCCTATATCGTGGCCCGCATGGTCGAACTGGCCGTGGGTGCGCCAAAACGTGAGCGCGTGCTCGAAGTAGGGACCGGTTGCGGTTACCAGACGGCTGTTCTCGCGCAGCTTTTCAAGACGGTTTACTCCGTTGAACGGCTCGGCAATCTGCTCGACAAGGCGCGTGTGCGGTTGCGGGATTTGCGTTTAAGCAACATTCGTTTGCGTCATGGTGACGGCTTTATCGGCATGACTGACGCCGCGCCGTTTGATGCGATCCTGATTGCTGCTGCGCCCACCTTTGTGCCCGAAGCCCTGTTGAGCCAGCTGGCGCCCGGTGGACGCATGGTTTTTCCCCTCGGTAACCTTGATCAGGAATTACGAATGATTGAGCGTACCGAGGACGGATTTATCGAGTCCCGTCTCGAAAAAGTCCGCTTTGTGCCCATGTTGCCCGGCCTTGCCTAGCATCAACAAAACTGTCATCGTGGCGCGGTAGTCTTTCAACTACTCGCTACGCACCAATGCCAATTAGAGGGAGTAACGAGTTGAGCGTTTGTCGAATCGCCGGATTGTTGTCCGCCTTATTGCTGGCCGCTTGCGCGTCCGATCCGGCACGTTCTCCTGCTCCCATTGTTGATCGCACACGCCCGCTCGGCGTGGCAGCCGGCAGTGTCGCGCCCGCAGCGACGTCGGCAAGACCCGTGGCGGATGTACCAGGCAAGAGTTACACAGTTAAGCCGGGCGACACCCTCTACAGCATCGCGCTGGAGAACGGTTCCGACTACAAGGAAATTGCAGCCTGGAACCAGCTCGCCGATGTGAATCTGATCAAGGTGGGTCAGGTGCTGCGCCTGACCGATCCGGCCGATGATCCGGCGCCTGCCGAACCGCCAAGCGGTGTGGTGATTCGTCCACTCAAGCTCGACGGTGGTGCTGCGCCCGCGCCGGTGGATGCCCAGCCTGCACCCGTGGTGGCGAATGCCGCCTTCCCCAAAGCACTCAAGTTTCCCTATGGCACCGATGCCGCGTCTGTGGCACGCCAGTCAGAAGGTGCAGCGACCAGTGTTGTAAAACCGGCAGAAGTGCCGCCAGCGGAGAAGCCCGAGCTCAAGCCCGAGGCCAAACCCGCCGATACCAAACCAGTCAATCCTGCCACCGGTGAAGAGGAAATCAGCTGGTCCTGGCCCACTGTGGGTCGTGTGATCGGGCCTTTCTCCGAGAGCAGCAAGGGCATCGATATTGCCGGCAAGCTTGGCCAGCCTGTTCTGGCGGCTGGCGGCGGCAAGGTCGTGTACGCCGGCACGGGCCTGCGCGGTTATGGCAAGCTCATCATCATCAAGCACAACAAGACCTACCTGACAGCCTACGCCCACAACAGCCAGTTGCTGGTGAAGGAAGGGGCCACCGTGAAGAAGGGAGACAAGATTGCTGAGATGGGAAACAGCGACGCAGATCAGATCAAGCTTCACTTCGAAATCCGGCGCTTCGGCAAGCCGGTTGACCCAACGAAATATCTGACGGCAGGCTCACCATGAACGACTCCATGGATACCATCGACGAAGAACTCATCGACGAGGATTTGCTCGACGAGGAGGAAGATGAAGCAGCCGATGAAGCAGATGCCGAGGGCGATGCCCCCGCTGCCGAAACGGAGAAATACTCGGTGGAATCCACCGGCGATGTGACACAGATCTATCTCAACGATATCGGTCACAACGCTTTGCTGACCCCCGACGAGGAGCGCCGTTTGTCGCGCCTCGTGGTCAAGGGCGATTTCGATGCCCGGCAGAAGATGATCGAACACAATCTTCGCCTTGTCGTGAACATCGCCAAGCACTACATCAACCGCGGCATGGCCCTGCTGGATCTGATCGAAGAGGGCAATATCGGCCTGATGCACGCGCTGGAAAAGTTCGACCCCGAGCGGGGCTTCCGCTTCTCGACCTATGCAACTTGGTGGATCCGCCAGAGCATCGAGCGCGCAATCATGAACCAGTCGCGCACCATCCGTTTGCCGGTCCACGTGATCAAGGAACTCAATGTCTATCTGCGTGCACAGCGCCATCTTGAGGCACAGATGGGCCGCGAGCCGACGATGGACGAGATCGCCTATCAGGTCGACAAGCCGGTCGAGGAAGTGCGTCGGGTGATGAACCTGAACGAGCGCATGGCCTCGCTGGATGCGCCGCTCGATATCGACCCGATGCTGTCGATTGGTGAATCGATTCCCGACGAGCAGCAGGATGGGCCGGATGTGGTGTTGCAGAACGCCGAAGTCCAGCGCTATGTGCGCGAATGGCTCAAGCAGCTCAACGACAAACAACGCATGGTCATCGAGCGTCGCTACGGGCTCAATGGCTACGATATCTGTACGCTGGAGGATCTGGCGGCCCACCTGCAGCTGACGCGGGAGCGGGTCCGGCAGATCCAGATCGAGGCGCTTGAGAGCCTCCGGCGGCTCTTGCGGCGCCAAGGTGTATCGCGCGATGTCTTGTTAGGCTGAGCACGTACCCCCAGCTAAAAGGCCGGAAGCAATTCCGGCCTTTTTGTTTTTGCATCATCGGCGCAGGGCAGGGCGCGCCGCCTTTGTTAAAATCCCGTCTTTGGCCCTTAGTGGCCGGCGTTTCCCTTTTTGAGGACAGCATGCTCACCGTCTACAACACCCTGGCCCGCGAAAAGCAGGTCTTCACGCCCATCGAACCCGGCCGGGTGCGCATGTATGTGTGCGGCATGACGGTGTATGACCTCTGCCATATCGGCCACGCCCGCATGCTGGCCGCGTTTGACGTGATCTACCGCTGGCTGCATGCCTCGGGCTATGACGTGACCTATGTGCGCAACATCACCGATATCGAAGACAAGATCATCAAGCGCGCTGCCGAACGCGGTATTACGCCCGATCAGCTGGTCGAGGAAACCATCGCCGACATGCACGCCGATCTGAGCCAGCTCTATCTGCTGCCGCCTACGCACGAGCCGCGTGCCACCCAGCATGTGGACGGCATGATCGCGATGACGGCCAAGCTGATCGAAAAGGGCCGGGCCTACCACGCTGCCAATGGCGATGTGTACTACGCGGTGCGCGAGTTCCCCGGCTACGGCAAGCTCTCGGGCAAGTCGCTGGACGATCTGCAAGCCGGTCAGCGTGTGGAAGTGGACCCGAACAAGCGTGATCCGCATGACTTCGTGTTGTGGAAATCGGCCAAGCCCGGTGAGCCGAGCTGGGAGTCGCCGTGGGGCCCTGGCCGCCCTGGCTGGCATATCGAATGCTCGGTGATGTCCGAGCACCATCTGGGCAGCCATTTCGATATTCACGGTGGTGGCGAGGACCTGCAGTTCCCGCACCACGAGAATGAAATCGCCCAGAGCGAAGGCTGCCACGATCACACCTATGTGAACTACTGGATGCACAACGGCTTCTTGCAGCTGAGCGGCGAGAAGATGTCCAAGTCCTTGGGCAACTTCTTCACCATCCGCGATGTGCTCAAGGCCTTTGATGGCGAAGCGGTTCGCTTCCTGATTGTGAAGGCCCATTACCGCAGCCCGCTGAACTACAGCGAAGACCTGATCCGCGATGCCAAGGCGGGCCTGGATCGCTTGTACACCGCGCTCAAGAACACGCCGCCCACCGGTCGCGCACCCATCGACTGGACCAGCAGCTATGGTCAGCGTTTCAAGACCGCGATGGACGACGATTTCAACACTGCCGAAGCCGTGGCTGTGTTGTTTGATATGGCGGGCGAGGTCAATCGTAGCGGCTCGGGCGAGCTGGCTGCACAGCTCAAGGGTCTGGCCAATGTGCTGGGTCTGCTGCAGCGTGATCCGGAGGCCTACCTGCAAGGTGGCCCTGCGGGCGAGGGCGAGCTGGGCGCTGCACAGATCGAAGCACTGATCCAGGCACGACTCGATGCGCGCAAGGCGAAGAATTTTGCCGAATCGGACCGCATTCGTGCCGAGCTGCTGGAGCAGGGTGTGGTGCTGGAAGACGGCCCGCAAGGGACAACCTGGCGGCGTGCCTGATTAGTTCGTTGCGTCACAAAAGGCCGGCTTCATTGCCGGCCTTTTGTTTTGCAGATGTAGGGTGTAATCAGCGCAGCGCATTGTGCCGCGGGCATTCGGTGCAATGCGGCTGGCGGCCTTATTGCGCCCTAAGTGGACGACCAAAGCGCGTGGCGCGCGGGCGCTGCCCCAGTCGATAGACGTGCTGCTGGAAGTATGTGGCGGCTGCGGGTAGCTCCATCCCCATGGCTTCGACTTCCGCCCAGCTCACCGGCTTTCCGATGGTGAGCGGCAAGTGGATGGATCGATTGCCAAACGCCTCCTTGGCCAGCAGCAGCATGGCGGCCGGTTTGTACAGCATCGACCAGGCATAAAAGCCCAGCGAATTCCGCCCGCCGATATGGATGGGCAGGATGCTGGCCTGCGCCCGTGCCGCCACGCGCAGGAATCCCGTCCGCCAGATGCCATCGCGGATACCGCGCGGGCTGGCACGCGATACCTCGCCACTAGGGAAGATGATCACTGCTTCGCCACGCGCCAGCGCTGCATCGATACCGTCCACATTGCGGCGGTTGTTGCGCCCGCCCAGATTATCAACCGGCAGCAGGATGTCGCGCGCTGGCTTGAATTGCAGCAGCACATCGCTGACTACCATGCGTACATCGCGACGTATGCGGCTGATCATCTGGATCAGCGCCGCACCATCCAGGGCGCCCAGTGGATGGTTGGCCACGACCACTAGTGGCCCGGTGGCAGGAATGTGTTCGATGCCGGTAGCGGTGTAGCGCACGTCCAGAAAGTCGATCAGCCGGTCGTTGAAGGCCAGTCCGGTGTGGCCTTCGCTGTAGCGCATCAGTTCATTCAGGCGCTTTTCGCGCAGCAAGGCTTGCAAGCCCAAGACCACGGGTTTGCGCACGGCGGCTGGTTTGCACGCAAATGCAGGGAAGCGCTCGTTAAGCAGATGTTCGATGGAAATCACGCGCCGGCCCTCCAGTGTTACCCGCCTGTCGACAACGGGAGTGGATCGAGTCTGGCAAGCGTTCACGACAGGCATATTTCAGCGCCCAAAAAAAGCCCCCGAACTTGTCGGGGGCTTTTGCCTACTGCACAGCGGTGATCAAGCTGATGATCAGTCCACGTGGTAGTTCGGCGCTTCCTTGGTGATCTGCACATCGTGCACATGCGATTCGCGCATGCCGGCCGAAGTGATCTCGACAAACTCGGCACGCTCGCGCATGGCCTGGATGGTGGGGCAGCCTACATATCCCATGGAAGAGCGCACGCCACCGACGAGCTGGTGAATCACGGCAGCCAGCGGGCCCTTGTATGGGACGCGGCCTTCGATGCCCTCGGGCACGAACTTGTCGGCGTTGTTGACGTTGTCCTGGAAGTAGCGATCGCTGGAACCCTGGGTCATTGCGCCCAGCGAACCCATGCCACGGTAGCTCTTGTACGAGCGGCCCTGGAACAGTTCGACTTCCCCCGGTGCCTCCTCGGTACCGGCAAACAGACCACCCAGCATCACGGCGTGTGCGCCGGCGGCGATGGCCTTGGAGATATCGCCAGAGAAGCGGATGCCACCGTCGGCAATCAGCGGGATGCCGGTGCCGGCCAGCGCTTCGGCCACATTGGCCACGGCGCTGATCTGCGGGACACCCACGCCAGCCACGATACGCGTGGTACAGATGGAGCCGGGGCCGATGCCGACCTTGACGCCATCGGCGCCAGCCTTGACCAGTGCGAGTGCCGCAGCGGCGGTGGCGATATTGCCGCCAATCACCTGCACATGCGGGAAATTCGTCTTCACCCAACGCACGCGGTCGAGCACGCCCTGACTGTGGCCATGGGCGGTATCCACCACGATCACGTCCACGCCGGCTTCCACCAGCAGCTGCACACGCTCGTCGGTGTCGCCACCCACGCCAACCGCCGCACCAACCAGCAGACGGCCCTGATTATCCTTGGCCGCGTTCGGGTGTTCGGTGGTCTTGATGATGTCCTTGACGGTGATCAGGCCCTTGAGGCGGAAACCGTCATCCACGACCAGCACGCGCTCCAGGCGGTTGGTGTGCATCAGCTCGCGGGCTTCCTCGATGCTGGCACCCTCACGTACCGTGATCAGGCGCTCTTTCGGGGTCATGATGCTGGAGACCGGGGCATCGAGGCGGCTTTCGAAGCGCAGGTCACGGTTGGTAACGATGCCGACAACCTGGCCGTTGGCTTCCACGACTGGCAGGCCGGAAATGCGGTGCTGGCGGGTCAGGGCCACTACATCGCGGACCAGCATGTCGGGCTTGATGGTGACCGGGTCCTTGACCACGCCGCTTTCGTAGCGTTTGACCTTGCTGACTTCCTGCGCCTGAGCACGTGCAGGAATGTTCTTGTGCACGATACCGATGCCGCCTTCCTGCGCCATGGCAATGGCCAGACGGGCTTCGGTGACCGTATCCATGGCGGCGGAAACAAGCGGGAGATTGATGCGGAGATCGCGCGTCAGCTGGGTCGAGAGATCGACATCGCGCGGCAGGACTGCGGAGTGGGCGGGAACGAGCAGAACGTCGTCGAAGGTCAGCGCTTTCTGGATGACACGCATGGCTAAGTCCTTGGCGGCAAAAGTCGATTATACCGACCGTGACTCCCTTTGAACACCCTGCCGCGATGCAGCATGGGTTTGTCCGTCGCGCCCGGAGCGAGTTTGCAGGCGGCTTCACCTGCTTTCTGATGCATGCACTATGCTTCAAACAGGGCGGAACAATAAAAGCTGGGGAGACCATGAATTCCGATTCCAAATTCAGCGTCGGGCTAGTCATGTCCGGTGGTGGTGCACGTGCGGGCTATCAGGTTGGCGTGATGCGTGCCATCGCCAAGATGTTGCCCAAAGACGCACCCAATCCCTTCAAGATCATTTCCGGTACCTCGGCCGGCGGGATCAATGCGGCTGCACTGGCAGCCGGATCGCGCGAGTTTCGCAAGGCCGTCTGCCGGCTTGAGTATGTGTGGAAGAACTTCAAGGTCGAGGAAGTCTACAAGACGGATGTCGGCAGTACCTTCAAGCGTCTGGGGCACTGGGTGGGTTCATTGCTGTTCGGGGGCTTGGGCAAATTCAACCCGCGTTCCTTTCTTGACAACAGCCCGCTGGAAGCCTTGCTGGACAAGATGATCGACTTTGGCGACGTGCAGCGTGCCATCGACGAGGGGGCGCTCTCCGCCCTGTGCATTACCGCATCCGGTTACAACTCGGGGCAGTCGGTATCATTCTTTCAGGGGCTGGATACCCTGCAAGGCTGGAACCGGGTTCAGCGCGTGGGATGCCGCGCCAAGATCGAGGTTCGCCATCTCATGGCAACCTCGGCCATTCCGCTCGTGTTTCCGGCGGTGCGCATCAACCGTGAATGGTTCGGTGATGGCTCGGTCCGTCAGGTCGCCCCGATCAGTCCTGTGCTTCATCTGGGGGCGGACAAGGTGATGGTGATCGGGGTTTCGCCACCGCGCGAGGAGTCTGCCGAGCGCCTGTATGCACCCAGTTACCCTAGCTTGGCGCAGGTGGCGGGTCACCTCATGAACAGTATCTTCATTGATGGCATGGAGGTGGATCTGGAGCGGATCCTGCGGGTGAACCGGACGCTCTCTTTCATTCCGGAAGAAACGCGCGCAAAGTCAGAGGTCAGCCTCAGGCAGGTGGAGATGCTGATCATTGCGCCATCCAAACCACTGGAGCAAATTGCTGCGCGCCATACCGGGCATTTCCCCTGGACCTTGCGCTTTATCCTCGGCGGTCTTGGCGCGCTAAAGCGTGGTGGCTCGGTGCTCGCGTCCTACTTGCTGTTTCACCGCGACTACACACGCGATCTGATCGAACTGGGTTACAACGATGCGATGCGGCGGCGCGAGGACATCCTGCGCTTTCTCGGCTATGATCCAGCCGCATTTGATCCGTCCGCCAACGAGCCGGACGACCCCGAAAGCCAAGAGGAATAAGCAGTGCTGCGAACACTCGTTGTGCTTGTCCTGACGCTGGTCCTGAGTGCCTGCGGGCTCGCCCAGAAGCTTCGTCAGTCCTCCGTCACCCGGCCTCCGAGCCGTGTCGTCACCGTGGAGGCCCCGCGACCTGATACCAAGGTGCTGCTGGCACCGGCAGATTGGGGCGAGTTGGCGCGTGATGCGGCCTACCGCATTGCTCAGCGTGCTTCCCAGAACAAGGAACTGAGCAGCCGCCCCATCTGGGTCATCGAGCCCACGGTGCGCACACAGTTCTCCATAGCCCTGCATCAGTATCTGCAGAGCAATCTGACCGAAATGGGCATGACGGTATCGCAAAAAGCGGGCGCCGATAATCTGGGGCTGCTTGCTGAAGTGCAACCAGTCCGGCTTGCCAGCGGCATGCAGGTGGTGGTCACGGCCGCACTGGGTAACGGTTCACGCTACCTCTTCCGGATGACCGAGTCGTATGCGGTGAATACCGCCGATGCCCGGCTTTATGACGCCTCGTTTACACCGCCACCACCACCGCCCACTGCAGTGACCCGGATGCCCGTGAAAGGTAAGCCTTGATGCGCACACCTCTGTTGCTGGCTGCCTGTCTGGTGCTTGGCAGCTGTGCCCAGTATCAGGCCGGGGTCAAGAACCCGCTGATCCGGGTGAGCTACGACGCCGCCGACCAGTTGCTGGCGCTGGCCAAACCGGCCATTCCCAAAGACGCACCGCTGATTGCGGCAACCTTTGTCAATATTGATCATCTGACCCATAGCTCCACCTTGGGCAGGATGCTGGCCGAGCAGGTGGCTGCGCGCTTCACCCAGCAGGGTTATGCGATGGTTGAGCTGAAACTGCGGGATAGCGTGTTCGTGCAGGAAGGTCGTGGCGAGCTGTTGCTGTCTCGCGAGGTGCGGGACCTGAGTCTGGCGCACAATGTGCAGGCCGTCGTGGTGGGCAGCTATGCCGTTACACCGGAAAAGATTTTCCTCAACATCAAGATTGTGCGCCCGCAGGACAACCGTGTACTGTCGGCACACAACATCGCAGTAAGTGTCGATGAAACTACGCAGACCTTGCTGCTGTCTGAACCGTCCTGAACCTCAACGTGAAACTGCTGATCGATGAACTGGCTGCTTAATCGCCGGGTGGGCTTTCTTGTGCTTGCGCTTGCCTGCGCCGGCATGATGGCTTTCGCCCTGTACCTGCAATACTACAAATATCTCAATCCCTGCCCGTTGTGCATGTTCCAGCGGGTCTTCGTGATTGGTGTCGGTGCCGTTGCCTTGCTGGCTGCCCTGCATGGCCCCGGGCAGCGGCGTTACCAGATCTATGGCTTGTTGGCTGCCGTCTTGGCGCTGGCCGGGCTGGCGATTGCCGTACGGCATACGCTGCTCCAGTATTTCCCGCCGGCATCCTTGCCCACTTGCGGGGCGGGTCTGTTCCAGATGCTCGACACCACGCCATTGGGTGAGGTGGTCGTGACGGTGCTCAAGGGCAGTGGCGAATGTGCGGTGATCGACTGGACCTTCCTGGGCTTTTCCTTGCCGGGTTGGAGCGCCGTGGGCTTTGCCGGCTTGCTAGCGGGCGCACTGGCCCTGGCCTGTGTGCGTCGTCGTTAGCCGGTTGTCCATCCCCATGAAAAAAGCGCCATGTAATCCATGGCGCTTTTTTGTTGGCGGCGCCTGCATGCGCCTATGCGTTACGGATAGCCTGTAAAGCAGGGGGCATGGGCTGGTACGCTTTGCTCAGCTAGCCAGAACGCTATTCAGGTCTGCCGTGGGAATCTGTTTCTGTAGGCGGCTCGCTGCCTCGGGATCGTTGGCCAGAAAGTAAAAGAATTCGCGCGCCAGGGTCACAAAAACCTGCCAGCGTTCCTGTTGGGTGATGTAAGCGAGTACCTGATCCACACCGGTCCGATAGTTATCGGTGTTCTGCACCATGTCGCGGATCGTGTACAGCAACAGTTTGATCAGCTTGATGCGTGCATGGACGTTGGCATCCTCCAGCCCGAGCTTGCGCAGCTCTTCGGCATAGCGGACCAGACTCTTGAGCTGATGCGTGTGGCGCTCAAGCTGTGCCAGGCTGGCATGCGACCAAGGGTCGGCATCCATTTGTCCCAGTGCCGCTTGCAGGCCGCTGCCGCTGTTACCGCCAAGAGTCGCTGCCCCGCCCGCCGAGGCACTGGTTGCCGGGCGCGGAGCGGGCGATGAGGTTGCCTGGCCCGAAGTATCCGGCGCCTCACCGCTCCAGTGCGGGTAGAAATCACGGATCAGATCAACAAACTGCACGTCTTCCGGGAAGTTGCGCAGGGTCAGCTCTGCGGCTTTGCGGTAGCCGGTGCCATCCTGGGGCAAATCGCGCAGCGTGGAAATCAGGTGGCGCAGGAAGTGACGCGCCAGCGTCAGCTGCTTGTTGGATAGCCCGCGGCGCTTGAGTTCTTCGCAGTACTGCTCCAGTGCTTGGTCGGGAGTAGGGCGGCTCATGGTCTCGTAGGCGGTGGGTTAGCGGGTGCTGACTAGCGGGCTAGGCGGCGTTGGCAATGGCACTGGATTCGCCTTGGTGATAGCCGTTCCAGTAGTAGAAGAACTCGCGCGCCATATCAGTGAAGAGATTGCGCGTTTCATCCTTGGTGAACAGCGTGAGCATGGCATCCACGCCGGCGCGATAGGCCAAGGGCGTCTGCTCGGCATGGCGAATGATGTATAGCAGCAAGGACAGCAGGCGTTCGCGGATATCCAGCCCGGCGTTATCCATGCCCAGTTGCTTGAGGTGCTCAACATAGGTGCCGAGGCAGGGCGGGGCCGATTTTTCCCAATGATCGGCGTCCATGCGCGCGAACATGTCGACCAGCGATCCGCGCAAATCGAGCTGGGTGTTATCCAGCGAAAGCGCATCGGCAGCATTGAGCTTGGCGATCATTTTCAGATCGCCAATCCAGAAGGGATAGAACTCACGTGCGGTGGAAATGATTTCCACCTGTTGATCCGAGGGGAAATTGGCGATGGTCTGGTCGACTGCGCGGCGGTAACCCGCGTCATCGTCGGTCAGGAACCGATCGGCCAGCGCTTCCAGCCGGGTGACCAGATGGCGCAGGAAATGTTTGCGCCGCGCCATGATGCTGGTAGCCGCCCCTTTATTCTTGAGGAGGCTCAGATAGGCATTCAGGGCGGTTTCGGCTTGCTGTGCGTCGAAGGCAGGCATGGCACGGCTGGCTAGAGAGTTGATTTCATTCTAGTCGATACCGCGGCGGGGTGGGCAAGACAGGTTTGGTAGAATGTCGCCATGATCAGACTTTCTTCCCTCACTCTGCGCCGCGGCACCAAGGTTTTGCTCGACCGCGTCGACCTCATCCTCAATCGTGGCCAGCGTATTGGCGTGGTTGGCCCCAATGGCGCGGGCAAATCCAGCTTTTTCGGCCTGTTGCGTGGCGAGCTGCATCCGGATGCAGGCGATATTGATCTGCCCCCCACCTTGGTCGTGGCTTCGGTGCGCCAAGAGACGCCGGCACTGCCCCGTAGTGCGCTGGATTATGTGCTGGATGGCGATGCGGAGTTGCGGGCTATCCAGCAGCAATTGCAGAACACTGAGCACGATGGTGTTGCCCATGCGGAATGGCTGAGCCGTTTTGAAGCGGTGGACGGCTACAGTGCCGAGGCACGGGGTGGCAAGTTGCTGTACGGCTTGGGTTTCAGGGCGGACGACCTGAACCGGCCAGTGGCCAGCTTCTCGGGCGGTTGGCGCATGCGCCTGAATCTCGCGCAGGCGCTGATGTGCCGGTCTGACCTGTTGCTGCTGGACGAGCCCACCAACCACCTGGATCTGGATGCCGTGCTGTGGCTGGAAAACTGGTTGGCGAGCTATCCGGGTACCTTGTTGCTGATTTCGCATGACCGGGATTTTCTTGATGCCACAGTGAATGTGATCGCCCATCTGGCTAGCGGCGCCATCACCCTCTACACAGGTAACTATGCCGATTTCGAACGGCAGAAAGCCGAGCGACTGGCGCAACAGCAACAGGCATTCGACAAGCAGCAGCGCGAGCGCGCCCATCTGCAGAAATACATCGACCGCTTTCGCGCCCAGGCCACCAAGGCGCGCCAGGCGCAAAGCCGCATCAAGGCGCTGGAGCGGATGGAGGATATCGCCGCGGCGCATATTGATTCGCCTTTTGACTTTTCATTCCGTGATCCCGTCAGCAGCCCTAGCCAGCTCTTGTTCATCGAGCATGGTGCAGTGGGCTATGGCGGCAACCATCTGCTTGAAGAGGTGGAGCTGAGTATCGAGTCCGGTGCACGTATCGGCTTGCTGGGACGCAACGGCGCAGGCAAATCCACACTCATCAAGTTGCTGGCCGGTGAGTTGACCCTGGCGGCAGGGCAGCGTGTGGACGGCAAAGGCCTGGCGATTGGCTACTTTGCGCAGCACCAGCTTGAGCATCTGCGTCTGGACGAAAGTCCGCTGTGGCATATGCAGCAGCTTGACCCGAAAACGCGTGAACAGGAGCTGCTGGATTTTCTGGGCGGCTTTGATTTCCGGGGGGAGATGGCACGTAGCGCGATTGCCCCGTTTTCCGGTGGCGAAAAGGCACGCCTCGCCTTGGCGCTGATTGTCTGGCAGCGCCCAAATCTGCTGTTGCTGGATGAACCCACCAACCACCTGGATCTCGAAATGCGTCATGCCCTGACGCTGGCGTTGCAGAACTACAGCGGCGCGATGGTGGTGGTCTCCCACGATCGTCACCTGCTGCGTGCCACGACGGATCGCTTCCTGCTGGTCGAGAATGGCCGGGTTGTCCTGTTTGATGGGGATCTTGATGATTACAAGCGCTATCGTGATCAGCAGCCAGCGCAGGATGGCGGTGTGGCAGTACCGCGTGATGGCGGTGGAGACCGCAAGGCGCAGAAACGTCAGGAGGCGGAGGAGCGTCAGCGTCTCTCGGTACTGCGCAAGCCGCTGGAGAAAGAGCTGGCCAAGGTGGAAACACAAATGGCCAGGCTGACGGAGCGTCTGTCGCAACTGCAAGACCAGTTGGCCGATGAGGCCATCTATCTCGACGCCGCCAAGGAACAGCTCAAGCAGGCTCTGCGTGAACAGGGCGATGTCCAGGCCAGCTTGCAGGATGTAGAGGCTCGCTGGCTCGCGCTGCATGACGAGATCGAGGCGCTGGCCTTGCCTGCCGCATGAGCCTGGCTCAGCCTGCACCGACCCCGTCGCGCTGGTTGCGCGCAGCCTTGCCGGCGATGTTCATCCTGCTGGGCGTGATCTACGCGACCTGGGCGTCGCGCCTGCCTGCCATCCGTGACCTGCGCGTGCTCGATGCGGCCACGCTGGGGACCATCCTGCTGGGTGGCGGTCTGGGGGCGGTCTTGTCGTTTCCGCTCGCTGCCTGGCTGCTCGCTCACTATGGTGCCCGACGTGCTGCTTTGTATGCGGGCTTGGGGCTCTTGTTCGGCCTGCCTTTGCTGGGTGTGTTGCCTAACTGGTGGCTGCTGTTCGCGGGCGTCTTTGTGCTGGGGGCGGCCAGCAGCTGCTTTGATGTGGCCATCAATGCCATCGGGGCGGAGCAAGAGCGTGAGGCGGGGCGCTCGATCATGTCCATGCTGCATGCCTGGTTCTGTGTGGGAACCTTCTCGGGTGCCCTGGTGGGCAGTGCAGCGGCTGGATTGGGCTTGTCGCCGCTTTGGCACTTCCTGCTGGTGGCGTTTGTTCTGCTGCTGATGCTGATCTGCGCTTACCGCATTCTGCCTTGCGATGCCCCGGACCCGGATGCCGGCAAGAAGCACTTTGCCCTGCCGCATGGTGCTTTGATCTGGCTGGGCTTGATTGCATTTCTGGGCGCGATTTCCGAAGGCTCGCTCACCGACTGGATTTCGCTCTATCTCACCGATCACCTGCATGCCAGTGAAGCCGGCGCGCCATTGGGCTATGCCGCCTTTGCCGGCGCGATGCTGGTTGCGCGGCTGGTGGGCGATCGTCTCAAAGATCGTTTTGGTGCACGCCGGCTTGTGGCGGGCAGCAGCTTGCTCGCCGCGGTGGGGCTGGGGGTGGCGATTGCAGCACCCAGCTTCGGTGTTGCCGTGATCGGTTTTGTCCTGACCGGCCTGGGCGTGGCGGCGGTGTTTCCTTGTCTTTTCAGCGCCGCTGGCCGCGAGGGCCCCACCGCACTGGCCGGCGTGGCCACTCTGGGTTACAGCGGCTCGCTGATGGGGCCGCCGCTTATGGGCTACGCGATCCACGGCTATGGCTATGTGTTCGGCATGGCGCTGCTGGCGGTGGTCAGCGTGTTTGTTGCCGTCGCGGCGATGCGGGCGAGGCTGCTGGTTTAGGTCTTTTTATCTTTGAGCATGGCTTGGTAGGCGGCCAGTGCCTGCGCCATGCCGGCATTGGGCCGGGCGCTGTCACCCAAGCCAAACTCGGCTTGCAGGCTGGTCTTGTTGGTGTTGATGTAGTGGATCACCCGGTCCAGATTTGCCAGCCGGTTACGGATGAAGTTGTTGTCGGCATTCAGCAGCTCGGCCGATTTGGCGAAGTGGGCGCTGAAGTCATCCAGCGTCTGCAAGGCTCCCGTGCGATGACTGGCCAGGGTGGCATCGAGTTGCGCAGGGTCGAAAACGGCCTGCTTGCTGATCGGGTCGATTCTGATCCCGAGTGCCGCCATGCCTTTGACACCATGCTGCGCCCCCATGAACGGGTTCTCGATGCTCTGGCCCAGTTCGTAACGCGACATTTTTGCCGCATTGGAATTGGCCAGCGCGCCGCCAGCCTGCATCTCGTCGTCGAATTCCCGCACCCACTGGTTGTACTCATCGACAAATTCCTGCAGCTCGGCACGGATCTGCGCATTGCTGCTGGCGGTGCCGAGCTCGGCCAGTTCCGCGCCCTCGGCCCGCATCCCGGCGACTTCGCCCTGCATCTGGGTGAGGGCGGCAAATTCTGCCTTATGGCTTACTTCGCGCGTGTTGATCAGGCTCATCATCTTGTAGCCGGCTTCCGGGTCCAGCAGCGACATATTGCGGCCCGAGGCGCTGAGCCCTTGTAGATGGGTAGCCTGCATGCTGTTGCCGAGCAAGGGATTGCCGCTCGCATCATCTGAACCGCTGACCATGCTGCCGCTTTCCTGTTCGCGTGGGTCGGAGAGTGCCGCGCGGATCAGCGTATTCATGGTTTCGGACTGGAACTGCGCTAGCTGTACGGCAAAGGCGTGCTTGTCGGCGGGTACCGAGTTGTCCCGCAGCGCGTTGAGCTGGGTTGGGTCAAAGCCGATTTGCGAGCTGTGCTTGATGGACATGGTGGCCTCCGTTGCAGGGTGGCAATGCAATATGTCATATCAAGCAAGATGCGCGCCCTGAACAGGACGCGCATCTGCCGTTTGTCGTGTTGCGCCCGGCTGTGGACCGGGTTTGCCATGGCCAGCGCGCAATGCGTTGGACCCTGGTCGACGCGATTTCCGGCGAACGGCTAAGGCACGATGACCTTGATCCGGTTGCTTTCCTTGCCGACGCGATCCACTGCCGTGACATAGAACTGACTGGCTGCACCCAGCGTGGCATCGTCAGCCAGGGTCAGGGTGGGGCTGCTGGCCTGGACCACCGTGAAGCGCCAGCTGCTACCGAACAGCGCCCATACTGCAAACTGGCGCGTGGCCTTGCCGGCGCCGGCCGTCAGTGTCAGCGTCACGGTTTTGGCGCTGGCATTGCGGGATGCGCTGGCGACCGGATCGGGCGTCGGGCTGTTATCGAGCCAGCCGGCATGCGGTATCAGTGCCGGTGCGGTGTAAGTGCTGGCCTTGAGTTCATCGGCCAGGCCACGGGTGTCGGCAGGCGCCTTGCGGTTCTGCGTGATACCGACGGCACTGAAGTGGACATGGCCCGCGGCACTGGTGCCTTGGCGCGTCAGGTTGATCTGGTTGATGATTTCACTCACCGGCCAGGAGTTGCTCGTGCCATCGATCTTGGTGGTCCACATCCCTGGCCAGATATGCCGGTTTTGCCAGTTCTGCCCACGCCAGTAGGTTTGCAGGATGTCGAACTGCTGGCCTGTCTGGTTGATCTTCCAGTAAAGCTGCGGCGAAAAGTAATCCAGCCAGCCGTTGTTGAGCCACAGCTCGGCATCGGCGTAGATTTCATCGTACTGGCTGAAACCGACAATCCCGGCAGGGCGCAGACTGGGTTTGCCGATGCCGAACGGTGCGATGCCAAAGCGGGCGAGTGGTTTGTACTGGCGCACGGTGTTGTACATGCGGTAGACCATGTCATTCACCGATTTGCGCCGCCAATCTGCCTTGCTCAAGCTGCCGCCCGCCGTCAGATAGCGATTCCAGGCCGGGCTATCGGGGAAGTCCACCTTGTTGCCGCTGCCGTCGTACACCGGGTAGGGATAGAAGTAGTCGTCGATGTGGACGCCATCAATATCGTAGCGGGTCAGCACATCGCTGATCACGGCAATGGTCCGGTTGGCGGCTACGGTTTCCGCGGGGTCCATCCACAACATACCGTCATAGCTCTTCACGACTTCCGGATTGCTGTAATAGATATGGCTTCCAGCCAGCGCGCCCGCCCCCTTGGCCTTCGCACGGTAGGGGTTGAACCAGGCATGTAGCTCGATACCGCGCTTGTGCGCCTCGGTAATCCACATTTGCAAGGGGTCCCAGCTCGGGCTGGGGGCCACACCTTGTTGACCGGTCAGGTACTCGGACCAGGGCTCCAGCGTGGAGGGATAGATGGCATCGGCCGCCGGACGCACCTGCAGGATCACCGCGTTCATATTGGCGGCCTTGGCCTTGTCGAGCATGCTGATCAGCTCGGCTTGCTGCTGCGCCACCGTGAGGTTCTTGTTGCTGGGCCAGTCGATATTGGACACCGTCGCCACCCACATGGCGCGGAATTCACGCGGGGCCAGCGGTGGCTCGGTCTGAGTCACAGGGGGGCTGACCACGGTGACGGTAATGGTGCGTGTATCCAGCAGGTTGCCGTTGCCGTCATAACCCTTGGAAACGAAATTGCGGGTGCCCAGGGTATTGAGCAAAGGCGGCGTGATGGCAAACAGGTTGTTGGCGTTACGTACCGTGCTGCTGCCGATCTGGTAGATGTCGGCAAACAGGCGGACTTCCTTGATCCGTGGGCTGGCGGCGATACGTACCTCGCTGCCATTGGTGTAGCTGCTGCCGTTGGCGGGCGCGTAGAACAGCTGATCCACCACATTGATACGGATGCTGGTGCTGGTGAGCTGTGTGCCACCAGCATTGAGCGCTTTGGCCACGATATTGCGCGAGCCCAGGTTCGTGAAGGTGTAGCTTGCGCCCCAACCATTGGCAGCATTGAGAGTCAGGAAGGGGTAGCCATCGGCCTCCAGGCTGACCCGATCAATATCGGTACTCACGCTGACCTTGAAGGCCACGCCGTTCACATAGTTGCCATTGTTGACGCTGGGCGTGACAAAAACGACGCTGGCGGCCCACAGTGACGTGGTGGCGGCGATGAGCAGCGTCAGTAAGTAACGCAGGCACCGGTGGCCGATGCCGGCACTGGCGGGAATGCATTGCGACATGCTGTGCTCCTGTAGATGGAAGACCAGACCCCGGCCACCGTGCCATTAGCGCTGCACGAAGTGGACTGAAGCCGGTTATAGGAGCACTTGCACAGGGATCACATGAACGTAAACGCAGGGCGCAATAACCCTGAGTGAGGAGGTCTAATCCTTCCTGGCTACCAGCGCGCGTACAAGGTAATCGAGGCGCCATTTCCCCGGTAAGAGGCGGCGTGAAGGATGAAGCGGCTTAGACCATTGTCGAACTGTCTGTGTCACCCGCGCTGTGTTCGGGGTGAGACAGTCTGAACACCGCCTCCGGGTTGCCTGGCTGTCGCCAGGCCATTGCGACACAGTATGGTTTCCTCGGCATGGCCAGCCCGCATGCGCTCGATCGCCGCAGGTGCCGACTGACCTTGCCTGGCAAGCGTTGCTGGCCAATTACTGCCTCGGAGCCGCCGGTTTACAGATGCCACTCCAGCTGTAACGACACGCCGCGCTCGCGCGTGCCCACGCCGGGCGCATTGCCGAACTTGTTGTGCCAGTACCGGTAGCCTAGCCCTGCGTAGACCGCATCCTTGCGCTCTGCAATGAGCGAGCCGATATCTGCCATGAGGGCAGCGTTCAGATAGGTTTCCGGTTTGGTCTCGGCGAGAAAGCCGTCGCGGCCTTTGGCGGGGATGTAATTGAGGAAGCCCTTGAAGCGCATGGGTACACCACCGGCATCAAAGGGAATGCCCCAAGCGGTATCGAACTGCCAGGTACGCTTGAAGTGGATCTTGTTCTGTTTGGCGAACGAGAGTCCGTTGTGGTTACGCTCATCCCGGTAAAACACGCTCATGTCCCAGAAGCCCTGGGGTACATCGAACTTGAGTGTCGGGCCGATGACCAGCATGCGCTTCTTGGGGGCGAAGGCCGTGTTCTTGGTATTGGCATCAAAGCCGCCCGTGATCGCAAGGTCTTTGACCGGTCCCCAGGACATATCCTGACCAGACAGTTTGCCCATGGACATCTGGTGGCGGTAGAGCAGGTAGATTTCCTGCGCCCCTTCCTTGCCGCCGGCAGCGGGATCTTTGTCATCACTGATCAGCAGATCCACATTGAGCAGGTTGCTGCCCAGGCTGTAGCCGCTGACATGGTTGAACTGGACGATGTGTTTGGTGATGTCGTGCGGGATGGCGGGTTCGGCATGGTTGGTGCCGTAGCGATACCCGATAAAGGTATCGCTCCAGGTAGCGGCCGTCGCGTGGCTGGCTGCCATGGCGATCATCAGGGTCATCAGCGACTGCTTCATGCTTGTCTCCTTGTTGGTATGCGCACGGGTCCGCAAGCCGGAGCAGATGTTGCAGCCGCTTGCCACCTCAAGGGCGGGCGACCAGTGGTGTCATGCCGTCACTGACGATGATCGTGCAGCCCTTGTTACATTGTTCATAGAGCATCTTGCGCGCCTTGACGTCCTCAAGCTTGATGAATTGTTCCGGCGTCAGGCTCATTTCATTGCGGTAGGCATTGTCCGCAGCGGCGCGTGCGCGTTCGGCTTCCTTGCGCTGGTTCTCGGCCTCGCGGGCCGCTTCCATGGTCTTGCTGCGCTGTTTCTGGCGGCCGGTTTCGTTGATTTCCTCGATGATCTTGCCATCCGGCAACACCTTGCCCAGATTCACATCCAGCACGGCAATCGGCAGGCCGTAGTCCTTTACCAGCTTGCGGGTGGCGCCAAGGATGCTCTCTTCGAGCTTCTGCAATGCCTCGTTGTCCGATAACAACTGGTTCAGGGTGTACTGCTTGGCCGCATTACGCACGATGGTGCGGTACTGCTCCTTGAGGTTGTTGTCGTACCAGCGCTCGCCATACTTCTTGATGATGGCCACCGGGTCGTTGATCTGTAGCTGCAGGTAGGAATTGAAGTCCACCGGGATGTTGTCGCCTGCCGTGATCAGGTCGTCAAAGCGCTCGTCGATCTTGATCGGCACCACCGGCACAGTGATTCCGCTGGTGGACCACCAGTACCAGCCCGAACCGGGTTTCTGGCTTTCGTCACGGACGCCGCCGTGACCCACGAAGTAGGGTTTGTCCAGCAGCACGGTTTCCGTACCCGGATCCGTGCTGATCCGGCCGCAGCCGGCGAGAGGGAACAGGCTGAGCATGCTCAGGCCGGCCATAAGGAGACGTGCAGGTTTCATACCGTTTTCATCCATGAAAAATGCCCGGAAAGCAGGGCTTCCCGGGCAGTATGGCAGTGCTTGCCAGTAGTGTGCTGGGTATTACTTGCCCTGCAGATGCTTCTGGAAGAAACGCAGCGTATGGCCAATCGTGGCGACCTGGTTCTCGCGCTTCTGGGCACCATGGCCTTCGTCAGCAAAGATGATCAGATCGGACGGCACACCCTTCTTCTGGGCTGCGTCGTACATCTGGATTGCTTCGCCCACCGGCACACGCGGGTCGCTGGCACCCTGGATCACCAGCAACGGGGCGCAGAGCTTGTCGATATAGGTCGTGGCCGACAGCTTGATCAGTGCGTCACGGTCCTTGACCGGATCACCGTATTCCGAGGCACGCAGGGCGCGGCGATACGGGGCGGTGTTTTCCAGGAAGGTCAGCAGATTGCTGATCCCCACGTTGGAGACACCGGCATCGTAGGCGCCAGCAAACATGGTCATGCCGATCATCGTCGCGTAACCACCATAGCTGCCGCCGCTGATGCCGACCTTGGGTGCTACGCCATTCTTGGCCCAGGCCTTCTTGATGTAGATCGCTGCATCTTCGATATCGGTAATCACATCCAGGCGCTTGGCGGCGTTATCGGCGTGAATCCAGGTTTTGCCGTAGCCATCCGAGCCGCGCACGTTCGGCTGCACATAGATGAAGCCTGCATCCACGTAGAGCTGTGCCACCGGCGAGAAGCCCGGTGTGGACTGGCCTTCCGGGCCGCCGTGGAAGTTGACGACGACAGGGCAGGGGCCAGGATCGCACTTGGCCGGGCGACGCACGACCATGGGGATAGGCGTGCCATCGCGTGCCGGGTAGGTTTCGATGGTGGCGGCCGAGAAGGTGCTGGTATCGATTTCCGGCGAGGACGGCAGCACCCACTGGGTCAGCTTGCCGGTCTTCCAGTCGAACACATAGCTGGTGCTCGGTGCCTTGGCCGTGCCCACGCCCAGGGTGATCTTGCTGCCATCGCGTGTGACGCTGCCGATGCCGACATGCTCGGCACCCTTGAACTCGGGCAACTTCAGCGGTTTGTAGGTACGGGCATCCAGCGCGTAGCTCTTGGTGTAACCGCCGTCATTGACGGTGTAATAGATGCGTTCACGCTTGTCGTCGATGCTGAAGCCGGCCACATCCCATTTGAGTTCAGGGGTGATGGGTTCGAGCTTGTCGCCGGTCTTGCGATACACACGGTAGAACTCGCCGATCTTGTTGGTGTGCACCAGCATTTCGCCGGGCTTGGCACCATAGCGGGCGCTGTACATTTCCTGCTCGCCCTGGCCGATCACCGGGCTGAACTTGCCGTCGGCCGGGTTCCATTCCCACACTTCGCGGTACAGGCTGCTGGGCACATGCACCATCAGCAGGCGGCCGTCGGCACGGTAGTCGACGATATTCCAGGTGCCCTTGCGGCCGAACAGCTTTTCCTTCTTGCCGGTGGCAATCTCGTAGCGATAGAAGGTGTAGCTGTCGCGCACTTCATCGTTGCTGCGGTAGTAGACGTAGCGGCTGTCGTCGCTGATGAACTCGAAGAAAGTCTGCACGCCCTTGATGTGCTGGATGGGGATCAGCTCACCGCCCTTTGGGTTTTGCAGATACAGGCCGGGGTTCTCTTCGCCCTTGCGGTCGCGCTGGACAACCAGCCATTTTCCGTCAGCCGAGATGTCGGCGAGGTTGGTGGCGTCTTCACCGCCAGTCATCTGCACGGGGAAGGCTTGCGGGCCGTCAATGCGCCAGATCTGCGGCGTGCCGGTGACGCGCCAGCCAAAGTACAGCGACTTGCCGTCGGGGCTCAGAACACCGCCACCGGGGGCGCGCAGATCCAGAATCGACTGCACCTTGCGGCTCAGGTCGGCATCGAGCGCCTTGGCGCGGAATTTTTCCAGCGTCTCTGCACTGACGCTATCGGCACCCAGACCCTTGTAGGCGGTGTCGGCAGCGTGGGCGGCAAAGCTCGCGGCAATCAGGGTAGCTAGCAGCGTGGCTTTCATGGAGTTGTCACCTTTTGTCATGGTGGTTCAGGGGTAAAGGGGCAAGTAGCCTGCTGCCGTTAGGCAGCAGGGTGGATCATTCGTAACGCAATGCTTCAATCGGATCGAGATTCGCGGCCTTGGAGGCCGGCATGATGCCGAACAACACCCCCACTAGCGCACAGAACAGTGCGGCGCCGATGGCCACGAAGATGGGCACCGAGGCGGGCGGGAAGTTCGGAATCAGCGCTGCAATCCCGTGGCCCAGCGCCACGCCGATCACGATGCCGACCACACCACCCAGCAGCGAGAGCATGCCGGCTTCGAGCAGGAACTGGACAAGGATATCGCGCCGCGTGGCACCGATGGCTTTGAGGATGCCGATCTCGCGGGTGCGCTCTGTCACCGAGACCAGCATCACCGTCATGATGCCGATACCCCCCACCAGCAGCGAGATACCCACAATGCCACCCAGTACCAGCGTGGCCATGCCGGTGATCTGGCTGAACTGCTTGGCGAGTTGGTCGGCAGACTCCACCTCGAAATCATCGGGCTTGCCCGGTTTGATCTTGTGGGCGGCGCGCACGGCACGGCTGACCTTTTCCTTGGCCTGTTCGATATCGGCAATGTCGGCCACGGTAAAGCGCAACTCGAACATCAGGCGGCGGTTCTGACCTTGCAGTGCGCGGCCTACATCGAACGGAATCATCAGGTAGTTATCTTGACTGAAGCCGAAGATCTCACCGCGCTTGTCCATCATGCCGACAATCTTGAACCACTCGCTGCCGACCTGGATGAACTCGCCCACCGGGTTGGCTGGTAGCTTCAGGTCATCGCGCAGCTTGGGGCCGATCACGGCCACGCGGCGTCGGCCCTGGTCGTCGCTATCGACGAGGAAGCGGCCGAACTCGGGGAACCGGCGCTCCACCCATACGTAGTCGGCACTTACGCCATACACCTGCGGCGTAGTCGAGTGGCCGCGGTAGCGCACCGTGCCGCCGTACACCACCTGCATCACCGGTGCGACATGGGTGACGCCCTCGACGCGGTACCGGAGCAGGTCGATATCGCTCAGCGAGAGGCGGTTGATATTGCCGCTGTTGAAGTTATCGAAGTTATTGCTGGCTTTGAGCGTCAGCGCCGTACCGCCCAGATCGGCGAACTGCGACTTGATCGAATCGGCAAAGCCCTGCATCAGCGCGACGACCGCGACGACCGAGGCGGTGCCGATCACAATGCCCAGCGTGGTCAAAAAGCTGCGCAGGCGGTGGGCGATCAGGTTCAGCCAGGCGGCTCGCAGCGATTCAATCAGGAGATACATGCGGCCTCCTTGCGCTGCTGCGCCACGTCCGACTCGATCTTGCCATCCACCAGCCGGATCACCCGGCCGGCGTGGGCCGAAATATCCGCCTCATGCGTGACCAGGATCACGGTCTGGCCATCGCGGTGCAGTTCGTCCACGAGTGCCATGATTTCCTCTGAAGTGCGCGTATCCAGATTCCCCGTGGGTTCGTCGGCGAGCAGGATCGACGGGTTGCCGACCAGTGCCCGTGCCACTGCCACGCGCTGGCGCTGGCCGCCCGAAAGCTGGTTGGGCAGATGCTTGAGCTTGCTGGCCAGACCCACGCGATCGAGCGCCTCGGCCGCGCGGCGTTCGCGCTCGGCCGGTGGCAGGCCGCGATAGACCAATGGCTGAGCTACGTTCATCAGCACATTGAGGCGCGGCAGCAGATGAAAGCTCTGGAACACGAAGCCGATTTCACGATTACGGATTTGTGCCAGCGCGTTGTCGTCCAGGGTGGCGACATCGCTGCCGTTGAGCACGTAGCGGCCCTCGGTGGGGCGATCCAGACAACCGAGCAGGTTCATCAGCGTGGACTTGCCCGAACCCGACGGGCCGGTGAGCGCCACATACTCGTTGCGCGCGATATGCAGGTCCACGCCCGACAGGGCCGAGAATTCTTCCTCGCCCATGCGGTAGCGTTTGACGATGCCGGAGAGCTCGATCATGCCTTGGCCTCGTCCTTGGACTTGTCCTTCTTCTTGTCGTCGGCCGGGCGTTGCGAGACCTTGTCGCCGGTCTTGAGATCACGCAGCGTCTTGCCTGGGCCGGTGACGAGCATGTCGCCCACCTTGATGCCCTTGGTGATTTCCTGCCAGCGGTCATCCGAGATGCCGGTCTCCACGTCCACGCGCTCGGCCTTGCCATCCTTGGCGAGAATCACATAGCGCTTGATCTGCTTGCTGTCCTTGTCGTCCGTGAGCACGGCCTCCACCGGCACCGCCACGCGCTTCTGACCATCGCTGAGGAAGATTTCCGCGCGCGAGCTCATGCCCGAGCGCAGCTTCACATCCGCCGGGGGATTCAGTGTCACGGTCACCTTGTAGGCGCGCGCCTGGTTTTCCACCGTAGGTGCAAGGGCGATCTTCTCCACCTTGCCCTTGAGTGCGGTATCGGGATACGCAGCGGCAAACAGATCAACCGCCTGGCCTACGCCGACGCGGGCGATATCGCCTTCGTCCACCTTGAGTTCGGCCTTGATCTCGCCGGTATCGGCCAGTGTCATCAGTTGCGCACCGGCGAGGCTCATCGTCGACGGGATCGCGGTTTCGCCCACCTTGATCGGCAGGGCGACGACGCGGCCGCTGATGGGCGCGCGCACCTCGGTCTTGCGTAGTTGTTCGCGCGCTTCGGCCAGCACTGCACTGGCCCGGCGCGCGGCTTCCTCGCTGGATTTCAGTTCTACTTCAGCGAGTTGCAGCTGGTTACGTTCTTCATCGAACTTCGAGGCGTCGATCATCTTGGCCTCAAACAGCTTGCGATTTCGCTCGAACTGCTTCTGGCGCAGGGCCAGGGCGACGCGCTGGCGCTCGATGGCGATCGTGTTCTGGCGCAAGCCGGCTTCTTCGCGAGCAATCGCATTCTGGTAGGTTTGCGGATCAAGGCGCAGCAGCACATCGCCAGCCTTCACATCTTGTCCTTCGACAACGAGGACTTCGCGTACCTTGGCGGTGACTTCAGCCGTCAGCGCCACTTCGGTGCGGAAGGCCAGCGTACCGGAGGCCAGAATGGTGGGGCGGATTTCCTGTTGGGCCACCGGACTCATGTCCACGGGTTTGCCTTTGCCACTGTTGAGGCTTTTGACTGCAAAGGGTACGACGATGACGAGGGCGATGGCGGCGAGGCCAAGCCATTTCTTGTTCAGGCGCATGGGTTTTCCAGAAATGACCGCAGAATCAGTTCATCACGGCGACGACGGTCGCCCAGATACCAAAAATCACCACCGAAGGCAGGCTCGCCACGATGATGGCTTGTGCCCAGCCACCCTGGCTCCACTGGCGCCAGCCCACAGCACCCAGGCCAATACTCCAGACCATCAGCAGGTCTACCGATGTCATGAAGCCTTTCCAGGGGTGATTCAGCGGCAGCACGCCAAACAGCGGGTCAAGGTGGGTCAGGTACACATCCGACCACAGGGTTTGTGCCGGCATGATGGCCACCTGGATCAGGGCGATAAGCAGCCCGAGCAGGGCAGGCACGGTGGACCAGCAAGAAAAGCTGAACCATTGCGAGAAGCGGCCTTCCACGCCGCAAACCTTGCCTGCAAGCGTGTAGTACACGGCGCTGAGGAGGTACATGATCACGAGCACGATGGGTGCCGCAATCAGCGAGGGCCATTTCATCATGTCGACCGACATGCCGTCGCGGATCATTTTCTGTTCGGCGGGCGTGCCGGCCGCGTTGGCCATATGCTCGATCATCCATTCACCATCCACGCGGGCGTAGTAGGCGTAGGTGACTAGTACGGCCATCACGATCATCAGTACCAGCGGCACGGCAAAACTGGGCTTTTGGCGCAATTCGTCAAACAGCTTGGCGGGTTCGGTAAACGCGTTGATCAGCTGCATGGGGGTCTCCGGGCAAAGCCTTATTGTTAGCGGGTTTGCGGCCTGTCCGCAAACAATCAGGCCCGGATGGTAGAGCGTACCAGCCGGGCCTGTTGAGCTTATGCGACGAACCGTGGTTTTTTGTGGCTGAACGGGGGAGGTCCGCCAGGCAGTCAGGCACGGCCGAAGCCGCGCCTGTTGTGGCTTAACGGCCCGTACCCGGCTGTTCGATCAGATCGATCGTGTGATCCACCGGTGCGGCATGCCGGCCGCGTTTGAAGAAGTGCAGCAGCCAGATGCTGAAGTCATCCAGATAGGTGAACACCACCGGCACCACCACCAGCGTCAGCACGGTGGAGCTGATCACGCCGCCGATGATGGCGTGGGCCATCGGTGCACGTTGTTCCGAGCCTTCGCCCAGCGCCAGGGCCAGCGGCAGCATGCCGCCGATCATGGCGAAGGTGGTCATCAGGATCGGACGCAGGCGGATGCGGCCGGCTTCGATCATGGCGTTGAAGCGGTCCATGCCCTCGGCGCGCAGCCGGTTGACGAAGTCGATCAGCAGGATCGCGTTCTTGGTGACCAGACCCATCAGCATGATCACGCCGATGATGGAGAACAGGTTCAGCGTGCTGCCCCACAGCCACAAGGCAAGGAACACACCCAGCAGCGAGAGCGGCAGCGAGGTCATGATGGCCAGTGGCTGGAACACGCTGCTGAACTGCGAGGCCAGGATCAGGAAGATGAACATCATGCCGATGCCCATGGCGATGGCGGCATAGCCTGCCGATTCCTTCATGAACTCGGCATCGCCTTCCTGCACCTGCCGGTAACCCGGTGGCATCTGGATGCCATCGAGCACCTTCTTCACATCAGCCTGCACCGAACCTACAGGCACGCCGTCCACATTGGCGGTGATGGTGACGTTACGGTACTGGTCACGGCGCTTGATCAGCGTGGATGTGCCGCTCTCCTTCACCTGTGCCACCTGGCCCAGCGGCACCATGGTTTGCTGGCCGGTGCGCGGGTCGATATCGCGGCTGGCAATCGGCAGGTCAGCCAGATCTTCGGCCACCCGGCGGTTGGACTTGGGCAGGCGCAGGATCACGTCGTAGTTCTCGCCATCGGGTCCCACCCAGGTGGTGATTTCGTCACCGGCAATCAGCGGGCGCAGGGCGCTGCCGATCTGGCCGATGGAGAGACCCACCTTGGCCGCCATTTCGCGGTCTACCTCGATGTCCACGGCTGGCTTGGCCGCACGCAGGCTGGTTTGCACATCGGTCAGGTGCGGCACGGTCTTGAGTCGCTCGGCGATGTTCTCTGCAATGCGCTTGAGTTCTTCGAGATCCTTACCCTGTACCTGGATGGAGATGGGGGCATCGCCACCACCACCGCTGGCGCCACGAACGTAACGGACTTCAATACCCGCAACCCGTTCGATCCGCTCACGCATCAGCTTGACCAGCTCTTCCTGGCCGCGCTCACGCTGATCCTTGTCCACAAGCTTGATGGAGACGAAAGCGATGTGCTTGCTGTCGGAACTGACCGTGGTGTAGAGCTCCTTGATCTCCTTGAACTCACGCAGGGCCGCTTCCACCTGATGGGCCTTGGCCTCGGTGTACTCGAGCGCCGTGCCGATGGGGGTGCGGTAATCGATGAAGATACGGCCGACGTCCGCCTTGGGGATGAACTCGGTCTGCACCATCTGCGTGGCCGGGATGGCCAGCGCGAGCACGAAGGAGGCGAGGCCGCCGAGCACCACGATGAAGCGATGCGACCAGCTAGGACGACCCTTGAAGCCCGACTTCAGCCAGGCACGGGCACGCGGCCGTGTAGCCAGTGCCAGCAGCGTGATCGGCAGGCCGATGACGGCCAGCGGGATGACCACATACTTGGGCACGCCGATACGGTTCTCGCTGAGTACCCAGGCGATAGTGCGGCCATAGGCATCGGCAACGCGGTCCTGCAGCTTCTCGAACTTGTCGAGAATTTTGCCCAGCAGGCCCTTGTGGCCCATGCCGTGGACGTGCGGGTCGTGCCAGATCGAACTGAGCATCGGGTCCAGGGTGAACGACACAAACATCGAGATCAGCACCGAGGCACAGACCGCGATACCGAACTGGTAGAAGAACTTGCCGAGGATGCCGCCCATGAAACCCACGGGCAGGAACACGGCCACGATGGTCAGGGTGGTGGCGAGCACGGCCAGACCGATTTCCGCTGTGCCATCCATGGCGGCTTCATAGTGGCCCTTGCCCATCTCGATATGGCGCACGATGTTCTCGCGCACCACGATGGCATCGTCAATCAAGAGACCGATACACAGCGATAGCGCCATCATCGTCATCACATTGAGCGTGAAGCCGAAGGCCTGAAGGAAGAAGAAGGTACCGATCAGTGCGACCGGCAGTGTCAGGCCGGTAATCACGGTGGAGCGCCAGGAACCCAGGAACAGCCACACGATCAGCACGGTGAGCAGCGCACCTTCAAACAGGGTGTGAGTCACATCGCTGAGCGAGCGACGGATACCGATGGAGGTGTCGTTGACGACCTGCAGTTTCAGGCCCTGGCTCAGGTATTCCTCGTTGAGCTTGTCGACGGCGGTCTTGACGGCATCGGTGACCTCAATCGTATTGGCGCCATCAATTTTGCGGATATCAATCGAGATCGCGCGCTTGCCATCCACGAGCGATAGCGACTGCATCTCGTCTTCGCCATCCTCGATCTTGGCGACTTGGCCCAGGGTGATGATCTGGCCGTTGTTGCGGGCGACGACCATGTGGCGGAAATCGTCGGCATCGCGGATGCGGCCCTTGATCTGCACCACGCGCTCGGTCTTGTCGAACTCGATATTGCCGATGGGTACTTCGCGGTTTTCACTGCGCAAGGTGCTGATGACCTGATCCACACCGACGCCCAGTGCACGCAGGCGCTCGGGGTTCAGTTCCACGCGGACCTTGCGTTCAACGCCGCCAACGATGGTGGCACTGCCCACGCCCTTGATGGTCTGGAACTCGCGACGAATGTTCTGATCTGCCAGGGTGGTCATCTGGCGCGGGGTCAGCTTGTCGCTGGCCAGTGCTACCGAGATGGTCGGGCGATCATCGTTGCGGGCCTGGAAAATGCGCGGCTCGAGAATTTCGTTACGGAACTCGACCTTGGCCTCATCCACCATTTCGCGCACATCGCGCAGGGCTTTCTCGTTATCGGTGTTCAGCTCGAACTCGGCCACGACGACCGACTGGCCGTTGTACGAGTCGGATGTCACATGCTTGATACCAGGCAGGGTGACGAGCTTGTCCTCGACCGGGCGGGAGATTTCGTTCTCGACAATCTCGGGAGAGGCACCCGGATAGGCGGTAACCACCACCACGAACGGGAACTTGATGTCCGGCATTTCCTCGACCGGCAGTTGCTTGTAGGCAAACAGCCCAAGCACCACCAGCGCCAGCATCATCATGGTGGCGAGGACCGGGTTTTTGATACTGATGCGGGTAAACCACATGGTTGCATCCCCATGCCGGCAGGGCCGGCGGTTTGTTTTGTCGCGTACGCCGTCACCCCTGCGGATGTGACTTCCTCGGAAGCCGCATCCGTCAGGGAGCCGGGTCTGTCAGGGCGGGAATCAGGACTTGGCGGGTTGCGTGGCGCCGGGCAGCTTCACCTGCTGGCCAGCCTTCACGTTTTCCACCTTGGCGATGATCACGGTGGCGCCGGCCGTCACGCCGCTGCGGATCGCCGCTTCCTTGCTCAGGTCATTGAGGATGCCAAGCGTGACGGGCTTGCGTACTGCCTTGCCATTCTCGACCGCCATGACATAAGGCGCGCTCGTTTCCATATCGCGGATCGCACCGAAAGGCAGCGTCGCTGCATGCTCGGCACGTGCCACAGCCAACTGGCCACGGGCAAACATGCCCCCCTTGAGCAGGTGATCAGGGTTCTTGATCCGGATATACACCGACACCATGCGCGAGGCGCTATCGGCCACCGGCGCGATGCGTTCGACCCGGCCCTTGAGTGCATCCTGGGCAAAACCGTCGATGGTCAGCGTCACATCCTGGCCAAGCTTGACGCTAGCCAGCGCGCTCACCGGCACCGCCGCTTCGTACTCCATCTCGCCCAGGTCCACCACGCTGAACAGGCGTTGATTGATGCCCACGCGTGTGCCGGGCTCTACTTTGCGCTCGGCCACAATGCCGCTGATGGGCGCGCGTACGGCGCTGTCGTTCATGGCTTTGCGTGCCAGACCCAGTGCCGCGGCATCCGCCTTGTGCTGTGCCACGGCCACTGACAGCGAGCTTTCGCTCACGTCAAAGGCATTCGATGAAATGAAGCCTTGCTTAATCAGGTTTGCATTGCGGTCGCGGTTTTTCTCGGCCAGTTGCAGTTCAGCGCGCGAGCGCTCGAAACTGGCCTGGCGCATGGCAAGCTGGTTACCCAGATCGCTGGTCTCGAAGCGCGCCAGCACCTGACCCGCCTTGACGGAATCGCCGGGACGAACCAGCACCTCAGCCAGTGCGCCTTCCACTTCGGCATTGATCACGGTCTGACGTACCGGGGTCAGCGTGCCCGACAAAGCCAGCGGCTGGATGAGATTCACGTCCATGACCTTGACGACATCGGAGTTGGCCAGCTCCAGCACGACCGGGGTTTTGTCCTTCTTTTTGTCTTCGGGTGCGGCGCGGCTGGTCTGAGTGACCGCTACGGTGCCAACCAGTAGCGCCACACCGATGCTGATGGCAAGCGTGCGACGACTGAAACGGGGGAGGCGAGCGTTCATGGCTTACTCCTTGTGGAAGCTGGGGATACGGGGGATTCGGTGGCCGACGGTGCGGCGGGATTGAGCCCTTGCCAGAGCATGTCCACGATGCGGGGCATGAGGGCATCGAGCTTGATGCGTTCGGGGTTGATCATCCAGGCCATGATCAGGCCGTCCATCAGCGCGCTCCAGAACACGGCCATCAGTTCGGGATCGGCCGGCGGCGTATGGCCACGGGCCTGGTGTTGCTGGGCAATCAGCCCGGCGGAGAGGCGCCAGGAGTCCTGATAGGCGCGTGCCAGACGCTCGCGGATTTCCGGCTCCCGCGCCTGGCCCATGAACTCCAGAAACAGGCGTGGCCAGTCGGGGTCGTGCTCCACACGGTCTACCACCCCGCCCAGCAAAGCCTTGAGGGCATCGCGTGGGTCGGTGTAGGCGGCATCACGTGCCATGGCTTCGGGCAGGTGCTGATCGAACTCTTGCTGGAAGCGGCTATCGAGCAGGGCAAAGAACAACTCGTTCTTGCTCTTGAAGTGCCAGTACACCGCACCCTTGGTCAGCCCGGTATCGGCGGCCACCTCATCGAGCGATGCAGCAAGGAATCCCTTGCGGGCAAACACACGTGCCGCGGCATCGAGAATGCGGTCTCGCGTATCGACGGGTTGCACGCCGTCGCCATTGAGCAGTTCCGCAAACGCTTCCCGCGGACCGAGCAGGCGTTTCACGGTTTGCCAGGGCAGGCCGGTTTCGCTGGCGATTTCGCCATAACTGATGTCGGCAACAGATCGGCCTGCACTGAGCGTGCGCAGTGCAGCGATGGCCTGTTGGCGGGCACCGTGGATGTCAAGCTGGGCGGAGGGGTTGGCTGCGCGGTTCAAGACCGGATCTCCAATAAGCATACTGATCGGTATTTTATGTAGTGAATGGCCTCTGTGTAAACCCCCGCCGATGGCCGGCAAGCAGGCGGCGACGGTTCTATATTGTTTGGAGTGGCTAATGCGTCTGCAGACCACCGCCGGGTGCCGCCAGCGCGGCGGGTAACGGCGTGACTTAGGCCGGAGGTGTTGCGCCATACTGATTGTTTGAATCGCCGCGCGTGACGTAAGCCTGCGGCTACACGGCGATTCGCCGATACTGGATGCGTACGATTGCAAAGTTTTTCTGATGCAGGCTGACCTTTACCTGTCCCAACGCCGTCACTGGCTGCGCAGCCTGGTGAGTACGCTGCTGCCTCTGCTCGTCCTCGCGCTGGGGGCCTCCTGGTGGTGGTGGCATCACCAACAGCAGGTCATGCACGAGGAACTGCAGGCACGTAATGAGCGGATACTGCTGCGGGTACATCAGGAATTGTCATCGACCCTGCTCGATGGCGGTGCCGACCTGATGATGCTGGCAAATGATCCAACGCTGGCCGTTACCCTCGGCGAACCCGCCGAGCGCTGGGCCGAGCACGCAGATCACTTTCTGAGCCTGATGCGCTTCAAGCCCGTCTACGACCAGATCCGGCTGCTGGATCTGCAGGGCAAGGAGCGCCTGCGCGTCAACCTCAATCGTGGCGACCCCTATCCGGTGCCGGCGATCAGCCTGCAGGACAAACGGGGACACGATTACTTCCGTGATGCCGTCAATCTCTCGCGGGGGCGAATATTCCTCTCGTCGCTGGACCTGAATGTCGAACGGGGACGTCTGGAGCGCCCACTCAAACCGGTGATCCGCTTCTCGACGCCGGTTTACGATGCGGCGGGCGTCAAACGGGCGGTGCTGGTAGTCAATCTGCTGGTTACTCCGGCACTCACCCGACTGGAGCACTCCACCCGCGAACGCGGGCAACTGATGCTGTTCGACGCCCGTGGTCAATGGTTGCTGGGCGGACGGATTGAAGACAACTTCGGTATCCAGGCGGGCACCGGTCGCACCTTGAGTGAGCGCGATCCCGCGTTGTGGAAGCTGCTGCAGTCATCCGGGGCGGCGGGCAATCTTGTGCTTGATCAGGCTACCTGGAGCTATCGCCAGATGGCACCGCGCGCGCCGCTCACGCAGGGCGACAAGGTCTTGCTGCGGCTGCCGTTCGTGACCCCGGCCAGGCAGGGGGACTGGTATCTGGTGATGCACCAGGATGCCGAAGCCATGAGCAAGCTCAAGGCGCCGCTGGTCCGTACCCAGATCATCGTCACGGCGGGCGCTGTCATGCTTGCCTGTCTGGCGGCCATGGTCATTGCCAATATGTCCGTACGCCGCCAGGGCCGGCGCCATCGCCAGGCGGCCTTCCAGGCACTGCTGGCCCAGGCACCAGTGGCGGTCATCATGCTGGATGGTCAGTTCGACGCGCAGTACAGCAACGATGCCTGGACCGAGCTTACCGGCCTGAGCCTGGAACTTTCACAGGGTGTCGGCTGGTGGTCGGTGCTGGACCATGCAGACCGCGAGCGCTTGCAGGCCAGTTTGCATCGCTTTGTCCAGCAAGCCCAGGCTGAGCCGCTGGATCTGCAGCTGCGTCTACCGGATGGGCGCCGTCGCTGGGTGAGTTGCCTGTTCTCTGGCGTGCCGGATAGCGGTTCGGCGGAAACCGGCGTGGTGCTGAGTCTGGCCGATATTCAGGCCAGCAAGGAACACGAATCGCGGCTGGCGGGTGCCTTGCAGTTGGTCAATGGCGTGGTGACCGGTAGTGGCGATGCGATTCTGGCGGTGGATAACGACTGGCAGGTGTTGTTGTCCAACCCCGCCTTGGGCCAGGCCTTCGGCATGGTGTTCAACGACGTGCCCGAAGTGGGCGAATCGTTCCTGGAGTGGCTGGCCGGCCACCCGGCTGATCGCAATGCCCTGCAATCGAGCTTTGGCTTGGCACTCCAAGGCAAGCCAAAGCAGCTACGCATTCTGCTTGGCGCAATGCGGCGGGTGTTCGATTGCTCCTTCGCCCCCTTGCTGGACGAGGCTGGCCGTCGCACGGGCGCTATCCTGTTTGCCCGGGATGTCACGGAAATGGCGCGTATCCAGACGCGCGTTGCACGCAGTGAGGAGCTGTTCCGCAGCGTCTTTGCGGGCAGTCTGGATGCTGTTTTCGTCATGGAAGCCGTGAAGGACCCGGCGGACAAGATTGTCGATTTCCTTTACATCGAGGCCAACCCCGAGGCTTTGTCCGCCGTGGGGCGCTCGCGCGAGCAGTTCATCGGCAAGCTTCAGTCCGAACTGTTTCCGACCCGTCGCGCCGAGTACTTCGACCGCTATATCAGGGCGATTGAAACCGGCATGCCGTTTGCCGAAGAAGTTCGCCACGATCATGAGGGCCTGGCACCGGGGTGGTATGAGAACCGCGTCGTTCCGATGGGCTGGGGGGTGACGCTCACCAGTCGCAACATCACCAGCCGCAAGCAATCGGAACTGGCTCTGGCAGCCAGCGAGGCCTTGCAGCGCAACATCTTCGACTCATCGCCCTACGCCATCATCGCGGCCGATGCCGATGGCCTGATCACACTGTTCAACAAGGCCGCTGAACGCATGCTCGGCTACCGTGCAGCGGATGTGATCGGCCTGCATACGCCCTTGCTGTTCCACGACAACACCGAACTGGCCCGCTATGCCATGGAAGTCGGGGAACAACTAGGCATGCACGTGGAGCCGAACGCACAGGTTTTTGCTCTGGGCCTGCAAGGGCGCCAGGTGGAACGCGAGTGGACCTACATCCGTCAGGATGGCAGTGCGTTTCCTGTGAGTCTCACCATGTCGCCACGGCTCGACGCCGAGGGCAGGGTGATCGGCTCCATGGGGATTGCCTACGATATCAGCGAGCAGAAACAACTGGAGATCGAGCGCGATCGACTGGAAGCGGTGATTGAGAACCTGCCCGATATCGTCCGCATGACCTCGCTGGATGGTGACGTGATCTACCTCAACGCCGCCGGTCGCCGGCTGTTCCAGCTGGCACCGGACGCATCCCTGAAGGGCTTCACCAAACGTGATGGCTATACCGAGTGGTCGTACCAGCTGATCAGCAATGTGGGTATTCCCAAGGCCCTGGCCGAAGGCAGCTGGCAGGGCGAAACCCAGTGGGTCTCGCCGGACGGCCGCATCATCGACATGCGCCAGCTGATCGTCGCACCGCGCATGCAGGGCAAACCGCCCACCTTTACCGCAGCCGTACTGCACGATCTTTCTGAAGTGCGCGCCATGGAAGCCAAGATGGTGGAAGAGGATGCGCTGCTCAACTCCATACTGGAGAGCGTGCAGGACGCGATCGTGGTGATCAACGAAGCCGGCAAAGTGGAACTGCTCAACCCCGCAGTGGCCGATGTATTCGGCTACGGCCTCCACAAGGTCATGAGCCAGCCCGCCTCCATGTTGTTGCCGCCGCCGCTGGCGGCACAGCAGCGTGCTGCCTTTGAGCGCTATATCGAGACAGGCGAGCAAACGGGCAGGGTGCTGGGTCAGCGCATTGAGGTACTGGGTCAGCGTCGCGATGGCACCAGCTTTCCCATGGAGCTCACCGTCAGCGAAATCCACTTTGGCGGCAAGCGCGTGTTTACCTGGGTCATGCGCGACATCTCCGAACGCAAGGCGTTTGAGGAGAAGCTGCTGCAGAACATCGATGAACTCGAAGCAGCCCAGCAGGCGCTCAATGCGGCCAATGAACAGTTGCTGGATGCGAATGTGGAGCTGGGCCGCATGGCGCAGCAGGATGGGTTGACCGGGGTGGCCAACCGGCGTGCGTTTGATACCCGTCTGGCCGCCGAGTGGGGACGTGAGGCACGTTCCGGCGAGCACCTGAGCCTGATCATGATCGACGTCGATCACTTCAAGAAATACAACGATGGCTATGGCCATCAGATGGGCGACGAATGTCTGCGCCAGGTCGCCGCCGTACTGCGCGAGAGCTTGTCGCGCCCGGCCGATTTTGTGGCTCGTTACGGCGGGGAAGAGTTCGCCATCATCCTGCCGGATACCGAGGGAGCGGGTGCGCTGGAGGTGGCCGAGCATGTGCGCCAGCGCCTCGCTGAGGCTGCCATCCCGCACGCGCACTCCACTACGGCACCCCATGTCACCCTGAGCATGGGTGTGGCCACGATGCGCCCGCTCAAGGGCGTGAAGCCCGAAACCCTGATTGCCAGCGCCGATGCGGCGCTCTACCGCGCCAAGAAAGAGGGGCGTAACCGGGCAGTGCTGGCGGGTGAGGGCCCGACCTGAGGCGCCATCACTTGCCGTAGCCCGCTGTCACAGCACTGTCATGCCATGGCGTTAGTTTGCGCGGATTGGAAGATGGAGTTGAGCATGCGCGTCTTGATGGTGTCGGATGTGTACTTCCCCCGCGTGAACGGTGTGTCCACATCGATCCGCACCTTCCGTCAGTCCTTGGCCGAGATCGGCGTCACGGTCGATCTGATCGCGCCGGCCTACCCTGGAGCGGTGGAGGAAGATGGCGTCTACCGCGTGCCGTCGCGCTATCTGGCTTTCGACCCCGAGGACAGGATGATGCGGCGCAGCGAGATCGATGCGCTGTTGCCGGTGCTGCGCGGGCAGGCGTATCAGCTTGTGCATATCCAGACCCCGTTCATTGCCCACTACGCTGGGCTGGCATTGGCTAGGGCGCTGGGCGTGCCGGTGGTGACGACCTACCACACCTTTTTCGAGGAGTACCTGCACCATTACGCGCGCATCGTGCCGCGTGGCTGGACGCGTGCGCTGGCGCGGCGATTCTCGCGCGGACAGTGCAATGCCACGGCGGGGGTGGTGGCACCGTCCACGGCCATGCGCGATGCCTTGCGCTCCTATGGCGTGACGGTGCCCATCGAGGTGATTCCCACGGGCATTCCTTTGGCTGAGTTTGACCACGGCGACGGCGAGGCTTTTCGCCAAGCACATGCCATTCCGCTCAATGCCGAGGTGGCGCTCTATGTGGGCCGCGTTGCCCATGAAAAGAATATCGACCTGCTGCTGCACATGGCAGTGGCCGTTGCGGCGGCGCGGCCGGACTTCTTGCTGATGATTGCAGGCGAAGGCCCGGCACTGCCGCATCTGAAGGCCTTGGCCGAGCAGCTGGGTCTGACGGGGCGGGTGCGTTTTGTGGGTTATCTGGATCGGGCACGCGCTCTGGTCGATTGCTACCGCGCGGCTGATGTGTTCGTGTTTGGCTCGACCACCGAGACGCAGGGCCTGGTGTTGCTGGAGGCAATGGCGCTGGGTGTGCCGGTCGTGGCGATTGCTGCGATGGGCGCGCGCGACATTCTGCTACCCGAGCAAGGCTGCTTGTGCGCACCGATCGATGCGGCGGGGTTTGCACTGGTGGTGCAGCATCTGCTCGCCGATGCCGAGCTGCGGGCCGGCAAGGCGGTCGAAGCCCGTGCTTATGCACTCAGCTGGAGCGCCCCCGCAACAGCCGAGCGGATGGCAAGCTTTTATCGTCAGGTACTTGCTGCCCAACCTGCCGGGGAGGTGGCGGGCACCCTGGTCGCCAACACACCGCCCGCTTGAACTGCGACACTCACTGATGCTGGGCTACATGATCTGGATAGCTAGCCCATGAGCCTTGGCGGCAAGCAGCACGAAGGCACGATGTGTAGGCGATGACCGTTAACGGACCTGATGGGTGGCTGCGGAAGCAGGGATTCAAGGGCGTGCAACCGAGGGCGCCTCGGTTTGGGGTGGACGATAGCGGTTCAACAACCGTGTGATCGCGCCACTGGCGTTCAGCTGGCGGATAGCGGCATCCACCTCTGCCACTCGGACCTGGCCGCGGCGAGAAACGGCGCATTGGGTCAGATTGTTGCCTACCACTAAGGGCGGGTGCAGCGCGACGTTGACCTTGTTCTGCGCCACCATGTAATCGAAGAACAATTGCACGAACAGCGCGTGCTGCATCCGGCCTGCTTCGAGTTTGCGCAGATTGGCCGCCGCGTGAGGCGCGTTGTCGCGAACAAAGCGGGTGCCCAGTGCGGCGCTGACCTCGGGGTGTTCAAAACCAAGGACCGAGCCGATGGGTTGACCTGCGAGGTCGCTCAGTCGTTCAGGACGCTTGGCCGTACGCGCGCTCACCAGTATTTCGGTAATGGGCACGAATGGCTGGCTCCAGTCGAAGGCGCCGGGTAACCACTGCGGCTTGTAGAGGCAGATCAGATCCGAGCCGCCGGATTCAATCTCGGTGGCAAGCCGTCGTCTGGGCAGGGCCTTGAAGGTGGCGTTGCGTCCCATCGCGCCGGCCAGCGCGCTGCCGATGTCCATGTATAGCCCCTCCACCAACCTGCCTCCAGCAATCCGCGCGAACGGCATTTCGGTACTGGTATCGACAAGGATGCGCAAAGGGGGAAGATCCGCCGCCTGCGCGCATAGCCCCATGACCAAGAGCAGCGCCAGACGGATCGGCAGACGGGTGGGCTGGTGCTCAGGGCACATCAAAACGCACGCCCTGCGCCAGTGGCAGGCTATCTCCGTAGTTCACCGTATTGGTGACGCGCCGCATGTAGTTCTTCCAGCAGTCCGAGCCGGATTCGCGGCCACCGCCGGTTTCTTTTTCTCCGCCAAATGCGCCACCGATTTCGGCGCCGCTGGTGCCGATATTGACATTGGCAATGCCGCAATCTGACCCGGCAGGGCCAAGGAACCACTCGGCCTCCCGCACGCTATCGGTAAAGATCGCCGAACTCAGACCCTGGCCAACGCCATTGTTGAGGTCGATGGCGTCAAGCATCTCGCTATAGGGCATGACGTAGAGGATGGGCGCGAAGGTTTCCTCGCACACGATAGGGAGATTGCCGGGCACGCGCACCAGCGCTGGGCGCACGTAATAACCGGTGTCTGGCACATTCGACGTGATGCGTTCGCCGCCAGTCAGGAGCTGCCCGCCTTGCTGTGCCACTGCCTGCAGAGCTTGCTGCATGGCCCAATAGGCTTCGGCATCAATCAGGGGACCAACCAGGTTATGGTCATCTCGCGGGTCGCCAATCGGCAGGCTGTTGAAAGCTTGGGCGATGCGGTTGCACAGCGGCTCGATCAGGCTTTCGTGGGCGATCAGCCGGCGCAAACTGGTGCAGCGCTGGCCTGCCGTGCCCGCAGCGGCGAACACGATGGCACGCAAGGCGAGTTCCAGATTGGCGCTGGGCGCGACAATCAGGGCATTGTTTCCCCCCAGTTCAAGCAAGGATCGGCCAAGGCGACCCACCACACTCTGTGCGACAGCGCGCCCCAGCCGGGTAGAGCCGGTAGCCGATACCAGGGGAATCAGCGGATGGGCCGCCAGATGGGCCCCTGCATGGCGATCACCCAGCAAAAGCTGGCAGACATGGGCGGGGACACGATCACTCAGTTCATCAACCGCCTCTTCTACCAGCCGGTGCAAGGCAATCGCACAGAGTGGCGTTTTCTCGCTGGGTTTCCAGACCACGGCATTCCCGCACACCAGCGCCAGCATGGCGTTCCAGGCCCAGACGGCCATGGGGAAATTGAAGGCGGTGATCACGCCTACGGCGCCGAGCGGGTGCCACTGCTCCATCATCCGGTGCTGCGGGCGCTCGCTCGCCATGGTGAGGCCATGTAGCTGGCGCGACAGCCCCAGTGCGTAGTCGCAGATATCGATGCACTCCTGCACCTCGCCCTCGGCTTCGCTGTTGATCTTGCCTACCTCCAGCGTGATCAGACGGGCAAGCGCCAGCTTGCGCTGCCGTAGCTTGACGCCAATCACCCGAACCAGCTCGCCACGCATCGGTGCGGGCACCGTACGCCATTTGAGGTAGGCACCATGTGCGGCTTCAACCGCATGATTGACCAGCCCCGTGGTGGCAGGCGCAAAACTGCCCAAGCCCATGCCATTGATGGGCGAGACGATGCCGCGCGTTTCAGCATCGGCATAGTGGGCCGCGCCGGTCACCAGTGCGGAGGGCCAGTGTGGCTCGGCAGCCAGGTCGGACAGGTGCAGGTCAGCGATCAGGTCGGGTGGCAGCGGCATGGCGATAGGGTGTCGAGACGCGCGGGTTGACCGGGGTGGTGGCTTTGTCCGCAGCATAGTCCGGCATGCCCGGCGTCTCCAGCCTAATTTGGATATATTCCCGCTGCCTCGCTGGCCTTAAGCCTGGTTTAAGCCTTGATCGCTTCAATACGCACATCCCGTTCACAAGCTGGAGTGCAAGATGAAGACCCTGATCGCCTGTCTGCTGACTACCTTCTCCGCCGCCGCGCTAGCGTCGCCCGTTTGCACTTCGGAACCCAAGGACCGCTGGCAAGCGCCCGAGCAGTTCCAGCAAAAGCTCAAGGCCGATGGCTACCAGATTAAGAAGTTCAAGGTGCTGGACCACTGCTACGAGATCTATGGCCACGACAAGGCTGGCCGCAAGGTTGAAATCTACTTCGATCCGGTCAAGGGCCTGCCGGTCAAGCAGCGCATCGAATCATGAACGCCGTCTCCCCGACTGCGCGCGTGGCGGTGTGGGACCCGCTGGTCCGCCTGACGCACTGGACGGTTGCCTTGCTGGTGCTGGGCAACTTTCTCAATGAGGACGGCGAAACCTGGCATCGCTATGCGGGCTACACCGTGGTCGCACTGGTGCTGATCCGGCTGGTATGGGGTTGGGTGGGGCCCGGTCACGCGCGCCTGTGGACAGAACTGCCTACGCCACAGCGGATAACGGCCTATGTTTCGGCCCTATGGCAGGGCAAGGCGCCGCGTTATCTGGGCCACAACCCGCTGGGCATGTTGATGATGCTGGCCCTGTGGAGCGTGCTGCTGGGTCTTGGCCTCACTGGCTGGCTCATGGGTACGGACATGTTCTGGGGCGAGGAGTGGGTGGAGGAAATCCATGAGGCATTGGCCAACAGCCTGATGGTCCTGGTGCCCCTGCATGTGCTGGCCGCCATCATGGCCAGCCTGCATGAGCGCGACAACCTGATTGCCGCCATGGTGCACGGCAAAAAAAGCGTCAGCAACGACCATGTGGCAGCCCCATGAGCGATATCTTGCTGGATGATTTGCCACTGCAGCGTGTACTGCCGGCTCGCTGGCATGCCGTTGGCTGGCATCGCGCTTCGGGCCTTGGGCTGATACTCGGTGGCGTGTTTGTCGTGCTGTCGCTGCTGACCCGGCTGGCGCTGCTGTGCAAAACCGGGCCGGCGGTGGAGCCGGGGGCTGGCCCATCTGGTGCAGATATCAGCTACACCAGCCGCTTCCTGGGCTACGATCTCTTCAACTTGGAAGCAGGGCGCGAGCGTGCGTTCATCGGCACCTATCAGGACTTGGGTTTCTGGGCGATGGCAAGCTGGTCAAGCTCGATACCCGCCGCGGTGCCCGGGTGCTGGTGCCCAACGAGGCCGATGGCGCTGCTCAAGTAGCGGCCAATGATCCGCGCTGCTGGTCGATGCGATCAACTGGTATCAGGCCACTGCCTGGGCCTGTAGCCATGGCGGCCTGGGGCGCCGGCGTCGCCGATAAAGTACATATCAACTGGTTTGCATCAACAACAGGGCTGGCCAAGCATCCGGCCCTTCACTGAGAACCCGCTGACACACGATGCGTATCCTGCTGGTAGAAGACGACCGATTGCTGGGCGATGGCCTGCGTGCAGGCCTGATCCAGGCCGGCTATGTAGTGGATTGGGTGCAGGATGGTGCCGCCGCCGAGCTGGCGCTCAATACCCACCGTTTTTCTGCGGTGGTACTCGACTGGAACCTGCCGCGCGCCGATGGCCTGACCGTGTTGCGCCGCGTTCGGCAGCGCGGTGATGCCACCCCGGTGCTGATGTTGACCGCGCGGGACAGCATCGAAGACCGGGTGACTGGCCTCGATGGTGGTGCGGATGATTATCTGGTCAAACCCGTCGCCATGGCTGAACTGGCTGCGCGGCTGCGCGCCCTGATCCGGCGTAGTAGCGGGGTGAGCGAGGCGGTTTTCCGTTTTGGCGATCTGGCGCTCGATCCGGCGCGGCGGCAGGTGAGCGTGGGTGAGCGTAGCGTGGAGTTGTCGGTACGCGAGTTCGATGTGCTTGCCTTGCTGATCGGCCAGCCCGAGCGTCCGCTGGGCCGCGAGCAGATCGAGGAAGCCCTGTATGGCTGGGGTGAAGAAGTCGAGAGCAATGCCATCGAGGTGCATATCCACCATTTGCGCAAAAAACTCGGTAACGACTGGATCAAGACCCTGCGTGGTGTGGGTTATCTGCTGAACCCGGAGAAGCGATGAAATCACGCAGCCTGCGTTATCGGTTGATTGTGCTGCAACTGGCCGTGCTGGCGCCGCTATGGCTGCTGATGGCCTTGTTGGCCTACCGGGAAACCCTGGTCGAAGTGGACGAGATGTTCGATTCGCAGCTGGAGCAAGTGGCGGCGACCTTGTTCCAGCTGGATCTGTCGCAGATTCAAGCGGCGATTGATGCGCCGGCTTTCCAGCAGTTCAACGACGATGATGCTTTTGTGGCCCAGATCTGGACCGAGCAGGGAGAGATCCTGCTCAAGGGGGAGTCCGCACCGCTGATTCCTTTCGAACCTGCACCGGCACGTCTGGCTTACCTGCATCTCGCCGAGGGTGACTGGCGGGTATTGCGTGTGCACGACAAGACCAGTCGCCGCTGGCTGGCGGTGGCGCGACCCCTGCATGAACGTGAAGAACTGGCAGCCAGCCTGGCTGCGGGGCTGGCCGGGCCCTGGGTGGTGTCGCTCACCTTGATGGTTGGGCTGCTGTGGTGGGCTGTGGGGCGTGGCTTGGCACCCTTGGCCGAGTTGTCGCGCCAGGTGGCTGGCCGCCGCCCCGACGATCTGGCCCCGCTGGCGGTGCGGGCAACCCCGCAGGAAGCGGCACCGCTGCTTGCCGAGATCAATCTCTTGCTGGCTCGCGTGAGTACGGCGCTGGATAACGAACGCCGTTTCACGGCGGATGCCTCGCATGAATTGCGCACTCCGCTGGCGGCAATCCGAGCCCAGGTCGAGGTGGCGCAAGGGGAGGTAGACCCGGCACGGCGCCAGCAGGCGCTTCAGCATGCCATCCAGGGTATCGAGCGGGCGAGCCGGCTGACCAGCCAGTTGCTGACACTGGCCCGGCTGGATCATTTGGCGGGTCTGGATGATCTGCAGCGTCTCGATCTTCATGCCTTGGTGCGGTCGGTGCTGGCGGACGCCAGCAGCGCAGCACTGCAGCAGCATGTCGACCTGGCACTGGAAGGCGATGGGGGACTGGTCACCGGATCAGAGGGCTTGCTGAGGCTGGCCATCCGGAATCTGGTGGACAACGCGGTGGCGCATTCGCCGGCAGGCGGCCAGGTTCTGGCGCGGGTGGAAACCAGGACACAGGGTGTCAGCCTCACCGTGTGTGATGCCGGCCCAGGTGTGCCGGACGCCGTGCTGGCTAAGCTGGGCGAGCGATTCTTCCGTGCCGGGAGCGAGCGGCCCGGCAGCGGCCTGGGGCTCTCCATCGTAAGGCGTGTAGCGGCCCTGCACGGTGCGACGCTGCAGTTCTCCAATACCGGGGGGCTGCGTGTTTCACTGCTGTTTCCGGCGGAACCGCATTCCGGGTCCTTTTGACTGGCGCGGGGCCGTGCACAGGTTTGCCCGTACAACCCTGTGGGCGAGCTGTGCACAAGTCACCCAAGTGCCTGATCACAATGGCTTTAACATGGGTGCCACATTTTTAGGCAATCAGCGGGATTCACAGCCGCGACGTGCGCTGCCATCATCCGGCCATGAACACTGATCTCATTGAATTCATCAAAAGTATCCTGCTGGTGCTGACGGCGCTGATCCCCATCATCAATCCGCCGGGTGCCTCGCCGATTTTCCTGACCTACACCCACGGCAGCAGCGAGCAGGATCGCCGCATCATTGCCAAGAAGGTCGCCATCAACAGCTTCTTCATGCTGCTGGGGGCCATGTTCGTGGGCACCTATCTGCTCAAGTTCTTTGGCATTTCGCTGGCTGTCGTGAAGGTGGGTGGCGGTATCGTGGTGGCTGCAGCGGGTTGGCGCCTGCTCAATGTCGAGGACCATAGCCTGGAACAGAAGCCCGAGGTGCCTGCCGGTGCCGTCAGTAACCTGCGCCGGGCGTTCTTCCCGCTGACCTTCCCGTTCACCATCGGCCCAGGTTCCATCTCGATTGCAATTACGCTGGGCGTTACGCTGCGTTCGCGTGGCGGGATTGATGCGCTCAATGTGGCCGGTGGCCTGATCGGCATCGTGCTGGTCTGTTTTACCGTCTATTTCTGCTACCGCTACGCTCATCGCTTGCTTGAATGGCTGGGCGAAAACGGCCTCACGGTGTTCCTGCGGCTCACGGCCTTCATTCTGCTTTGCATCGGTGTGCAGATCATCTGGAACGGCGCGTCCGAACTGCTACATGGATTGCTTGTTGGGGTTTGAGCGCGGCTGGCGCAACGGTTTGCCCGGTTTTTTTCGCGTCGCAGGGGGCTGGCGGTTACACTAACGGTTCTGCCACTCCCTTTTCCCTTCAATGGAAATCGCTTTTCTTTTCGGACTGATCGTACTCAATGGCTTGTTTGCCATGTCCGAAATCGCACTGGTCACCGCGCGCCGTGCCCGCCTGCAACTACAGGCCGAGGCCGGCGATGTCGGCGCCGCTGCCGCCATCAAGCTCGGTGAAAATCCGACCCGTTTTCTTTCTACAGTCCAGATCGGCATCACGTCGATCGGCGTGCTCTCCGGTATCGTGGGTGAAGCCGCACTGGCTGGCCCTTTCTCGCTCTGGTTGATCAGTGTCGGCATGGATGCCGAGGTTGCAACGCTGCTGGCGCTGGTGCTGGTGGTGGTGTGCATTACCTATATCGCCATCGTGGTTGGCGAGCTGGTGCCCAAGCGCATCGGTCAGGTCTATCCCGAGCCGATTGCCCGCCTGGTTTCGCGCCCCATGCAATGGTTGGCCACGCTGACCAAGCCGTTCGTGCGCCTGCTGGCTGCCTCGACCGATGTCATTCTCAAGAGCCTGGGCGTGCGTGAGCAATCGAACACCGTGACCCAGGAAGAGATCCACGCCATGCTCGCCGAGGGCTCGGAGTCGGGCGTGATCGAACAGCATGAGCACGAGATGGTGCGCAACGTGTTCCGTCTTGACGATCGCCAGATCGGTTCGCTGATGACACCACGATCTGAAATCGTCTATCTGGATACCGATGATGATCGCCGCGTCAATCTGGAGAAGATTGCCGACACGGATCACTCGCGCTACCCGGTGTGCCATGGTGGCCTGGATGAAGTGCTGGGGATCGCCACGGCCAAACAGATTCTGGGCCAGACGCTGCGCGGCAAGGAAGCGGACTTCTCGGCTCATTTGCAGCCCGTTGTCTATGTGCCCGAAACCCTCACCGGCATGGAACTGCTGGAAAACTTCCGCCAGACCGCCGTGCAGATGGCGCTGGTGATCGACGAGTATGGCGAGATCCAGGGCTTGGTCACGCTGCAAGACTTGCTCGAAGCGATTACCGGCGAGTTCAAGCCGGCCGATATCGAAGACGCCTGGGCGGTCCAGCGCGACGACGGCAGCTGGCTGCTGGATGGCCTGATCCCGGTACCCGAACTCAAGGATCGCCTGGGTTTGCGCGATGTGCCAGAGGAAGACAAAGGCCGCTACCATACGCTGGCCGGCATGCTCATGCTTTTGCTCGGCCGTCTGCCGCAGACAGCCGACAAGCTCGACTGGGGCGGCTGGATCTTCGAAGTGGTGGATATGGACGGCAAGCGTATCGACAAGGTACTCGCCAGCCGTGACCCGTCGGCTGACACCGAGCTGGAGCCCGGCGAGCCCGGCCTCGACTGATGAACCTGCCGGTCGAGCCGCTGGCGCGGGTGTTCGGCGAGGCGGTGACCGAGCTGCCGCCCGACCTCTACATCCCGCCCGATGCGCTGCGGGTAATGCTGGAGCGCTTTGAAGGCCCGCTCGACCTGCTGCTGTATCTGATCCGCAAGCAGAACCTCGATATCCTCGATATCCCCATGGCGGCCGTTACGCGCCAGTACATGGATTACGTCGAAGCCATGCGGGTGCAGCGGCTGGAGCTGGCGGCCGAATACCTGCTGATGGCCGCGCTACTGATCGAGATCAAATCGCGTATGTTGCTGCCACGCGCACCCACGGCGACCGAGGACGATGGCCACGATCCGCGCGCCGAGCTGGTGCGGCGTCTGCTCGAGTACGAGCAGATGAAACTGGCTGCTTTCGAGCTCGATCAGCTGCCCGTGGCGGGCCGTGATTTCAGCTGGGTCAGTGTCTGGTTTGATCGCGAGATGGTCGTGCGCTTGCCTGAGGTGTCACCGGCCGATCTGAAACAGGCCTGGATGGGGCTGATTGCGCGCGCCAAGCACCACAAGCATCACACTGTCAAACCGGACGAGCTCAGCGTGCGCGAGCAGATGAGCAGTATCCTCAAGCAGCTCGCCGATGGCCGTCATCTTGAGTTCACCACACTCTTCGATACCACGCGCGGTGTCGGCATGCTGGTCGTGAGCTTCATTGCGGTGCTGGAGCTGACCAAGGAAGGCCTGATTGCGGTCACCCAGCTCGAACCTTACCAACCCATCTACGTGCAGCTGGCCGGCCACGCTGCCGCTCACTAATGCCTTATGCCTGATAGCCTCCACGACCGGCAGTACATGCAGACCGTGATCGAAACGGCCTTGCTCGTTGCCTCAGAGCCGCTGGGCCTGCACGATCTCAAGAAACTGTTTGCCGAGGAAGTGCGTGCCGAGTTGCTGCACGAGCTGCTCGACGCAATCCAGCAGGCCTGGACGGGCAGGGGGGTCGAGCTGGTCAAGCTGGCTTCGGGCTGGCGGTTCCGGGCAAGGTTGGAGTTCCAGCCCTATCTGGATCGGCTTGCGCCCGAAAAGCCCCCCCGCTATTCCCGTGCAGTCATGGAAACATTGGCGATCATTGCTTACAAGGGCCCCCTGACCCGTGGCGAGATCGAGGAGATTCGTGGCGTCGCAGTCTCAACCCAGATCGTGAAGACGCTGGAAGAGCGTGGCTGGATCGAGGTGGTGGGGCATCGCGATACGCCGGGTCGCCCAGGCTTGTACGCGAGCACCCGGGCGTTTCTGGATGATCTGGGACTCAAGAGCCGCAGCGAGCTACCGGCTTTGTCCGAGCTGGGGCAGCTTGTCGTGCCGGGCGCCGAGTAGCGCCATTCACTGCAATCGCGCGTTGTGCCTGCTAGTCTGCAATCAGAACAATCAGACAGCCGACGCGGACGGCGAGCAATGGAAGAGAAGATCTACACCCTGATCAGCCAGCAAGGTGGTGTCTGGCTGGCAAAAACAGAAGATGGCCAGCCCGCATTGCTGGTGCCCGATCCCGGTCTGGCCTTGCCGATGATGGTGTGCGATGCGCGGCACCCCGTCATGGCTGTGCTTGATGGTGATGCCGAGATCGACGGCGAGCACTGGCTGGCCTATCGCTGGGCGCCCGGTGTCCCCCTTAGCCGTCGTATCGAGCAGGGCGCAATGCCCCTGCTTGCAGCTGTCCGGCTGACGCTCAGGCTGTTGGATGGCGCCACCCATGCGCGCCTTGTTGGCTTGGCCTTGGGCACGATTGATGCCGATCGTGTCGTGATGGTGACGGACGAGCAGCCCTTGCTTGCTGCGGCACTGCCAGTGGGTGCACCGGTAGGCAGCCCGATTGAGGCCTTTGGCGGCTTGCTGTTCCAGTTGCTCACGGGTGTTTTCCCGCATCCGGATGCCAATGGCGAGCGCCCCGCCTTGCGCAAGTACCTGCCCGAGGTGGACGTGCGTCTGGAAACCCTGATCGAAGGGGCGCTGGACGATGCGCATGTGCCGCGTTTCGATAACCTGCTGGCCTTTCGCAATGCCCTCAGCGACTATCTTTCCGACCTGCAAGCGGTGGATGTGGCGGCCGAAGCTGCCGATGACCCGGCATTCCACCTGCGCCGCCAGCTTGAAGGCGCAGACGGGTTTCCCGCCTTGTCCCGCGCCATTGGTGCGATCAGCCGGGTGAGTGATAGTGATACCGAAAAGCTGCAGGTGCTGGCCTCCATCATCCTGCGCGACTTCTCGCTGACCAACAAGGTGCTCAGGCTCGCTAACTCAGTCACTTACGGTCAGTTTGGCGGCGGCATCAGCACGATCTCGCGTGCGGTTATGGTATTGGGCCTCAACACCATCAAAGGTCTGGCCCTCACGTCCGTATTGATCGAGCATCTGCAAGATCACCCTCGTGGCGATGATTTGCGTGACGAGGTGGTCCGCGCTTTTCTGGCCAGCCTTATCGCCCGCAAGATTGCCGAGCGCTGCGGTTATCGCGAGCCCGAAGAGGCCCGTGTGGCAGGGATGTTCCATCTATTGGGCCGGTTATTGGCGCTCTGTTACTTCCCGACTGAATCCGACCGGATAGACGAGGCGATCCGATCGGGCGAGCGAGAGAGTGTGGCCGTGCCGCGTGAGCTGGGTGCCAGTTACGAGGCGCTGGGCATGAGCGTGGCGCGCAGCTGGAACCTGCCCGGCAAACTGGTCAGCAGCCTGGCCGACGAAGACCCCAAGCCGCGTACCCCTCGTACTGATGGCGATTGGCTGCGCTTGTTTGCCAATGCGGGCAAACGCCTGACGCAAGCCACCCTGGCTGAGCCCGAACCGGAACGTGTACGCGCCTTTCTTACCGTGCGCGACGGCTATGGACCTGCGCTGCAGTTTGCCGAGCGCGACTTTCGTTCTGCCGTTGATGAAGCCAGCCGCGAGGCGCTGCGCGAGGCCGCAATTTTCGGCATGGAGTCGCAAGGGAGCGGTGTGCTCGCACGCCTCCGTAAACTCGCCGGACTACCCACCGTGGGTGGCCCCAAGCCTGCATCCGTTGATGAACCGCCTCCCGTGCCGTCGTCGCCGACGGTGGTTGAGCCTGTGGCGGCTACGGCGCCTGCAGCTACCGCGCCAGCCACAACTGAACCGCGCCCCGACGTAATAGAAGCGCTGGCAACCTGCGTGCAGGACGTGACCGAGACGCTGGTTGGCGAGTTTCGCCTCAATGACCTCCTCCGGATGATTCTGGAAACCCTGTACCGGAGCCTGGGAGCGGATCGTGTCGTGCTGGCTACCCGCAGCGTGCAGCGCAATGCCATCGTTGGCCGCTTTGGCTTTGGCACGGAGATCGATGATTTCCTGACCCGTTTTCGCGTGCCGCTGGATGAGGGAGCAGATGTATTCCGGGTTTCCCTGTCACAGAATGCGGACATCCTGATCGAGGATATCGACAATCTGGCGATCCGTGATCGCATCCCCGCCTGGTTCCGCCAAATCGGCGCGGGCCGTACCTTCCTGCTCTTGCCCGTGGTCATTGACCGTCGGGTTGTCGGTCTGTTCTATGCAGATTGCGACAAGCCCGGCAGTTTTCGTCTGGCGCAGCGGGAGTTGGCCTTGTGCAAGACCCTGCGTAATCAGGCCATACTGGCGATCCGGCAGAAAACCCCTGGCGGGCCAGGGTAAGGGTTTGTTGCATACCAGCAACCTTGTTCTATGAGCCCTGGATGCACCCCGCGGCTACCGCAAAGGCCCGCGTGACCTGCGTCATCGCGGCGCCGCATTGGAATTTTTGCTCTAGTTGCTAGGTTGCTGTTTGTAATCAGATTTTCACCTTGAATATAAATTTGTGCGTCGCAACAAAAGGAACTTGACTTGACCAGTCCGGCTCCTGATAATGGATTCCATGCTGCAGTGCAATATGAATGTCGCAGCGCTTCCACCCATCATCCAGGAGAAGACCTCATGTTCGCCGCTTCCGAATTCGCTGTGCTGGGCCAAGCCCAACTTGAAAAATCGATCCGTTTTTCCAATATCGCGCTGGCTGGTGCCGAACGCTTTGTTGCCCTGCAACTGGATGTGGTTCGTGAAGTCCTGTCCGAGCAAGGCTCGACCGTGAAGGCACTGACCGAAGTCAAGGATCTCCAGAGCCTGATCGCCCTGCAGCAGCAACTGGCTCAGCCCGCCGTCGACAAGGCCGTCTCGGTTGCCAAGAGCGTTTATGAAGTCTCCAGCAAGACGCAGGCTGAACTGGGTGCCTTTGTTGAAGACCAGATGGTTGAATTCAACAAGGGTCTGGTGACCTCGCTTGACAAGGCAGTGAAGCAAGCACCGGCCGGTTCCGAGATCGTTGTGTCCAGCATGAAGACGGCTGTTGCTGCCGCTGCTTCGGCTTACGACACCGTGACCAAGACTGCCAAGAAGGTGACGGCCGATTTCGCTGAAGCCAGCGTAGCTGCTGCTGAAACGTCGGCCAAGGCAGCTTCCAATGCAGCCAAGGCACCGACGCGCAAGGCTGCTGCAGCCTGATTCGCCCACCTGTCTGGTCGGCACTAACAAAAAGCCACGCATTGCGTGGCTTTTTGTTTTTGGTCGTGGTGGTGATTTACCTCGTGCCTGGGTCACGGGCTTGTTGCGGCAGGGCCCGCATCAAGGCCGCTTGCCGGCATGCAGCGCCGAAATATCCCCCAGCCAGGCCAACAGGGCGGCAATACGTCGGGCAGGCGCATCCTGCGGGCCGACGCCGGGTAGCGGCAGCTCCAGCCAGGCAGGCAGCATCTGGGCTGGTTCAAAGGGGTCTGCCCCGCTACTACGCTGCAGGTAATCGCGCGCAAGCTGCGCCAGCCGCTGTTGTTGTGCCTGATGCTGATGCCAGAAATGCCCGAATCCCGCCGTTGGCAGATGCTGGAACATCTGGGCAAGAATGCCTATGTCGCCTTCCAGTGCCAGCATGACCTGATCCAGAAAATGGGCGGCATCGACGTCACCCGCATGAAGCCAGACGCCCGCCTTGGGCGCCAGCGCATCCAGCACCGGGCGAGCCTGTGCAACATACGCCTTCGGCCCGCCGACCATCAGCATCAGGCCCAGCTCGCTGGCAAAGGGGTTGGCCTGCCAGGCAAGCCCCACTGCCTTGTCTGCCGGTTCTGTGGGTTTGCAGAGCAGGACCAGATCGTCCCCCGCTTCAGGTGGGCGAGTGGTGCTGCCTGTCAGCCAGGCTCTAGGTGCGGGTACCGTATCCCCGACAAGTTCAGCCTTGACGGCGGTGCTGCCATCGGGCGGGGTTGAATCCACCGAGTAAGTCCTGATTCCTTGCCGGACCAGCCGGCTGGCCAGCAGTTCGGGTGCGTCAAGCAGAACCAGGTTCACGAGGCGCCATGCCCTGCGCAAAGCGCCCGGCGCACCGCTTCGCTATCCAGGTGGTCGAGAAACCAGCGCAAGGCGTTCCCGCGGGCTTTGGTGGGCCAGGCGACATGAAGCTTGGCGGTGGGTTTGCCTTCTTCCACTTCCAGCGCCACCAGGCTGCCATCTGCAATATGGGGTGCGGCGATGCGTACTGGTAGAAACCCCACGCCAAGCCCCGCCAGCTGCGCGGCTACTTTGTCCCGCTGAGAGGAGACGCTGAGCGTGGGTTGGCCAGTCAACAAGCCCGATGTCCGTGGCGGCAGGCTGCGTGAACTGTCACTCACACTGATCGCGCGGTGGCTGCGCACAAGTTGCATGGGGATGGGCTGAGGTACTTGCGCCAGAGGATGTGTGGGCGCGACAGCCAGCACAAACTCGACGCTGCCGAGCAGAAAGCTCTTGAATCCGCCACCGGGAGGCGCATCGTCCGGCGCACCGATGGCCATGTCGGCACGGCCCGTATACAGCGCGTCCCAGGTGCCGCCGTAACCTTCGTGGATGAAGCGCAGCCGGGTTGCGCCGCCAACCTGGTCGAATGCGTGGACGGCATCCAGCAGGCGTTCAAAATCGATCAGGTCACCCACTGCAATCCGTAGCTCGGGTTCCCAGCCCGTGGCGACGCGTTTGACGCGCGCCTCCAGCGCTGCGGCCGCGTCGAGCAGGGGACGGCCTTCGCGCAGCAGCTCCTGACCCGCCGGGGTGAGGCGTGCCCGATGGCCGCTGCGATCAAAGATCAGCACATCCAGATCCTGCTCCAGCTTCTGGATCGTGTAGGTCACGGCAGAGGGCACGCGATGCAGCTCGCTCGCCGCTGCGGCAAAGCTGCCCTTGCGGTCGATGGCATCCAGGACGATCAGGGCATCGAGCGATAGGCGCATGTCACTGGCGTGTAGTCAGCACGCTTTGGGGGGTGGTCGGTGGCGGAAATGGTCATGGGCGAATTATGGTGTGCGCGGGAACGTATTGCTGATCATTTCGTCGGAAGGACTGAACGTGTGCGTACGAGGGCATGAGCGGGCAGTGAGAGTGGCAGCAGGCCGGCGCCGAGCCTACACTGGCAAGTGGGTACTGGCACGGGTTCAAAGGATGTGAAGTTGATGGAAGCGCATCGTTTTGATGATTGGGCGGGCTACAGGGCTGCGTTGCTCAACTTGTTGGATCAGGCGCCAACCAGGCTGGACTGGCTGGATGACGACCTGTCTGAAACCGGCATTGGCACCTTGGCGGTGGTTGAGCATCTCGCCAGCCTGTTTGCGGTACCAAGGAATGGCAGTTTGCGTTTGCTGGTGCTTGACCCTGCTTGGCTGCAGGCGAGATGCCCGCGTACCGTGAGCCTTTTCCAGACTTGGGGCCATCGTGTTGAGGTGCGCGTCTGTGATGAGGCAGATCATCCCGTTGACGAGCGCTTTCTGTTGGGAAATACCACGGTGGTCAGACGCTTTCACCCTGATTCTCCGCGAGGTGAGCTGACGGCAGAGGGGCAAAAAAGGGCGCTGTGCCAGCAGCGATTTGATGCGCTTTGGCACGGGGCCGCGCCGATCAGTATCAGTCGGCCACTGGGTCTTTGACACCAGTGCAAACTTTCTATTGCTGCAATGCAATCTGACCACTAGTTTTTTCTTTGGAAGCTGCTAGAATTTTCCAGTCGGTCGTCATTGATGCGTCAAAGGTTACAAGCCCTCGATCAACGGTCGATTGCTTAATTGGATTTGCTGTTTCATTTGTGAAACTCACTTTAAAAGGTAATAACCATGAATAAGTCCCTGCTCGTCGCTGCTCTGCTCGCCCTGGGTCTGGCCGCTTGTGGCAACAAGGAAGAAGCTCCTGCTGCTGAAGCCGCTCCTGCTGCTGAAGCCGCTCCTGCTGCTGCTCCTGCTGCTGAAGCCGCTCCTGCTGCTCCTGCTGCTGACGCTGCCGCCGCCCCTGCTGCTGACGCCGCTGCTGCTCCTGCTGCTGACGCCGCTGCTGCTCCTGCTGCTCCTGCAGAAGCCCCGAAGCAGTAATAGCTTCGTAGCGCGCAAAAAAGCCGACTTTCGAGTCGGCTTTTTTGTTGCCGGCATTTCCGGCAGCAGCACAAAACAGAAAGGACGCTTGTTGCGTCCTTTCTGTTTATTTATCAAGACGATAAATCATATTAAGGCGGTATTGGTCAGCGGCGCTTTCCGGCAATGCGAGGCGTGTCGACCTGTACATCGGCATTCTGTGCGCGGTGGCGCAGGGCATGGTCCATCAGAACCAGGGCCATCATGGCCTCGGCAATCGGCGTGGCACGGATGCCGACACAGGGATCGTGGCGGCCCGTGGTCTGCATCATCACCGACTCCCCATCCTTGTTGATGGACTTACGCTCTTGCGGAATGCTGGACGTCGGCTTGATGGCAATGCTGGCGGTGATGTCCTGACCGGTGGAAATGCCGCCCAGCACGCCACCGGCGTGGTTGCTGGCAAAGCCTTCGGGCGTCAGTTCATCGCCATGCACGCTGCCGCGCTGCGCCACCACACCGAAACCATCGCCAATTTCCACACCCTTGACGGCATTGATGCTCATCATGGCATAGGCGATATCGGCATCCAGCCGGTCGTAAACCGGTTCGCCCCAGCCCACGGGTACATTTTCTGCCACCACTTCGATACGCGCACCAATCGAGTCGCGTTCTGCGCGGATCGTGTCCATATAGGCTTCGAGCTGCGGCACGATCTCGTCATTGGGTGCAAAGAACGGGTTTTCGCTGACGTGTTCCCAAGCTTTGAACGGAATGGCGACTTCGCCGATCTGGCTCATGTAACCACGGATCACGATACCGAACTTCTCGTTGAGCCATTTCTTGGCAATGGCACCGGCTGCCACGCGCACGGCGGTTTCGCGGGCGGAGGAGCGGCCACCGCCGCGGTAGTCGCGGATGCCGTATTTGTGCCAGTAGGTGTAATCGGCATGGCCGGGACGGAAGGTCTCGACGATCTTGCCGTAATCCTGGCTGCGCTGGTCAGTATTGCGAATCAGCAGGGCGATGGGGTGGCCGGTGGTCTTGCCTTCGAATACGCCAGACAGGATCTCGACCTGGTCGGGTTCCTTACGCTGGGTGACATGGCGACTGGTGCCCGGCTTACGGCGATCCAGCTCCAGCTGGATATCGGCCTCGCTGATGCTCAGGCCCGGTGGGCAGCCATCCACCACACACCCGATGCCGGGGCCGTGGCTTTCGCCGAATGAGGTAACGGTAAACAGCAAGCCCAATGTACTGCCCGGCATGATTCAACCTCGCGCTGCGTGCCAGCCGCAGTGGGCGGATGGCGGGTTTCCAGAACGCGCAAGTCTAGCACGGCGCGCCCGCTCGTCCGCCTGAGCGCGCCGTGTAGTAAGAAACATGTCGCTACAGATCAAATCGTTACGGCGTCAAACACGGCGGTGAGCTGGGCGCGGGCGTGGGCAATCCCGGCATCACGGGCCGCAGGGCCCATCGCCAGGCCATGGGCATGGACGATGGTGATGTCGGTGATGCCAACAAACTGCAGTACCAGCTTCAGGTATTCATCGTGCGCTGCTGCCGTGGGCTGGCCTGCGTGCTGGCCGCCTGCGGTCGAGACGATGATGACCTTCTTGCCACCAGCCAGACCTTCGGGGCCGTTCGGGCCGTAGCGGAAGGTCTTGCCGGCCACGGCGATACGGTCGATCCAGGCCTTGAGCTGGCTGGGGATCGAGAAGTTGTACATCGGTGCGCCGATGACGATGGCGTCGGCCGCGAGGAATTCGTTGAGGATCTGCTCCGACAGCGCGGCTTCGTGTTTTTGCGCAGCATCGCGCAGTTCGGCCGGGGTGGCGTTGGCAGCGAGGCTCAGGCCGCTGAGGAAGTTGGGCGCATCGGCGGCCAGATCGCGGTAGCTGACGATGGCAGTGGGTTCTGCCACGCGCCAGGCTTCGACGGCTTCACGGCTGAGCTGACGCGAAGCGGAATGGTCACCGAGGATGCTCGAATCGATATGCAGCAGTTTCATGGCTATCTCCAAAGTCGTCGCCGAAGTGGCGCTGTCTTGGAATGCATAGTATTGATGCGGCGAATGTCGAACTAGATGGCTAGAATGCGATGCATTGTTCCATTGGTGAGTTCAATTGATGCAAGACCTCAATGATCTGCATTACTTTGCGCGCGTGGTGGAAGCGGGGGGCTTTGCCGCCGCAGGGCGCCTGTTGGGGATGCCCAAGTCCACGCTCTCGCGCCGGGTGGCCGAGTTGGAAGCGCGTTTGGGTGTGCGCTTGCTGCACCGCACGACGCGCAAGCTGGTGCTTACTGAAGTGGGCGAGCGTTTCCACCAGCATTGCCTGGCCATGTTGCTGGAGGCTGATGCGGCCGAGGAGGCGGTGGCGGCGCTGAGTGCGGAGCCGCGCGGACGCTTGCGCGTATCGTGCCCGGTGAGCCTGGCACAGACGCAGCTGACCAGCGTGGTACCGGGTTTTCTGGCGCTGTACCCGAAGGTGCGGCTGGAAGTGCTGCTCACCAATCGCCGCGTGGACGTGATCGAGGAGGGCGTGGACATTGCCCTGCGTGTACGCGCCCCCGGTGATGAGGACGCCTCGCTGGTTGCTCGCCGCTTGCGCCGCGCCGAATCGATTCTGGTCGCGCATCCCCATCTGCTGGCCGGGCGTGTGCTCGATACCCCCGAGCAACTGGCTGAGCTACCCTCGCTGGGCGCGCTGGATATGGACAGGCGCACACGCTGGCCCTTGCAGGGGCCCAACGGCCACCGCGTGGAGGTGGTGACCGAGCCACGCCTGGGCGCGGACGATTTCATCTTGCGGAAGGCCGGGGCGCTGGCGGCGCTGGGCGTGACCATGCTGCCCGAGGTGTACTGCGAGGAAGAGCTGGCGGCAGGCACCCTGGTGCGGGTACTGCCAGGCTGGCATATGCCCGAAGCCTGGTTGCAGGCCGTGTATGCGCATCGGCGCGGCTTGCTCCCGGCGGTACGCTGCTTTGTGGATTATCTGGTCGAGGTGTTCGGCAAGGATGCCGACAGGCTGGTGTGAGTCTTAGCCTTGGTAATCAAACCGCGCACGTTTGACGTTGCAGAACAGCTCGTAATCGATGGTGCCAGCCGCCGCGGCGATCTCGCTGGCCGGCAGGCCGTCGCCCCACAGCCTTACCGGTGTCCCGATATCGGCATCCAGACCGGTGAGGTCGATGGTCATCATGTCCATCGACACACGGCCGATAATGCGGCTGCGCTGGCCGTTGACCAGCACGGGTGTGCCCGTGGGTACGACGCGCGGATACCCATCGGCATAGCCGCAAGCAACCACGCCAACGCGGGTTGGGGCGTCGGTCACAAACCGTGCGCCGTAGCCGATGGCTTCGCCCGCGGGCAGATCGCGTACCGAGATCACCTTGCTGTCGAGCTGCATGACGGGTTGGGGCCAGTCGGGCAGCACGCGGTCGGTGCCAGCGCCGCCGTAGAGCATAATGCCGGCACGGCCCCAGTCACCATGGGCATGCGACCACGCAAGGATGCCGCCTGAGTTGCTGAGGCTGGTGGGCAGGTTCAGTCCCGCCGTTGCGGCTTCAAAGCGGGCGATCTGTTTGGGGGTGGCATCGCTGTCGAGTTCATCAGCGCGTGCAAAGTGGCTCATGGCCACCAGGTCGCGCACCTTGCCGCTGGCACGCAGACGTTCGACGGCGGTGCGGAAATCATCGGGATGCAGGCCCAGGCGGTGCATGCCGCTGTCCATCTTGGCCCAGACGGTAAAGCGGTGTTCAAGCGGGCTGGCCGCCAGTTCGTCGACTTGCCACAGGCTGTGCAAGGCCGTCCATAGATCGTAGCGCGCAATCTGCGCCAGTTCGCTGGCCTCGAACCAGCCTTCCAGCAGCAGAATCGGTTGGACGATGCCCGCTTCTCGCAGCTGGATGGCCTCTTCAATCGCCGCCACGCCAAAGCCGTCGGCAATATCAGCCAATGCCTGCGCACAGCGCACCGCGCCGTGGCCATACGCATTGGCCTTGACGATGGCAAGGACCTTGCCGCCATGCAGGCGCTTGGCCAGCAGGTAGTTGTGGCGCAGGGCAGCGAGGTCGATGGTGGCAGTGAGAGGGCGGCTCATGGCAGGTGGGCGGGTGAGATGGCTGCAAGCATACCGCAGGGCCGCAGCGGGTGTGGCGGCGGGGCTGTGGGTGCTTGGTGCAAAGGGGGAGAGGTGGGTTACGCCGCTTGGCGGCTAACCCACCTTATGGAGGGACGATCAGGCCGTGGCGGGCTGGAAGCCTTGCAGGCGGGCGCCGATGGCTTTCTTGCCGTAGCGATCGATGCCCAGGCCTTCTGTGCGGATTTCCGGGCGCTGGCCGGTGACGATATCCGCCATCAACTTGCCCGAGCCGCAGGCCATGGTCCAGCCCAGCGTGCCGTGGCCGGTGTTCAGGCTCAGGTTTGCGATGGGGGTGCGGCCGACGATGGGCGTGCCATCGGGTGTCATCGGGCGCAGGCCGGTCCAGAAGCTGGCCTCCTTGACGTTGCCCCCTTCGGGGAACAGGTCGTTGACTACCATTTCCAGCGTTTCGCGGCGGCGAGGGTTCAGGCTCAGGTCGTAGCCGCCGAGTTCGGCCATGCCACCGACGCGGATGCGGTCGTCAAAACGGGTGATGGCAATCTTGTAGGTCTCATCGAGCACGGTGGAGACGGGTGCGCCATCGGGGTTGGTAATCGGCACGGTCAGCGAGTAGCCCTTGGTCGGGTAGACCGGCAGATTGAGGCCCAGATCCTTGACCAGCTGGCGGCTGAAGCTGCCCATCGCAACCACATAATGGTCGGCCGTCAGGCGGTTTCCGTCCACCATTACGCCGGCAATGCGGCCACGTTCCATGACCAGTTCATCGATCACGGTGTTGAAGCGGAAGGTGACGCCCAGCGCCTCGGCGCGCTTGGCCAGCTCGGTGGTGAAGCGCTGGCAGTCACCGGTTTCGTCGTTGGGCAAACGCAGACCGCCGACCACACGCCCTGGCACCTTGGCCAGCGCAGGTTCGGCGATGGCGCAACCGGCTTCGTCGAGCAGTTCAAACGGTACGCCGCAGGCTTCGAGTACAGGGATGTCGCGCGCTGCGCCGTCAAGCTGATACTGGCTGCGGAACAGTTGCAGGGTACCGCCGGTACGCTGTTCGTATTCCAGACCGATTTCGCTGCGCAGGGCGCGCAGGCAGTCACGGCTGTACTCGGACAACCGCATCATGCGTTCCTTGTTGATCGCATAGGCGCTGTCGTTGCAGTTGGCCAGCATCTGCGCCATCCATTGCAGTTGGAACAGGCTGCCATCGGGACGGATTGCCAAGGGAGCGTGGCGCTGGAACAGCCACTTGATCGCCTTGGTGGGGATGCCGGGGGCCGCCCAAGGCGTCGAGTAGCCCGGAGAGATCTGGCCGGCGTTGGCAAAGCTGGTTTCCATGGCGACGCCACTCTGGCGTTCCAGCACCGTGACCTTGGCGCCGGCCTTGGCTAGGTAGTAAGCCGTCGAAACACCAATCACACCACCGCCGAGCACGATCACTTGCATGGGTTGTCTGCCTTTGAATATTTGGTTCAGGAATTTCACGCAGTGTATTGATGGATACGCAAAAAGTGCCGCCAAGTTAGGTATCTGTGGCGAGATTAATTCCTGTTTGTTAGGCTATTTGCGAGAAAAACTCTGATTGCCACCGGAATGCGTGAACTCGACCGGATTGATCGCAAGATATTGATTTATCTACAACAAGATGGCCGCATGGCCTTGACCGAGCTGGCTGAGAAGGTAGGGCTTTCCACTACGCCTACGTCCGAGCGCGTGAAACGGCTGGAGCGTGACGGCATCATCGAAGGCTATTTCGCCCGCGTGAACCCGCGTGCGGTGGGCTGCGCGCAGCTTGTATTTGTAGAGCTAAGGCTGGCGGCCAAGTCGGCAGAAATCTTCGATCAGTTCCGGCGTGAGGTGATGAAGTTGCCGAACATCGTCGAATGCCATTTGGTATCGGGTGATTTCGACTATCTGGTCAAGGCGCGGATTTCCGATATGTCGCAGTACCGCACGCTGCTCGGCGACATCCTGCTGAATCTGCCTGGTGCGGTGGAGAGCCGCAGTTATGTGGTGATGGAAGAAGTGAAGGAGACCTTGCAGTTGCCGGTGCTGCCGGTCTGAGTGTGTGGTTGCTTAAGCCATGGGGCCAGCCACATCGACGCTTACTTCAGATACTTGTCGTAAATGGCCTGAAAGCGGCCTGAGTCCTTGAGGTGTTTGAGCCCGATATTGAAGTCGTCGCGCACTTTGGGATCGCGGAACACGGGACGATAATCCATGGGATTCAGCGCGGTAAAGCGATGTTCCTCGACGGCTGGCGGCAGGAAACCCTCTGTTTTCTGGAGTTGCAAGGTGAAGTAGCGAAAGATGCTGCGATCACTCAGCACCACGTCATACCGCCCCCGAGCCAGTGTCAGAACTTGCACTCGTTGATCATTCTGCTCGAAGTAACGCCCATCAGCCTTGACCTGATCAAGCCATTCCGGATAGCGCTTGATGGCGCCCTGGAACGAAATCACCGAGAGTCCCTTGAGGTCTGCTGGCTTGCTGATGCGCAGGTTGCGTGATTTCAGCGTGATCAGTACGTTGTCGTACACCACCGCAGGGTCGCCATAGTGGCCGCCGAAGGGGCGCAGGTCCTCACCCAGATCGGTCATGGCGGCGCTGACCTCCTTGCCCTTGAAGGCAACCGGAATACGTGCAAACGGGTAATAGACCGGTTTGAGCACATGCCCCCGGTAGGCCAACGCCTCACCGATGACCTCTAGTTCGATGCCGGTATTGCTTGCCGGGAAACAAAACGGCGGGATCTTCTCGCCGAAGGCCATCTGGACGACCGAGGCCTGTGAGCTTTGGGCGGCGAGCAAACACAAGAAAATAATTAGGGCTCTCATCTTTTCCACTATAGCTATCGAAGCGGCGAAGGGCTGCCGGGCTTATCTGTGGTTTGGTCTTCGCGCTTTGCTGGTTGGGTGTACCACTGTGCGGGCGCGGAGATGACCGGAGCACGGGCGCGGTCAAAATAGTGGGGCGACATGATCTGGACGCCATGGCAATTGAAACTGTCTTGCACATGGGCGTTGAGCGCAGACAGCACGAACGGTAGCCGCTCGGGGCGGTTCGTATATACGTTGAGCTCATAGCGGATATAGAAATCCTGCAGCTCGGTCTGCAAGACAAACGGGGCGGGGGTTGGCAAGACTTCCTCCGTGGCGGCGGCCGCCTCCAGCAGGATGGCATGTACTTGCCGCCAGGGCGTGTCGTAGCCGATGGTGACTGCTGTTGTAACCAGCGCCCCTCTGGCGGCGCCGGCGGACGAAAGATTGATCACATGCCCTTGCAGAATGACGGAGTTCGGGATGGTGATTTCCTGATTACGTATCGTGTACAGCTTGGTCACCAGCAGGGAGTGGCTGACCACCACGCCTTGTACATCCCCGATGCGCACCAGATCGCCGGCGCGGTAAGCGCGCATGTAGGTGAGGATCACGCCGGCCACGATATTGGAGATGGCACCGGTGGAGCCCAGCGAGAACAGCACACCCAGAAACAAGGAAACACCCTTGAAAGCATCGGAGCTGGAGCCGGGGATATAGGGGTACGCCACCATCAGTGCAAATACGATCAGCAAGAAACTGGTGATCTTTTGCGTCGGGTTGGCCCAGTCTGGGTAGAAACCCTCGATCCGCAGATTGCCGCGCTCGATCTCCCGGAACAGGTAGCGGATTACCCTGAGCAGGTAGCGTGTCACCAGTGCGAGTACCAGCAGGAAAATCAGCTTGGGTATCTGTTCAGCGAGCATGGTGCCCAGTTGCTGCAGTGGGTCCAGCAGCCAGCCGGCAAGCTGACGCGCGATGGGTCGAGTGGCCTCGAACTGGCTCAGCACGAGTTCGGCCGTGAGGTAGAGAATCAGTAAGATGCCCAGTAACTGAAGCAGACGCAGACCTCCGCCCAACACGCGCAGCAGGGATTGGGCGCGCAGTACGCGATGGGTGCGCTGTTCCAGCCGGCGAGCCCTCTGTCGGCTGGCTTTGACCAGCAGCGCGTGCCCCTTCCGGCAGAGCCGGCGGAACAGCAGCAGTAGGATCATGCCGCCAAGCAGGCTGGACAGGGCCAAGGCGATACCGTGCCACAAGGGCGTGTTGTCGGCCGCCAGAGCGGGGAGTGAGACAAGCAGGATCGGCAATCGCAATGCCATCAGACGAATGACGAATGGCGAGATGGAGCAGGGCAGCGGGGCCTTATCGTGCACGATGGTTCTCATGGTTGCTTAGCCATACCCGGAAGCCGGGCAAAGACGTCGCCGGACTCGTGGCGCTCCATTACCAAGGTCACCACATCCCCTTGGGCGTGCTCTGTGAGGCGGAATACCCGCACACGCTGACCCGATGCCAGCTCAACGACATAGGTCTTGGGGTGGCGTTCCACGATTCGCCCGCTTGCCTCATGGCGTGCAACGACCTTGCCGGGGTCAATCGCTGTTTTCCACCACACCAGCATGACCAGCAAGGCCGCGGCCAGCCCTATCCATTTTCCGAACCGCGCATTGCGCAGCAAGGGTTCGAGCACCCCCATCCAGCTACCCCTCGATACCGTTACACATCGTCAACAGCATAGTCGTTGCCTCGCGGTGTTGCGTGCCATGCGGTGTGGTGAGGACGGCGGACAAGGTAATCTCGGCTGCGGCTATCATGTTGCCTGTCGAGACAATCGGGCAGGTGGATAGATATGAGCGAACAATTTGATCGCGGCCTCAAGGTGCGCCGCGAGGTGATGGGTGATGCATTTGTCGATAAAGCCTTTGCTGATGCCGACGACTTCAGCCGTCCCCTGCAGGATTTCATTACCGAGCATGCCTGGGGCACGGTTTGGAACCGCGAAGGGCTGGACCGCAAGACCCGTAGTTTCATTACGCTCGCCATGTTGGCAGCGTTGGGGCGTACCCAGGAGCTCAAGGGCCATGTTCGTGGTGCGCTCAATAATGGCGCCACGGTGGATGAAATCCGTGAGGTGCTGATGCACTCAGCCATTTATGCCGGTGTGCCGCTGTGTGTGGATGCAGTGCGTGCAGCCCGCGAGGTGATTGCCGAGGCCGGACGTGCTTGATGCCGAGGCCCTGGCTGAGTTGTTGCAGCAGCGGCGCAAGCCGGGTGCGGACAAGGCAGCCATCGATGCCCAAATCCATGCGCGCTTCGGTTGTGAACGTGCCGTCATGTTTACTGATCTGGTCGGCTTTTCCCGATCAGTGGAGGCTTTCGGCATCATTCACTTCCTGCAGCTGATTCATGAGTACGAAGCGATCTGCCTGCCGGCGATTACAGCGCACGGCGGACGGTGTCTCAAGCGTGAAGGGGATTCGATGCTGGCCGTATTTGCCGACGCGGGTGCTGCCCTCGATTGCGCCCACGCAATGGTCACTGCCTGTCGGTTGGCAAGTACGGATCGCGTCACCGAAGAGCGTATTGAACTGTGTATCGGGCTGGGTTGGGGCTCTGTGTTGCTGTTGGACAATCAGGAAATATGGGGGGCTGAAGTCAATGCGGCCTCCAAGCTGGGGGAAGAAACCGCCCGCGGCGGCGAAATTCTCGTTACCGATACCTTCCGCGCCCGCCTGCCCGCGCGCCGGTTCGCGACACAGGGATTGCTGTTCGGCTCACGCACCATTTTCCGCCCCTTGGTCTGAGGCACGGACTGGCCGCCACGGGCAGATTCACCTACAAAGCAGAAAAGCCCACGTAGAGCTTAACCATGTCCGAACACTTGCTGGACCATGCGAACCCGCACTTTGTTGATCGTGTCATGGCGTTGGCCGACGAGGGCGAGGTGGAGGTTGCGGAAGACATCTTTACCGATACCGGGGTCAAACTGCTGGCCAAGGGCGTCAAACTGACGCGATCGTTTCAGGATCGCCTGCTCATGCACAAGCTGCAGCGGCCCCTGGTGCAAAGCCTCAGCGTGAGCGACGGCATCACCGTCGATGCCCTGATGCTGTTGGCGACCATGCTCGTCGACGAGCAGCCCATTCTGGCCCGGCTTGTCGACAAGCAAGGGGTGGCGATGTTGGCGCAGCACTTGCGCAATGTACGTCTGGATCGTGTTTCCCTGCTTTTATTGACCCTGGCGCACCGCACCGAGGGCGCGGCGATGCGTCATGCCGTGCTGGTCACCCTGACCGCACTGGCGCTGGCCGAGCGGCTCTCGCTGCCTGAGCCAGACCAGATCAACCTTGCCACGGCAGCCTTGCTGCACGACATCGGCGAGCTTTACATCGACCCTGTCGTACTCAGTGGCGGGCATCTGGTCACCCCGGACGAGTGGCGTGCCTTGGCCGTGCATCCGGTGGTCGGCCGCAAGCTGGTTGCAGATACGACCGGTCTGGGGCCTGCTGTGGCGCGGTTGATCGGCGAACATCATGAACGTATCGATGGCAGTGGCTATCCACGCGGCTTGTCGGGTGACGAAATATCCCCAGCGGGCCAGTTGCTGGCTGCCGCCGAGATGACGACAGGCCTGCTGGGCAAGGCGTCTGATACGCAGGCCCGACTCGATCTGGCACTCAAAGTCATGTCCTCGGGCCATGCACCCGAAGTCATGAGCTGCCTGCGCAAGGCGCTGGCGGGGCAGGCGCCGTCGGCGGGCTTGGCGCTGTACACGGTGTCCAGTGTACTTACAGCGGTCAACCGGCTCGTTTGGTCGCTGGATGCGGTACGCGCTGCCATATCCAGAGCCGAGGTGGATGCCGATAATCTGGAGAGTCGTGAACTGGTGGCCGAGGTGGAGTCCCGCTTCAATGGCTTGCATCGGGCTTTCCTCCGCACTGGTCTAGGCAGTGTGCCGGTCAGCGAAATCAGCTCGGCGCTATTTGATGCCGCGGCCGATGAGCTGACTGAAAGCATGGGTATCATCGACGAAATCAATTGGCGCCTGCGCGAACTGGCGCGCTTTGCGGCGCTCCGCATCGGTTTGCTCAAGCCGGTCGAACGCCACGGTCTCGATAGCCTGCTCGCAGCAATTGCTGATCCGTTGCGACAAAGCCATCCGGCGTGATGGCCTATCGCAAGAATCGGGTGGGCACACCCGCTGCGCCACCCTAGCATGTGCCCATGACGACACCGACACCGACACCGACACCTGCCCCTGCTGATTTGCCCAGTCGTGCCCAGGCCTATGACACGGTCGCCCGAGCACTCGTCTGGTTGCGTGAACACGCGCTGGATCAACCCAGCCTGACCGAGTTGTCGGCCGAGCTGGGCTTATCTGAATTCCATTTGCAGCGTGTGTTTGCAGAGTGGGCGGGGGTCAGCCCCAAGCGCTTTCTCCAGCACCTGAGCCGCGAACGTGCCCGCGCCGCGCTGCGTGCGGGCGAGGATGTTCTGGGCGCCGCCATGGACGCTGGCTTGTCCGGCCCGGGCCGCCTGCATGATCTGATGGTGAGCTGCGAGGCGGCCACGCCGGGCGAGATTCGTAATGGCGGCGCAGGCATGGTGATCCGCTGGGGTATCGTGGCAACCCCGCTGGGGCAGGCCCTCCTGGCGGATAGTGCGCGCGGCCTGGTGAAGCTGGCCTTCATCGGGACGCAAGCAGAAAGCGCGGTGGCGGAATTGCAGCACGATTGGCCCCGTGCCGAGCTGGTGCATGCGCCCGAGGCGGCGCAGTCAATCGCCACCCGCCTGTTTACCCGTTACCGGCAGCCTGAACCCGTTCACCTTTTCGTGAAGGGTACGCAGTTCCAGCTCAAGGTCTGGGAGGCCTTGTTGCGTGTGCCCGAGGGCCGACTCACCAGCTATGGCGAGCTGGCAGGCCAGATGGGCGCCCATGGTGCCGCGCGTGCCGTTGGGAGCGCGGTTGGCGCCAATCCGATTGCCTTGCTGATTCCTTGTCACCGCGTCATCCGCAGCGATGGAGCCTTGGGTGGATACCGTTGGGGCGAAGTACGCAAGCAGGCGATACTAGGGCTGGAACTGGCACGCCACGGGATCGAGGAGCGTGCCGCATGAAAGCGGTTGATCTGTTGGAGCTTATTGCGCTTGCTGCCATATGGGGTGCCTCGTTCATGGTCATGCGCATTGCGGCACCGGCCTTTGGGCCATTTGCCATGGTCTTTCTGCGTGTCGGTCTGGCCAGCCTGTGTCTGTTGCCATGGCTGATATGGCGTGGCGAGCTGGCGGGCCTGCGTACCCACTGGCGACCACTTGCCGTGGTGGGGCTCACCAATTCAGCGCTGCCGTTCTGTCTGTTCGGGGTGGCGGCGATGTCGCTATCCGCGGGCTTCAGCGCCGTGATCAACGCCACGTCACCGATCTGGGCCGGGGTGGTGGCCTGGGTCTGGCTTGGACAGAAGCTGCCACGATGGCGCCTGCTAGGGCTCTTTGCGGGATTGGCCGGCGTGCTCGTGCTGGTCTGGGGCAAGATCAGCTTCAAGCCGGGTGGTGATGGCTGGGCCGTACTTGCCGTCATGGCTGCGCCGCTGTGCTACGGCATTGCTGCCAACTTTACGCGCGAGCGTCTGAGCGGGGTCAGCCCCATGCTAATTGCTACGGGTAGCCAGGTGTCGGCCTCGCTGATGCTGCTGCCTTTTGCGCTCTGGTACTGGCCTGAACAGCCTTTGGCCTGGTCTGCCTGGATGGCAGTGCTGACGCTGGCGCTTGTCTGTACTGCGCTCGCTTACCTGATGTATTTCAGGCTGATTGCCCACGTCGGGCCGGGTAAGGCGATCTCGGTAACGTTTCTTATTCCCCTCTTTGCCATTTTGTTGAGTGCGGTTTTCCTCGGCGAGCAATTGACCCGTAATGTGTTTGTGGGTGGTCTGATCATTCTGTCGGGAACCGCCCTCGCACTGGGCCTGTGGCCGCGTACCAAGGTCTAGTTCTGCTGCCTGCCTGAATCACGCATGACGGCACGATTAACGCCTGTCTATACACCATTAACATTTAGGCACATCCCAGGCGGCGAATCAGCGTCGCAACATAGCCTCGCCGCTCACACGATCAAATAAAAAGCACGCGCGGCGCAGGGCTGGGATGTACCAGCGTCGCTGGTTGATGGTGCATCTCACCCGTTGATTCCATTCAAGAAGAAACGGAGAAGACCGATGTATCTGATCAAACGTCTCATTCAGGGCGGCGCCTTGATGGCCATGTCGCTCAGCGCACATGCCTTGTGTCCCGATGGCTCCACCTACGACAGCACGCTGACCACTTGCGTGACCAGTGTCGATGCCTTCGGCCCCTTTACCAACCAGATGGTCGCGGGTTGCCAGTCTGCTGGCGGCGGTAGTGCCTGTACCAAGACCTATCCCTATCTGGTCAAGGGTCATACAGTCAACGTGATGCGTTGGTCCAAGAGCTTCGCTGCCAATCTGCGTGGTACGGGCAGTTGTCCGGTTGGTTCGGTGCGTTCGGCTACGTATGGCAACCACTGTTTCGAACAGAACAGCGGTAGCACGAACAATGTGTATGGCAATTTCAGTCTGGAAGAGGTTGCCAAGTGCGAATCGTTGGGCGGCGGTTCGGCCTGCTACACGAATCGCTGGTCCGCCACGTTCTATCTGCAGGTCCAGGGTGCTGCGACACCGCCGCCCAGTAACGTGACCAACAAGTACGGCGTCTGGCTCTTTTATGCCGACGCACTGGGCAAGACCCATACCCAGCTGGCAGATCAGCTCAAGGCACAGGGGGTGAAGCGCATCTACATCAAGATCGCCGATGGCACTAATGCCTGCTCGCTGTTCCCGGATGCCTGCTCCAAGGCAACGACCGATATCTACCGCAGCCGGGGTATCGAACCCTGGGCTTGGGCATACAACTACCCGGGTAATAATGCGGCCCAGGCCGATGCGCTGTATCAGGCAGCCAAGTACGGTTATGTGGGTTTCGTGACCGATATCGAGGTGGAATTCGATCGCAAGACCACCGAACTGAGCAGTCTGCTCCAAGCCATGCAAGCTGCGCGTACCCGTGCCAAGACCGATGGTTATGTGCCCGGTGGCGTGTTCCCCTTGGGTGCCACCACCTGGGGCAACCCGACTGATCACGGCATGCGCGTAGACATCATCGACCAGTATGTGGACTTCCACATGCCGCAGACTTATGTGGAAGTCTGGGGCAGCACCTATATGGCGGATCCCAAGCGCTGGATCGAAGCGGGCAACTGCGAATACCGCAATCTGGGTGCCACCAAACCGATCTGGCATATCGTGTCGACCGAGTACGACACCATCACCTCGGCACAACTCGAAGCGTTCATGACGGCAGCTGGCCCCAATGCGTCGATCTGGCGTATCCCCGGTGGCGGCACGCCTACTACCATCTGGAACGACTGGGCCGGGATCAACTGGCAACGCAGCAGCTTCAGCGAAGCGCAGTGCGGTAGCGGCAACAATCTGCTGACAGACTATCTGGGCAGCACGCCTGCCCCGGTGCCGACGCAGACCATTCCTTACTGGTCGCAGCTCGCGAATGCCTATGAGCCCTACGCCACCTGCAGTGTGACGTCGATGGCCATGATCACCGACTTCTTCAAGCTCACCGATCCCGCCAAGCTGGGCAAGCGCACACCGGATTATCTGTATGAGCGCTTTGGCAAACGCCAGACTGTGTCTAGCCTGGCTCAGGTGTTCAACACGATCGCGGCAGAAAAGGGTAGTTCACTGCGCGATACCGGCCTCACCAACGGTACGTTGGCACAACTGCGTGAGCGTGCCAGCCAGGGTAAGCCGACCATCGTGCATGGCTGGTTCACGGCACCGGGACACATTCTAGTGGTGACCGGCTATGACGGTACCAACTACACGGTGAATGACCCCTACGGTAAATGGAATCTGGTTGCAGGCTCGGGCGCTGCTTATGACACCTCCGTGTCGGGCAAGGGTCTGAAGTATCCCAAGGCAGCATTCGAACGTGCGATCAACGACAATGGTCTGGGTAACGACCTCTGGTTGCACCTGTTTGACTGATCGTTGACTGGCGGACGCGCTGTTCGCCATCTCTCACACGCCCCCGGCAGACATCGTGCTGCCGGGGGCGTCTTGACGCAAGGTGGTTGCAGACGATGCAGGCGGGAATCATGAATCGATGGTGTAAGGCGAGTCTATTGGCCATGGCCCTTGTGCCGCAGGTGTGGGCAGCAGGTGTCGAATCACCCGCCCCGGTACCACGGCAAGTGCTGGACGCCCGCCTGCTGGCCATGCAGCAGAGTGCAACGGATCCCATCGCGGGTATTGCGGTAGTGGCCTTGCGTCAGGGCAAAATGGTGTACCAAGGCCAAGCGGGATTCCGCCGCCTGACCGCCCAAGGCCAAGCCTTGCCGGTGAAGCCGGATACCCTGTTCCGGGTGGCCTCGCTCTCCAAGCTAGTGGTGGCGATCGGGGCCATGCGATTGGTCGAGTCCGGCAAGCTGGAACTGGATCGCGACATCGGCGACTACCTGGGTTTTCCCGTTCGCCACCCGGCCTGGCCAGAGATACCTGTGACCACGCGCATGCTGTTGGGCCATACCAGCGGCTTGCGTGATCGGGCCGGCATCAGTTTTCCGGCCAGCTTCAATCTGGCCACGCTGTTGCAATCCCCCCCCGCTGTGGGCGAGCCCTCGCCATGGGCGACAAATGATGGAACACAGCCTTCCCGGCCCGGCAGTTACTTTCGCTACACCAATCTCAATTTCGGAGTACTGGCAACGGTGATCGAAGCGGTCAGTGGCGAGCGGTTTGATCGCTATATCCGCGATTCGGTGCTGTCGCCACTGAGCATCCAGGGCGGATTCAATCCCAGCCAATTTACGGATGCCGAACTCGCGCGCATTGCCACTTTGTATGAAATGCCTGTGGATGCCACGGGTAAACCGACAGGTAGCTGGGAAGCACAGGCTGATGACTACGCCGGGAGCCGTCCACCGCCGCCCGTGGGTTTGGGCGACTACCGCTTGGGCCGCAATGGCACGGTATTCGGTCCGCAGGGCAGGTTGCGGATTGATGTGGCCGGCATCGGCAAGTTGTTGCGCCTGATTGCGGGGCGAGGCGAGGTCGATGGCGTGCGTTTGCTCCAGCCGCAGACGGTGGCGCAGATGCTGTCCCCTTATTGGCAGCGTGATGCCAATGGCAGCAATGGCGACGATTTTGGCGGGCTTTTCAATGCCTGGGGACTGGGCGTTCAACGGTTTACCGATCGGGGCGAGCCCGGCAACGGCGACCGCCTGATCGAAACGGGGGGGTGGAAGCCGGTCGGGCATCTGGGCAATGCTTACGGCTTGTTGTCCGGCATGTTGATCGACCCGGTCTCGGGTGACGGCATCGTCTATGTACTCAGTGGCACACGTGCCGATGCAACCGGCCGTCGCGCCTCGCAAAGCAGTTTTTACACGGTGGAGGCGCAACTCATCGATTTGCTATATCGCTGCGCCATCCGTCCGGCTACCAGGGCGGCGTGTGAACCGTCGCAACCGGTTCGGCAATGAGTGGGGATCCAGGTCCGGACGTGGTTGATCAAGCCTCGTCCCAACCGGGCTGCAAGACCTGCTGTGCTTGGGTGAGCAGGGTCTGAGCCTCATCGATGGCGGCGTGGCACTCGGGTGTTGACGGTGCTGCGCGGGCGCGTGACAGTGCGGCGGGCAGTTGTTCGCCCAGCATGAGGCGCAATTGCCCCCGCAATCCGGCCAGCTCGGTCAGTTGGTCGAACTCGCGTTGCAGCTCCTGCCGGTGTTCGACGTAGCGCATCAGATTGGTGACCCGCAGTTTCAGCAAACCCGGATTGATGGGCTTGGTCACATAATCCACCGCGCCGATCTCCATGCCCTCATCGCGGGAGGCGTCATCCGTCAGCGCGGTGACAAAAATGATGGGCGTGTAAGCCGAGGCATGATGTGCACGCAGACGGCGTGCGACTTCGAATCCGTTCATGCCCGGCATCATCACATCCAGCAAGACCAGATCGGGCGGCGTGCCACCCTGGCAAATGGCGAGCGCCTTCTCGCCGTTGTGCGCGAGCTTCACTTTGTATTGGTCCCGAAACAGGCCGGCTATCAGCTGGAGGTTGTCTGGGGTGTCGTCCACCACCAGCAGCGTCGGCTTGTCTTCAACCGCAACACGGCGTTTGTAGATGGTGGCGCTTTCGCGTTTGACCACGCGGTCTACACGGCTTAGCAGGTCTACGGTCTTGAACGGTTTGATCAGCAGGTCACTGATACCGAGGCGGATGGCTTGCTGGGCTGAATGGCGATCCAGTTCTCCGGACATCAGGATGATCGGCATATCCGCCAGCGCCTCGTCGATACGCATGGTTTCCAGCATGGCGAGGCCGCTGCGTCCCGGTAAGTCCAGTTCGCTGATGATGAGGTGACATGCCGTCTGTTTCAGGACGTCCAGCGCCGCGTCCGCATCCCGCGCTTCATGGATGCGGCTGTAGCCCTCGGCCTGTAGCTGGCTCCGCAGCGCGGCGCGCAGCAGCGGATCGTGCTCAACCAATAAGAGAGAGACCTGGTCTGGCTGCAAGGTTTACTCCTTGGGCGTGACGACAACCTGTTCCACAGGGTAGTCGTTGGCAATCCGCTCGGCTTCGTCGATGACGGCGTGTTCGCTGTCGCCAAACGTTCTGGCGATTTCGCGGAACGTGTCGTTGATGGCCATGAAGGCATCCACGATATCAGGGTCGAAGTGGCTGCCGCGGCCATCATGGATGATCCGCGTGGCTTGTTCATGGGTCATGGCGGGTTTGTAGACGCGCTTGGAGATCAAAGCGTCATAGACATCGGCCACCGCCATCAGCCGTGCCGACATGGGGATTTCCTCGCCGCTCAAGCCGACCGGGTAGCCTGACCCATCCCATTTTTCCTGATGGCTGTAGGCGATTTCCTTGGCATAGCGCAGAAAAGGGATCTCTTGTCCAAAATCCCGCTCGGCCTGAACGATGGCATCGCGGCCCAGGGTGGTATGGGTTTTCATGATGGCAAACTCGTCGTCATCCAGCTTGCCGGGCTTGAGCAGGATACGGTCGGGGATGCCGACCTTGCCGATATCATGCAAGGGCGCAGATTTGTAGAGCGAATCGATTGCGCTGTCGCTGAGTTCACGGGCAAAGCGCGGGTGCGTTTGCAGGTGTAGTGCCAACGCCTTGACGTAGCGCTGGGTGCGCCGAATGTGGTTGCCCGTCTCGTTATCGCGGGTTTCGGCGAGGCTGGCCATGGCGCGAATGGTGACATCCTGCAGGGTCATGACCTCGGCAGTCCGCTTGTTGACCTCGCGTTCGAGGTAAGCATTCTGGTCCTGCAGGAAATCGCGTGCGAGCTTGAGTTGCAGGTGGTTGTGCACGCGCGAAAGCACGATGGCCGGGCGCACCGGCTTGGTGATGTAGTCTACCGCGCCGAGATCGAGGCCGACTTTCTCGTCGTCGGTTTCGCTCATGGCAGTGAGGAAGATGACCGGGATCTGCTGGGTGGCCGGGTTGGCTTGCAGGCGACGCAGCACTTCATAGCCATCCATGCCCGGCATCATGATATCGAGCAGGATCAGGTCGGGCTTCCCGTCGCCGGCCGCAATCTGCAGCGCGCGCTCGCCATTGGGGGCGAGCTTGACCTTGTAGAGATCGCGTAACAGCCCGCTCATCAGGGCCAGGTTGTCGGGGGTGTCGTCCACCACCAGGATGGTGTGCTTCTCGGTGAAATCGAGGGCGTTGCTCATGGCTTACTCCTCTTGCAGTTGGGCAGTGCCGGCACGGGCGCTGCGCAGCGCGTCCAGTGCATCGGTCAGAATATAACTTTGCAGTGCCCGGTGGACCGGGTCGTAGCCATTGCCCAGTGCTGCACGCAGCAAGGGGGTGGATTGTTCGAACAGCTCGATGGCCTCGGAATCGTCATCAGCCAGCAGGGCATCCAGCCGGCTGACAAGCGCGCGTGCGGCGGCCCAGTCGATATTGGCTGCGGCGCTGGCTTGTGCCTGGGTGGGCAAGGCCGCCGTGAGCGCGGTGATCAGGGCGGTGCAAGCCGGATCAATGGCTTGCAGTAGCAGCTCGATTTCACTCGCGTCGGCCGCGGGCTCGGCTTTCAGCGCTTCTTCAGCGGCCTCTGCCAGCTTGGCCAAGGGCTGCGCCCCAATAGTGGCGGCAGTGCCTTTAAGGGTATGCATGAATCGCCGTGCCTCGGTGCGATCGCCGCCGGCCAGTGCGCTGCGGGTTTGCGCCACGGCGTTGGCTTGTCCTGCGATGAAGCTGCGCAGCATTTTTTCGTAGTTATCGCGCTTGTTCAGTACACGCTTCATGCCGGCAACCGTGTCCAGTCCGATGATGCCAAGCAGCGGATCTTCCGCGCTGGCGGTCTCCTCGGGGGGCGGTTCGGCATCAGGCATCGCGTCAGTCAGACCGTTGCGAGGGGCGATCCAGCGCAGTAGTTGCCCGAACAGTTCGTCCGGGTCGATAGGCTTGGCGATGTGGCTGTTCATGCCAGCTTCCAGGCAGGCATCGCGGTCCGTGCTCATCGCGTTGGCGGTCATCGCGAGTATGGGCAGATCGGCAAAGCGCGGCTGCGCTCGCAGCTTGCGCGTGGCGGTGATGCCGTCCATCACGGGCATCTGCATGTCCATCAGGATCAGTTCGTAATCGCCCGTGGCGGCCAAGTCGAGCGCGATCTGGCCGTTTTCAGCGATATCGACGACGATACCCGCGTTTTCGAGCAAATCCTTGCCCACTTGCTGATTGAGGTCGTTGTCGTCCACCAGCAGCACACGTGCACCGCGGAGACTCCGCATATCGGTGTTGCCAATGCGGCCGGTGCTGCGTGGAGCCAGATCCGTGGCGGGTGCAGCACCCAATGCGCGTACGGCGGTATCGAACAGCAAGGACGGATTGACCGGCTTGACCAGCATCAGCGTGACGCCGCTGGCTTCGGCCTCGCGGAATACCTCCTCACGCCCATGGGCGGTGACGATGACCGGGGTTGGCGCCACCGCAAGAGACTGCAGGCGTCGTGCCAGTTCGATGCCGTTCATGCCGGGCATCTGCCAGTCAAGGAAGGCAATTTCAAACCCGGCGTCTTGGGCCAGTGCAGCTCGCGCCTTGGCCAGTCCGCTTTCGCCATCCTCGGCCTCGCTGACGGCAAAGCCCATATTGCGCAGCATCTCGCTGAGGATGAGCCGCGCATGGGCATTGTCATCCACTACCAGCACCTGTTTGCCGGCAAGATCGGCACGCAGCACTCTGGGTGCGTGACTCGATTCGCTGAGCCCCAGTGTGGCGGTGAACCAGAAGGTGCTACCCACGCCGGCCTCGCTCTCCACACCCACCTCGCCCTGCATAAGTTCGGCAAGTTTCTTGGAGATGGCCAGACCGAGTCCGGTGCCACCGTATTTGCGGGTGGTCGAAGCATCGGCCTGCTGAAACGACTGGAACAGCCTTGCCTTCTGCTCGGGCGTGAGGCCGATGCCGGTATCGCTGACCTCGAAGCGCACCTCCACCTCGCCGTCGCGTTGCGCCAGCAAACGGCCTCGAATGGTGACTTCGCCGGTCTCGGTGAACTTGACTGCATTGTTCGAGTAGTTGATGAGTATCTGCCCCAGCCGCAGCGGGTCGCCCATCAGGTGATCGGGCAGGGCGGGGTCGATATCGAAGATCAGCTCCAGCCCTTTGGCCGTGCACTTCTCCCCGATCAGCGTGGCCACGTTTTCGAGCACGCTTTGCAACTCGAACGGGATGGTTTCGACTTCGAGCTTGCCGGCCTCGATCTTGGAGAAATCGAGGATGTCGTTGATGAGCCCGAGCAGATGCTGGCCGGCACGCTGGATTTTCTGTACGTAATCGCGCTGCTTGGCATCGAGCGCCGTGGCGAGCACCAGATGACTCATGCCGATGACGGCATTCATGGGGGTACGGATTTCATGGCTCATATTGGCGAGGAATTCGCTCTTGAGCCGGGAGGCATCCTCGGCCTTGGCGCGGGCGGCTTCGAGTTCGATTTCGTGTTCGCGCAGTGCGGCATTGGCAGCGCCCAGTGCTTCGGTGCGCTCGGCCACGCGTGCTTCTAGCACTTCTTCATTGCGCTTTAACGCCTCTACCAGCTCTGCCTGACTATCGAGTGCCCGCTGCTGGGCTTTCTGGCGTTCGCGATGCTGACGCAGCATGGCGGCTGCCAGCAGGAACGTCAGGATGAACTGGAATCCGGTCAGTGCCGTTGTCCAGGCAGTCTGGTTGTGCACCTCCTTGTTGCGGCGATCGACAATCTTGGCGGACTGCCGTGAGGCTTGCAGCGCCAGATCCTGAACTGGCTCCTCCAGTGCCAGCAGCGCCTGGCGAATTGTCCGCATGGCTTCGGCGTCGATGCCTGCATCCGGCTCGGGGCCCAAGTAATGATCGACTTGCGCCACATACTGCTTGAGGCTGCGCAAGGTGCCGGTATAGATCGGCAGGTTATCCATCAAGCCATGAGGCGCCTCTGCTTCCAGTCCGGTGACCCGGCTCACAAACAGGTCGTAGCGCAGTTGCAGCTCTTCTACCGGCATACCGGCTGGGTCGATCAGGCGGTGATCAAGTGCGTTGTCGAAGCGCTGATACTCGACGCGCAGTTGCAGGAATGGCCACAACGCGCTGTCGTCGCTTCGGCCCATCACCTCGCTGAGATTGCGTAGCTGATGCCACTTGAGAAACCCGATCGCGGCATAGACCAAGATCAGGCTGGTGACGATCAGCACCAACAACCGTGTGTTGCGTTTGTCTGCCGCTGAGCGCATTTACTTGATCTGCAATGCCTTGAGTTGCCAGGTGGCCCGGCCGTAATAGACCTCGGTGCGTAGCGCAGGCTTGTTGTCGAACGGGTAAATGAGGAAAAGCGGACCTTTGTCGCGGATGCTCATGAGCCTGTCGTTACGCTTGAGCGCCACGATCACCTCATGCTCAGCCGCATCGGCAAACGGGAGTTCTGCCTTGTAATCGTTGAGTGCCACCGCAATGATCTTGCTGCCTTTGGCGCCAGCCCGTGCGAGTACGTCGCGCAGCAGCGGACCGGTGAATTTCATCGGTTCCGGATACCAGGGTGTCTTGGTGGTGAAGCTGTGCTGTGGCAGCGCTTCAAGCATCTTCAGATCGAACTGGGCGTCCTTGCCCGCGTTGGCTTGGCTCACGCCACCGGTGATGGTCAGCATCACCCTGCCTGTGGGTTTGTCGAGCGCTTGAACACCCAGCGATGCGGCAAACAACAGGATGATGGCGAGCCGGTGTCTCCAGTAGCTGGACATGGTATTCCTCCTTGGGTGCGCAACGTTGGCGGCAGATGGGTCTGCCTGTTTTGTAGATCAACCCGGATCAAATGTCGCTTTGTTCACGCTGCCGCATACAACAACGCCCCGCGACCGCAAGTGGTAACGGGGCGTGATGTGCGGGCATCGATGGCCACAAAGACCTTATTCGAGCAGCGAACGCAGCATCCAGGCGGTTTTCTCGTGCACCTGCATGCGCTGGGTCAGCAGGTCAGCAGTCGATTCATCATGGGCGGCATCTACCAGCGGGAACAGGCTGCGGGCGGTACGGACCACGGCTTCCTGGCCCTTGAGCAGGATGGCGATCATTTCCTTGGCTGGTGGCACACCCTCGACTTCGGCAATGCTGGAGAGCTTGGCAAATGCGCTGTAGGTGCCCGGTGCCTGGAAGCCCAGTGAGCGGATGCGCTCGGCAATCAGGTCCACTGCCAGTGCCAGCTCGTTGTACTGACCTTCGAACATCAGGTGCAGGCTGTTGAACATGGGCCCGCTGACGTTCCAGTGGAAGTTGTGGGTTTGCAGGTACAGCGTGTAGGTATCGGCGAGCAGGCGCGAAAGGCCGTCGGCAATCGCTTTACGCTGGCTGGTTTCAATGCCGAGATCAATTTCCATGATGGACTCCTGTTGATGGCAATAGCTAAGCAGTGGGGAACCGGTAACCGCGTTGCAGGTTCGCCTTCATCGAAGCATCTGCCTCCTTGCGGGGCAAGCGCGGCGGCGAGATATATCCGTGTTCCGGTACATAGGGTTTCTGCTCAGTGCGACTGTGCGTAATCGGCGAGTACATCGGTAAGGCTGGCTAGCAGTGTGCGACGCATGATGGCGTCTCCGGATCGGGATGTCTGGAGTATGGTCAAGCAGCGATCATTGTAGAAATTGATTTTACGAAGAATGACGATTGCTGTTGACTATGATTGGCCGCGCTTGCCACGGCTTGAGTCCCGCTGCGACTGCGCGCATCATCCTGATCTTGTCTATACAGGAACGCCGTCATGCAAGCCGGACCCACCATTCAGCGCGACCTTGAATCCGGTATCCAGACCGACTTTGCCGACCGCCTCAGCTATGGCGGCTATTTGCGCCTGGATCGCCTGCTGTCTGCCCAGCAGCCCTTGTCGAACCCGCCGCATCACGATGAAACGCTGTTCATCATCCAGCATCAGGTCTCCGAACTATGGATGAAGCAGCTTATTCACGAACTTCGCGCCGCCATTGGCCATGTGCAGCGCGACGAGCTGGAGCCGTGCTTCAAGATCCTGGCGCGCGTCAAACTGATCCAGCAGCAGCTGTTCAATATGTGGGCCGTACTGGAGACGATGACGCCGAGCGAATATGCCGAGTTCCGCCCGGCACTGGGGCAGTCGTCCGGCTTTCAGTCTTACCAGTACCGCACGCTGGAGTTCCTGCTAGGCAACAAGCATGCGGGCCAGGCCGAGGTGTTCCGGTATGACGATGCCCTGTACGCGCAGATCCAGCTTGATCTGCATGCCCCCAGCTTGTGGGAAGAGTTTCTGCGCCTGCTGGCGCGGCGTGGCTTTGCCATTCCGGCAGCCGCGCTTGATCGTGATTTCAGCCAGCCTTATCAGGCGTACGAGGAAGTTGTGGCGGCTTTCAAGATCATTTACCAGGCCCCGCGCAATCATTGGGATGCTTACGAGATGGCCGAAAAGCTCGTCGATGTGGAAGAGGCGTTCCAGCTCTGGCGCTTCCGCCACATGAAAACCGTGGAGCGGGTGATCGGCTTCAAGCAGGGGACGGGTGGCTCCAGCGGCGTGGCATTCCTCAAGCGGGCACTGGATCTGACCTTCTTTCCCGAACTGATCCAGGTGCGCTCGGCGCTTTGAAGTGCGCAGGGTGCAATGCGCTGCGCTAATTACACCCTGCGCAGTGGAGTGCGAAACGCTCAATCTGCATTGCGCATGAAATCCGCCGTGCGCCAGAACGACTGCTCAAGGTGATCGACCAGCGCCTTGGGCAGGTTCATCTCGCCCATGGCTTTGAACATGCAGTACAGCCACTCGTCGCGCATGCGTTCGTCAATGCGGAAGGGCAGGTGGCGTGCGCGCAGCATCGGATGGCCATACCTCTCCACATATAGCGCCGGGCCACCCAGCCAGCCGGTCAGGAACAGGCGCAGCTTCTCGCGGGCTTCGGCTAGATCGGCCTGATGCACGCCGCGTACGCCGACGGCAACCGGATCGGTATCCATAATCTCGTAAAAGCGGTTAACCAGCTGACTTACGCCGGCTTCGCCGCCAATCATCTCGTAGGGTGTGGCTTCCAGAATCTGGCTCATGCGGGGCTTTCTGTGTTTATTCGGATACCGGCAGGGCAGGCAGGCCATGCCGTGCGCGGGCGCGGTTGCAGGCCGCCGGGAATACACCGTGTTCGGCGAGGGGTGCGAACTCGCGGCAGGGTCCGGGACGCTCGTGATAAATGCCGCAGCTGACCGATTCGCCGATCTTGCCCACCAGCGCTATGCAGCGTGGTTTGAGCCAATCGGTGCCGCGCATGCGGCAGAGCGTGTCGTTTTCTTCATCCGCCAGCGATGCCGGCACGCGTCCATGCTCGCTATCGAGTTCGCTGCGATCAAAACTCACGCGAAATGCGGCGCAGCATGCGCCACAACTCAAGCAGGCATTTTGTGCGGGATCAGACATGGTGCGATTCGGCTAAGAAAGTGATGGGAGGCAGGCTGTGCCGTTGACGCGCCAATGTGCATTGTGGATCGCCAGGCTGGACCTCGCGGCAGGGGCTGGGCCGGTGCGCGTAAATGCTGCACGCGCTGGACACACCCACTGTGCCGCGATGCGCAGCACAGGCCGGTGCACGTGCGTGGGTGCCCCTCATACAGAGATAGAAGTCGTTTACTTTGTCGGTCAGCGAGGCGGGAATCGCGTTCACCTCGGCCTCGGCCCAGTAGAACGACACCCGGAAGCTGTTGCAGCAGGCGCCGCAATGCTGGCAAGGATGGAGTGCGGCACGTTCCTGCATGGCCGACGTATCCCACTAGACCGCCGCTGCAGACGATAGCGCATCGCCTGCCAATTGCTTCTGGTTGCGTATGGCCAGGAACATGGCATCGGCTCCGGCATATTCACGGCGCAAATAGCCCAGCCACTGCTTGAGCCGTGAGCTCGGGTACGAAGCATTACCCAAACCCTGCAGGCTGGCATGAAAACGTGCGACATGCGGAGCAAGTGCGGCCCAGTCCATGGGTTCGGGCGCTTCCCCTGTCAGCGCGGCGCGGATCTGTAAGGCCAGATCGGGGCAGGCGACCAGCCCTCGGCCCAGCATCACGTCATCGCAACCCGATTCGGCACGACAACGGAAGTAATCATCTACCGTCCAGATTTCGCCGTTGGCCACCACGTGGGCGCTGACGACGTCGCGGATGCGTGCAATCCAGTGCCAGTGTGCGGGCGGTTTGTAGCCATCGAGCTTGGTACGTGCATGCACGACGATTTCGGCTGAGCCGCCGGTATCAAGGGCTCGGGCGCAATCGAGGGCGAGCGCCGTGTCTTCATAACCCAGACGCATCTTGCTGGTGACGGGAATCGTGCCGGGTACGGCGGCGCGTACCGCAGAGACAATCTCGTACAGCAGCTCGGGTTCCTGCAGCAGCACGGCGCCGCCCCGATGGCGGTTTACCGACTTGGCCGGGCAGCCGAAATTCAGGTCGATACCGGGTGCGCCCAGTTCGGCCGCGCGTGCGGCATTGTCAGCCAGGCAGGCGGGGTCTGAACCCAGCAGCTGCAACTTGAGCGGCGTGCCAGCGGCAGTGCGCCAGCCCGTCAGGGACTCGGGCGCGATGCGGCGGAAGAACTTGGGTGGTAACAGGGTGCTGGTTACACGGACAAACTCGGTGACACACCAGTCTACCCCGCCGATCTCCGTCAGCGTGGCGCGCAAGGGCGCATCGACGAGTCCTTCCATCGGTGCAAGGGCAATTCGCACTGCGTTTCAAGCCTTTGATAAAGCGCGCATTTTAACAGAAGCCGCGTGGAATCCGGCCGGGCCTTTGCTGGCGATCCAGCCGGGTAGGACAAGCTGGAACTAGACCAGTACAGCAGCTATAAAACAGAGATAGATCCCGGCATGTATATGGCCGCAGCGTCGTCACCGGGTACACAGATCGCCTATCCATTCGCGGAGCCAACTGCATCATGAAAAATCTGAGTGTCGGACAACGCATCGGGGCGGGCTTTGCCCTGTTGATCCTGCTGATCATGGCCATGGCGATCACGGGCAACTGGGGGGTCAGCCAGCAGTACGAGCGGGTCGAGGAGCTGATGCAGGGAGACATCGCGCTCAATAACGCAGCCGGTGATGTGCGTTACCACATCGGCAATCTGCGCCGTTACGAGAAAGACAGTTTCATCAATCTGGATAAGGCCGACAAGGTTGCCGAGTACCGCGAAAAATGGAACGACTCCTTCGGCAAGGCCAAGGAAAGTCTGGCTTTGGTGGACAAGCTGGCCACCAGTGAGCTGCGTGAACATGTAGACGGGCTCAAAACCAATATCGCCAAGTATGGCGATGGCTTTGTGCAGGTAGACGGCCAGCTGGGCCAGACGCTGACCACCACGTCAGATGCGAACAAAGCCATGGGTACGCACAAGGAGGCCGTGCGGGGCATGGAGGCGTCGCTGAATGACATGCTCAAGCACACCTCGGCAAAAGCGGCCCTGGTGACCGGGGAGCTGGCGACTGCACGGGCAAAGACCGGCCGCACCCTGATGATTCTGGCGGTGATGGCCCTGCTGTTGGGGATAGGGGTGGCGGTGGTGGTGGCGCAATCAATCCGTCAGCCGCTGGGCGCCGCCGAATCTGCCGCCCAGCGGATCGCCGACAACAACGATCTGACCGTGAAGATGCCGCAAACCGGCAGCAACGAGATCGGTCGCACCATCTCGGCGTTCGGGCTGGTGATGGAGCGGGTGCGCTCCCTCGTGGTGCAGGCGCGTTCCAGTGCCGGTGATGTATCCCGGTCGTCCAGCGAGATGGGCACGATTTCGGAGCAGGTGGCGCTGGCTTCGTCGCAGCAAGCTGCGGCTTCCTCGGCCGTGGCCGCCGCGATTGAGCAACTGACAACCAGCATCGCCGTGGTGTCCGACAATGCTGAGAACGTCCGCATGGGTGCGGATGATGCTGCCAGGCAGGCCGAAGAGGGCCAGCAGCTTGCGGGTAAAACCGCCAAGGAAATCGCCCAGATTGCCGAAGCACTCAACGCCGCCACGGCGGCCATGGATGCGTTGGCTGCGCGCTCCGACGAGATCGGCGGGATAGTCCGAGTGATCAAGGAGATCGCCGATCAAACCAACTTGCTGGCGCTCAACGCCGCCATTGAGGCTGCACGCGCAGGGGAACAGGGCCGGGGCTTTGCGGTGGTGGCCGATGAGGTACGGAAGCTGGCCGAGCGGACTGCCAGTGCAACCAGCGATATCTCGGCAAAGATCCACACCGTGCAGCAAGACACGGTCAGCGCCAGCAGCCGTATGCAGGAAGCCAGTGCGCGTATCGATTCGGGGGTGGCGCATGCTCATGATCTGGAACATGCGATGGCCATCATCCAGTCCAGCTCGGCTTCCACCAAGGCAGTGCTGACTGAAATCGCCAGCGCTGTCCGCGAGCAGCGCATTGCTGCAACGCAGATTGCCCAGAATGTGGAGCAGATTGCACAGATGAGCGAGGAGAACCATGCCTCGGTTGCCTCGGCCAATCAGCTTGCACGGCATCTGGCTGATTTGTCGGCCAACCTCAACGTGCAGATCGGGCGCTTTGTTGTGGATTAAGCGGACAGAACCCTCACCCAGGAAAAGCGGCCATATTGGCCGCTTTTTGCTTAGGGGTGTAGCGGCATGGCGAACCAGATACAGCCAGGTTCACGATACTGCTCGGTAAAGCCGAAACGCGGGTACCACGCAGCGGCACGTTCATTACGGGGATCGACGCCCAGATGCACGCCTCGCGCACGAGCCCGGCGCAAGTCATCCAGCAGGGCGCGCATCAAGCGACTACCTAAACCTGTACCTTGGGCGCGAGGCAGCAGGTCGATGTGCAGATGGGCGGGCCATTGCATGAGTTGCGGGTTGAAAGTGCACGGGCGGTGCAGCATGTCGATCAGCCAGCGGTCATCCGCAATCCTGGGTTCACGGTAGCGTTGCCGTAGTGGCGGTAGCCATTCGCTCTCCATCCGGGCATAAAAGCGGGCTGAATCATCGGTGCCCAGCGCGTAGCCGCAAACGCCGCCCGCATCCTCGGCGACCCAGGCAAAGTCTGGCGCGAGTTGCAGATAGGGGCCGGCGAACAGGTGCCCCAGCAACTCACCTTGACGCCCCGGCAGGCTGGCGTCAGCGCCCGCATTGCCGGTGGCGAGGCAGATAGCGTAAAGCGCGGCCATATCGTCGGCGCGCGCGCGGCGCAGCGTGATGTCCGTGCTCATTTGATCTGGCGGGCAAACTTCGCCATGGCCTTGCGTACCTTGGGGGCAACCACGGCCATGCAATAAGGCTGGTAGGGATTGGCGTCGAAGTAGCCTTGGTGGTAAGTCTCGGCTGGCCAGAAGGTGGGGGCGGGGGTGACTTCGGTGACGATGGGTGCATCAAATGCGTGCTCGGCAGTCAGCGCGGCAATCGCAGCCTGGGCGGCGGCATGCTGTTCGGCATCGTGATAAAAAATGGCCGAGCGGTACTGAGTGCCCACATCGTTACCCTGACGGTTCAAGGTGGTCGGGTCGTGAATCACAAAGAACACTTCCAGCAGATCGGCGTAACTGATTTGTGCGGGATCGAAGCTGATCTGCACGACCTCCGCGTGGCCGGTATCGCCGTTGCAGATCTGCTTGTAAGTGGGGGCGTCGACCTGCCCGCCCATATAGCCGGAAACGACCTTTTCCACGCCGCGCAGGCGCAAGAACACCGCTTCAAGACACCAGAAGCAGCCACCCGCCAGGGTTGCGGTTTGCAGGGACATTGCGTGGCTCCTTGGGCTACAGGGTTGCAGAGAAAGCAGGCGCGACCAAGGCCGCGCCTACGGTTTACAGCACCAGGTTCAACGAGCGCAACAGAGCGCCCGGCAGCCGCTGGCTGGCGCTGGAACGTGCGCCATAGCTGCCCGGATCAACCAGCAATTCACACTCGCTCGTCAGGGCTTCGAGTTCACTGCCGAGGATGCGGAACAGGCTGTCATCAAAGCGCATGACATTGAGCGGGGCGACAATCTGGCCGTTCTCTACCCAGAAGCAGGCGAAGCGCGTCATGCCCGTAATGCGACCGGCGGCGCGGTCGGAGAAGTTCAGATACCACAGGTTGCTGATGTACAAGCCTGTGCCTAGGGCCTGCAGCACCTCGGCCGTGGGCAGATCGCCGCCGGCCATGTCCATGGACTCGCTGCTTTCCCAGCTGGATGCGCCATTGCCCTCGATACCGTATTCCTTGGCCGAGCGCGGGCTGATCAGGCTGCCTGCCAGCTTGCCGTTCTGTACCAGCGCCACTTGAGCGGGGCGGATGAAACCTTCGGCCTGGAAGGCCGGGGCCAGACCAGCACCGGTGTTCTCCAGCAAGGTGAACTTGGGCGAGAACGATTGCTCGCCCTCGGCCAGCTTGAGCAGCGGGCTTTTCTTGGCGCGCAGCTGCTTTTCCGACAAACCACCCCAGTTGAGCATGCCGGCAATTTCGGCCACGGCCGACGGGGTGAGATAGGCGCGGTAGCTGCCGGGCGTGAGCGTCTTGGCCGGCAGGCGCAGCAGATCCAGCTGCGTGCGGGCTTCGGCGATATCGGCAGCGATGTTTTCTGCAGACCAGTGCGTGCCTGCGCTGCCGCGTTTGACGGCCTTGTCGCCGTGCGCATACAGGCTCCAGTCAAAGTTCCAGCTGCTGGATGCCTGCCAGTTGAACTGGCCATAGCTGTTGGCAAAGCCGTAATACACCGGGCCGGCAGCCAGAATGCCGACCAGATCGGCATCGCCCGCCGCTGCCACGATATCGGCCACCATGGTTTCGGATGCCGGCAGCACGTTGGCATCGGCTCGCTCGCTCGATTGCGGCGTGGTGTTGAGCAGCAGATAGGGGTCGTCTTCGATCTCGTCGAGTGCGCCACGCAGGGTCAGCAGCGAGGCATCGACCAAGGCCAGGTCGTCGGCGTTGCCGCTGATGGACAACTGCTCACTGGCATGGCGTTGGCCACGCACCAGGGTAAGGGTGAGATAAGCCTGGGATACCTGGCCGGCTTGGCGCACCTTGCCGTGGTTGAAACGCACAAAGTCGGTCTGCTCGGCAGATAGCCATAGCGTGTAATGCTCGTCCGGCAGCAGGCGGGTCTTGAGATGGCTGGCGATGGCGGCGAAGGCGGTGCGCATCATGCTTCACCTCCGAATACATCGATCTGGCTGAACAGACAGGCTGGCGAGGCATGGCCCACGCGCACGGCCTGATTGGGTTCGCCCTTGCCGCAGTTGGGGGTGCCGAGCACGCCGACCGTGTCGCCGTTACCCACCGCTTTGAGCGAGCGCCAGAAGGTGGCCGAAATGCCCCGGTAACCGGGGTTCTTGACCACGCCCTTGAGCTGGCCGTTTTCGATGATCCGGCCCCATTCGCAGCCGAACTGGAATTTGTTGCGCGAGTCGTCAATCGACCAGCTGACGTTGGTATCCATCAACACACCGTGTTCCACCTGTGCGATCAACTGATCCAGCGATTGATCGCCGGCTTCGATATTGAGATTGGCCATGCGATCAATCGGCGGGCGGTTCCAGTTGCAGGCACGGCTATTGGCCACAGCCGCCATATCCTTGCCGATGGCATGGGCGCGGGCTTGCGAGATGCTGCCGCCCAGCGGGGCTTGCAGGATGCCGTCGCGGATCAACCAGACCTTCTCGCTGGCGCGGCCGTCGTCGTCCCAGCCATAGCTGGCGAATTCGTTGCTCACGCTGGGGTCATAGGTCACATTCAGTTGTGGCGAGCCGTACTGGTACTGGCCGAACATATCGAGGGTTACAAAGCTGGTGCCTGCGTAATTGCGCTCGTCACCCAGAATCCGGTCAAGCTCCAGCGGGTGACCGATGCTCTCGTGGATTTGCAGCATCATCTGCTCGGGCATCAGCAGCAGGTCCATCGCACCATTTGGGCAGTTGGGTGCGTACAGCAGTTGCAGTGCTTCGTCGGCCACGCGGCGGCCGGCGCCCAGCAGGCCGGCCTCGGCGATGATCTCCATGCCGCCCTGACGACACAGGCCACCATACTGGCCGCCCAGGCTACGGGTCTGTGCCTCGCCATCGGCATAGGCCGTGACGGTCAGGCCCGGCAGGATGGCGCGGAACTGCTGGTCGACTGCGCCGCCATCGTGCGTCACGTAACGCTGACGAATATCCAGGCGGGCCAGATCGGCCGACCAGTCGACAATGCGCTCGTCCTTGCCCTTGGCCGCTGCTGATTCCGACAGCAGCAGGTCGAACAGCGCCTTGCGGTTCCAGTCCAGCGGCAGATCCGTACCCGGCCCCTGATAGCGGCCTTGCGGCGAGGGTGGGGTGAACTGACGGTAATCGAATACGGTTTTGTCGGCCGATGCCTCGGCCCAGGCAGTGGCGCGCGCCAGTGCGGCAGCCAGACCGGATTCGCTGCAATCGGCGGTGGCGGCATAGCCGTAACCACCGCGGTGGAACACCGTAATCATCGCGCCGCGGTCACGCGTGCGGCGCAGCGGCTCGGCCTTGCCCTGGCGCACGGCCAGGGTTTCGCTGTCTTCTTCCACATAGCGAATGGCGCAGAAGTCCACGCTGGACTTCAGCTTGCGGAAGCGTTGCTCAATCGTGTCGAACATCGGGGTTTCCTGTGGGTGCGTTGATCACAACGCGATTCAGTCAGGGGCTGATCATACCTACCGAGTGACGTTTACGTCACCACGCAGCACGCCGTCAGGCCACCGATTGCGTTGTGGGCTTGGCCGATTGCCCCAGCCAGGCGCCGGCAAGAATCAATCCCAGTGCCGCCAGCGCTTGCCAGCCGGCCTGTTGGCCGCCGAACAGTGCCAGCAGGCTGGTCGATGCCAGTGGCGTAAGATAGGCCATTGTCCCGATGGCGCGCGGGTCACCGCGCTTGAGGGCGGCATCCCACAGGAAGAAGGCGGCACCCATGGGGCCGATGCCCAACAGTGCCAGCCAGCGCCACTCGCTCGTATTGAGGGTGTAAGCCGGTTCGAGCACCGCGTGTGCAAGCAGCGCAAGCAGGCCGGATGCCATGCAGAACCCGCCAACCGCACTGGTTGGAAACGTCGGCACGCGGCGCGTCAGCAGGGAGTAACTCGCCCACATTACCGCCGCAACGGCCGCCAGCGCATAGCCGAGGCCATGCTGCCCCTGCAGGCCGATATCGCCCTTGCCGGCGATCACCAGCACACAGCCCGCTAGCCCGAACAGGCCTCCCAGTACATGGCGCACGCCGAGTCGCGTACCCGGCAAGAGTAACGGCGACAGCAGCACGATCAGCAGCGGCCACAGATAGTTGATGAGGTTGGCTTGCAGTGGCGGTGCAAAACGGAGGGCCAGAAACAGACAGAAGTGGTAGCCGAACAGGCCGTAGCAGCCCAGCAGCAAGGTCGGCAAGGGCACGCGCCAGTCACGCCAATGCGGCAGGCTGCAAAGGCCGCCGATGCACAGCGCCAGGCCGACCAGCAGGAATGGCGGCACGGTGGCCAGCCGGGTCGAGATTAGGGCCAGCGAGGACCAGAGCGCAATGGCGGCGAGCGCCAGCAGGGTAGGTGAAACCAGTCGCATGGGGTGACGGCAAAAGCGCTGCTGAGGAGGTAATGCCGTCGATCATAGCCGAGCTGATGCCTGGCTGGCGGCCTAGCTGGTGGCCACTTCCACCCGGTTGCGGCCATTCTGCTTGGCCTGATAGAGCGCTTTGTCAGCGCGCTGCACCAGCGCGGGCAAAGGGTCTGCCGCATGGGTCCGGGTGGCCACCCCGAGGCTGATCGATACCTTCAGGCCGGGCGCCCAGTTATCGGACGGCAGATTCGCTACAGCCTCCCTGAGGCGCTCTGCCACCCCCAGCGTGTCTTCCTGCCCCGCGCCCGGCAGTACGACCATGAACTCTTCTCCGCCAACACGGCCAATGCGGTCCATCTGGCGCAGCTGTTCCTGGCAGCACAGGGCGACCTGCTTGAGCACATGGTCGCCCATGGGGTGGCCGAACTCGTCGTTGATACGCTTGAAAAAGTCGATATCGATAAGAATCAGGCTGATGGCAGCGTCGTTCTCGCGGGTGTCCACCCACTGGCGTTCGGCCCAAGTGTAGATGCTGCGGCGATTGGCAATGCCGGTGAGCTCGTCTGTCATGGCAACCGTACGAAGGCGCTTGCCGGCGCGCACCTGCCTGACCATCAACACCAGCAGGGTGGCCGCAATGACGAGCACCAGTGCGATCACGATGTACTGGAGCTGCTTGATCTGCTGACTGGCTGCCAGCTGCTCCTGCTGGAACTTCTGTTCAGTGAGTAGCTGGCGATTCTGTTGTTCGATCTTCTCGGTGTCGAACTCCATGCGCAGGCGTGCCGAGGTCTTACTGCGGGCATCTGCATCGAGCTTGGCATGCACTTCATGCTGCTGGCGTAGCTGATCATAGGCCGTGACATGCAGGCCACGACGGGCAGATACCGTGGCAAGGGCATCCAGCACCCATTCTTGATAACGCAGGTTATCGTTCTTGCGGAATACCTGAAGTGCCTGATTCAGCAGGACATCGGCCCTGATCAGATCACCGGCCTCCATATGGACCAGCGCCAGCAGGTAGCGGATCTGGGCCACCATCTCCTCATCGTTGAGCTTCTCGAATGCGGCCAAGGAGGTATTGAGCAGTGGCTGCGCTTCCCGGTAACGCTTGAGCTTGATCAGCACACCACCCGCTGCCCGCTGCGCCCAGGCGATGCTGACCTGATCGTCAATGGATTCGGCCAGCGTCATGGATTGCTGGAGCGTTTTCATGGCCTGATCCAGCTGGCCGTTTTCCTCATAGGCCCGACCCAGATTGAAATAACCGCTGATCATGTTCTGGGTATTGCCCAGGCGTACTTCGTGGGCGAGGACTTCCTTGTAGTAATCGATGGCCTTGGCAGGCTCTTCCGTTCTTACATAGATATTGGCCATGCGCCCCAAGAGGCCGCGACGGATACGCAACCAGCTTTCATCGGGGGGGGAGGGGGCGTATTGGTCGAGGAGGTGCACGCCATCGCGCACCATGACCAGCGCATTGGCCATATCGCCCTGATACGAAAGCAGATCGGCCAGCAGGCCCAGCCCTTCCGCAACAAGGTCCTGGCGCCGGAGCGTACGCGCACGCTGGATGGCCTGCTCGTAATCGGTGCGTGCACCCCGCAGGTCGTTGGTTTGCTCGCGACCACTGGCGCGGCACAGGGTCAGGCGGATGGCGGTGTCGTTATCGGGTTTGCCTGCGAGCTTTGCCAGCGCCGCATCAGCAAAGGCGGTGGCCTGGTCCGGGGCATTCACGAGGCGCATATAGCAGTCCACCGAATCTGCATAAGCCAGGGCGTCGGTCTGCTTGCGCGTCGCGTAGCCCTGTCGCAGCTGATTCAGCCTACTGGAGGCTGCGTTGATGTCCCTGTCAGACTGCAGCTCGACTGCATTCAGCTCTTCACGCCAAGGCTGTTGTGATGCCTGGCCCGCCAGCGAGCCAAGCGCCATGGCCATCATGTACATGCAGCGGAGTAAGGGAGTGAGCGGCATCGTTAGGGCCAGTATAGGCAAGACTGGTCTGATGCCAACAGGCCGCATCAGCGACCTGTTGGAGTATGCCGATTCCGCGTGCAGGTATCAGAGCATGCCGATCATCCGGGGCAGCCACAGCGACAGTTCCGGGATGTAGGTTACGGCGACCAGAAATCCCAACATCGTCAGTAACCACGGCCACACGGCGATTGTCAGTTCGGTGATGCCCATCTTGGTAATGCCCGACGCGACATAGAGGTTCAGCCCCACCGGCGGGTGGCACATGCCCACTTCCATGTTCACGACGATGAGGATGCCGAAGTGCACGGGATGGATCCCCAGCTGCATGGCCACCGGGAACAGGATGGGCGCGAGGATCAGTACGATGCTCGATGGTTCCATCACGTTGCCGGCCAGCAACAACAGCAGGTTCACGGCCAGCAGGAAGGCAATCGGACCTAGGCCCATTTCCATCAGCCAGGCAGCCATGGCCTGCGGGATGTTCTCGTGCGTCATCAGGAACGAGAACAGGATGGCATTGGTAATGATGTACAGCAGCATCGCACTCATGCTGGCCGAATCGAGCAGCACCTTGCCGACGCGCTTGAGGGGCAGATCGCGATAGACAAACACTGCTACGACGAAGGCATACACGGCGCTCATGGCGGCGGCTTCGGTGGGGGTAAAGATGCCCGAGTAGATGCCGCCCATCACCACCACGATCAGCAGCAAGCCCCAGATCGCCTTGCGGAAGGCCTGCCAGCGTTCCAGCCAGCTGGCCTTGGGCATGCGCGGGTAACCGTTCTTGCGGGCACGCCACCAGGTGGTCAGGCCCAGCAGGAAAGCCAGCATCAGGCCCGGAATCACCCCGGCCATGAACAGTGCGCCGACCGAGGTGTTGGTCGCCACCGAGTACATCACCATCACGATGGAGGGTGGAATGAGAATGCCCAGTGCGCCGGAGGTGGTAACGACACCGGCACCGAATCGGTTCGGGAATCCCTGCTTCACCATGGCGGGCAGGATGATGGAGCCAATCGCCACCACCGTAGCCGGGCTGGAGCCCGATACGGCGGCAAACAACGCACAGGCCAGCACGGCAGCCAGGCCCAGCCCCCCGTGGAAGTGCCCGACCATGCTGGTGGCAAAGTTGATCATCCGGCGTGCTACACCGCCGTGGGTGAGGAAGTTACCGGCGAGGATGAAGAACGGGATCGCCATGATCTCGAACTTCTCGATACCCGTGAACAGCTTGAGCGCCACTGCTTCGATGGGCACCTGGGTCATGGTGAACATGAAGGTCAGCACGGTGAGGCCGAGTGCGATCGAGATCGGCATGCCGGTCAGCATCAGGCCGATCAGCAGGCAGAAGATGATGGCGTTCTTGCCACCCGCAATCGCCAGCACCAGCAGCGAAGCCAGCACGGCAAGCGGGATCTTCAGCGACATGGGCTTGGCAGGGTTGAGTTCAGCGGCGCTCATGCCGGTTCTCCTTTGGCGTCATCCAGGCCTTCGACATGGCCGTGATCGTGGTGGGGGACTTCACCAGTGCGCAGGAAGGTCCAGAGCACTTGCAGGAAGCGGAAGCACATCAGGAACGAGCCCAGCGGAATGGCCAGATAGACAATCCACATGGGGATTTCGAGGTCGACCGAGGTCTGGTCGGTATGGCCGATTTCCCATACGAAAGTCGCACCCAGCGTGCCAATGATGCCGGTGAACAGGGCACCGGCCAGCAGGCTGATGACGACGAAAATCTTGCGGTGCTGCGGTGCCAACCGGTTGACCAGCACATCCACACCCACATGGATGCCGGTACGCACCCCATAGGCGGCACCGAACTTGGCCATCCACACGAACAGGTAGATGGTGGTCTCCTGCGCCCAGCCCAGGTTTTGCTGCAGCAGCCAATCCTGTACGCCGGGGATGGCCCAGCCCGAGGCATAGCGGTGGACTACGGCGACAAAAATGATCAGGGTGGCAGCGGCCATCAGGGACGCAATCAGCCACTCCTCAAGGTGATCGAGGAATTTCATGGTGTGCTCCGGGTAGGGCCCCGCACGGAACGAGCGGGGCCGAAGGACTTACTGGGCCGGGGTGAAGCCGGTTTCTTTGTAGATGGACGTGATCAGGTCCATGCCGATACGGTCGGCCATCTGCTTGTGGACCGGTACCATGGCATTGCGCAGCGCGGCTTTTTCGGCCGGGTTCAGGGTGAGGATCTGGGTACGATTGGATTTGCGCACGTTCTCGATATCGCCATCGTTTTCGGCCTTGGCAATCTCGTTCGCGTACTTGGTGGCATCGCGCATCGCACCGTCGAGCGCAGTGCGTACATCCGCCGGCAGGCCATCCCAGAACTTCTTGTTCACGATCACGGCGTAGCCCAGATAACCGTGGTTGCTGAGGGTCAGGAACTTCTGCACCTCATGCATCTTCTGGGTGTAGAAGTTCGATGCCGGGTTCTCGGTGCCATCCACCACGCCGGTCTGCAAGGCCTGATACACCTCGGAGAAGGCCATCTGCTGCGGCAGGGCGCTCAGTGCGCGCATCTGCGCATCGAGCACCTTGGATGCCTGGATGCGCATCTTCAGGCCACGGAAATCCCCCGGCGCCTTGAGCGGCTTGTTGGCGCTGAACTGCTTGAAGCCGTTGTCCCAGTACGCCAGACCCGTAATGCCCTTGCTGGAGAGTTTGCCCAGTAGCGCCTTACCGATGGGGCCTTGGGTGACTTTGTGCAGCTCGTCGTAGTTGTCAAAGATGTAAGGCAGATCAAAGACTTCGAACTCCTTCACGCCCAGCGGCCCGAACTTGGCGAGGCTGGGTGCCAGCATCTGCACGGCACCGAGTTGCAGGGCTTCCAGTTCTTCCTTGTCCTTGTAGAGCTGGCTGTTCGGGTAGAGCTCCACCTTGACGCGACCCTTGGTCCGCTCCTCGGCCAGCTTCTTGAAATGCTCGGCGGCTTTGCCCTTGGGCGTGTCCTGCGCCACCACGTGGCTGAACTTGATCACGATGGGGGCATCGGCGGCGAACGCCGTGGCAGAGAGAATCAGGGCAAGACTGGTACCCAGCAAGGTGCGGCGTTTCATGGCGTGTCTCCGTTGTGATTGTCGTAGTGAGCTGCAGCGTGGCTACATTGTTGGCCGCACAAGCTGCTGATTCAACTGTGGATACCCCGCTGTGGTTAACCACAATGAGTCGTGCGCGCCACCGGGTTAGCATGAAGGTATGCACTACGCACTCAACGATCTCTTGTCGCCCCGTCGGCTCTGGCTCTGGCCCAGAGTGGCGCTGGTGTTGTTTGTCGCGGCCGTACTGGGTCTGCTTGCCTATTTGCGTCATAGCGAGCATGAGGAGGCCCGGCTGACCCTGATCAGCGACGTGCTCTGGGTGGAGCAGAACCTGCGCTTCCAGCTTCAGCAAAGCGAGGAGCGCATGGCGGCCTTGCTGGCCTACGCGGGTGAAAATCCGCTGGATGCCGCGCAGTTCCGTACCCGGGCGCGCTTGCTGGTTGCCGCCAACCCGGCCATTCGGGCGATTCGTCTGGATACCCCCTCACAGCGCTACGAATCCGGCAGTACAGCGCTGGCCGGTGAGCTGGCGGCAGAAACGCGACTGGCTCGGCTGAGTGGCCGGACGACCTATACAGCACCGCTGGACCGGCGCGGTACGGTGGCGATGGTGCTGGCTGACCATGATCGTCGCCTCCTCGCATTGGTGGATCTGCCCGCATTGATAGCGCAGCAGGTGCCTTGGTGGTTCGCCACCAAATACCGCCTGGCCTTGCTGGATGAACAGGGTCGCGAGATCGCCAGCAAGTCCAGCATTGCTGCTGACGATCAGTCCCTGTCGTACCAGCTGGCTTTTGATCCGGTCGGGCATGGACTGAGTTTGCGGATCACCGCGTATCGCGCCCCGACGGGTGTGGTGCAGCGCCTGCTGATTGCCGCGGTGATCGTGCTCGCGGTGATCGTGCTGCTGAGCTGGTGGCGCTTGCGCCGGCAGGTGCAGCAAAGGCTATCGGCCGAGGCCGCATTGCGGGAGGAGCACGCGTTTCGCCAATCGATGGAAGACTCGCTCAGCGTGGGCATGCGTGCGCGAGATATGGAAGGCCGCATCGTCTATGTGAACCCGGCGTTCTGCCGTATGGTGGGGTACAGCTCCGCCGAACTGATCGGCACGCGCCCGCCTTACCCCTACTGGAACCCCGATGATCTGGCCGGACATCAGGCGCAGAACGAGGCGGTGCTCGCAGGCAAGGCGCCGGTCGATGGTTTTGAGTCGACAATACGCCATGCCGACGGACACTTGGTCGCCACCCGCGTGTACACCGCGCCGCTCATCGATGCGACAGGCAAGCAATCGGGCTGGATGAGTTCGGTGGTCGATATCACCGCCATCAAGGCCGCAGAAGCACGCGAACGGGAGCAGGAAGAAAAGCTGCGTCAGACCGGTCGTCTGGTCGCCATGGGCGAAATGGCCTCCACGCTGGCACACGAGCTGAACCAGCCGCTGATGGCGATGTCGAGCTATGCGAGCGCCGCCCGCCAGTTCGCCAGCCAGGGGGATGCCGTCACACTGGATACCACGCTGGAAAAAATCGCCGGACAGGCCCAGCGTGCCGCCGATGTGGTGCGCCGCATCCGTGAGTTCGTGCGCAAGCATGCGCCCCACCGCGAAACCTGCAATCTCAACGCCATTGCTATTGACGCGCTGGAACTGATCGATGCCACCGCCCATAACCGGGGCATCCGTCTGAACCGGGATCTGGCTGTGGATTTGCCCGATATTGAGGCGGACCGGGTGTTGCTGGGCCAGGTGGTGCTGAACCTGCTACGCAACGCACTGGATGCTTGCGCGGGCAGGGCCGCCTCGGCGCGCGAAGTGCAGCTGAGCACACGCTACGATGCCGATACGGTGCAACTCAGTGTGCAGGACAACGGGCCGGGCATCTCCCCTGAAGTCGCGGCCAGGCTGTTTGAAGCCTTCTTCTCCACCAAGGAATTCGGCATGGGTATTGGCCTCAATATCTGTCGCTCCATCCTGGAGCAGCATCATGGCAAACTCTGGTTCGAGGCCGCGCCAGCGGGCGGGGCCGTATTCCACCTGAGCCTGCCAAGGGGTGACCATGCATAAGCCGGGCCATGTCTATCTGGTTGATGACGATGCAGCAGTCCGAGATGCACTGGGTCTGTTGCTGCTGTCGCATGGTTATATGGTGCGTTCGTTCGAGAGTGGGGAGCAGTTCCTGGCCGAGGTCGACGCTGGCAGTGACGGTGTCGCCATACTCGATGTGCGCATGCCGGGCCTTTCGGGGCTGGATGTGTTCGATCAGCTGCGTGCTGTGGATAGCGAACTGATCGTGCTGTTCCTGTCGGGCCACGGCGATATCCCCATGGCCGTGCAGGCGATAAAGCAGGGCGCTTTCGATTTCCTCGAAAAACCCTGTGCCGAGCAGCAATTGCTCGACAAGCTCGACGATGCGCTCGAAGTGGTGCGCGGCCGCAGCCAGTCACGCCAGGGCCAGCAGGCCGTGGACAAGCGTCTTGCCACACTGACCCAGCGAGAGCGAGAGGTCATGGACCGCGTACTGGCCGGCAAGCTCAACAAGCAGATTGCCGACGACCTCAACATCACCATCCGTACCATCGAGGTCCATCGCGCCAAGGTGTTTGCCAAGATGGGTGTGCGTTCGGCGGTAGATTTGGCGCAGATGCTGGCTGGCAAAGCAGCCTGATGCACGCAACGGATCACACCGTGGTGATCAAGGTTGGTACCGTTCCGTGTATAGTCCAGTTTAATACCACTAAAACTGGATGCCGCTGTGAAGCTGATACACCGATTGCTGGCGCTTTCCCTGCTGACCAGCCCGCTGGCTGCCGCGCCGGTTGCCGACAAAACCACTGCTTCATCCGTATCCCAGGCACAGCCGCGCAATATTCAGGTCGTGGGCTGGGTGCCACCTTATGGCATCGAAACCAGCATCGCCGCACTCAGCAGCAATCCGCTGATCGGCAAGGGGCTGACCCGCATCGGACTGCAGTTCTGGAACCCGTCCAAGGATGGCAAATCGCTGGTGCTCGCTCCGGTAGACGATACGGGTAAACAAGTCGATCCGCGCCACATCGACGAAATCCGCGATTGGGCACATGCGCGCAATATCAAGGTGCTGCTCACGGTGTACAACAACTCCCAGGTGCTCAAGCACTGGGACTGGCCGCTGGCCCGCAACGCCTTTGCCAACAACCGCAAAGCCTTCGCCGCCGCGCTGGTGGCCGAGATGGACAGATACAAACTCGATGGCATCGATCTCGATCTGGAAGGCGAAGGCTTTCTGGACGACGACCGCCCGGTCTACGCCCGCTTTGTGAAGCACCTGTCCAAACTGGTCCGCCCACGCGGCAAGCTGCTGACTATCGATACCTTCCACAGCCCCTGCTTCAACGCCCCCAATATGCTCTGGTGGCAAGACTGGGCTGGCCATATCGACGCCCTGCACAGCATGGGCTACCAGGACCTGTATGAAGGCAGCACCGACACCTTCACCCCGCCGGGCAAGACCGAAGTCTGCGCCGGCGGCGCACCGCTATTCCGCTACAGCTGGCAGCAGCAATACGGCATCAGGGCGGGCTATAAGCCCGAACAGATCATCCTGGGCGCACCCACCTGGATGGACGATTGGGGCAAGGCGGGTGCCACGGGTAAGGGCAGCAGTATCGTTGCCCATATGGAGGAGCTCAGAACTTTAGGTGCCGGTGTGGCCCTGTGGGACTTGCAGCTCAGCACACCCGGTTGGCGCAGCGATGCTACCTGGCAAGCCGTGGAAGCCCTGCGCAAACCCTGACGCCACTCGGCCGCGTAGGGTGCAATAAGCGCAGCGCATTGCACCAGGACATGCCGGTCAATCCGGCAGCGATATCGGGACAAGGCGGCCTAGACGTTTGATAGCATTCAGCGATTCGAGATGGACTTGGCAAAACAAAAAACCGGCGTGCAAGCCGGCTTTTTTGTTTTGCGCAGGGACGATTACTTGCTGCGCACCCAATCCGCCACACCAGCCAGCGCACTCGCCAGCCCTGCCGGATTAGTGCCACCGGCCATGGCCATATCGGGGCGGCCACCGCCCTTGCCGCCGACCTGCTGGGCGACAAAGTTGACCAGTTCGCCAGCCTTGATACTGCCGGTCTTGTCGGCGGTGACGCCCGCAACCAGCGCAACCTTGCCGTCCACGACCGAGGCCAGCACGATGGCAGCGCTGCCGAGCTTGTCCTTGAGCTTGTCCACCATCTCGCGCAGGGCGTTGTTGTCGGCACCGTCCACTTGCGCAGCCAGCACCTTCACGCCATTCACGTCCACAGCTTGCTCAAACAGGCTGTCGCCAGCACTGGCGGCGAGCTTGCCCTTGAGCTTGGCCAGTTCCTTTTCCAGTGCCTTCTGCTCCAAGTGCAACTTTTCGAGCTTGCCCAGCAGATCGCCCGGCTGCGCGCCGATAAAGGCGGTGGCCGATTTGATCTCGCGTTCCATGTCCTGCACAAAAGCCACAGCGCCTTCGCCGGTCACGGCTTCGACGCGGCGGATGCCGGCGGCCACGCCGCCTTCGGACACGATCTTGAAGAAGCCGATATCGCCGGTGCGCTGCACGTGGGTGCCGCCGCACAATTCGGTGGAGAACTCACCCATCTTGAGCACGCGCACTTCGTCGCCGTACTTCTCGCCGAACAGGGCCATGGCCCCGGCCTTGAGCGCGTCGTCCTGCTTCATGATGGTGGCGGACACCGGGTGGTTGAGGGCGATCTCGCGATTGACCAGTGCCTCGATCTTGGCCAGTTCCTCGGCCGTCACCGCCTGCGTGTGGGCAAAGTCGAAACGGGTGCGTTCGCTGTTCACCAGCGAGCCCTTCTGCTGCACATGGGTGCCCAGCACGGCGCGCAGGGCGGCGTGCAGCAAGTGGGTGGCCGAGTGGTTGCGGGCCGTGGCGATGCGCTTGCTGGTATCGATGGTGGCGGTAACGGCATCGCCGATCTTGAGGCTGCCGCTGGCGAGCGTGCCCTGGTGGCCGAATACTGCGGCCTTGACCTTTTGCGTGTCGGTCACATTGAACAGCGTGCCAGCCGCCGTCAGCGTGCCGGTATCGCCGACCTGACCACCACCCTCGGCGTAGAAAGCGGTGTTGTCGAGCACGACCACGCCTTCGTCGCCGGCGTTGAGTGCGGTAACTGCGGCGCCATCCTTGTACAGCGCCAGTACCTTGGCGTTGCTGCTGGCCTTGTCGTAACCCTCAAAGGCCGTATCGGCACCGCTGTATTCCACATTGGCGGCGGCGTTGAACTTGCCGGCAGCACGGCCGCGTTCCTGTTCTTCGGCCAGTTCCTTCTCATAGCCAGCCATGTCCACCTGCACATTGCGTTCGCGGCAGACGTCAGCAGTCAGGTCAATCGGGAAGCCGTAGGTGCTGTGCAGCAGGAAGGCGGTCTTGCCGTCGAGCACGGTCTTGCCGCCTTCGAGTGCCTTGTCGAGCAGGCTCATGCCGGTTTCCAGCGTGCGGCTGAACTGTTCTTCTTCGGCCTTGAGCGCGGCGGTGATGCGAGCCTGGCCTTCGACGAGTTGCGGGTAGGCATCGCCCATCACTCGGGCCAGGTCGGCCACCAGCTTGCTGAAGAACAGACCCTTCTGGCCCAGCTTGTAACCGTGGCGAATTGCGCGGCGGATGATACGGCGCAGCACATAGCCACGGCCTTCGTTGCTGGGCATCACGCCATCGGCCACCAGGAAGGCGCAGGCGCGGATGTGGTCGGCAATCACCTTGAGTGAGGGCTGATCCTGCGTGTAGGGCACGCCAGTTTCACGCGCGGCAGCCTTGACCAGCTCGGCCAGAATGTCGGTTTCGTAGTTGGACTTCACGCCCTGCAAGACGGTGGAGATACGCTCCAGACCCATGCCGGTATCAACCGAGGGCTTGGGCAGTGGGTGCAGCGTGCCGCTCTCGTCGCGGTTGAACTGCATGAACACGTTGTTCCAGATTTCCATGAAGCGGTCGCCGTCTTCATCGGGCGAACCGGGGGGGCCGCCGGCAACCGAGGGGCCGTGGTCATAGAAGATTTCGGAACAGGGGCCGCAGGGACCGGTATCGCCCATGGCCCAGAAGTTGTCGCTGGCGTAGGGCGCGCCCTTGTTGTCGCCAATGCGCACTATCTTGTCAGCGGGCAAACCGACCACGGTGTGCCAGATGTCGTAAGCCTCGTCGTCGGAGGCATACACCGTGGCCATCAGCTTTTCTTTGGGGATGCCCATCCATTCTGGGCTGGTAAGGAATTCCCAGGCGTAGACGATGGCGTCGCGCTTGAAGTAATCGCCAAAGCTGAAGTTGCCCAGCATTTCAAAGAAGGTGTGGTGGCGGGCGGTGTAGCCCACGTTTTCCAGATCGTTGTGCTTGCCGCCGGCGCGCAGACACTTCTGGCTGGTAGCGGCGCGGCTGTAGGCGCGCTTGTCAAAGCCCAGGAACACGTCCTTGAACTGCACCATGCCGGCCACGGTGAACATGATGGTCGGATCGTTGCCCGGCACCAACGGGCTGGAGGCCACGACCTGATGGCCTTTGGACTCGAAGAAGGCGAGGAATTTCTGGCGAATCTCGGTGGTACGCATGGGACGGGCTATCCAGGCTGAAAGTCGGAAAATAGCCGTCAATTATGCCTTAAACCGCAGCGCTGGCGTATGCGCTGCGGTGCTTTGCGGGTTCAACTCACGCGTGTGGGCAGCCAGCGTTGCAACATGGCAAACAATTGGTCTGGTTCAATGGGTTTGGCGAGGTAATCGCTGACCCCAGCTTGCAGATAGCGTTCGCGGTCGGTGCTGAGTGCATTCGCCGTCAGGGCGATGATGGGCAGGTTGCTGAGCGCGGCTTGGCTGCGGATTCGGGCGGTGGCCGTCATGCCGTCCATGATGGGCATCTGCATGTCCATCAGCACCAGATCAAAATCTGCCTTGCCCAGCGCTGCCAGCGCCTGCTCGCCATTGCTGGCGACCTCCACCGTCACGCCTGCACGCTTGAGCAGGTAGCTGGTGATCTCCTGATTGATCTCGTTGTCCTCCACCAGCAGGACGCGATAGCCCCCCAGGCCGCTGACGGCGGGCTGGCCGGCCGTCGCTGGGGGCGTTTGGGAGGGGCTGCCCGGAAGGGTCATGGGCACACGTAGCCAGAATGTGCTGCCCTGACCAGGCTGGCTGCGCACGCCCACCTCTCCACCCATCAGCAGCGCCAGCTGGCGTGCGATGGCAAGACCGAGGCCGGTGCCGCCATAGCGACGGGTGGTGGTCGCATCTGCTTGCTGGAACGATTGGAATAGCTGCGCCTGCTCGATATCGGACAAGCCGATGCCGGTGTCTTCGACCTCAACATAGAGGCTGAGCGTCTTGTCCTGCTGTTGCTGTGGGCGGGCACGCAGGGTCACACAGCCATGCTCGGTGAACTTGACGGCGTTGTTGCTGAAGTTAAGGAGGATCTGCCCCAGTCTGAGCGGGTCGCCCATCAACCGGGCAGGCAGGGCTGGATCGATCTCCATGCTGAAGGCCAGCCCCTTTTGCGCGCAGGGTTCGGCCAGCAGGTTGGCGACATGGTCAAACACATCGCGCACGGAGAATTCGGTACAGGCCAGATCGAGCTTGCCAGCCTCGACCTTGGAGAAGTCGAGAATGTCGTTGAGGATGCCCAGCAGGTGCTTGGCGGAGCGCTGGATTTTTTCGACGTAGTCGCGCTGCTTGGGATTGAGTTCCGTCATCAGGGCGAGGTGCGACATGCCAAGAATGCCGTTCATGGGCGTGCGGATTTCGTGGCTCATGTTCGCCAGGAACAGGGATTTCATCCGCGAGGCATCTTCGGCCTGCGCGCGCGCGGCTTCCAGTTCGGCCTCATGCTGCAACAGGGCGGTATTGAGTTCGGCCAGTTCGCGCGTCCGCTCTGCCACGCGCGCTTCCAGCGCGGCTTCGTTGCGCGCGAGCTGGTCGAGCAGGCGATCCTTGTCGCGTTCGCGCTCCTCAATGGCGGTACTCATGGCATTGATGGCCAGCGCCAGATGGGCGATCTCATCCCGGCCTTTGACCTCAACGCGGGTGTGATATTCGCCTTCGGCGAGTTGATCCACAGCGTTGGCGAGCCGCGCCAGCGGGTTGCTGATCATGCGTGCCAGCCAGATGGAGCCTGCCGCACCCAGCAGGAAGATCACCACACCGATACCGATGGATTGCTGCAGCGCCTTGGTCAGCTCACCGCGCAGATAGCGGATATCGACATCGGCGCCCACCACCAGCGCGCTGCCGTCGCTGCGATGGATACGCTGGAATACCGAGCGGAAGTGGCCGAACCGGTCGCGGTATTCGGCAAAGTTGGTTTTGCCGGTACGCAGCGTGTCCAGAATGGCGGGATTGGGAACGGGTTCGTAGAGCTGGTAGAAGTGACCGTAGTTGTCGATGCGGATTTCATCGTCATCGGCGGCATCGGCAATGTAGACCAGTTGGCCTTGCACCTGCTCGAACACATAGACATACCGCACCCCGGTGCGCTGGCAGTAATCGTTGAGCAAGCGCACCAAGGATGTATAGCGGGCCGGGTCAATGGCGTCCGGCTTGTTGGCGCTGTCGAGATAGGCCTGGCCGATGATCTTGGGTGCCGCACTGACGCCGGCAACCAATCGGGCATCAATCGCTTCACGAGCGCTGGTGGCTTTAAGATCCCAGATGAACAGCGTATAGGCCACCGTGGCCAGCAGATTGACCAGCAGGAACACGCACAGGATGCGCAAGCGGGCGGTCTTGGGGGTGCATGCTTCGAGCCAGCGTTTCAACTGCCTATCCTCCTGCGATGCTTGGGGGCACCGGCGAAAGCCACCTTCGGAACGAGATGGTTGTGGCGATAACAAGTCGGCGGATTATGCACGAATCCTTGCCGAATCAATGGTCTATGACATTTTGCTTATATGACAAAGCCCGCAGTGGCGGGCTTTGTCCTGATGGCCGGCAAATGCGGGCTTACTTGAGCATCTTCCAGAGGAAGCTGTACTCCAGCGCCGTCATGTCAGCCTTCTGTTTGTTGTCGGCCGCGCCGGCATGACCACCTTCCATGTTCTCGTAGTACCAGACGTTCTTCACGCCCAGACCTTCGAGCTTGGCCATCATCTTGCGGGCATGGCCGGGGTGGACGCGGTCGTCGCGCGTCGAGGTGGTGAACAGTACGTTCGGGTACTTCACCCCCGCTTTGGCATTGTGGTAAGGCGAGTACTTGCGGATGAATGCCCATTCCTTGGCGTCATCCGGATTGCCGTATTCACCCATCCACGATGCACCGGCCAGCAGCTTGTTGTAGCGCTGCATGTCGAGCAGCGGCACCTGACAGACCACGGCGCCGAACAGATCGGGGCGCTGCGTCATCATTACGCCCATCAACAGGCCGCCATTGCTGCCGCCCATGATGCCCAGATGCTTGGGCTGGGTGATCTTGGCGCGAATCAAGCTCTGACCCACGGCGATGAAATCATCAAAAGCCTTCTGGCGATTGGCCTTGAGGGCGGCCTGGTGCCAGCGCGGGCCATATTCTCCACCACCGCGGATATTGGCGATCACGTACACGCCGCCTTTTTCCAGCCAGGCTTTGCCCACGCCGGGCGAGTAGCGCGGCGTCATGCTGACTTCAAAGCCGCCATAGCCGTAGAGCAGGGTCGGGTTCTTGCCATTGGCCTTCAGGCCTTTGGGCTTGATGATGAAGTAAGGCACCTGGGTACCGTCCTTCGATTTGGCGAACTGCTGGGCAATCTCGAAGCCGCTGGCATCAAAGAAGGCTGGGCGCTGCTTGAGGAGTTCTTGCTTGTCGCTGCCAGCCTGGGCCAGATACAGCGAATCCGGGGTCAGGAAATCGACATGGGAGAAGAAGTAATCGTCCGATTCATCGGCATCGATCCCGCTGATCCACAGGCTGCCCAGCTTGGGCACATTGGCCTCGCGCTGGGTCCACTTGCCATCAGCAAAGCGCCACTCGATCACGCGACCCTTCACATTATCGAGCACCGACAGCAGCACATGATTGCGGGTGGCGGTAATGCCATCGCGTTCTAGCGCAGCCGTGGCCGTGGGCGTGAACAGGGTGGTGAAGTCCCGCTTGCCAGCGCGGAACTCGGCAAAGTCGATCGCCAGCAGGCTGCCGGCGGGATGGGTTTTACCGCCCACCGTCCAGGCTTCCCGCAGGGTAACCATCAGTTGCGGGCCAAAGAAGCTGACCTCGGCATGTTCAGGCACATCAATCCGGCTGAGCTTGTCGCCTTCGCGCAGGAAGGAGGCGCTGGTGTAGAAAGTGATGCCGCGCTGGATGATTTCGTAGCGATGATCGCCCTTGGTGTAGACGGCAGCCGAAACCGATACATCGGTCTGCTGACCCTCGAATACGGTGCTGGCGGCGCTGAGCGGGGTGCCGCGCTGCCAGAGTTTGATCACGCGGGGGTAACCCGAGTCCGTCATCGAACCGGCGCCGAAGTCGGTGCCGACAAACAGCGCATCGCGGCTCTGCCAGGTAACGTCCTGCTTGGCTTCGGGCAGGGTGAAGCCATCGGCGACGAAGGTTTTGGTGCCCAGATCGAATTCACGCACCACCACGGCATCGGCACCGCCACGCGAGAGGCGTACCAGGCAGCGGTCGTAGGCGGGGCGACGGCAATCGCTGCCTTTGTAAACCCAGTTCTCGTTATCGGCTTTGGCCAGCGCATCAAAGTCGAGCACGGTCTCCCACTCTGGGTTGGCCGTGCGGTAGCTGGCCAGCGTGGTACGCCGCCACAGGCCGCGCGGGTGCTCGGCATCGCGCCAGACGTTGTAGTACCAGTTGCCCATCTTCTCCACGTAGGGAATGCGCGCCTTGGAATCGAGAATGTCCTTGATCTCGCCACGCAGTTCGGCAAAGCCGGGCTGGGCTTCGAGCATGGCGCGGCTGGTGGCGTTGCGGGCCTTGACCCAATCAAGCGCCTTTTCGCCGCCGACGTCTTCAAGCCACTGATAAGGATCGGCCGCGGTACCGGCCGATGCATGCAGGCCGCTAGCGGCCAGGGCAACGGAAATCAGAAGGGTTTTCATACAAATCCTGCGTGGAATCGGGTCGAGCCGGCTTGGTGCCGGGATGCCGCGCGAGGATAAGCGTGATGTGATGGAGCGGGCGAGCAGACTGCGACGAACCGTTGCCGGGCCGGATGAATGGTTAGACAGCTTGGCGTCGATCCAACACCACGCGCGCCAGCCGGCAGGCGAGCGTGGCGGCCAGCCAGCCCAGTGCGGCACCCAGTGCATTGGCCAGCATGTCCCAGCCATCGAGGCTGCGATACGCGGTGAGTCCTTGCAGGCCTTCAATCAGCACGCCATAGAGTGCGCAAGCCAGCCACACGCGCAGGCGGTGTGCCGGCAAGGCGCTGGCCCAGCAAAAGGCCAGCACACCGTAACCGGCCAGATGCATGAGCTTGTCGCCTTGCGCCACATCGGGCGAGGGCGGGTTGGGTATCAGTGAACCGATCAGGATACCGGTGGCCATGGCCGTACCCGCCAGTGCGGCCAGTCGCCGCAGCCAGGTTTCAGTCATCGCCCAGTCCGCCGAGTACACGGCGGATCACATCAAAACCAAAGCCGCGCGCCTGCAGGAAGCGGATTTGCCGGCCGCGCTCGCGGGCGTCTTGCGGCAGCGCGGTGAATTTTTTTTGCCAGACGTTGCGGGCGCGGCTGAGTTCGTCGTCTTCTTCGTTCATGGCCGCCAGCGCTGTTTCGATCAAGGCATCCGCTACGCCGCGTTCGCGAAGATCATGCTGGATGCGCAGTTTGCCAAAGCGTGCCGCGTGCGCGCTGACATAAGCTGCGGCGAAGCGCGCATCCGACAGCCAGTTCCTGCCTTCCAGCTCGTCGAGCAGGGCATCGACTTCGCTATCGCTGGTCTCTACGCGCGATATGAGTTTGCGGCGCAGCTCGGCGCGCGAATGCTCTCGGCCATTGAGCAGCTTGAGGGCTTTGTTGCGAAGTTCGCTCATCCGGCGCGGGCGGCGAGCCAATCTATGTATTGGCTGACGCCTTGTTCCACCGTGAGGAAGTCGTCCTTGTAGCCGCCTTCATTGCGCAGCTTGCTGGCATCGGCCTCGGTATAGCTCTGGTACTTGCCCTTGAGCGCCTCGGGGAAGGGGATGTACTCGATGATGCCTTCTGCCACCAGCTGATCCAGCGTAAGTGCCGTCTTGCCCTGGTGACGGCGGCAGGCGTTCACATTGGCGGCGGCCAGTTCGTTAAAGCTCTGCGCGCGACCCGTGCCGCAGTTGAAGATGCCGGATACCTTGGGGTTGTCGAGGAAGTGCAGATTGACCTTGACCACGTCTTCCACCGAGATGAAATCGCGGCGCTGCTCGCCATTGGCATAGCCTTCGATGCCTTCGAACAGCTTGACCTTGCCGGTTTCGCGGTACTGGTTGAAGTGGTGAAAAGCCACCGAAGCCATGCGGCCCTTGTGGGTCTCGCGTGGGCCGTAGACGTTGAAGTAGCGCAGACCCACGACCTGGGCATTCAGCTCATTGAAGCGGCGGCGGACGATCTGGTCGAACAGGAACTTGGAATAGCCGTAGACATTGAGCGGGCCTTCGAACTCGCGCTCTTCCTTGAACACGCTGCCGCCGCCGTACACCGAGGCGCTGGACGCATAGATGAACGGGATTTCCTCGGCCTGGCAGTAATCAAGCAGGGCCAGCGAGTACTGATAGTTGTTGTCCATCATGTACTGGCCGTCCGGCTCCATCGTGTCGGAGCACGCGCCCTGATGGAGGATGGCGTCGATCTCGCCATCAAAATCACCGGCATCGAGCTGCTCGATGAAGTCGTCCTTGTCGATGTAGTGCGCAATCTCGCAATCGACAAGGTTGCGGAACTTGTCGCCCTGCTTGAGATGATCGACTGCGATGATGTCGGTGATGCCGCGCTCGTTGAGTGCCTTGACGAGGTTCGAGCCGATAAAGCCGGCCGCGCCGGTGACGACGATGTACATGATGCTGTCCTTGCTGGCGGATTTGCCCGCCATTTTACCGCTGCGGCGCACGAGCCGGGTTCAGGATTTGGGGTCGAGATCAATGGACGCCGAGTTCACGCAGTAGCGCAGGCCGGTAGGTCCGGGGCCATCGTCAAATACATGGCCCAGATGGGCATCGCAATTGGCGCACAGGATTTCGGTGCGGATCATGCCGTGGCTCATGTCGCGCTTCTCTTTGACCACATCGGGCAGCGCCTGCCAGAAGCTGGGCCAGCCGCAGCCGGCATCGAACTTGGTGTCAGAGATGAATAGCGGCGTGCCGCAGCAGATGCAGTTGTAGGTGCCGTCCGTGGTGGTATCCCAGTAGATTCCCGTGAAGGGCGGCTCGGTATGGGCATGGCGGGTGACGCGGTATTGCGTATCGGTCAGCTGCGCGCGCCATTCGGCATCGGTTTTTTCGACTTTGGCCATGGTGTTCCTGCGTGTGTGTGAACGGAGAGCGGTCTGTGCTGCGTTTGTCTGCGTTCATGTTAGGTCAGATCAAAGTGGGGCAGGGGGCGCGTGGTAAACTTCCCGCCTTTGTCGAACACCCCCGCAGGAACCTGACATGCAGCCTTGGCAAGACTTCACGCCGCCCGCCGACTACCTCAAAGACCGTGTCATTCTGGTGACCGGTGCCGGCCAGGGGCTGGGCGAGGTGGCCGCAATGGCCTTTGCCGAGCACGGCGCTACGGTGATCCTGGTGGGCCGTAACGAGAAGAAACTGGGCAAGGTTTACGACGCTATTGAAGCCGCCGGCGGCCCGCAGCCAGCAGCCATTCCGGTGGACTTGGCAGCCATGACGGATCAGGACTGCGTGAACTTCGCCAACCTGATCTGGAAGGAATTCGACCAGCTCGATGGCATTGTCCATTGCGCCAATGGCTTCAATCACCTGTCGCCGCTTACGAACCAGAAGCTCGAAGAGTGGGTCAGCATGTTCCGGGTGAATGTGGCCGCGCCGTTTGCGATCAGCCGCGCCTGTCTGCCGCTGCTGAAGAAGTCCGATAATCCGTCGGTGGTCATCGTGGGCGAGCAACACGGCTTGAACCCCAAGGCTTACTGGGGTGGTTTCGGGGTGACCCGCGCGGCGCAGGCGGCCTTGGCAACGATTGCCGCGGACGAATGGGACAAAGACCCGATGCCGCGCGTGAACCTGCTGATTCCTGGCCCGGTGCGCAGCCCGTTCCGGCTCAAGACCCACCCCGGTGAAGATATGGCCCAGCTCCCGCAGATGCGCGAGATGCGCAACCTGTTCCTGTGGCTGGCCGGCCCCGCCAGCCGTGAAATGCGTGGCCAGACCCTGCGCTTCAATGAGGCCGAGTTCGTCGGCACTTCGGTGGCATAAGCGACCATGGCGCGCGACGAGGACAAGGAGGCCGGTACCCGGCTCGACAAATGGCTCTGGGCCGCGCGCTTCTTCAAAACCCGTTCGTTGGCGACCGACGCGATTGACGCCGGCCATGTACGCATTGGTGGTGATCGCGCCAAGCCGGCGCGACATCTCAAAGTCGGTGAAGTGCTACGGGTGCTGACGGCCGGTGATGAATACGAAATCACCGTGTTGGCCCTCAGCGACAAGCGCGGCCCGGCTGACGCAGCCCGGCAACTTTATGCCGAAACCGACGCCAGTCAGCAGGCACGCGCGCAACGCAAGGTTGAACGCGCCTTAGCGCCCACATTCGATCATCCCGATCTAAAGGGCCGGCCCAGCAAGAAACTGCGTCGCCAGCTGGATGCTTTTTCGCGTGGTGACCGGTGAGGATTGGCACGCTTTGGGCTAGATTGGTCTGCGGGCCCGCATCCCTGCGGTCTCTCACCCATCTTTCCGAGGAGTTGTCATGAGCGTGTCCGCCACCGTATTGCTGCTGTTCATTTCATGGACCATCGTGCTCTTGCTGGCCATGGAGATCGTACGGGGCTACCTGGTCCTGGCGGGCCGCGTCAAATCCAATGAGTTCCGCCCGGATAACGCCAATCTGTCCCCCTTCATGCAGCGCCTCACGCGGGCACATGCCAATTGCCTGGAAGGCTTGCCCGTTATAGGTGGCGTGCTGCTGCTGGCTTTGGCGACTGGGCGTAGCGATGTGACGGATGCCCTGGCACCCTGGGTGCTGCTCGCCCGAGTCGTGCAATCGTCCATCCATGTGGCCTCGACCAGCAATCTGGCCGTCAACGCCCGGTTTGCCGCGTTTGCTGTACAGATCGGCATCGCCATCTACTGGGTCTGGATGTTGCTGCTTGCTTGATCCGGCATCGGCCAGCCGGGCTATCCGCAGGTGATGTATCCGCAGGGGATGAGGCTCACGCACCCCGCGCAGGGCGGTTAAGTCACCGGGCGGATGCTGCGGGCTCTACAGGCATGGCCGGTTATCCGCGGCCGTGTGGCACTGGCAAACTATGCGAATGCGCATCTATACCAGTGATCATTTCGTTCTGCCGCTACCAACGGGCCATCGTTTCCCCATCGAAAAGTACGCCTTGTTGCACGAGGCGGTAGCCGGCTATGTGCCGGCCAACCTCGTCTGCGAGGCACCGGCCGCCACCGAGGCGGAACTGCGGCGTGCGCATGATGCCGACTATGTGGCGCGCGTACTCGATGGCACTCTCAGTCCACGTGAGCAACGTACCATCGGCTTTCCTTGGTCGCCCGCCATGGCCGAGCGCTCGCGCCGATCTGCCGGGGCGACCTTGGCTGCGGCGCGGCACGCAATAACGGGCGGTCGCGTGGGTATCAGCCTGGCTGGCGGCACGCACCATGCGTTTGCCGATCATGGCGAGGGCTACTGCGTGTTCAATGACACGGTGGTGGCGATTGCCAATCTGGCAGCGGATGGCTGGCGCGGCACCACGCTGGTGGTGGACCTCGATGTGCATCAGGGCAATGGCACGGCCGCCATGCTGGCGCACCAGCCTGGCGCGTACACCCTGTCGGTGCACGGCGCACGCAACTTTCCGTTCCGCAAAACCCAGAGCGACTGGGATGTGGAGCTGCCCGATGGCACGGGCGATGACGATTATCTGGCTGCCCTGGGTACGATCTTGCCCATGGTGTTCGCCCAGACCCAGCCCGATCTGGTGTTCTACCTGGCCGGTGCCGATGTACTGGCCGGCGACCGGCTCGGCCGCCTTGCGCTCACGCCGGCCGGCGTGGCCGCGCGCGATACGATGGTGTTCGATTTGATCGAGCAATACCGCGCTGCCATGGTGATGACGATGGCGGGCGGCTATGCCGAGCCTATCGCAAACACGGTGGCCGTGCAGGCTGCCAGCGTACAGGCTGCCTGGCAGCGATTTTGCGAGACGACCTAGGTGCTGGCTCGCTTCATTGTCGCATTGGATGGTGTCCAGACTGCTTTTTGCCAACGCCCGCTGGCCAGCACACCACCCACAATCAGCACACCGCCAATGAGCACTGAACCGTGCAGTTGCTCATCGAGCACCAGCGCCGCGGCCAAGGCCGTGAACACCGGCAGCAGATTGAAGAACAGTGCCGTCCGGCTTGGCCCCAGACGCGCCACGCCGTGCATCCAGGCCAGCGCAGCGACCATCGAAGCCAGCACGCCGGCAAAGCCTATATGCGGCAGATTGTTTAGGTGGATGCCAGCCTTGGGCGAGGCCAGATACAGCGGCAGCAGGGCGATGATCGCGACCAGTATCTGCACATACAGCATCTGCGTGGCCGGCAGGTCGATCTTCCAGCGCTTGAGCAATACGCTGTAGAGCGCATAGGCAAAGTTGGCGACCAGCATCATGGCGTCGCCCCAGCCGATACCGTGCGTGAGCAAGCGGGCGGGTTGCCCCTCAGTGACAACCAGCAACACGCCGGCCAGTGACACCATCGCACCGACCAGTGTGCCGAGCGTGAGTTGTTGGCCCAACATGGCAATCGACAGGCCCAGCGCCATCATCGGCATCAGCGCCAGGATCATGCCCATATTGGTGGCCGTGGTCAGATGTGCCGCGTAGTAGGCGAGGCTCTGGTAGGTCGCCATGCCCAGCACACCTAGCACGGCCAGTCGCCATAGTTGCGGCCGCACTGCCATCCAGTTGGCCAGTACCGGGCGCAGCAGGAAGGGCGTGAACAGCAAGCCCGCCAGTAGCCAGCGATAAAAGCCGATCTCGGCCGGAAAAATGACACCGGCGGCATGCTTGCTGACAATGGTATTACCCGCCCAGATCAGGACGGCAATCAAGGGATACAGATAGGCCATGAGGCACTCCGAAGCGATAGGTGGATTGTCGCCTTGTCTGCTGTGATGGATATACTCATGAACAGACAGATCATCACGCGCACCGGACTTTCATGAGTAGCCCCCAGCCGCTGGCCATTCCCGACTTCTCCACCTTGCCCGCTAGCGTTTATTTCCGCCACGACGAGTTCGGTGCCGACACCCATGCCGCACCGCATCGCCATGCTTGGGGCCAGCTCAATTACGTGGCCCATGGGGTGATGCAGCTGAACATTGCCGGCCAGCGATTCCTGTCGCCACCGCAATACGCCGTGTGGATACCACCGCACGCCGAGCACAGCTGCTACAACCGCTATGCCGTGGTGTACCGCTCGGTCTATCTGGCGCTGCCTTTGTGCGCGCCGCTGCCCATGCAGCCCTGCACGCTGGGCATGAGTCCCATCCTCAAAAGCATCCTCAACGATTTTGCCGAGCGCGATGTGAAGGTGCCGCAATCGGACGCCGATTTGCGTCTGGCGGCCGTGGTGGTGGACCAGCTGCATGCTGCGCCGATACAGCAGCATTACCTGCCGATGGCGGAGTCGCCCGTGCTAGCGGGCGTGCTGGCCGCTTTGCATGACAACCCGGCCGATAACCGGGGTGTGGCGGATTGGGCTGCCAGCGTTCACACCACCGAACGCACCTTGGCAAGGTTGTGTCAGCGCGAGCTGGGGATGAGCCTGGGTGAGTGGCGGCAGCGTTTGCGGTTTTTGCGGGCGATCGAGTGGCTGGAGGCGGGGGCGACGATACAGGCGGTGGCGTTTGATCTGGGTTACAGCAGCGCGTCGGCATTCATCACCATGTTCCAGCGTTTGGCGGGTACGACGCCGGATCAGTATCGGCGGGGGTTGACGGTAGGCGCTTGAGTGGGGGGCGCCTAAGCCTCAGTGATACGAACAGACCGGAAATCACTTATCGCTGGCGACAAACGGCATAGCATCAACCTCAAGAAGCGCCACTGTTCGGCCGATATCCCGGTATCACCCCGGCCACCGATCATGCTCTCGCCCATCCAGTTCCCTTCCAGCCAACCCGCTGCCCGGTCTCCGGCTAGCTATGCCCGCAACCAAGGCGAGGTACAAGCACGTGGGCAGGGTGGTGTGCTGGACCTGGACAGGGCCGCTCAGAAGCTGGGTCAGCGCGTCAACCAACTCGGGCAGCAGGTGACCTCACTGGCCGGCAATTTCCTTGGCCAGTTCGCCAGTCAGGTGCTCGGCGAAGACGCCAAGGATCTGCAGTTCAGCTTCGATAGTTTCAGCCTCTCCTCGCAAGCCAGCCTCACCTACAGCCGCCAATCGGTGCAGCAAGGCAATGCCAGCCTGCGATCCGAGGCCATGGAGTATGCCGAGGGCAGCACCTTCACCGGGCGCGGCACCATCACCACCAAGGATGGCCGGCAGTTCGAATTCGAGATTGAGGTGAGTTACAGCGCCACGCTGGCTTCAAGCGCCACGGTAGCCCAATCGGCCGAGGGGGCGCCGGCGCTGGCGGCGGACTTTGATGGCAACGCAGCCGATTTGTTCGACCGGCTGACGCCCGAGCCTGTGCGCCTGCCATTCCAGTTCCAGCTGGGCGGACAGGATGTGCTGGGCAGCTTGCTGGCCAAGGTGCTCGACTTGCCCGATGGCCCGCGTTATCTCGATCTGCGCCAGGAGCCCAATGCACGTCGACTCGACGTGCAGGCCTGAAAAGATTCACGTCGACTGGACGTACAAGCCTGAAATAGGTCCACGTCGTCTCGACGCTCAGGCCTGATCAATCAACCCTTGCGTCTTACTCGTCGCCGCGTGCCGGTACCAGCACCGTCCGGTTGCCATTGGTTTCCATCGGGCTGACCAGACCAGCTTGTTCCATCTGATCAATCAGCCTCGCCGCGCGGTTGTAACCGATGCGTAGCTGGCGTTGTACCGACGAGATGGACGCTTTGCGGCTCTTGAGTACGAAGGCGACGGCCTGATCGTACATATCGTCGCCCTCACCGCCACCTTCTCCTCCGCCGGTAAGGCTGAACTCGCCACCACCCGCATCGCCACCCATGCCTTCGACCTGGCCGGTGAGAATGCCCTCGATGTAGTTCGGCTCGCCTTGCGTCTTGAGGAATTCGACCACGGCGTGGACTTCCTCATCGGCCACAAACGCACCGTGGATACGCTGCGGGTAACCCGTGCCCGGTGGCAGGAACAGGCCATCGCCCTGACCCAGGAGGCTTTCGGCGCCCATCTGGTCGAGAATCGTGCGGCTGTCGATCTTGCTCGAAACCTGGAACGCGCAGCGCGTGGGAATGTTGGCCTTGATCAGGCCGGTAATCACGTCCACCGACGGCCGCTGTGTGGCCAGGATCAGGTGGATGCCGGCAGCACGGGCCTTTTGTGCCAGACGGGCGATCAGCTGTTCGATCTGCTTGCCAGCCACCATCATCAGATCGGCCAGCTCGTCGATCAGCACCACGATCAGGGGCAGGGATTCGAGTGGTTCGGGGTTGTCCGGAGTCAGGCTGAACGGGTTGGTCAGCTTTTCGCCGCGCTTTTCGGCTTCCTTGAGCTTGGCGTTATAGCCCGCCAGGTTACGCACGCCCATGGCGCTCATCAGCCGGTAGCGCTTTTCCATTTCGGCCACGCACCAGTTCAGCGCGTTGGCGGCGTGCTTCATGTCGGTGACGACCGGGGCCAGCAGGTGCGGGATGCCTTCGTAGATGCTCAGTTCGAGCATCTTCGGGTCGACCATGATCAGGCGGACTTCCTCGGGCGTGGCCTTGTACAGGAAACTCAGGATGATGGCGTTCATGGCCACTGACTTGCCCGAGCCCGTGGTGCCGGCCACCAGCATGTGCGGGGCCTTGGCGAGGTCGGTAACGACCGGCTTGCCGGAAATGTCCTTGCCCATGGCCATGGTCAGGAACGAACCGGAATCGTGGTAGGCCTGCGAGCCGAGAATTTCCGATAGCCGTACGATCTGCCGCTTCGGGTTGGGCAGTTCCAGGCCCATATAGGTTTTGCCGGGAATTGTCTCCACCACTCGGATGCTGACCAGACTCAGCGCGCGCGCCAGATCCTTCATCAGGTTGACGATCTGGCTGCCCTTCACGCCGGTGGCGGGTTCGATCTCGTACCGCGTAATCACCGGGCCGGGATAGGCGGCCACGACCTTCACTTCCACACCGAATTCGGCCAGCTTGCGCTCGATCAGGCGCGAGGTGTACTCGACGGTTTCGTGGCTGACGACCTCTTGCGAGGGCGGCGGTGGGGCCAGCAGGGTGATGCTGGGCAACTCGCCACGCTGAGACTGGATCAGTGTTGGTGTCTTCTTGCTGACCGTCTTGGCCTTGGGGGCTGCAGCGGGTGCGGTATCTTCCCAGGGCGGCAGGTCTTCTGCGGCAAACAACGAAGGCTGGGCCTCGGCGACGCGGGCTTTTTCCTGCGCCTTTTGTTCCTGTTCGATTTCCTTGAGCACGGCCTTGGCCGGTTCGATTTCGAGTACCGGCTCCTCTATGCGCAGGGCTGGGGCGTCTTCGAAACGCTGCTTTTCCACCGTGACCCGGGCTTCGCGTGCGATCGCAGCTTCCTCGCCGATCTTGCGATCCTGCCGCGCTTGCCATAGTTGCCACACGCCGACCGTTTTGTTCTCGATGAAGCCGCCGAGCTTTTCCATCAAGTCGAGCCAGGACACGCCGGCAAACAGCGATAGGCCGATCCCGAAGCAAGCCAGCAGGACCAGCGTTGCTCCGGTAAAGCCGAGTGCATGGAACAGCCACCCGCCCAGCGCCAGACCCAGCATGCCACCGGGCACATAGGGCAGGGGAATCTGCCAGCTGTTCATGCGCAAGGCTTCCAGACTGCAACTGGAGAGGATCAGCAGCAGATAGCCGCTAATGGCCACCACGGCTAGACGATGATTGTGCTCCACCTTTTCGAGTCGCCGGTAGCCCCACAGGATGGCGGCGAGGCAGAACACGACCCACCACCAGGCTGAAAAACCGAACAGATAGAGCAGTACATCCGCAAGCCAGGCGCCCAGTAGCCCGCCTTTATTGCGGATGACTGTTTCCGTTGCCGCATGGGACCAGCCGGGGTCACCGGGGTGATAGCTGGCCAGGATGATGACGAGGTAGATACCGGCTACCACGGCAGCCAGCCACCAGCTCTCGCGCAGGACGGCAGCGAACTGCGGTGGCAGCGGCGAACCCTCGCGTTTGGAGGCATTGGGGGTGTTCTTGGAGCGACGGAAAAACAGCATGGGCGCAGCCGGAATGAAAAGTAGGGGCCGGCAGATGTCGGCGTCGCGGCGATTATAGCGTGGCTATCGGGCTCGCCGATGACAGTGTCGTAGTACCTCGGGCGACGACCAGGATGGCTGTGGCTGCACGGCCTCAGCGCTCAGCGATAAATCCCCACAAAGCGCTCACCCTCGGCATTGACCGCGGCCCGATACATGCCTTCGGAATTGAAGGGCAGGGCGATATTGCCCTCCCAATCCACGGCAATCAGCCCGCCAGTGCCGCCAATTTCAATCAACTGGCCATGTACAACCTCATCGCAGGCATCAATCAGTGGCTGGCCCAGATAGCGGATGCGGCTGGCCACCTCATGTGCTGCGGCGCAACGGATGAAGCTCTCCCCGTGCCCGGTGCACGACACCGCAACCAGCTCATCTGCCCAGGTCCCCGCGCCGATCACCGGCGTGTCGCCGATACGGCCGGCCATTTTGGCAGTACGGCCGCCGGTCGATGTGGCCGCGGCCAAGCAGCCCTGCCGGTCCAGAGCAACCGCGCCCACCGTGCCGTGTTTGACCTGTTCGGAGACCTCGGCATCACTGCCACCTGCTGCCAGTCGCGCGAGTTCCGTTTGCAGTGCATCCCAACGGGCTTGAGTAAAGAAGTAGTCGGCATCGGCCGCGGGTAATCCCAGCCTCTCGGCCAGCGCATCGGCAGCGTCGAAGCCGAGCGTGACATGCGGGGTCTGCTCCATGATGGCGCGCGCGAGCCGAACCGGATTACGAACCCGGCGCACGCCGGTCACTGATCCGGCCCTGCGCATTGGGCCGTCCATGATGGCGGCCTCCAGCTCGACGAAGCCCTGATCATTGAACACCGCCCCTCGGCCGGCATTGAAGAGCGGGTTGTCTTCCAGTGCCATTACGGCGGCTTCCACGGCGTCGAGCGCAGTCTGGCCAGCCATCAGCCGGCCAAGACCCTCATCCAGCGCGGCATGCAGGCCGGCATGGAGGGCAGCCTCCCGCTCAGGGGTCAGGCTGTTGTGCGGGATGGTCCCGGCGCCGCCATGAATGGCGATGGCGTAAGGCATAGGCAGTCCGTGCCCCTGGGGTAGCCGGCGGTAGTCATTCGAGAAAACGCTTCTGCCAGCCTTGGTAAAGCCGGTAAGCGTGCTCCTTCATAGCCTCGGCCGAATCGAAGTGGTGTGGATCAATAGGCTCGAATACATGGTAGTCGGCGCGCGGATTCCGTGCCGTGGCAATCTGCCAGAGCTTGAGAAAGATGTTCTGATCGGCCCACTCGAACTCTTCCTGAGCCTGGTAGTGCAAAAAGACCGGCACGATTGGTGTGCCGCTCTCGAAGCTGGCAATAAAGGCACCGTTGAAGAAGCGACCAGCGAGTCGTCTGCCTTTACACCCACCTTCGGGATAGAGGGCGATGCAATCGCCGGCCCTGGCAGCATCGACCAGTGCCTGACCGGCAGCCTTACGCGAATCGGCGGACTCCCGCTTGACGAAAAGCGTGCCTGCCGCGACAGCGATGCGCCCCACCAGCCACCAGTCTGCTACCTCGATCTTGGCCAGGGAGCGTACCGGGAACAGGGCCGGGATTCCGACATCCTCGAACGCGGAGGGATGGTTGGCAACCAGGACGTAATGACGCGGCAAATGGCCGCGGTAGTGTTGGTGCAGTTTGAGTTCAACGCCCAGCGCGCGGACGAAGGCGCGGCACCAGGCGTGAAAGAGTGGCCGGAAAAGCGGTGAAATCAGGCGCAGGGGGAGCAGAGCCAACACCAGTAACAGCAAGGTGAAGAGCACAAAATCAAGAATGGCAACCAGGCGCCAGCTGAGACGGAAGAGAGCAATCATCGCATTGGCACCGGATACGACATCAGCTGGATCATGAAGGTACCCTGTAAGCGTTGGCTCGACGAGGCCGGGCGGGGCATGGAGTCCGCCTGGGCCGATGCGCTGCATGCCCGAAGCGATGCGCGGTTGGTCATGCCGAGCTATTGCCCCTCTCGTAGGGCATGATGCGGGTCGCGATCAGGCAGTCTGGTGACGCCTCAAGGGATTGCGCCAACAGAGAGGCAGCCATCAAACCATGAAGCCGCGCAGCTTGCCTTCGATAATGCGCGGGTTTTCACCATGGGCAATGGCCACCAACCCTTCCGTGATCAGTTCACGACGGCGCACTTCGGTGCCGATCACATGTTTGAGCTTGTTGCCGATGGGCAGGAAGAACAGGTTGGCCGAGCCTACACCATAAATCGTCGCAACAAAGGCAACCGCGATACCGGAACCGAGCTTGGCTGGATCGGTCAGGTTTTCCATCACATGGATAAGACCCATCACGGCGCCCAGAATGCCGATGGTGGGGGCATAGCCGCCTGCAGACTCCCAGATGCGAGCCGCAGCACGCAGCTTCTCTTCGTAGCTGTCGATCTCCAGCTCCATATTGTGGCGAATCGCCTCGGGTTCTGTGCCGTCGACCAGCATCTGCAGGGCACGCTTCACGAAAGGGTCCTTCTCGGATTCCAGCGGCGTTTCCAGCGCGAGCAAGCCACCACGCCGGGCCGTATTGCTCCAGGTAACCAGGGTTTTGACCCAGGGCTCAAGCTCGACCTTGGGCGGGGCGACGACCCATCTGAGCATTTTCACGCCTTCGATCGCCGCTGCCGAACTGCTTTGCAGCATGACCGCACCGGCAGTGCCGCCGAGCACGATCAGAAACGCAGTTGCCTGCAGCAGTGAAGAGATTTGGCCACCCTCAAGTACCTGACCGCCAACGATGGCAATCAGGCCGAAGGCAATACCGATCAGGCTCAGTCTATCCATGGGATCAGGCGCTCTTGTTGTGGGGCGGTGTCGCCCGGTTTATAGCAGATGGCAGGTCGGCACGGCGAACGATGCTCATTTGTCGGTCCAGTCATGCAGCTTCACCCTCAGGCGGGCAACCGCCTGGCTGTGCAGCTGGCAAACGCGGGACTCGGAGACATTCAGTACGGCGCCGATTTCCTTCAGGTTGAGTTCCTGCTCGTAGTACAGCCCCATCACCATCTTCTCGCGTTCTGGCAGGGCGGCAATGCCCTCGATCAGCACTTGGCGGAAGCTCGCGTCATCAAGACCGCGCAAAGGATCCGAGCCGTGATCGGCCGCGAAGCCGTCCAGCACTTCGCGATGCTCGTCATCACTGTCGTAGTCGTCGTAATAGATGAGTTGGTGGCCGCGGCAATCGGCCAGCAACGATTGGTAATCCGCCAGACTCAGTTGCATGCCCGCCGCCATTTCTGTTTCTGACGGTGCGCGGCCAAGCTGGTGTTCGAGCTTGGACAGCATGGATTCGATGTCTCGCATCGAGCGGCGAAGCTGGCGTGGCATCCAGTCGGCCTCACGCAGTTCGTCGAGCATGGCGCCGCGGATGCGTTGCGTGGCATAGGTTTCAAACATGACGCCGGCCGCTGCATCGAAATTGCGTGCGGCCTCCATCAGGCCGATCAGCCCGGCCTGGATCAGATCGTCGACCTCCACGCTGGCGGGCAGCCGGGATACCAGGTGATAAGCCAGCCGTTTGACCAGCGGCGCAAACTGGTTCACCCGGGTTTCAACCGGGTCTTCAGCATGCTGTTGGTAAGCGCCTATGGCACGTGAGGAGGATTTGCTGGGCATGCGGGGGAAGCGTTTTTCTCTGTGTGCCGCGCCGGGAAAGCGATTGCGGGTCTGATCAAGGTTAGCAATCGCCGCGAGGGCTGACAAATCCGGCAGGGCTTTAGCGCACTGTGGCGAGGCGGCGGCTCACATCCAGGGCACGGAAAAGCAGGTTCTCGCGGTCTGCGCTGCTGCGCTTGCCGGGCCAGCGGCGCATGGCACTGGCGAGTTGGGCGAAGGCGACACTGGCCTCGCTTTGCGGAAAGACATGAGAAACAGGTTGGGCCAGCCGATCTGCACGAGCGAGCTGCTCGTCTTCCGGCACAAAGCCCACCAGTTTCATCTTGACGTCCAGATAACGTGCCGCCACTTCCTTGACCCGCTGCAGCAACGCCATGGCTGTATCAAGCGTGCGCACACGGTTGGCGAGCAGGCGGAAATCGCGCCGGCCATAGTCGGTGTAGAGGCGCTTGATGGCGGCGTAGGCCGCTGTGATCGAATCGCCAGAGGGCGTAATCACGACGATGACCTCATCGGCCGACAGGGCAAGCCCGGCCGCGGTGTCATCAGCGATCGGGCGGGCGTCGATGAGTACCCAGTCGATCCGCGCGATCAGCGAGTCGTACTCGTCCGCAAGTTGTGCCGCCCGACCCGGTGGCAGATGACCGACCAGTGCGGGAGCGAGCTTGACCGGCATCATTTCAAACCCCGGCGCAGCAAGCAGCAGCTCATCGAGCCGTACTTCCCGGCCTATGGCATGTTCGAAGGCAAAGCGCTGGCGCAATTGAAGGCGGTTGATGGCATTGTGCCGGCTGTCGTCCTCATCAAGTAGCAAGACGCGCTGATCCATGGCGCTGATCGCAGAGGCGAGATTCAGCGACAGCGTGGTTACGCCGGCGCCGCTACCCCCTGTGAGCGCGATAGCGCGTCCACCGGGGCCGCCAACGAGCTTGCGCAGGCTAGCGGCCTGATCGGTGGCCAGAGTGGGTACGGGGTTATTGAAACGGTCCATGGATGGGTGGCTGCTCAGGCCGCGGCTTCACGCCAGGAGAAATCCAGCGCGGGCTGCTGGGCACTCATGAACAGCGGATACTCCTCCTGCTTGAGCCGATAGGCCGGCGCCTCGGGCGGTGTCTTGAACACCCGGTCGACCAGGTACAGGCCACTGGCTACATGGAGGTCCTCGGGGACGCGCTGACCATTGGTAATGTAATACAGCGGCAACTTGTAACGGATGATCACATCGAGTCCGCTACCCAGTGCAAACGCCTCATCGATCTTGGTGAAGACGCAGCCCGATAGATTTTCACCGTGATAGCGGCGCACCACGTCGTCCAGTGTGGTGCCTTGCGCATTGGCGCTCAGCAGCAACAGGCGTTTGACGGGCGTGGTCTGGCCAGCCAGCAGGGCGATCTGCTCGACCACGCGCTGGTCGCGCTGACCCATGCCGACGGTGTCGATCAGCACCAGATGACGGTTACGCAAATCGGCCAGGGTTTCTGCCAGATCGGTTTCGTCCGTCACGGCATACACCGGCACGCCCAGAATCTTGCCGTAAATGCGCAGCTGATCCTGAGCGCCGATCCGGTAGCCATCGGTGGTAATCAGGGCGACCTTGGCGGCGCCGTGCTTGAGTGTGGCGCGTGCAGCGAGTTTGGCTACGGTGGTGGTCTTGCCCACACCGGTCGGGCCGACCAACGCATAGACGCCACCGGCCTCGACGATATCGGCACCGGCGCCCACGGTAGGCAGATTGTGCTGCAGGGCAGTGCGGGCCCATTTCATGCCGCGCTCGGTGCTGTAGCCCGTGGGCATATGCTCGACGATCTGGCGGCTCAGTGCCGGGCTGAAGCCCACGCTCAACAGGCGACGCAATACTTCGAGCCGTTCCGGCGCATGGCGCTTGAGTTCTGACCAGGCAAGGCCCGCCAGCTGGCCTTCCAGCAGGCCACGTAACAACTTGATTTCGCTGGCGATGTCTTCGACTTCGTGGCTGATCGTATCGATTTTACGACCATGCTCGCCCAGTGGCGCGGTGGCGGGTGTTGCGACTGTGCTTGCCGGGGCCAGGGTGGGCATCTCGGGGGCAACAGGGGCAGGGGCTGCAGGCAGCGCGTCGGCGCTCAGCGTGGGCTCCATCCGCGCTTGCGAGGGAGGCGGCAGCTCGGCTTCCGGTGGCTCGTAGCGATAGCGCGGCGTGAATGTCTTGGGCGCTGTTGCTTGCGGGTCGTCGTCGGCCAGTACCTCGTGGCTGTAGCGTGGCGCCACCTGGACGGCGGGTGGCGGCGGGCTGGCAGGGCGGATGGCGTCGAGCGTAGGCTCTTCGTCATCTTCGAGCTCGGGTGGTAGCGCATAGGTTCGCTGCAGCGCACGGTTGGCAGCGGCAGTAGTACGTGGCGGCGCGGGCTTGGCAACCGGCGCGGCGGTACGCTTGTCTTCGGTCAGCGTGGCCAGCTCGGTATCGGCGACGGCCATGATCTCGATGGAACCGTCCGGCATTTGCCGGTTCGAGAGAATCAACGCATCCGGACCCAGCTCGTCACGGACCTGCTTGAGCACCTCGCGGGTGCTGTCACCCTGGAATTTTTTGACGACCATGATCCTGTCCTTTTTTGGTCGGGTGTCTGGTTTGTTGTGGTGGTGCTACCGCCAAGCCAGCATACCAGTGGGCTGTTGGCGGCTCTGTCTATCTGTTTACGCGCCCTGGCTACCCAGCACGCCGACAATACGGATGGTCTTGGTATCGGGAATCTCGCCATGCGCCAGCACCCGGAACTGGGGGATGGAACGACGCAAGAAGCGCGATAACAAGGGACGCAGCTGGGTGGGTGTGACCAGCACGCTGTTGAGGCCCTGATTTTCCATCTGCTCGCTGAGTTCGCCCGCCTGCTTGAGCAGCGTTTCGGCCAATCCGGGTTCGAGGCCACCGCCTTTACCCTGGCTGGCCTGCAACAGGACTTGCTCCAGGCTGGGGTCCAGCGCCAGTACTTGCAGTTCGCTTTCGCCGGGGAACAATTGATGAATGATGGCGCGGCCCAGTGCCACACGGGTGGCCGAGGTCAGCTCGTCCACATCCAGCGTACGGGTAATGTGTTCGCCCAGTGTTTCCAGAATCGTGCGCATGTCGCGGATGTGCATGCCCTCGTCGAGCAGGTTTTGCAGCACCTTCTGCAACACATTGATCGGCACCAGCTTGGGCACCAGGTCCTCGACGAGCTTGGGCCATTCCTTGGCCAGATGGTCGAGTAGTTGCTGTACTTCCTCCCGGCCCAGCAGTTCGGCCGAGTGGCTTTGCAGCACATTGGAAATATGGGTGGCAACCACCGTGCTGGCATCCACTACCGTGTAGCCAAGCGATTGCGCCTGTTCCTTGAGGTTGGCATCGATCCAGATCGCGGGCAGGCCGAAAGTCGGGTCGGTAGTGGGCGTGCCCGGCAGCGGGCCCATCACGCGGCCAGGGTTGATGGCCAGAAACTGTGCGGGCCAGGCTTCGCCTTCGCCGATATCCACGCCTTTGAGCTGGATGCGATAGGCATTGGGCTTGAGCTCCAGGTTGTCGCGGATATGGATGGGCGGGACCAGAAAGCCCAAGTCCTGCGCAATCTTTTTACGGATGCCGCGGATGCGCCGCAGCAGTTCGCCATCCTGATTGCGATCTACCAGCGGAATCAGCCGGTAACCCACTTCCAGCCCGACCGGGTCGACGGTGCCCACGTCGTGCCAGCCGACCTCGGCATTCTGGGTTTCCTGAGCCGCTTGCTGAGCCTGCTGCGCCTGTTGCTGGGCGGCGACCGGATCGAGCGGACGCCCCGGCCGACTTGCCTCTTCGGCTCGCCGTTCCAGATACCACGCGAGGCCCGCCAGCGAGCCTGCAATCAGCAGGAAGGCGATATGCGGCATGTTGGGGATCAAACCAAACACGCCGATCACGGCCGCCGTGATGTACAGCGTGCTGGGCTTGGCAAACATCTGGCTCATGACCTGTTCGGACAGGTCGCGATCATCACCCACGCGCGACACCACGAGGCCGGCTGCGGTAGAGATGATCAGGCCGGGAATCTGTGCGACGAGGCCGTCGCCAATCGAGAGCAGGGTGTAGGTCTTGCCGGCCACGGCGAAGGGCATGTCATGCGACAGCATGCCGACGATGATGCCGGCCACCAGGTTGATCACGATGATCAGGATGCCGGCAACCGCATCGCCGCGAACAAACTTGGATGCACCGTCCATGGAGCCGAAGAAGTCGGCCTCCTGCGAGATGATCTTGCGCCGCTCTCGTGCTTCGTCTTCCTTGATCAGGCCGGCATTGAGGTCGGCATCAATAGCCATCTGCTTGCCGGGCATGGCATCCAGGGTGAAGCGTGCACTCACTTCGGCAATACGCCCGGCACCTTTGGTGATCACCACGAAGTTGATGACCGTGAGAATGATGAACACCACGATACCGATGGCGATATTGCCGCCGATCAGGAAGTGGCCGAAGGCTTCGATCACTTTGCCCGCGGCGGCCTCGCCTTGATGGCCGTTGGTCAGGATCACGCGCGTGGAGGCGACGTTGAGCGCCAGCCGCAGCAGGGTGGTCATCAGCAACACCACCGGGAAGGCCGAAAACTCCAGCGGCTTCTTGGTGTTGATGGCCACCATCAGCACGATGATCGACACCGCAATATTGAAGGTGAAGAACAGGTCGAGCATGAACGCTGGCAGCGGCAGGATGAACAGCGTCAGCACCATCAGGACGAGGATGGGGCCAGCCAGCGATGAGAGATTGAGCCGGGAAAACATGGGCTTGCGTTGCGCGCCTGTATTGAACTCTTGATAAAGCGGTTTCAAAAACCGGGCTTCTTCATTGAATTATCTCATTTTTTTGCTTTTGTCACCTGTTCGTGTTGCAAGCCGGTTGGCTGTGGAAAATGTGCTGCACATCCTGCGTAAGCATGCTGCTGCGCGATCTCGCCACAGCTTGGGATGCAAACGACACAGACAAAATCAAAAAATCGAGCGCTTGCTTGACTGATCGATAACTGGGACGTATGTTTCAAACAATCGTTTGATCAACGTCTATGCTGACCCACAGGGCACTGTCCTGAACCCGGTCTGCAAGGGCAATAGCTGAAGCACCATGGGCGAAATACTGGAAGCACGACAACTCGATACCGCGACCCGCATTCTGGATGCGGCGGAGGTGCTGTTTGTCGAGCACGGCTTCGAGGCGACGTCGATGCGCATGATCACCCAGCGAGCCGATGTGAATCTGGCGGCGGTGAACTACCACTTCGGCAGCAAGGATGCCCTGTTTCAGGGTGTTTTCACCCGCCGGTTGACTCCGCTGACCAAGCTGGCCATCAGCAATCTGGATCGTCTGGAATCGGTGGCGCATCAGGCACCGGTGCCTGTGGACGCCATCATGCAGGCGTTCATGGACGCGGCGCTCGATGTGGCCCATGACCCAAAGCGGGGTGGTGCCATTTTCGTGCGCTTGCTGAGCCGTACCTTTGTCGAGGCACACCCGGCCTTGCGCGAGAGTTTGCCGCGCCATTATGAAGAGCTGTTTGCACGCTACGCCCAAGCCGTTGCCAGGGCACTGCCGGGTTTGAGCGATATCGAATTGCAGTGGCGGTTGAACTTTGCCTTCTCGGCCATCTTCAACGCCTTTGCGGGTAACAACATCTTGCGTTTGTTTGTGATTGAACCGGTGGTCAACGCGCGCGACCCGCGCCTGATCGCCACTTACCTCGTGCCTTTCGTAGTGGCTGGCCTCACGGCTCCGGCGACTGCGTTACGGCACGCATAACCTGGGAAGGAAGACTCATGGCACTCACCATCCTGATCGTGGTACTGGGCATTCTGGTGCTCGGCTACCTGCGAGCGCCGCTTATCGTCTGGAGCGCGGCAATCCTTGGCGGGATTGCTTACGCGGTATTCGGTACGGGGTGTCACCCCGGCTGGTTGATTGGTGCCGGCATCGTGCTGGCGATCTTCAATCTGGTGCCGCTGCGTCGTGCATTGATCACGGGCCCGATCTTCGCCATCTTCAAGAAGATCACGCCGGCCATGTCGCAGACCGAGCAAGAGGCCATCAATGCCGGTTCGATCTGGTGGGATGCCGAGCTGTTCTCGGGCAAGCCGGATTTTGATCGCCTGCATGCCTTCCCTAAGCCCAAGCTGACTGCTGAAGAGCAAGCCTTCCTGGATGGTCCGGTTGAAGAGCTGTGCGCCATGATCGACAACTGGAAGATCGTCCATGAGCTCAAGGACTTGCCGCCGGATGTGTGGCAGTTCATCAAGGACAAGGGCTTCCTGGGCATGATCATCAAGAAGAAGTATGGCGGGGTGGAGTTCTCCAACTACGCGCATGCTCGCGTCGTGACCAAGATCGCCACCCGCGGTGGTACCGCGGCCGTGTCGGTGATGGTGCCGAACTCGCTCGGACCGGGCGAGCTGCTGCAGCACTACGGCACCGAAGCGCAGAAGGATTACTACCTGCCGCGTCTGGCCAAGGGTATCGATATCCCCTGTTTCGCACTGACCAGTCCCTATGCAGGTTCCGATGCGGGTGCGATTCCCGACTTTGGCGTGGTTTGCCGTGGCTCGTATACCGACCCGCGTACCGGCCAGCGTCATGAGAACGTGGTGGGTATCCGCCTGAACTGGGAAAAGCGCTGGATCACGCTGGCACCGGTTGCCACGGTACTGGGTCTGGCATTCAAGCTGTATGACCCGGACCACATTCTGGGCAGCAAGGAAGACATCGGCATTACCTGCGCCCTGATTCCGGCAGAGCACGAAGGCGTGCAGATCGGTCGCCGCCACTCGCCACCGGGTTCGGTGTTCATGAATGGCCCCACCATGGGCAAGGACGTGTTCATCCCGATCGATTGGGTGATTGGTGGTCAGGACTTCGTGGGCCAAGGCTGGCGCATGTTGGTCGAGTGTCTGTCCGTGGGCCGTTGCATCTCGCTGCCGGCCATGTCTGTGGCATCCGGCAAGTTCTCCAGCTTTGTGACCGGCGCCTATGCCCGTGTTCGCGAACAGTTCGGCCTGTCGATCGGCAAGTTCGAGGGTGTGGACGAAGCCATGGCGCGCATCGGTGGTTACACCTACCAGATGGATTCCAGCCAGCGCCTGGCGCTGACCGGTCTGGATTCGGGCGAGAAGCCCTCGGTGATTTCGGCCATCCTCAAGTATCACAACACCGAGCGCATGCGTAAGGTGCTCAATGACGCCATGGATATCCACGGCGGCAAGGCAGTGGTGATGGGTCCGCGCAACTACCTGGGTCATGCCTACCAGACCATCCCGGTCGGCATTACCGTGGAAGGCGCCAATATCCTGACCCGTTCCATGATCATCTACGGTCAGGGCGCCATCCGTTGCCATCCCTTCGTGCTGCGTGAAATGAAGGCCGCCATGGCGAACGATGCCGTTGAGTTCGACAAGGCATTCAGCGGGCACCTTGGCTTTGTGATGGATAACGCCATCCGCAGCTTCGTGCTGGGCATGACAGGCTCGAAGATCGCTTCGGCTCCGGCCAATGCAGGTGAACTGGCGCAGTACTACAAGGATATCGAGCGTCTGTCAGCCGCCTTTGCGCTGCTCTCGGACATGGCCATGTTCAGCATGGGCGGCTCGCTCAAGTTCCGCGAGAAGATCTCGGCCCGTCTGGGTGACATCCTGTCCAATCTGTTCATCGCAACCGCCTGTCTGAAGCGTTTTGCCGACGATGGCAGCCCCAAGGAAGACCTGCCGCTGGTCAAGTGGTCGGTACTGCAAGCGTTGCACGACGCGCAGGAGGCCTTTACCGGTGTGCTGGCCAACCTGCCGAACAAGCCGCTCGCTTTCCTGATCAAGTGGATCGTGTTCCCGCTGGGTCGTCACTTCACCACGCCGCGTGACCGCCTGGGTACCAAGATCGCACGCCTGCTCATGCAGCCGGGTGAGGCTCGTGATCGCCTGACTTGCGACATGTACGTGCCCAAGGATGAGAACGACGCGGTGGGTGTGCTCAACTACGCACTGGTCGCCCATATCGAGGCCGAATCCACCGAGGGCAAGCTGCGTCGTGCCCAGCGCGACGGCAAGCTCAAGTCGCTCAACGCCAAGGGTCGCCTGGATGAGGCGCTGGCTGCCGGCCTCATCACGCAAGCCGAGTTCGATGCCGTGACCCGCGCACGTCGCCTCAAGCGCGAGGTCATCATGGTCGATGATTTCGACAAGATGCTGGATAAGCACGATACCGGCATCAGCCAGCGCGAGCCGGTCTGATCCACCCGAAAAATCCCCGGCATGTCCGGGGATTTTTTTCATCTGCCCAGTTGCAACGGTGCCACACATGCGTCGTCAAAGTGCCCACAAAACCCCACCAGAAGGGCGCCTCGACTGTTTGCTCTAAACGCTGTGCTATGCTCTTTTTCATTGCCGGCCGAGCGCTTGAAAGGCTGGTCAGGATTCACCCCAACCGTATATGGAGACAACATCGATGAACAAGCACGCATTGCGAGTGACCACGCTGCTGGTGACCGCCGCTCTGGCGCAATATGCCCACGCTTCCGGCTTCCAGTTCAGCAGCCAGTCTGCAGCCAGCCAGGCCACAGCCAACTCCAGCGCTGCCGAAGCCGCCGACGCGAGCACCATCTCGTATAACCCGGCTGGTCTGAGCTATCTCGATGGCACCCAGTTCTCCGGTACGCTGACTGTGGTTGTACCCACCGTCGAGGCCAAGAATGCAACCGGCCGCACGCTGTCGGGCAATGCCATTGCCGGCCGCGCCAACGACAAGATCGGTGACGCCGCCGCTGCCCCGCACACCTACTTCTCGTCGCGTGTGAATGATCGCTTTGCCTACGGCATGGGTATCTATGTGCCGTTCGGTAGCGGTACCGAATATGAGAAGGATTCCGTGCTGCGCTACAACGTGAACCAGACTCATCTGGCCGTGATTGCGCTGAACCCGGCCGTATCGTTCAAGCTGACGCCGAAGCTCTCGGTTGGCTTTGGTGTTGTTGCTCAGCATGCTGAAGCAGAACTGCGCCAGTACGCTAACTTCGCCGCTTCGCTGGCCCGTGTTTATCAACTGCAAGCCGCTGCGGCACCGGCTGGTTCGGCTCAACAAGCTGCGCTCGGTGCAGCTGCCATGCGCGCCATTGCACAAGACGGCAAGGGTCCGCTGGATGGCTTTGCCGAGATCTCCGGTGACGACTGGGGCGTGGGTTTCAACTTCGGCATGTTGCTGGACGTGAGCGACAACACTCGCGTCGGCTTCAACTACCGCTCCAAGGTGAAGCATGAGTTGGCCGGTACCGCAGACTGGACGCTGCCTTCGCCGAGCGCGACCGAGTACCCATCGGCCGTGTCGATCATCGAGAGTTCCCTGGGCTACCGTGACTCCGCCGCTTCGGTGAAGGTCACCACGCCGGAGAGCTATTCCCTGCACATCATGCACAAGTTCAGCCCCGTGCTGCGCATGTACGCCGATATCAGCCGCACTAATCACTCCAGCTTTACCTCGGCTGATGTGAAGTACGCCATTCCCAAGACGACCATCAACCCGGCTCAGGCTGCTACGTTTACCCGTCTGAACCCGAATTGGAAAGACACCACCAAGGTTGCCATCGGCGGTAGCTACCAGTTGTCCGATCCGTTGCAACTGCGCTTCGGTATTGCGCATGACAAGTCGCCTGTACCTAGCGCCAACGACCGTCTGAGCACGCTGCCGGATAGCGACCGCAGCTGGTTGTCCTTTGGTGCCAAGTACGCCATGAGCAAGTCGCTGGTGGTGGATGCAGCCTACTCGTACATCAGCATCAAGGATGCCTCGGCCAATGTGAATGGTTACTGCGGTGGCACCAGCCCCGCTACCGCACCCGCTACGGCTGTCAATTGCGTGTCGAGCTACACCACCGGTACTGTGAACTTCGAAAGCAGCGCACATCTGGTCGGTATTCAGGCCAGCTACCGCTTCTGATGCCTGATGGCCGTGCTGAGCACGGCCTGGCAGCAGCAGCTAGCAAGCACCCGGGGAGACCCGGGTGTTTTCGTTTTGGGTCTCAAGCAGCCGGGGCAATGGTGGTGGCTGTTTGGTACTCCCTTTGGCGGGTGACGGGCGGGCTCTGCCTTTGGTAGCCGGCTGGGCGCAGGGGATGACAGGATAAGGGCTGTCGTGCAACAAACCGTTCGAGCGCGGGTCACAAACCTGCGCTGGTTTTTTATTGGCTGTGATGTAAAACAGACGATATGGGCCGCAGTGACCACATCGCGGGTTCTGTCTGACATTTTTACCGAGCAAGCGCTTGAATCAAACAAACGTTTGGATTAGTGTCTATACCAGCTAACACAGACTCCGCTCCGCGAGCCCCGATCGACTCCCCAATCGAGGAACACCATGTCTCAATCCAAATTCATCGTCCGCAAGGTGGCCGTACTCGGCGCCGGCGTGATGGGTGCGCAAATTGCCGCCCACCTCGCCAATGCCAATGTCGAAGCCATCCTGTTCGACCTGCCGGCCAAGGAAGGCCCCAAGAGTGGCATCGCCCTGAAGGCGATCGAGGCCTTGAAGAAGCAGAACCCGGCGCCGTTGTCGGCCAAGGGTCGCGCCGATTTCATCACGCCGGCCAACTATGACGAGCACCTGCACCTGCTCAAGGATTGCGATCTGGTGATTGAGGCCATTGCCGAGCGCATGGACTGGAAACTGGGTCTGTACGAGAAGGTTGCGCCACACCTGGGCGCCAACACGATTTTTGCTACCAACACCTCGGGCCTGAGCATCAACAAGCTCGCCGAAGGCTGCCCGGCCAGCATGCGTTCGCGCTTCTGCGGCATCCATTTCTTCAACCCGCCGCGTTACATGCATCTGGTCGAGATCATCCCGTGCGTGACGTCGGATGCGGCCATGCTGGATCAGCTGGAAGTTTTCCTGGCCACCACGCTGGGCAAGGGCGTGATCCGCGCCAAGGACACCCCCAACTTTGTCGCCAACCGCATCGGTGTGTTCTCGATGCTGGCCTGCATTGAAAACGCCCGCAAGTTCGGTATCCGTTTCGATGTGGTTGATGACCTGACCGGCCCGCGCCTCGGTCGCCCCAAGTCGGCCACCTTCCGTACGGCCGATGTGGTGGGTCTGGATACCTTCGCCCATGTGGTGAAGACCATGCAGGACACGCTGCCGAACGATCCGTGGCATGGCCTGTTCCAGTCGCCCGAGTGGCTCGCCAAGCTGATCGAAGCCGGTGCTCTGGGCGCCAAGACCAAGGCTGGCATCTACAAGCGCGAAGGCAAGACCAAGCTGGTTCTGGACCCGGCCGCCGGCCAGTATGTTGAAGCCAACAAGAAGGGCGACGACGCGGTCAAGGAACTGATGAAGATCAAGGATCCGGGCAAGCGTCTGATGAAGCTGCGCGAATCCGCCAACCCGGAAGCCCAGTTCCTGTGGGCCTGCTTCCGTGACGTGTTCCACTACATCTCCTTCCACCTCGATACCGTGGCCGACAACGCCCGTGATGTGGACTTGGCCATTCGCTGGGGCTTCGGCTGGAACGAAGGCCCGTTCGAAACCTGGCAAGCAGCGGGTTGGAAACAGGTTGCCGAGTGGGTCAAGGAAGACATCGCCGCCGGCAAGTCGCTGGTCAACGCACCGCTGCCGGCCTGGGTGTTTGACCGCGACGGCGTGCACCAGCCGGAAGGCTCGTTCAGCGCCAGCAAGAACGCGCTGGTACCGCGCTCGACCCTGGATGTGTACAAGCGCCAGCTGTTCCCGGCGCAACTGGTTGGCGAAGCTGCCCCGGTTTACGGCGAAACGGTTTACGAAAACGAAGGCGTGCGTGCCTGGACGAACGGCGACGGCGTACTGGTCGTGACTTTCCTGTCCAAGATGCACGCCATCGGCCCCGCTGTGCTCGAAGGCATCAACCAAGCCATCACGATTGCCGAAGAGCGCTTCAAGGGTGTGGTCATCTGGGCACCGGAAGAGCCGTTCTCGGTCGGTGCTGACCTGAGCTCCATGCTGCCCGCCTTCATGGCTGGCGACTGGGCCAGCATCGAGAAGATGCTGAGCGACTTCCAGGCCATGACCATGCGCCTGCGCTACAGCCAGATCCCGGTCGTGGCCGCAACGCGCGGTTATGTGTTCGGTGGTGGTTGCGAAGTGTGTCTGCACGCCGACCGCGTGGTCGCCCACCTGGAAAGCTATGTGGGTCTGGTTGAAGTGGGCGTGGGCCTGCTGCCGGGCGCCGGTGGCACCAAGGAATTCGCCCTGCGTGCTGCCAAGGAAGCCCGTGGCGACGTGTTCGCCGCGCTGAAGGACCGCTACATGACCATCGCCACGGCCAATGTGGCTAAGAGCGCAGAGGAAGCCAAGGAACTGGGCTTCTTCCGCGAGGCCGATGTGATCGTGTTCAACCAGTACGAACTGCTGCACGTGGCCAAGCAACAAGCGCTGGCGCTGGCCGAAGCCGGCTACCGTGCACCGCTGCCAGCCAAGTTTGCCGTGGCCGGTCGTGCTGGCGCAGCGTCCATCAAGGGTCAGCTGACCAATATGAAGGAAGGTGGCTTCATCTCGGCGCACGACTACCACATTGGCGCACTGATCGCCGACATCATCACCGGTGGCGATATCGAAGCCGGCACGCTGGTGGACGAACAGTGGATTCTGGACCTGGAACGCAAGGGCTTCCTGTCGCTTCTCAAGAACGAGAAGACACAAGAGCGCATTGCTTACATGCTCCAGAACAACAAGCCGCTGAGAAACTGATTGCGGTTGAATTTCAGGCGTTAGCGCAGGCACCCGGCAAAGCCGGGCGCGAGGCGGTAGCGGTGCGGAACCCGGCGGCTTGTTGTTCTGGGCTGATCCATTCCACTCCCCCCGCCCTCGCCGCCGCGAGGGAGCCTCGCTGACGCTCGACAGCGCTCCGTTGAGTCGGAGCCCAAGACTGAACAGATTGAACTATCTGGCTGTGAAATCCGGCAAGGTCCGGAAACAGGAGAAGTGAAATGACCAAACAAGTACAGGAAGCCTACATCGTCGCGGCCACCCGCACGCCGGTGGGCAAGGCACCGCGCGGCATGATGCGCTTCGTGCGTCCCGACGACATGCTGGCCCATGTGATCCGCGAAGCCATGGCCCAGGTGCCCACGCTGCCCAAGGAACTGGTGGAAGACGTGGTGGCCGGTTGTGCCTTCCCTGAGGCCGAGCAAGGCCTCAACATGGCCCGTATCTCGGCCCTGCTGGCTGGCCTGCCGCACACGACGGGTGGCCTGACCATCAACCGTTACTGCTCGTCCGGCATCAACGCCGTGCAGATTGCGGCCGACCGCATCCGCACCGGTGAAGCCGATGTGGTGATCGCCGGCGGTTCGGAATCGATGTCGCTGGTGCCCATGATGGGTAACAAGGTATCGCTGAACCCCGAAATCTTCGCCAAGGACGAGAACATCGGTATCGCCTACGGCATGGGCCTGACCGCCGAGAAGGTGGCCGAGCAATGGAAGATCAGCCGCGAAGACCAGGATGCCTTTGCGGTGGAGTCGAATCGCCGCGCCGTCGCCGCGATCGAGGCCGGTGAATTCAAGCAGGAAATCAGCCCGCTCGAAGCCATTTACCGCAACCCGAACCTGAGCACCGGCGAAGTCGAGATCATCAAGAAGCTGCTCGATACAGACGAAGGCCCGCGCGCCGGCACCACGATGGAAGGTCTGGCCAAGCTCAAGACGGTGTTCGCCGCCAAGGGTTCGGTCACTGCCGGTAACAGCTCGCAGATGTCCGACGGCGCTGGCGCCGTGGTCATCGTGTCGGAAAAGATCCTCAAGCAGTTCAACCTGGTGCCGCTGGCTCGCTACGTGGGCTTTGCCGTCAAGGGTGTGCCGCCTGAAATCATGGGTATCGGCCCCAAGGAAGCGATTCCTGCTGCGCTGAAGGCAGCTGGCCTGAGCCTCAACGACATCAGCTGGATGGAACTGAACGAAGCCTTCGCCGCACAGGCGCTGGCCGTGATCCGCGATCTGGGTCTGGATACCAGCAAGGTCAACCCGCTGGGTGGCGCGATTGCGCTGGGGCACCCGCTGGGTGCCACCGGTGCGATCCGTACCGCCACCTTGGTCCATGGCATGCGCCGTCGTGGCCAGCAGGGTCAGTACGGCATGGTGACCATGTGCATCGGCACCGGTATGGGCGCCGCTGGCATCATTCAGGCACTGTAAAGCAAGCTACACGTAGTATCAGGGCCAGTCGGAATCCCTTTCGGCTGGCCCTTTTTGTTGTTGCCCGCCGCCCGTATGATGTTGGGGTAGCGATTGCAGTCCAAAACCTGAGACGGAGAGACAAGATGAAGAAACTGTTTGTGGGTGTTGTCATTGCTGCCAGCATGGTGACGAGTGCAGCTGAAATCGGCGGCAAGCGTATCGACGATACCGTCAAGGTGGGCGGTCAGGATCTGGTGCTCAATGGTGGTGGTGTCCGTACCAAGTTTGGTGTGGCGAAGGTCTATGTTGGCGCGCTGTATGTTGCCCAGAAGGTGGGCGATGCCAATGCGGTCATCAGTGCTGCGACGCCGCGTCGCATGCAACTGACGATGCTGCGCTCGGTAGAGGCTGACAAGTTGCATGCCTCGTTCATCGAAGGTCTGGAAGAAAACGTGTCCGAGGCCGAGTTTGCCAAGTTCAAACCGCGCATTCAGGAGATGAACGCGATCTTCCAGGCAGTGAAGGAAGTCAAGGACGGTGACGTGATTGCGCTGGACTTCATTCCCGGCAAGGGCACGCAGATTACCGTGCGCGGCCAAGTGAAGGATGTGATTGCCGGCGACGACTTTGCCTCTGCGCTGCTGCGCATCTGGCTGGGCAAGAACCCGGTCAGCAGCGATCTCAAGAAGGGTCTGCTCGCAGGCCGATAAGCTCGGCGAGTGATCCACAGGCCGCGGCGCGATGCCGCGGCTTTTTTTGTGTCTTGGGGGCGATTTTCGGTGCGCCCGGACCTTCAGATACGGAAGCGGGCGACTTGCTGGTGCAGCAAGGCAGCCTGCTCGCGCAGCTGCCTGACGGATAGCTGGGCGGTATGAACAGTCTGGTCGTTTTCCTGCGCCATGGCGCTGATGGACTCTACATGGCGCGCGATATCGGTGCTGGCACTGGATTGGGCCGCCATCGCGCCGGCAATTTCAGTGGCCTGGTTCCGCAGTGTCACGATACGGGCATGTACCCCGGCAACCGCCTCAGCGGCTTCGTGCGACAGGGCCACTCCCTGATCCACGCGCTGTGCAGCTTTGTCGACGCCTGCCACGGCCTCTGTCCCTTCCTGCTGGATGCTTTCGAGCATTTGTGCAATTTCGATCGTGGCCTGACTGGTGCGTTCGGCCAGTTTGCGTACCTCATCGGCTACCACCGCGAAGCCCCGCCCCTGTTCGCCGGCACGTGCCGCCTCGATGGCCGCATTGAGCGCCAGCAGGTTGGTTTGTCCGGCGATTTCCTTGATCACGGTGGCCACGGCATCAATCTCCCGGGTCCGGTTGTCCAGCCGCTGCACGAGGTCGCGGACATGGACCATGGTGTCATTGACGGCGCTGATCTCGCGGGCCATGGCATCGATACGCGCATTTGCCGAGCCGGTCAGCTCCGCCGCCTCGCGCGCGCCCACGTCGGCACTGCGGGCATGATCCGCCACGTGGCCGATGCTCACGGTGACCTCCTCAATCGCCGCTGCCGTGGAGCTGGAAGCGTCGCTTTGCTGGCGAGAACGCTGTGAGATGGACTCGGTAGTGGCCGATAAGGCCTCGCTGGCGTTGTCCAGGTGATCGCTCTGGGTTTTGATATCGGCAACCAGTTCCTGGATACGGCCCACAAAAGCATTGAAAGCGCGGGAGATACGGGCGATTTCGTCTTTGCCGTCAGCACTGAGCCGGCGTGTGAGGTCCCCTTGGCCTTGCGACAGCTCTTCCATGGTTTCGGCGAGTTTCAGCAGCGGTCGGGTGGCCTGACTGATGGCCAGCGTCAGCAGCACCGCCATCAGTATCAGGCTCAACAGGCCGACGATGACCGAGACGGTGACGATGGCATTGGCCGGGCCCATCACGCTGTCCAGCGGGAACGAGACCCGCAACGACCACGGCGTGCCACCGTTGCCCACGCTGAGCGGCTGGAACAGGTGGGCGATGCCGGCTTGACGGTATTCGTGCGGTTTCCCGGCCGCAATGGCGGCACGCGCTTCGGGCGGGATGTCATCAGCAGCCTGGGCCAGTCTGCGGGGATCGGCGTGGGTGGCGTACAGGCCCGTGTGAGAGAGCAAGGTGACCGAGCCTGTGCCAAAGGGTTTGATCCGACCTAGCTGTGCTTGCAGCCCCGCCAGCGGGTAATCCGCCCCGACCACGCCGACGAACTGGCCGTTGACGATGAGGGGCGACATCAGCGAAGTCATCAGCACATCCTTGCCCATGACCTTGTAGAGATACGGTTCGATCAAGGCATCCTTGAGCGTACGCTTGGGAATGGCGTACCAGTCGTTGGCACCGGGTTTGTCGTAATCCACCAGCGGCTCAACGGCTATCTGGCCGCTGCCGCGATTCCAGTAAGGCAGATAGCGGCCTGTGGCGTCATGTCCCGGTTTGGCATTGACGAACTCCTCATCGCGGCCATCGAGGGCATTGGGTTCCCACAGGGTGCTGTAGGCCAGCACATCGGTTTGCTGGCGCAACAGCTCGGCGATGGCGGCATCCAGCTGTGCGCGGGTGGGGGGCTCGCTGCTCGCCTTCATGCCGGTCATCAACTGGCCGAGACTGTGCACCGTGGCATAGGTTGCGTTGAGCCCGCCCTCCAGACGCGCTGCCTCGCCGGCAGCCAGATTGCGGGCACTGGCCATGGCGGCTTCGCGTACCGTATCGCGACTCTTGCTGGCGAGTACCGCGCCGGATACGGCAAGTCCCAGCAGGGCGCTGGCAAGCGAAAACAGGATGAGGCGGTAACGGAGTGATAGATCGGCGAGGCGCATGGCGTTTCTCCGCAGCGGGTTGGCTGCTGGCATCCGTCGCTCGCGTGGCGGCGGGATACGAGCGCGGCATGGCTCCTCCTGATGGGGACTATAGTCACCCACGCACGCCCCTGCGCTCTGCCAGCCTGCCGGCTGTCGCTTTCCCGCGGTCGCCTTGTTTGAGCGTCCATAGACCTTGGTGCTAGGCTTGCAGGCCGCCTTATCGCCATCTCAGGAATCACCCCGCATGCGCCCGGCACCACTCGCTTCTGTCTGTTTTGTCTGTACTGGCAATATCTGTCGCTCGCCCACGGCAGAAGGGGTTCTGGCGGTACAGGCGCGGAAAGCGGGGCTATTGCTGGAGGTAGATTCGTGTGGCACCGAGTCTTACCATGTGGGCGAGCCGCCTGATCCCCGTTCGCAGGCCCATGCACTGGCAAGGGGCTACGATTTGTCCACTCAGCGCGCCAGGCAGCTTGTGAAAGCCGATTTCAGCCGGTTTGACTGGCTGCTGGCCATGGATCGCGGCCATCTGGCCTACATGCGCCGGCTTTGCCCGCCCGAACTGCAGCACAAACTCCGGCTGTTTCTGGATTTCGGCACTTTGGCGGTCGGCGAAGATGTGCCCGATCCCTACTACGGCGGCGGTCGGGGTTTTGAGCATGTGCTGGATCTGATCGAAGATGCCACCACAGGCCTGATTGCCCACTTGCAAGCCGCCCGCCGGTCTTGAAGCGTTAGGGATCTGCGGCCATAACGAAAGTCGGGATCATCGCCATGGGGCACTTCATGCTCGACACCCTGTTCAAGCTGCGTGAGCACGGTACCGATGTAAAGACCGAGGTGCTGGCCGGGTGCACCACGTTTCTGACCATGGCTTACATCATCTTCGTAAACCCGGCGATCCTGTCGCAGACCGGCATGGATTTCAACGCGGTTTTCGTGGCCACCTGCCTTGCGGCGGCGCTGGGGTCTGCGGTGATGGGACTGGTTGCCAACTACCCGATCGCGCTGGCGCCCGGTATGGGTCTGAATGCCTATTTTACCTTCAGTGTGGTGCAGGGCATGGGGGTGAGTTGGCAGGTCGCCCTAGGCGCGGTGTTCCTCTCAGGCGTCATCTTCATGGCGGTCAGCTTGTTCCGGGTGCGCGAGGCCCTGGTCAACGCCATTCCGCATTCTCTGAAATTGTCGATCTCGGCCGGGGTCGGCCTGTTTCTGGCCATCATCGCGCTCAAGAACGCCGGCATCGTGGTGGCCCACCCGGCGACCCTGGTCACGCTCGGCGATGTGACAGACCCCCGCGTGTTGCTGGCCGTGCTGGGCTTTCTGATGATCCTTGCACTTGAATACCGGCGGGTTACCGGCGGGGTCATCATCGGCATACTCGGTGTCACTGTGTTCTCGGTATTGCTCGGCTACCAGCGCTTTGACGGCGTGTTCGCCCTGCCGCCCAGCATCTCGCCCACGCTGATGCAGATGGATATTGCGGGCGCTCTGAATGCGGGTCTGATCGGTGTGGTCTTTGTGTTCTTTTTGGTGGATCTGTTCGACACCACGGGGACGCTGGTGGGTGTATCCCATCGCGCCGGTCTGCTGGATGCGCAAGGCCGCTTGCCGCGGCTCAAGCGTGCACTGGCCGCGGACTCCACTGCCATTGTTGGCGGAGCGGCGTTAGGGACATCCAGTTGCACGGCGTATATCGAGTCGGCCGCCGGTACGGCAGTAGGGGGGCGTACCGGATTGACCGCCGTGGTGGTGGCCATCCTGTTTCTCGCTGCACTCTGGGTGTCGCCCTTGGCGGGTACCGTGCCGGCTTATGCCACCGCCCCCGCGCTGTGCTACGTGGCGGTCCTGATGACACGAGGCCTGGCTGAGATCAACTGGGACGACCTCACCGAGTCTGCACCAGCTGTGGTGACAGCGCTGGCCATGCCGTTTACGTTTTCAATAGCCGACGGCATCGCCTTCGGCTTCATTTGCTATGCCGGGTTGAAGCTGCTGGCAGGGCGCTGGCAAGACCTGTCGTTCGCTGTCGTGGTCATCGCGCTGTTATGGATCGCGCGTTTTGCCCTGTTCTGAACGGAGCGCCATGCCCCGCGCTACTGATGATTTCCGCGACCGTATCCGCACGGTGCCTGATTGGCCGCAGGCCGGCATCCAGTTTCGCGATATCACCCCGCTGCTGCAGGATGCCGATACCTTCCAGCGGCTGATTGACTGCTTTGTGCAGCGCTATCTTGCACAGCATATTGACCTGGTCGCAGGCATCGACGCTCGCGGCTTCATTCTGGGCGCCGCCCTGGCCTACGCGCTGAGGCGGGGCTTTGTGCCTATCCGCAAGAAGGGAAAGCTGCCTTTCCAGACCATTGCCGAGGACTATGCGCTGGAATATGGCGCGGCAACCATCGAACTGCACATCGACGCGGTTGCGCCCGGGCAGCGTGTCCTGTTGGTGGATGATCTGGTAGCAACCGGCGGCACGCTGCTGGCGGCTGCCCGACTCATACGCCGACTGGGCGGCGAGGTCGTCGAAGCCGCCGCCATTGTCGATCTGCCCGAGCTGGGTGGCAGTGCAGCCGTGGCTGGCGAGGGCATCACGCTTTTCACACTCTGCCAGTTCGACGGCCACTGAGCCGTGCCGCAACTACCAGCCCACTGCCGCAGGCAGCATGGGCGATTCGCTCAAGATGGCCAGAATATCCTCGGCCGGTAGTACCTCGATGATCTGTCCCGGTGTTACCCAGTCGGCCAGCAGCGCATTGTGATAGGTCACGATGGTCTCGGCGCTCAGATCGCCGCGTGCATGCGCCAGATGCGCGTCACTTACCAGAAGCACATCGAATCCCGACGCCAGCGCCCGCTTGGCCGTGGTATCGATCACCGTGTCAGTGCCTGCGCCGCAGAGCACGATGCAGTTCACCCCATCGCTACGCAGCCGGCTGCTCAGCCCGGAGCCGGTGAAGGCATCTGTGCCGTAGCGATATAACGTTTGCCTTGTGCTGCCGGGCAGGAGAGGGCGGGCATCGAGTGCATTCTCGACGCGGTAGATCGCTTCGCCGGCTGATTCGAATGCCTCGATCAGCCTGTCGACCTTGGCACCGACCTGCCTGGCCAGTGCGGAGTTGTCCTGCTGCAGTTTGCCTTGCATATCCACGACGACCAGTGCCCAAGTCATGATCTCGCTCCTGTGGTTGAAGTAACAGCCGCAGTGGCCTTCACTTGCGGAATGAACTGATTGGTTTCGAAATGATACTAATCAGTCACAAATGAACCGTCAAGTTTCATTGTGGCGACAAGGCGCGTAGAATGAAGCCAGATTCAACGTGAATGCGGCGCCATGGAAACCACTACCTTTCGTCAGAAAATGCAGATTGCCCGTGAGGAGGCCATCCTGGAGGCGGTCAATACGCTGCTCGCCACCAAGGGATTTGATCTGATGACGGTGGATGCCGTGGCGGCGGAGGCCGGCATTGCCAAGGCGAGTCTGTATCGCCACTTTCCATCCAAGGAAGATCTGGCCGCGGCGGCCATGATGCGGATGCTGGATGCCGCCCTGGCCCAAGCTGCCGCCCAGCCGGAAGAGCGCGCGCCACTGGACAAGCTCAAGACCATGTCACGCTGGGCCATGGCAACCGCGCTGGCCGGCAACATGCCCTCTCTGCCGCACGCCAATTCGTCCTTAGTGACGGCCCTGAGCAAGCACGAGGGCTATCTTGAGCGGGTATTTCGGTTGAGCGATGAGATGGGCGGCTGGATCTTGGCAGCCCAAGAGGCAGGTGTGCTGAACCCTGGACTGTCGCCGCAGCTGATCCTGTTCCGCCTGTTTGCGAACGCCTGCGATCCGGTCTTGCATTTCATGAAGGCAACGGGCCAATACAGCGACGAAGACATCATTGCGATGATGCTGACAACCTGTTTCGATGGACTCACGCCGCCTTGCGCGGCGTGAGGTGGCTCAGTAGCCGGCTTCCACCAGTTGTTCACGTGTCAGCAGGAAGACAAAACCGTCACCGCTACTGGTATCCAGCCAGTTGAATGCCAGATCGGGATACTGGGGTTCCAGTACTTCGCGATTGTGGCCGATTTCCACCACCAGTACGCCCAGCGGCTTCAGGAAGCGGCTGGCTGATTCAATGATGATGCGGGTGGCGTCCAGACCGTCCTCGCCGCTACCCAGTGCCAGTTCGGGCTCGTGCAGGTACTCCTGCGGCAGCGCGGCCACCGACTCTGCATCCACGTAGGGCGGATTGGAAACGATGAGGTCATAGGTCTCACCTTCCACCGCCGTCAGCAAATCGGATTGCAACAGGTTGATGCGGTCCTGCAAACCATAGTTGCGGACGTTGATCTCGGCCACATCCAGGGCGTCTGCAGAAAGGTCGATCGCGTCCACCTCTGCGTCGGGGTAGTGCTCGGCCATCAGGATGGCCAGGCAACCCGAACCCGTGCACAGATCTAGCGCGCGATGGACCAGCTCCGGGTATTCGATCCAGGGTTCTAGTGCTGTCGGTAGCAACTCGGCAATGAAGGAGCGCGGCACGATCACCCGCTCATCAACAAAGAAGCGGTAGGGGCCAAGCCATGCCTCTTTGGTGAGATACGCTGCCGGCTTGCGCGTGCTGACACGCGTTTCGATCAGTTTGAGTACCGCGTCGATTTCGTCCGGAATCAGTCGCGCATCCAGAAACGGGGTCAGCTGATCGAGCGGCAGATGCAGTGCATGCAGGGTCAGATAGGCGGCCTCGTCCCAGGCGCTGGTGTTGCCGTGGCCAAAGAACAGGCCGGCTTCATTGAACCGGGAAACGGCAAACCGAACGAGATCGCGGACGGTCTGTAAATGGGTGCGAGCGAGCGTGTACATGGGCCAGGGCCTGTCTTCAATGGGTTTGCGGCTGCGCTGGAGCCGTGGTGCAGGAACCGCATTTTACGCGAAGCCCCGCAACAGGCTTTCGATAACTTGCGCTAAACCGGCAAAATTCCTTTGGAATTCATGACTTAGCGGTTTTCAGGGGCGGCGTGGCAGCGTATAGTTCGGCCCTCACGGGCAGACGCTGCTTCTCGCCCGTTCGTGTTTTCGGCATGCAACCCTGTTTGCGTGCCGGTTTCCGCCCTGAGCGCGGAGACGGCGTGGGGTGAGGCGAGGCCGGGCTGATTGCCGGCTCGGTGCCATCCTATCGTGCCTGCCCCAACAGGTTGCGCCGCCGTCAGTGAGCAAGTCAGCAGCCTAGGTTTACTGGAGAATCCCCCGCAATGTCTTTTGACAGCCTCGGCTTGCATGCCGAGATCCTTCGCGCCGTACTCGACTCGGGTTACACCGAGCCCACCCCCGTGCAGGCGCGCGCCATACCCGTGGTACTCAGCGGCCGTGATGTCATGGCAGGCGCCCAGACCGGCACCGGCAAGACCGCCGCATTCACGCTGCCGTTACTGCACAAGCTGCAGCCCTATGCCAATACCAGCGCAAGCCCGGCTCGCCACCCGGTTCGCGCCCTGATCCTCACCCCCACACGCGAGCTGTGTGATCAGGTTTTCGATAGCGTCATCACCTACAGCAAATACCTGCCGCTGCGTGCCACGGCCGTGTTTGGCGGCGTGGACATCAAGCCGCAGAGCGAATCGCTGCGCCGTGGTTCGGAAGTGGTGGTTGCCACGCCGGGCCGCCTGCTCGATCACGTGCAAGGCCGCTCGATTGATCTGAGCCAGGTCGAGATTCTCGTCCTTGATGAAGCCGACCGCATGCTCGACATGGGCTTCATTCTCGATATCCGCCGCATTCTCGGCCTGCTGCCCGCCCGCCGGCAGACGCTGCTGTTCTCGGCGACCTTCGCGCCCGAAATCAAAAAGCTCTCCGAAGACTTCATGCGAGACCCCGAGGTCATCGAGGTCGCCCGCCGCAACGCCGCCAATGAGTCGGTAGAGCAGCACCTGCACTCGGTCGAGATCGACAAGAAGCGTCGCGTGCTGGCCCAGTTGATCCGCCATCACGACATGAACCAGGTCATCGTGTTCACCAAGACCAAGGTGATGGCAGAGCGCCTGGCGCGCGAACTCAAGCGTGAAGGCTTTGATTGCGAAGCTATCCATGGCGATCGCACCCAGCAGAGCCGTCTGGAAACGCTTGCTGCGTTCAAGGAAGGTACGCTGAAAGTACTGGTTGCCACCGATGTGGCCGCGCGTGGGCTGGATATTTCGGAGCTGCCCTTTGTGGTCAACTTCGAGATGCCGACCAACCCCGAAGACTACGTCCACCGTATTGGCCGTACCGGTCGTGCCGGCGCCACCGGTATCGCGATCTCGCTGGTTGCGCCCGAAGAAGAAAAGTCGTTGGCGCTGGTGCGCAAGCTGCTGGGCAAGCCGATGGAAATCATCCCCGTGCCGGGTGGCGATACCCGTCCGCCGCGTGAAAGCCGTGAACCCCGTGAAGGTCGCGATGCGCGCCCGGCGCGTGAGCCCCGCGAGCCGCGCGCTCCCCAGGCTGGCCGCGAATCGCAAGATGGCCGCGAAAGCCGCCGTCGCCGCGACGATATCGAACAGATCGAAACGCCGCTGGTAGAAGGCCGCAAGACCGCTGCCGCAACGGGCAGCCGATTTGGTGCTGCGATAGCGCCATTCAATCGCGCCCGTGATGCGGCCCGTGAACTGCCGGCGCTGTTGCTCCCGCCGCGCTATACGGTGGGCGAGTAAGCTGTCGTGATGTGAATGGAAAGGGCGCTTCGGCGCCCTTTTTGCTGCCGTTCAAGCCCATAGGGTGTGGGTAGGGTGCCAGACGCCTTGCTAATTGCCCCCTACGGTTGCGGTAAGCTTGCGGGCAACTTCCGGACGACTGAACCGTATGCCAAAACACTGGCCAACCCTGCTGCACCAATCCATCCCGCTTACACGCCTTATGGGCGTGGATGCCACGGCACAGGCCGATGGCCGTATCACCATTGCCGTGCCGCTGGCACCGAATGTCAACGACAAGGGCACAGGCTTTGGCGGCAGCCTGGCCGTGGTCGCCACGCTGGCGGGCTGGGTGGAGGTGCAGCGGCAGCTCGATCTGGCCGGCTTGGGTGACAGCGTGGAAATTGTCATCCAGCGTGGCGAGACAACCTACCTGCTGCCGGTGACTGCCGACTTCTCTGCCACCGCAGACGAATTGGATACCGACGTGCTCGGGCGCTTCCTACGCCTGTTTGCCCGCAAAGGCCTGGCGAGGCTGGCACTGACGGCCAGCGTGCATTGCGAGGGCGTCCTGACGGCCCGGTTCGAGGCTGAGTACGTGGCGAAACGGGCTGAGGTGGCGGTTTAACCGCGGCGCCCCAGGGCCTTGCTGACGAAGTGTTTGGGCACGGTGGTGCGCGGCACGCGTTCTTCAAACCAGCGCTGCACATTCCAGTCCAGCGCAATGCCGTGCATGTAGTTGTAGAGCGCCTTGTTGAGCGCCTTGCCCAGGCTGTCGTGATCCACCCCGGTCGGGTCGATAAAGCCGATATCGTTACGGGCAAAATGGGCATTGGCCGGCAAAGGCACGAGCTTGACGCCGTACTCCTCCGGGTTCTGGCCCACCGGTGAATGCACGGTGCAGGCAAAGCGATGCCAGAAGCCTGATTGCATGCAGCCTGCCTCGAACATCTGTCGTACGTATTCGAGTGCGTCCACCGTGTCCTGCACGGTCTGGGTGGGGAAGCCATACATCAGGTAGGCATGCACCAGAATGCCGGCCTCGCTGAAGGCGTAGGTGACGCGCGCGACCTGTTCGACCGAAACGCCTTTCTTCATCAGCTGCAACAGGCGATCCGACGCCACTTCCAAGCCGCCCGTGACTGCAATGCAGCCGCTTTGCGCCAGCAACTGGCACAGCTCGGGTGTGAATGATTTCTCAAAGCGGATATTGCCCCACCAGGAAATCGCTACCTTGCGACGAATCAGCTCCTCGGCGAGCGCGCGCAGCATCTTGGGTGGTGCGGCTTCATCAACAAAGTGGAAACCGGTCTGGCCCGTCTCGGCAATGATGGCTTCGATGCGGTTGACCAGGGTCTCGGCCGTGGCGGTTTCATAGCGCGAGATGTAATCGAGCGACACATCGCAGAAGCTGCATTTCTTCCAGTAGCAGCCATGCGCAATCGTCAGCTTGTTCCAGCGCCCGTCGCTCCATAGCCGGTGCATGGGGTTCAGCATGTCGAGCAGCGACAGGTAATCGTGGATGGGCAGACCATCCCAGGTCGGCGTGCCCCAGTCCTCGAACGGCACATCGGGTTCGGGGAAGTTGATGTAGCGCACCTTGCCCGCATCATCGCGCACGAAGGTACGCACCAGCCGTTCTGATGAGCGCTTGCCGGCCAGATGCTCCAGCAGCGCCAGCAGCGGCCGCTCACCCGAATCCAGGGTCACAAAGTCCACGTAGTCGAACAGCCGCGATTCCCGCAGTTCGCGCAGTTCGGTATTCACATAGCCACCACCAAGACTGATACGGATGGCGGGATCGATGGCGCGAATCTGCTGGGCGATGCGTAACGCACCATATACCGAGCCGGGGAAGGGTACCGAGAGCAAAACCAGCTGCGGCTGGTGTTTGGCAATGGCCTCGCGCGTGAGCGCCTGCAAAGTTTCGTCGACCAACGAAGCCGGTGCCGTCAACGCCTCGGCCAGCGGATCGAACGTGGGCTGGCCCGATGCCAACCGCTCGGCATAGCGGACAAACTCGAAGCGCGGGTCAATGGACTCGCGTAGCACATCGGCTAAGTCGTTCAGGAACAGCGTGGCCAGATGGCGGGCACGATCCTGCGTGCCCAGCGCGCCGAATGCCCAGGCTAGTGCATCGCCGCCGTCTTCACTATCCGGGTCGACATAGGCATTGAGCGATTCGAAACGCGGACCCTCGGGCAGCAGCTGGCGGGCGGCGATGCGGTAGGCGATGGTGGGGTCGCGGCCTTGCAGGAAGGCAATGGCGGGTTCAATGGCGGCTTCGTAGCGATCGAACTCGTCGAGAAAGTCGCGTACCACCCTGACGGGCTTGCGTTTGTTGGCCGCGAGTATCTGTGCGCGCATGGCGCGCAGGCCATCGGCGGTAAACAGTCTGAGCACCAGCTTGAGCGCCAGGTCTTCCTGAACGGCCTCCACGCCGCGCGAACGCAGAAAACCCGTCAGGTAGGCGGTGGACGGGTAGGGCGTATTGAGCTGCGTCATCGGCGGGATGATCGACAGCACCTTGATGGCGGCGGCGGACATATCAGGCAAGGGTGCAGGCGTGGGGGCGCAAGATCGCAGCTTGCTCGGGGGGCGTCAAGCCGGGCAAATACGTGGGCGACGGCCGGTGGGGCTCATCCCCGGTGTGCGGCGGCACTACCCCAGATTGCCTCCATGTTCACATAGGTGGATACCTGCCGCGGATCGACCGTTTCGCGGATCGAGAACTGTTCAACGGCGGTGTCGCGCGTCATGGCGAGGCCCATCTTGTGGCCATCGGCACTGAGGATGCTCTTGACCTGAGGTGTGTTGACCTTGGCGCCGGCACGGGTGACTACGCCGATTTCACCATTGGCCAGCCGCACCAGCATGCCCGGCGGGAAGATGCCCAGCGTCTTGATGAAGTGCGAGGCTACGGTTTCGTCGAGCGACTTGCCGCGCTCCAGCAAGATGCCTTTCAGTGCCACATTGGAGGCCACGGCGGGCCGGTAAGAACGCGGCGTCACCCGCGCGCAGAACAAGTCGGCCAGCGAGAGGATGCGCGCGCCTTCGCATACTTCCTTGCCGAACAGTTTGTCCGGGTAGCCACTGCCATCAATGCATTCATGATGCTGCTCGACCGCATCCAGCCACACGGGGTCTTGAATGCCGGCTTCGCGCAGCATGTCGGCCCCCATCATCGGATGGCGTTCCAGGCGCGCTCGTTGCGCGGCGCTGAGGGGGGTCTTCTGTTCCTTGAGCTGGTCCTGGAACTCGATCATGCCGATGTTCATCGTCAATGCTGCGGAGACGATGGAACGGGTGTGGGCCTCTGTTTTTTCGAGTGATCGGCAGACCAAGGCGCAGACAATCGCGGCGTTGACCATGTGACGAACCGCGTATTTGCCCTCTTGCCTGAGCAGGATCATTGCAATGGCGACATCGCTGTCACTGGCGCAAGCCGTCATGACCTCCGTGGCCAGCTCACCGACCTTCTGCTCCAGCCAGCGACCATGGATGCCACGATCCAGCTGCGCCACCATGGCATCCAGCTTTTTGCGTGAGTTGATCAGGGCATCCAGGGTGGAGGGCGGGCGCTCATTGCGCTGGTTGTCGCGCGCCTTCGATTCGCGCCATTCCTGCCGGGTTTTCAGCAGTTCCAGCTTGGGTGCGTACAGGCCCATGGCCAGCAGCTTGTTGAGCAGGGCGTCGTTGCCGACGATCTTCCCTTTTGGAATCAGCAGCTTGCCGTCTTCGCCATACATATTCCATAGCGTCCGGTCGCCGGAGACGAGATCGTCTGCGCTTACCTTTTCCAGTTCCATCGTGTGTGCCGAGCGTGAAGTGAAGGCGATGCCGGTGGGGCCCGGGATCATGCCTGATGTCTGCAGTGTAGCGGTCGCCGGCCCTGATCACCATGCATGCTTGCCGCCCGGCACACCCGGCGGTGCCGGCTGCGTTTCATGCCAGTCAAACTGCGTGCGGTCGGATGACACTGTCTGCTCGCTCTGCGGCTCGCCTAGGCTCCGTTCGCCAGGCTCAATGGCGCCGCCTTGATGGTGTCTGCGCAGCCTTCTGACCAGGAGACAAAAAACATGACAACCCAGGCACTACCTTATTCCACTGGCTGGTGGCAGCGATGCATGAACATTCCGCTGCTGAGGGGGCTGGTAGGCGTGCTGATGGTGTTCGGCCCCATTCCCCTCACCATGCTCTTTGCACACAAACTCATTGGTAAACCCTATGCCGTGATCTGGCCCGCCTTACTCGCAGTCGGACTCTCTGCCTGGGGCTACTACCTGTTCGTTAACCGGATAGAACGCCGACCGCTGCACGAGTTCTCTTCGACCGGGGCAGGGCGCGAGTTGGGCATGGGCTTGCTGCTTGGTGCTGTGCTGGTACTGCTGACCTTGGCCGGGCTTGCCCTGACAGGGCACTACACGGTGGACGGGATGCATCCGGTGGGGGGGTATCTGTTCTTGCCACTTGCCGGACAGATACTGGTGGGTGTCAGCGAGGAGCTGGTCATGCGCGGCGTGGTGTTCCAGGTAACCGAGCGTGCTCTGGGCGTCTGGGCGGCCTTGATGGTGTCATCCCTGCTGTTTGCACTGGGGCACCTCTTTACCCCTGCGGCCTCGAATTGGGCGTTTGCAAACATGCTGGCAGTGGGGGTCCTACAGGGAGCGCTGTACCTGTATACGGGGCGGCTCTGGCTGTGCATCGGGGCGCATATCGGCTGGAACGTGATGCTGGAGCAGGGATTCTCCGCGGTGGTTTCCGGCCATGAGCAGCGTACCGGCGTGCTGTCCGGTCAGGTAACGGGTTCTCCGCTCTGGACGGGGGGTGCGTTTGGTATCGAGGCATCGGTCGTCACGCTGGTGGTCAGTCTGCTGGCAGCTGCCGTCTTTCTCCTCCTGGCACACCGGCGCGGCTATTTACGACCCGCTCATCGTCAGCCTGTCTGAGCGCTTCGGATGTAGGGCAGCAGGCTGGCCCAAGCAGCCTGTTTCAGCCCCGCATCCAGTGTGTAGGCCGGACTGGAGGAGGGGAGATCGAGCAGGGCTACCCGGCTTCCCAGTGCAAGCAGTTGCCGCCGTCCCATCCGGGCGGCGGTCTTGCCGTTGAAGGCCACAGCCTGCAGAGCGGGCAAGGTGCAAATCAGGCGGGTGAGGTCGTTGCCTACTTCGCGACGGATAGCGCCATCCAGACTGCCCTGCCGCTCTGCTTCGGCGATCACGTCCCACAGACCGATGCCATGGTGCTGCAGCTTGTCGAGCCGAGCTGGATAGGGTTGCACATGCAGGTCATCGTTCAGTAATGCACCCATCAGTCGCCAGAACTGGTTAAACCTCTGGTCAATTTGACACCTTTTGAGGGCATTCAGCTCGATTTTATGCTGGTTGGCCGGCGTCTAAGCCCTTCTTGGGCCTTGTCGGAAGCTTTGCGCGGGGGTTCACTAGTTGAACCGAGAAGCATCAAGAAGCTTTACCCAAGTCTTCTTAAACCTCTGGTCAATTTGACATCTTCATTGCTGATTTGCCCACGATGAGGCTTTACGAACACGAGGCCACATCATCAGCGACGGTACTCTTACTGTCTGATCCAGTTCTTAGTGAATATCAGCTCGGATTTCAGCGGCTAGCGGATTTAATGATATTGTGCGCATGCCTTGATAGATCGGTATCAGGGGTATGTCACAGGATGTCAAGCCATCCGGCCATGCCGGGCAAACTTGACCACTGAACTTGGAATCTCAGCCTCATGGTTGTCTCTAGGTAACTGTACGACATTGCTAACACGCGTGGCTACGCGACCTCGTGTCGCAAGATGGTGATGAGTTATCACTCGGTTAAGCCGGGGAGGGTGGTAAAGATTGCCACGGTCTTATCCCTCCTCGGTTTTGCTACTGAAATTGCTAGCACATGCTTGATACACCTACTTGGTTTCGTCAACGCCGTTACTTGCATTTCGATGAGCCGCTGAGCCTTCAAAAGGCGATGGCGCTGGTTACTAATCCAAATGCAGTGGCGACTCATGCTTTTTGGCCATTGATTCGTTTCAATGTACATACCACCAAAATCAAGCAGAACAAGACCACTGGACATCTGGACTGGCACCATAAGGATCGAGAGATCTCTTACGCCGCCCATAGTGACTCACTTATCTTTGGTTTTTATGCGGAGAGAATTGGCGCGTTATATGAATTACATCTTGCAAAGCAAGGTCTTGCAGACTGTGTGCTCGCTTTCCGTTCGTTAGGTAAGAACAACATCAACTTTGCGAAGTCAGCATTTGATGAGATTAGTGTTCGTGGTAACTGTGTTGCAGTTGCTCTAGATGTGACGAAGTTTTTCGATACGATTGACCACGCCCAACTTAAGCTTCGTTGGAAGCAGTTGCTTGGGATCTCAGAACTCCCTTCTGATCACTTTGCGGTTTACAAGGCATTGACCAAGTTTGCATATGTTGATCGAGATGAAGTCTTCGGTGCTCTGGGGATTTCCGTTCATAACCCTCGGGGAAACGGCAAATACCGTCTTTGCAGCCCTACTAACTTCCGGGGGCAAGTTCGGGACGCAAAACTGATCAAAACGAACCCGAACAAATGCGGCATTCCACAGGGAACGGCAATCAGTGCTCTGCTCTCCAATGTGTATATGCTGGAATTTGATGCTGTGGCTAATGCGTTCGCAACAGCCCATGGCGGTAAGTACATGCGGTACTGTGACGACATTCTGTTTGTCATGCCTGTAGAACTTGCCAGTGAGACCGAGAGTTTCTGTATTTCTGAGATAGGGAAATTAGAACTAAAAATTAATCCAGACAAAACCGATACCTGTGTTTTTACAAAAAATGGGGCTTCCCTTGTTTGTAATAAACCTTTGCAATACCTTGGTTTTCTTTTCGATGGACAGCAAACTATTATTCGCTCTGCTGCATTCGCTAAGTTCTCAAACCATATGAAGCGTGGTGTCAGTTTGGCCAAGCAGACGATGCGGAGCAGGAACAAGGCAAAAATCGCTAACGGAGCCGATGAGAAAACGCTATACCGGCGAAAGTTGCTGTCCAGATATTCACACCTTGGGAGTCGAAATTTCCTGCGATATGGATATAAAGCGGCCAAGGTAATGAACTCAAAGGCAATTAGGCGCCAGTTGCGGCCTCTTTGGGGGCGTCTACAGCGAGCCATAGAGAAGTAGCCCAAAGTATTTGTGAGAAGCTATATATGAATTTCACTTATTGAACCGAGAAGTATCAAGAAGCTTTACCCAAGTCTTCTTAAACCTCTGGTCAATTTGACACCTTTTGAGGGTATTCAGCTCAAATTTATGCTGGTTTGCCGGCGTCTAAGCCCTTCTTGGGCCTTGCCGGAATCTTCGGCTGGATTTCACCAATTGAATCGATAAGTGTCATGAAGCGCTGCCTGGGCCTTCTGAATTGCTGGCAAATTTGATATTTCTACAAGATGCCTGCGCGCGGATCAGTTTGATTTTGTATGGTAGTTTTACATATCGTCGGCAATCACTCCTAACTTCTAAACAAACAAAACTATGCATATATGGAACTCGGCAAATACATGGGACGAATTGGCAGGTGGGCTCATGCTATTGCGTGGCTTCCCGACGCGTGCCAGCGAACAGATAGTTACAATAAGTTCTCCGACCGATCGCTTCCCGGTGAACATGCCACTGTGTGTACAGTTGGAGATAGACAACTGGTTTGAAGCTAAATTCGGTGTGCGATTTCGACAACGTTCACTTTTTTGTACGGGTTCGATCGAAGTCGCGCGCGGATATACGCATATGGTAGGAGAGGTAAGAACTCTACGCGCAGTGGAAGACTTCTGCTTTTGTTGGAGTCCACTGTGTGACGACCTCTATGGTGCATATGAAACCTCAAGTCATAACGAGTCGATAGGGGAGCTACTCAGCCGTCTGCAATTTAGGTGCGACGACCTTATTTCTGCGATCCGTTCTCAGAATGAAATCATGTTGGTTTGCAGCAGAGTTCAAGCAATACGCCAGCCGGGAATTGATGAATGAAAGTGCAATATGGTTATATCCATTTCGAGTAAAACTTCTTTATCGCCTAGCGCTCTCTCATTAATTAGAAGGTTGGGAATTGACACAATTGACGGTCGGTATCGCGCTGATGAAAATATCGGAAATTCGTTTGGAGGAACTACTTTCTCAGGAACGGATGTTAGTACAGGGCAGCGAGTATTTTTTAAATACCTCATCTGTCCTCGAGGCGAGGGAGAGCGAGCAAAGTTTTTGATGGAACGAGATGCCCTTGTAAGAACTAGACAGTTTCCTGGGGAGGGGGTTGCCCCGGAAGTTCTGCACTTTGAGCAATTTGACGAATTGCAATCGATGGTATTAGTAACCGAGTGGGTTGACGGTGAATTGTTATCTGATTGGCTCGCACGTGCTCACACGCTAGATGTGGAGAAACGCCTTGAAGTTTTTCATCGCATTGCAGTTGCAATGTCCAAGGCCACGTTGTCTTTTCAACACCGAGACTTTCATCCTGGGAACATAATACTGTTGCCAGAAGATCAGGTACATATGGGGCCTACGGTCGGGTTCCGCGACTCTAGGTCGGCAGTAATGGTACTTGATTGGGGGGAGGCGCTTCCTGTGATTATGGGGAGCTATGACGATGAACCCGATCACAACTTCGTAATGCTCTCTCAAGCGCCACGTATGATCGTGGGAGCTATTACTAGTCTTCCCCCTGAGGTTTTTAAGCCTTGGCAACACAATCGCTATTTTGGGGGCACATATGAGAGTTGGGGGCTCGGCATGCTTCTTTACAGAGTTCTCTCATTACAGAACCCGGTTACGTTCGCTAGCTTGGGTGAATACGCATCAGAGGTTTATAGTGGCGCACTGAAAAGTCGCTTAATGGAACGTGCGAACGAACTGCGAGAATTAAGCATACCGGGCGGACTAATTCTACCTCGGCTCTTCGAGTGGGCAGTCAATGAAGAGCCGGAATCACGACCATCGATATCACAGATTGGCCGTGTCATGTGGGACGTTCGCTATGAGTCATTGAGTCTTGTGGAATCCAGGCTGCTCGATCAGTATTTTGCCAACCCAAATGAATATGAACCCGAAGGTGGGTGGCGGTACTCCAGTATTCCGGATTATGACTAAGTTTTATTGGGGAAACAGATTGTCTGGGTTACGTGGATGGGCATTGACATGGGCTGAGGATAATTCCATTTTTTTTGATTTGTTAAAAGCGTAAAGTAAGGTTCAAATATTGAACGAGAAAGCATCAGGGGGCTTTACTCAAGTCTTCTTCTGCGGATGCGCATAGTATTGCGTGGCTGCCAGCGAGGCCTCGCCCGGCAGGCTACCCAGGATCAATACCCGGGTCTGCGCATTCACCACGGGCGGGAAACAGCGCTTGCGTTCATTCATGCTGCATGGGCTGCGTGAGCGGGTTCGAACAGTGCCAACTGGCGGCTGGCAGATTTGTCTTCGTCTTCATAACGAAACCCCACCCCCAGCAGGCGTACGGGTTTGCGTTGCCGCTCCCAGCCCTGCTGCAGCAATCGCAGCCAGACTTCGGTATCCGGCTTGGCACACAGGCATTCCACCGTTGTGTGGGTAAAGTCGTTGAAGCGCAGTTTGATGAACGTTTTATGGGGTTGCCCGGCATCCGGATCGCGCTGCTGTCGGCGTTGCAGATCGTCAATCAGCGGGCTGAGCGCTTGCGCGCAGGCCGCCAGGTCAGCCAGGTCGTGGACGTAGGTGGTCTCCACCGATAATGAGCGACGCGGATAATCGTTGCGCACCGGTCGATCGTCGATACCACGGCACAGCGCGTGCAAGCGTTCGCCAAACTTGCCGAAGTGGCGTACCAGCTCGGTCAGCGGCCAGCTGCGCAGGTCGGCACAGGTTTGCGCCCCCAGTTGATTGAGTTTGGCGGCGGTGACCTGACCGACGCCGAAGAGCTTGCCCACAGGCAGCGCGGCGACAAAGGCGTCGATCTCGGGTGGCCGCACGACAAACAGGCCGTCGGGCTTGTTCCAGTCGCTGGCGATTTTGGCGACGAACTTGTTGGGCGCAATGCCGGCCGACGCCGTAATGCCGACTTCGGCCTTGATCCGCGCCCGTATGGCTTCGGCCATCAGCGTGGCACTGCCCTGATGGTGCGGGGAATCAGTGACATCCAGATAGGCTTCATCCAGCGACAGGGGTTCGATGAGGGCAGTAAAGTCGCTGTAGATGGCATGAATCTGCCTGGATGCGGCGCGATAAGCCTCAAAGCGTGGTGGCAACAGAATCAGGCCGGGGCAGCGTCGCAATGCCTGGCCTGAGGCCATGGCAGAGCGAACACCGTAGCGGCGAGCCTCGTAATTGCAGGTGGCAATCACGCCGCGTGTTTCAGGTCGCCCGCCCACGGCAACCGGCTTGCCGTGCAAGCTGGGGTTGTCGCGTGTTTCGACGGCGGCATAGAAGCAGTCGCAATCAATGTGGATGATCTTGCGCTGGCGTTCGCGCACGGCAGGCCCGATGAAACGAATGGAGAACGTTCGTATTCTCCATGCTTTGGGCGGTGTTACCAAGTACCAAGGTGAGACAGGCGGCAATCAGTGGTTACTTTGCCGCGCCCGCACCATCTTGATCAGCCGGTCAAACAGGGTCTGATCTTGTTCATTCTTGAGCAAGGCACCGGCCATGGGGGGCAGGCCTGTCGGGTTTTGCAGCTGCTCTGGGGTAATGCCCTCGGCCAGCAGCAGCTTGAGCCAGTCCACCAGCTCGGAGGTGGAGGGCTTTTTCTTGAGGCCGGGCAGCTCGCGTACCGCGTAAAACAGTTCCAGTGCCTCGGCAAGCAAGTTCTCATGCAGGCCGGGGTAGTGCACATCCACGATCTGCCGCATGGTGTCGCGGTCCGGGAAACGGATGTAATGGAAGAAACAACGGCGCAGGAAGGCGTCGGGCAGTTCCTTCTCATTATTGCTGGTGATGATGATGACGGGCCGATGCTTGGCGGCAATCGTTTGGCGCGTTTCGTACACATCGAAAGCCATACGGTCGAGTTCGCGCAGCAGATCGTTGGGGAATTCGATATCGGCCTTGTCGATCTCGTCGATCAGCAGGACGGCGCGCTGCTCGCTTTCGAAGGCTTCCCATAGCTTGCCGCGCACGATGTAGTTGCCGATGTCGCGAACGCGCTCGTCGCCGAGCTGACCATCGCGCAAGCGAGCCACCGCATCGTATTCGTACAGACCATGCTGGGCTTTGGTAGTGGATTTCACATGCCAGCTAATCAGCGGTGCGCCCAGACTTTGCGCAACCTGTTCGGCCAGCAGGGTCTTGCCGGTGCCGGGCTCGCCCTTGATCAGCAGTGGTCGTTCAAGCGTGATGGCGGCGTTGACTGCCAGCATCAGGTCTGGCGTGGCGATGTAGTGATCGGTGCCGGTGAAGCGAGGAGAGGAGGACATGCGGGGCATCCTTGATAGATGCCCGATTTTACCTGCTTATGCAGCTAATTCAGCATGGTGCGTAGCAGGACGCACCATGCTCTGCGGGCCGCTTGCTGGGCGACCCGGGCCGAACTGGGACTCAGCTGGCGTAAGCCGACTCGATATCATCCAGCGTCAGGTGCCATCGCTCCAGCATGTGCTTGTAGATGGCGAGTTCAGGCTCGGAGATGGTGCGGTCAGACTTGGCCATATCCAGCGCCAGCGTGGCGACCAGCAGCTGCTTCTTGGGTTCGGTAATGCTGTCGAGCATGTCGTCGATGCGTTGCTTGTCGACCAGGTGGATGCGGCCTTCCTCGTCGGCTTCGTCGCTGAGGTCATTGCAGTAGGTATGCAACACTTCGATGAACTTCTGCCGGCTGATACCGATGGCCTCGTACATATGCAGGGTTTCGAGGCTGTCGATTTCGCGCGGGTCCAGATTGCCGTCACTCATCATCAGCATGACGAGGAGGCGGGACATGGCTTCCGGACTATTGGTGGCGTAGCGTTTCATCATGACTGTGTCTCCATTGCGTCCAGAAAGACTACCGGAACGGCAGCCGGTTTTTGTTGCTGATAATCAAAAAACACCACACCCGTCTTTGCACGCAACACTTCGCGATCATCGGATGCCTGGCTGAGACGGTAAAACAGGTCGCAGCCATACTTGTTGAAATCGGCCGCGGTGACTTCGGCACGCAACTGCTCACCCCAGAACGCCTGCGATTTGTAGACGATCACAGCATCGCACAGGATCAAACCCAGGCCACCAATGTCCAACTCGGTAAAGCCTAGGGATTTGAGATAACGCATCCGCGCTTCGTGAATGAGTGTGAGCGCGGAATCGTTGCCCAGATGACCGCCGTAGTTGATATGGCCGATGCCCACATCCAGTGTGGTGACAAAGGCAAACCGTTCGGGGAGGTCTAGTTTTACGCGGGCCATGCGAGAGCGGCGGGGTGATCGAGCGGCCAGTCTAAGCGTCTCCCGGACTACCCTGCAACCGGGAAGCTATAGTGAATTGTATGTGTAGCCGATTGGCACAGATTGGGGGACGCCATGTACCAGCGCATTCTCATTCCGGTGGACGACAGCGATACCTCGCGTCAGGCGCTGATCGAGGCCACCCGATTCTGTTGTGATCAGCATGGCCGTACACGCCTGGTCCATGTGATTGACCTTGCCCAGTTCACTTGGGGTGGCGCCGAATTTGTAGATGTGGGCGAGCTGCAGACCACTTTGCGCGAGACGGGGCGCAAGGTGCTGGAAAGCGCCAGGGCGCTGCTCGCGGAAAATGGGGTGGAGACCGAAACAGTGCTGCTGGAGATCTGGGGCGGGTCGACTGCGACAACCCTGATTGAGGCGGCGCGGGATTGGCCGGCTGATATCATCGTCATGGGTTCGCATGGCTGGACCGGGCTCGATCACCTGCTGCTGGGCAGCGTGGCAGAGGGCGTAATCCGGCATGCTCCCGTACCCGTGCTCATTTTTCCGATCAAGCGCCAGAAATAGTGTCCGATACGTCCAAACCCGTTATTCCGCTCTCCGTTACTGATCATCGCCGCGATATCCTCGGCTACACCTATGTCTACCCCGTGGTGTCGCGCCGCGCGGGCGGCGTGTCGGTGGGCATCAACCTCAATCCCAACAATGCCTGCAACTGGCGCTGCATTTATTGTCAGGTACCTGATCTGGTGCGTGGTAACGCGCCGGTGCTGGACTTGGCTCAGCTTGAGGCCGAGCTTGCCGCCATGCTCGACGATATCGTCAGCGGTGACTTCATGGTTCGCAACGTTCCTGAGGAAGCACGGCGACTCAACGACATTGCCCTCTCCGGCAATGGGGAACCTACATCCAGCCGTCAGTTTGCCGACGTTATCGAGATTATTGCCAGACAGTTACGCCGCGCCGGCCTGCTCGGCCAGATCAAGTTGGTGCTGATTACCAACGGCAGCCAGCTCTACAAGCCCCAGGTGCAGGCTGCCATTGCCTCGATGGCGCCGCTGAACGGGGAGGTCTGGTTCAAATATGATCGCGCGCCGGTAGCCGGCGAGAGCTACGTCAATCAGGTTGCCCTGACCGCGGCACAGATCAAGCGGCATCTCAAGGTGGCGACACTGGCCTGTCCGACCTGGATACAGACCTGCATGTTCGGTATCGATGGCAAAGCGCCGGATGAAATGGCGCTGACGGCCTGGTTGGCCTTGCTGGATGAGGCGAGGGGGGAGGGGGCAAAGCCGGAGGGTGTGCTGCTCTATGGGCTGGCCCGCCCCTCTACCCAGCCCGAGGCACCGCGGCTGTCTCGCTTGCCGGAAGCGTGGATGACGGCCTTTGCGGCACGCATTCGCGCCAGCGGCCTGCCAGTCAAGCTGAGTGTCTGAACGTGCTGCTTGCCAGTGCTGGCGGCGCCGGGCCGGACTCGGCGCTGGTGGTGCTTATTCGGACTCGCTGGATTCGCCGCCGGACTTGCCGGCTTCCTGCCGGGCACGAACCGCCTTTTGCAGGCTTTTGTAGAGATCGGGGTGGTTGTCCTTGAGGTAATCGATGATGTCGAAATCCTCACGACGCACACGGGTCAGATCAATCTGCTCGACATGCACCAGACGCAATAGCTCGCGGACCGGCTTGGGCATGTTGCGGCCACTCTCGTAGCGCGATCCGCCGCTTTGTGTCACGCCGATCTTGGTCCAGAACTCCTGCTGGTTCAGACCGAGCTTGCGGCGTACTTCACGCGGATTGAACAGTTTGTCGAACAGTTTCATGGCGATCTGGCCAGGTTATGGTTCTGTCATTGAGTATGCCGGGGTTGTGTATGACGGCGCGTCAACACTCATACCGAAGTCGGATTGCATCACCGGCTTCAACGTGATCTGTGGCCGCCCAACACCCTGCATCAGCCCTGAGCTTCTCAGCACTTATCTTACTGCGAGTCGGCTTTATGCGCGAGGCATGAAATGCATTTTGCCTGAATATGCCATGAAAGCATTTGATTTATAGATGTTTTTCTGGATTGCAGACGGACTTGTTATCTGTCTGTCATGAAAATCGGCAAGGCCGGGTATGTAGCAGACTTGCCTAGGCAAGCCATTGGCAGACGGGCGACTGTTGCGGTAAACCCTAATGCCAGGACAGCAAAAAAATACTGGCGGGTTTGTTAGACTGCCAGCTTGATTTGCATACTGGGAAGCCGGGCTTGAACCGCTCGGTGCGCATCATGACGACACTCGTAGACAAGATCGTGCAGGAAATCCGCGAAGACATCTTCCGCGGCGAGTTGGCGCCGGGTGATCCGCTCAAGCAGGTTGAGCTGGCCAATCACTATGGTGTCAGCCCCATTCCGCTGCGCGAAGCCCTGCAGCGCCTGCAGGTGGAAGGGCTGGTCGAGTATTTTGCCTACCGGGGTGCCATTGTTGCCCGCCTCAAGCGTGGCGAGGCGGCTGACATTGCCGGTGTGCGTCATGCACTTGAATCTCTGGCATTCGAGATCGCCATGCCCACGCTCGATGATGCGCAGCTCGCCAAGCTGGCCGATCTTACTGCCCAGCTGGAGGCGACCGAAGGGCAGACCGCAACGGCCTTCATGGACAATATCAATGCGTATTACGCCGTCTTGCTGAGCAAGGCCAACCGGCCGCTGTTGCTGGAGATGATCCAGATCACCCTCAAGCGGGCTACTCGCTACTACGCCGAAGTGCTGCGCAAGAACAAGGGCAAGCGCCTGAACGATGCGCCGACACGCTGGGATTACCTGGAATCGCTCAAAGCACGAGACATGGCCAGATTGTCCGCAGACATGAAGCGTCTGCACGAGGCTTACGTGAACTTCTTCGAGGCGAATTTCGAAGCCTGAGGTGCTCGGTTTCCTGACGCAAAAGGGGCGGTATTCACCGCCCCTTTTTGATTGCTGCCCGGCTTGACTCGCTCTGCCTCAACGCCGTGTCTGTAACCACTGATCCAGCTGGTTCAGGGTGTGGTAAAGCTTGTCGATGCCTGCGTCAGGCTGCGGGCGGTCATCAAATTTGCGCCAATAATGGTGATAGGCCTTTTGAGATAGCCAGCGCTCTTCCTCAAGCGCTTCATGATTGATGCGCACCCCATGTTTGGCGAGGATGGGCTCAAGCAGATCGGCACGCTGGCGAAGGTCTTCACGCGTGTGCTGGTAGGCGTGCTCGCACATGTTCTCGCGGTCGGCATAGCTGAATACATTGGAAAAGAAGATTTCCTGATCGCCGTGGCTGGGCTCGAACAGCACGATGTCGGCGTGTTCATAGGCTTCAGCGTAACGCTGCATGCCTACGCGCATGCGCGAGTGGATGATCGAGCGGAAGGTCTGCGACAGCACGACGGGCAAGCCGCCCTGCATCAGCCGGTCACGTGAATCCGGGTGACCTGTGGCCGCAAGACGTGAATCGAAGGGGACGATCGGGTTGACGCAAATGACCAGATTGGCGTCTTCGTCCAAGCTGATAGAGGTGTGCAGCGTTTTCTTGAGCGCCCCGTCTACAAAGTGATCGCCATCGATCTCCACCGGTGGGAACAGGCCCGGCAGGGCAGAAGACGCCTGGACCGCCTTGGAGATGGCCACATGGTCGTAGCCGGGTTCGCCAAACTTCACTGAGCGACCGGTATCGAGATCGGTTGCCACGATGTACAGCTTGTTGCGCAGTGCGCGGAAATCGTTGGTCCTGCCGCCGGAGGTAAATACGCGGGTCAGAAAACGATCAATTTCGCTGTTATCGAACAGGCCGGTGGGGATCGCGTGGGCCAGCTGCATCATGGCGCCCGTGAGACCGACTTCGCGCGGCCGGGTGATGAAATCCCAGAAGGCGTCGAACATGAGTTCGGGCAAGCCCATGGCGCGGCGGAAATACTCACGGTAGGCCGGGCGCAGGAACTGATCAGGCTCGAACGGAATGTCCTTGGCTTCGTTGGTGATGAAGATCCGGTACATCTCGCGGGGAGAGATGCCATTGGCCAGTGCGGCGGCAATGAAACTGCCTGCACTGACCCCGACATAAACGTCCAGATCCGTCAGTTCGATGCCGACCAGGGCCTCATCCAAAGCACACAGGGCCCCGACTTCATAAATGGCGCCCAATGGGCCGCCTGCCGCGAGGTTGAGGCCAATCTGAGAGCGGGCAGTGCGAGGTGAGGCGGGGGGCATCGACGACAACTCCGGTAGAACAAGGTGCTATTTTAGAGCAATTGCTTGCTTGCCTGTGAGGCCGCCTGCAAGGCGCCGCATCGCTGCATCGCAACGACAAGTGCGCGTATACATGGACAGATTCACAGGCAAACAAACAAAACGGGGCGGACGCACAAGGCGCCGCCCCGTTTTGCTACAGCGCGGTACCCAGGACTCAGGCCTTGGCAGCGGGCTTTTCTTCAGCCTTGGCAGCGGCAGCAGCCGGCTTGGCGGTTTGCTTCTTGAGCAGCTCATTGACGCTCTTGTTCAGCTCGTCGATGCGCTTGTTCAGGTCGGCCAGATCCTTGTTGCTGGGCACGCCCAGTGCGTTCAGGGCGCGGGCGACGCGGTCCTGGAACACTTGTTCCAGCTTGTCCCAGGTCTCGGTTGCTTTGCTGGTCACTGCCACAACTTTCTCCTCGGCCGACTTGCGGCTCTTTTCTTCAACTTGCTTGCCGGTTTCGACCAGCGTGTCGAAAGCCTTCACGCCTTCGCCTTGTGCCTTGGCGAAAGCACCCAGGCCTGCCAGCCAGATCTGGTTGGCGGATTCAAGAATAACGTGAGCGTACTGCTTTTCTTCGGTAGCTTTCTTCAGCGACTTTGCCATGGTGGCACTCCTTGAGTTTACAAAACGAAAAATCGGTCCGGTACTGCCGGGTGGATAACGAGATATCCGAACTGTGCCCGGGTGCCGCTGGGTGGCGGCGCTTATAATCGGCTCGCAAATCGGCCTCTGTTGGAATGAATTATCCGGGCTGGGTTGCGCTAAGTGCCAGTTTTTTATCGGGTTTTTGTTGTGCGCACTGGTGGCTAAACCACACTGTTGTACTATCGCAACGTTGTGATTTTGTCCGTGCTCGCGGCAGGGCCCGTAAGGACGCGGCCTGCGCTGTGCGTCCTTGCCACGCTGTCAGATTTACGCCCATCACTTTTTCGCTACAGCATGCTTGCTCAACTTGACGACGCCATCGCCCAAAGCGGCCTCAGCCGCCCTGCTTACCTGCTTGCCCGCTGGCAGGCAGACCGCCTGGCCGCCACGTATGCCGACCTTTCAGCCGATGCGCGTTACGCGCAGGCCACCACCTTCTTCCTGACGGATATCTACGGACCGAAGGATTACTCGCGCCGGGATGCTGACGGTGCGAGGGTGATTGCCAAGATGCGGGCCTTACTACCGCGCCGGGCCACCCAGGCATTGGCTAGCGCGTTGCATCTCAATCAACTGAGCCAGCAACTGGATGCGCAGATGGCCAGCATGCTGTTCGATACCCTGCGCGTGGATCAGATCAACGCGGTCAATTACGCGGAGGCCTATCGTCGCTGTGATCAGGCAGCCGCACGCTATGAACAGATTGCGTTGGTGCATACGCTGGGCCATGAGCTGGATCAGTTGGTCCAGCGACCTCTGGTGCAGATGACCTTGAAGCTCGCGCATGGTCCGGCCCATCTGGCCGGGCTGGGGGAGTTGCAGGACTTTCTGGAGCGGGGCTTTGCGGCATTCCTGCATATGAAAGGGGCGGATCACTTCCTGGATACCATCCGCGATCGTGAAACCCTGATCCTGGAGCGAATACTGGCCGCCGATCCCGATCCATTCCAGGTCTTTAATCTCTGAGCGATACGGTGGTGAGACTCCCCGTATTGCCGTTCATCGGCTAAGCTGCAAGTGAATAGCGGCTTGCGTTGCCGCATTGTTGCCCTGTTTGGCGGAGTTCCGGATGTCCATTCATATCAATTACCCCCATAGCAAACCTCACGATGAGGCGCTTCAGCTCGCCTCCAACGTGGCCGATCAGATGCAGCAGGAGTTCGACATGGTGTGCCGCTGGGAGGGCGAGGTACTGCACTTCAAGCGTACCGGCGTGAACGGTTGCCTCACGGTGAATCCTGACAAGATTGTTGTCGAGGTCAATCTGGGCTTTTTGCTGATGGCGCTCAAGCCACGTATCGAGGGCGATATCCGCAAGTTCCTGGCGCAGAATTTCGACTGACGTGCGCGTACTGCTGATCGATGATCACGCTTTGTTCCGGGATGGTCTGGCGGCGCTACTGCAGCGGCTGGACGAAGGCGTTGCCGTAACCGGCGTCGGCAATTGCAATGAGGCGCTGGCGTGCCTCGCGCAGGATGCCTTGCCGGATCTGGTCCTGCTGGATCTGGAACTGGCCGAGGAATCCGGCATGACCGGTCTGGCGCGGCTGCAATCTCACTACCCCGGTTTACCGGTGGTGGTGGTTTCCGGCCACGACGAGCCTGCCGTCATCCTTCGGGCGATTGGCGACGGGGCCATGGGCTTCATTCCGAAAAGCGTGCAGACAGAGGTGATGATTGCCGCGCTGCGGCTCATTCTGGCTGGCGGCATCTATGTGCCGACCGAGGTGCTGATGTCTGGCAGCGGCCGCCCCCTGCCGGCGCCAGCAAGGGCGGTGTCACCCGAAGACCTTGGCTTGTCGCCGCGCCAGGCGCAGGTTCTGCAGCGTGTATTGCAGGGGATGTCCAACAAGCAGATCTGCCGAGATCTGGATATCTCAACCGCGACGGTCAAAAGCCATATCAGTGCCATTCTGCGCCTGCTCAATGTCACCACCCGCACTCAGGCGGTCATCGAGGCCAGCCGTCTCGGGCTCTGTTTTGACCGTTGATGCATTACCGAGCTGGTCGGCCAGCGCCTGACGCAGTTCAGCGGGATGCAAGGGCTTGTGCAGCACCTGTGGTGCAGCGCCATCCGCTTGCCAGAAGCCATCGATTGATACATCGCCGCTGATGATGATGGCCGGCACATCTTCTTCCAGTTCCGAACGTAATGCCGTGATCACATCGGGACCACGCAGGCCCTGATCCAGCCGGAAATCCACCAGCAGCAGATCGGGTGCGCGAAGGTGTCGGTCCAGTGCCTCGCGCGCACTGGCCAGATCACGTGCCGTATCGACATGACAGCCCCAGCTGCGCAGCAGCAGCGAAGTGGCCTCCCGGATACGCTCATCATCGTCGATCAGCAGGATGAAGTGGCCGGTCAGGTCGAAGGTCTCGCTCACAGCCGTTTGCGGCAGAGCAGGATTCACCGGTGCCAGTGGCAGGGTGATGCTGAAACACGATCCCCGCCCCGGCCGTGACACCAGGCCCAGCGGATGGCCCAGCAGCTGGCTGTACTGGTTCACGATGGAAAGCCCCAGGCCCAGGCCCTGCGCGCGGTCCCGGGAGACGCCGGGTACCTGGTAGAACTCGTCGAAGATGGCAGTTTGCTGCGCGGGTTCGATACCGATGCCGGTATCCCAGACTTGCAGCAGCAGCTGGGTGCCGCGGCGTCGGCATGCCACCATTACGCCGCCACGACGGGTGTAGCGAATCGCGTTGCCCAGCAGGTTGCGGACGATGCGCTCCAGCAGGATCGGGTCGCTTTGCACCCAATAGGGGCAGGGGCGGGCACGCAGGGTAAGACCGCGCTCCGCAGCATGAGCAGATTCGGACTGCACCACCATGGCCAGCATGGGGCCCAACGCAAAACTGCTGATCTTGGGCTGCACGCCGCCGGCATCCAGCCGCGACAGGTCCATGATGCCTTTCAGCAGTGATTCCATCGCCCTCACGCCATCCTTGAGCTGCCCGAGCACCTGATCGAACTGCCGTTGCGGCAAGCGATTGTCGAGCAAGCCGACGAGCAGGCTGATCGCATGCATGGGCTGCCGCAAGTCGTGGCTGGCTGCTGCCAGAAAGCGGGTTTTCTTGGCGCCGGCATTGGCCAGTGCCAAGGTGCGTTCGCTGACCTTGGCTTCGAGTTCATCGGCCTGCTGTTCCACTGCACCCAAGGCGGCCACCATGCGCCGGAGCTGGTAGATCGCAAAGGTCGTGAGCACGATAGGCATGGAGTAGGGCAGCCAGTACTCGCCATCGAGCCCGCGCTGATTGGTGACGACGAGATAGTCCTGAATGGTGCTGACAAAAACCACCAGCAAACCCGCCATCACGCCGAACAACAATCGTTGGTTGGTTTGGCGGCCTGCGCGGTAGAGCCACCAGATGGACAGGGGAATGGTGCCGATCAACAGGGGATAGGTGGCCGTACGCAGGCGTACCAGCCACACCGTGTCCACCGCGGCAATCGCCAGCAGCGACAGCAGGGTGGCGACAGTAATGACCTGCTGTATCAGGCGTCTGCCGTCGCGGTGGCACAGGGTGGCGGTAAACAGCAGCAGCAAGGCAGAGGTCCACACCTGCGCCGCATAAAAGAACCAGTGATTGAACGTGGCGGAAATCAGGGGCGAATCGGCGTAGTAGTACCAGTTGCGCAAGGAGCCCAGCAGGAACAGCAGACTGAAGTAGGCAAGTGCACGCTCGCGCGGTCGCCAGTACCAGATCAGGAGCGTGAGGATGGCCAGCAACCCGCAAGCAAGATTGATGGCCTGCGGCAGGTCTCGGTTGAAGAAATGCTGCTGTTCAAAGGCGCTGCGCACCTGCTTGTCGGGGCCGATATGCAGGGTCGATAGCCCCGCTCGCGACCAGATGCCGGCCATCATCTCTATCTGGACCACATTGTTTCCTTGCCGCCACCAGGCAGGGGAGGTCTCGACCAGGGTGTCGGTAAAGCCTAGCCGGGTTGGCAGGGGGCCGGCCGCCTTGCCGCGGGCACTGATCAGCTGACCATTGAGGCGGATGGCATAGTCGCGGGAAACCCTGCGCAGAGTCAGCGTCCAGGTGCTATCGGGCGTAGCTGCCAGCGTCACCGGTATTTCATAGCAGACCGGCGTGGGCAGGCGCAGGGCTTTGAGGTTGAGCAGGTTGGGCAGGGCGACGTCCTGGCCCGGCCCGCTACGTTCAGCGCAGGCGGTGGGCCAGAATCGGGCGGATGCCACGATGCTGTCTTGTGCATGTGTTGCCACGGCAACCAGGCTCAACAATGCCGGCAGCAGATAGCAAAGCCAGCGTCGCCAAAAAAACAGCGCAGACTCCCGAGGAGCCTGCGCTGCGTTTGCCACGATCAACATGGGCGATAGCACGTAGAGGTGGATGCTTAGAGGTAGATACCCTTCATCACCTGCATGAACGCCAGTTGATCGGCGCTCAGCTCCTTGGGGCCGCTATCCTTGCCCTGTGCGGCGGAGGAATCGGGGAACATGCGGTAGGCGGTGTTCATGATGATCTGTGCCACGCGCGGTGCCACGGCGTGGATGATCTGACCGAAGATGCCCAGACCCGACGCCACCCGCACCGGCTTGTAGATGACGGCATTGGCCACCATGTCGGCGGCTTCATCAGGGCTGATGATGAACGGCATGCTCTTGTAGATCTCGGTCGGCGCAATCATCGGCGTACGCACCAGCGGCATGTTGATCGTGGTGAAGTAGATGCCACGGTCAGAGAACTCACTGGCGGCGCAGCGGGTAAAGGCATCCAGCGCGGCTTTGGAGGCTACATAGGCCGAGAAACGTGGGGAGTTCGTGAGCACGCCGATCGACGAAATATTGATGATCTGGCCACTCTTGCGCTCGCTCATGCTGGGCAACAAGGCCAGCGTCAGGCGCAGGCAGCCAAAGTAGTTGAGCTGCATGGTGCGCTCGAAGTCATGGAATCGGTCGTAGCTGTTTTCAATGGCGCGGCGGATCGAGCGGCCGGCGTTGTTCACCAGCACATCCACATGGCCATGATCGGCCAGCACCTTTACGGCAAGGCCATCGATCGACTCAAGGTTCGACAGATCGCAGGAGTACACAAAGCACTTGCCACCGCTTGCTTCGATTTCCTTCTTGGTGGCTTCGAGTTTTTCCAGATCACGCGCCACGATGATCACATTGGCCCCTGCGCTGGCGAGCTTCATGGCGGTTGCTTGGCCAATGCCGCTGGAGCCGCCAGTGATCAGTACGTTCTTGCCTCGTGATACGCCTGAGAGGCTGCGATCGATGAACAGATCCGGGTCGAGGTGGCGTTCCCAGTAATCCCACAGCTTCCAGGCATAGGTTTCCAGCGCGGGCACGGCAATGCCGGTGCCCTGGAGCAGCTTCTGGGTCTGGCGGCTATCGAACCGGGTAGGGTAGGACACGAAGTTCATCACATCCGATGGCAGGCCCAGATCCTTCATGACGGCGTCGCGCACGCGGCGAACCGGCGTGAGCGAGGTCAGTGCCTGGCGCACCATCGAAGGGATGAAGCCGAAGATGGCCGGGTTGATACGCAGAGCCAGCTTGGGTGCATGGGCTGCCTCGGCAAAAATCGCCAACACCTCGCCTACGCGCTTGGCATCGGGGTCGGTCAGGTGAAAACACTTGCCGTTGTGCCCGTTGATATGGGCGATGTGATCCATGGCTTCGACCACGAAATCCACCGGCACGATGTTGATGCGGCCGCCATCAATACCGATGGCAGGCATCCACGGCGGCAGGATCTTGCGCATTTTCTGCAACAGCTTGAAGAAGTAGTAAGGGCCGTCGATCTTGTCGATCTCGCCGGTCTTGCTGCTGCCCACCACGATACCGGGACGGTACACACGCCATGGGCGTTTGCATTCCTTGCGCACCACGGCTTCGGAATCGTGCTTGGTGCGGAAATAGGGGTGATTGAGCTTGCCGGCCTCGTCGAACATGTCTTCCGAGAACACACCCTCGTACAAACCTGCGGCAGCAATCGAGCTGGTGTGGTGGAAAATGCCGGCTTCAATGGCGTCGGCAAACTGCACGGCATGGCGGGTGCCGTTCACGTTGACTTCAATCTGCTCCTCGGCACCGGCCTTCAGGTCATACAGTGCGGCCAGGTGGAAGAAGTGCTTGATCTTGCCCTTCAGTTCGGTGATGTCCTTGGCGCTCACGCCAAGCTTGGGCTTGGATAGATCGCCCACAACGGGGATGACGCGCTCGCCGTCTTTGCCCCAGCGCTCACGGATCTTGTCGAATTTTTCCAGCGACTCCTTGCGCACCAGCGCATAGATCTTGCCCTTGCGCTTTTTCAGCAGGGTGTGGACGAGGTGGTTGCCGATGAAGCCGGTTGCGCCGGTGACGAAGTAAGTCATGGGGGAAGTGCTCCTCGTGTTTTTGTGGGCTAGCCTGGTGCCTTGCTGCAAACCGCACCAGTGCTGGGTGGCGGGAATACTGTGTGTTCTATAATCTGGCAGCTACAACGTCAAGCGAGCGGCCGCTTTGCTCGTTGATAAAACCACACCCAGGATCGAGGTGGCCTCATGTTGTTGAATTTATTCGGGTCCGGCGGCGAATCCATGTCAGCGGTCGATACGGCCTGGCTACGCATGGACCGGCCTACCAATCTCATGGTCATTACTGGCCTGATGTTTTATGACGACCATGTCGATTTCAACCGGCTCAAGCAGGTGCTGGAAACCCGTCTGGTCAAGTTCAAGCGCTTTCGCCAGAAGGTGGTCAAAAGCGGCACCAATGCAAGCTGGGTGGATGATCCGGACTTCGATATCAGCAACCATCTGCATTTGGTTGCCTTGCCGGGCAAGGCAGGCAAGGCTGAGCTTGAAGACTTCATCAACGAGCATATTTCCACCCCGCTCGATTTCGGCAAGCCACTGTGGCAGTTTCACCTCGTCGAGAACTACCAGGGCGGCTCCGCTTTGGTGGCGCGTATCCATCACTGCATTGCCGATGGCATTGCGCTGATCCAGGTACTGTTGTCGCTGACCGACAAAGATCAGGATGGCGATAGCGATCCCCCGCCCAAGAAACTGTCGTTCCAGGCCGGCGAACGCGAGCCGGATGATCCCTTCATGCGGCTCTACAAGCCGGTCGCCAAGATGTATGCCGGCATGCTGAACCGATATGCCAAGGTGGTGGGCACCAGCTATGGCTTGATGATGAATCCGTCCAAGCTCGCCGATTACACCCAGACTGGCCTCGCCGTCAGCGGCGCCGTGGCCAAGCTGGCGACCATGCCGGCTGATCCGCGCACCAAGTTCAAGGGCAAGCTCTCTGCCACCAAACGGATTGCCTGGTCTGAATCCCTGCCTTTGCAGGAAGTGAAGATGGTCGGCAAGGCGCTGGGTTGCTCCATCAACGATGTGTTGCTGTCGTGCGTGGCGGGCGCCCTGCGGGATTACCTGATCGCCAAGGGCCAGAACGTGGATGGCCTCGATATCCGCGCTTCGGTGCCGGTGAACCTGCGCCCCGAGAGCAAGCTCGACAAGCTGGGCAACTACTTCGGTCTCGTCTTCTTGCCGCTGCCGATCGGGGTGGCCAATCCCATCGAGCGGGTTTACGAGGTCAAGCGCCGCATGGAGCAGATCAAGGGCGGCTACGACGCGATCATCACCCTGGGTCTGCTCAGTGTGGTGGGGGCATTGCCTAATGCCATCGAGCAGCCGGCCATTGAATACTTCAGCACCAAGTCCACCGCGGTGATGACCAATGTGCCCGGCCCCCGTGATCCCATCTACATGGCCGGCAGCAAGGTCAAGGATCTGCAGTTCTGGGTGCCGCAGTCGGGTGAGATCGGTATCGGGATCTCGATCCTCTCTTACAACGATCGCGTCAACTTCGGGATGATGACGGACAAGAAGCTGGTGCCCGATCCGGCCAAGATCATCGAGGACTTCAGCCGCGAGTTCGAGAAGCTGGTACTGGCTACCTTGCTGAGCGTGCTCGATTGCCCGCCTGATCCGGAGCTGGCCGAACTGCACCTGGCCATGTTGCGGCGTCAGGTCGAGGTGTAATTCACCCCTGTAATACCGGTACGGTCACTACAAGCAGAACGCGCGCTGTCCCTGTCGGACGCGCGCGTTTTGCTTGATTGTGTCAGCGTCGACAACAATATATCCCTCTATCGCCATGTTCGCAGAACGCATCAACCGTCTTCAAGGCTCACTGGTCCGGGAAATTCTCGCTGTGGCCAGCCAGCCCGACATGATCTCTTTCGCCGGTGGCCTGCCTGCCGCCGATGCGATGCCCAAGCTCGATTTCACCGAGCTACCCGCCAGTCTGAGCCAATATGGCCCCAGCGAGGGCGAATCTTGGCTGCGTGAAGCCGTGGCGGCCGAGATGAGCAAGAACGGCGTGACGGTCACGCCCGAGCAAATCCTGATCCTGACGGGCTCCCAGCAAGGTCTGGATCTGGCCGGCAAGCTGTTTGTCGATGAAGGCACGCCGGTGCTGGTGGAGGCGCCAACCTTTCTCGCCGCCGTGCAGTGTTTCAGTCTCTATGGTGCCAAGTTCGTGGAAGTGGGGCTGACCCCGCAGGGCCCCGATCTCGCCGAGCTGGAGCGCAAGCTGATCAGCGAGAAGCCCCGTTTTGCCTATCTGATCCCCACCTTCCAGAACCCGTCGGGCGTGTGTTACGACGAAGCCACGCGCCAGCGTGTGGCCGATCTGTTCGACGAGCACAACGTGGTCTTGCTGGAAGACGAGCCGTACCGTGAGCTGGTCTATGACGAGTGTGATCGCGCACCGATCTGCGCACGCCTCAAGGCGGCCAAGTGGGTCCACTTCGGTACTTTCTCGAAAACCGCGATTCCGGGCTTGCGCGTCGCATACCTGGCTTGCCATCCCGACCTGATGCCGCATTTCTACAAGCTCAAGCAAGCCGCCGATCTGCACACGAACCGTCAGGGCCAGTGGGCCATGCACCGTTTCTTGACCTCGCCAGATTACCCCGCCCACATGGAACGCCTGCGTGGCTACTACCACGCCAAACGCGATGCGATGGCGGCCTCGCTGGACAAGCATTTCCATGATCTGGCCGATTGGGTGGTGCCGCAGGGCGGCCTGTTCTTCTGGCTGACACTCAAGGCGGATATCGACAGCTACGCGCTGCTGCAACCCGCGCTGGATCGCAAAGTGGCCTTCATGCCCGGCAAGCCTTTCTTTGCCTCGGGCCGGACTTCCAATCACCTCCGCCTGAACTTCAGCCATGCCTCGCCAGAGCGGATTGAAGAAGGGGTGAAGGTGCTGGCCGAGGTGATCCGCGCGCATCGTTGAACTGTGCAGGGCGGCCAAGCATTTGCCAGTGAAATACCGAGACGGGCTATAACGTCTCTGTGTGTCCTGCACTGAGTTGCTCACCCATGTTCAAGCTGATACGCCTGTGGTTTTTCATGCTGTGCGGCGTGCTGTCGCTTGCCGCGCCGGCAGAGCTGCGGATTGTGGCAGGCGAGGTGCCTCCCTTCGTCCGTGAGGACAAGGGGCATCCTGCGGGTGTGGCGACGGATATTGTCCGGGAAATGGCGAGCCGCGTTGGCCACAGTGGCCGTGTGGAATTGCAGCCCTTTGCCAGAATGATCGAGACCGGTAAGGCTGAGCGCGGCGTCCTGCTGATTCCGGTGGGGCGGATTCCAGCGCGCGAGGCCCACTACCGCTGGGTGGTCAATCTGGTCGATGAAGCCTTCGTCCTCATCAGCAAAACCGGCGGCAAGATTGACCCGCATCGCCTCGATAAGGCGCGGCGTGTGGGTGTCATGCGTGATTCGGTAGGCGAGCGACTTGCCCGCGATAGTGGCTTCCGGCTGATTGAAGGGGTAACCCGTGAAGAGGCCAACGCACTCAAGCTGGCAAGCGGGCGGATTGATCTCTGGATGGCTGCCTGGAATACCGCCTTGCAAGCACAACGGGCGGCTGGGCTGGCGATCACTGGATTGAACCGAGGCATGGTCACGAGTCGGGTCGGGATTTATCTCGCGGCCTCAAGGGATGTAGAGGAGAGCGCCTTGCAGCCCTGGCGGCAGGCGCTGGCAGACATGAAGCAGGATGGCACGTATCAATTGATCCTCGCCAGCCACGGCTACGAATTACCACGCTGATCCCATGCCCTGATCGACTGCCCGCGTGTGGTTCGACAAAAAGGCCACGCAATGCGTGGCCTTTTTGATCTCCCAAGCAGAAAGGACTGTCGTTCAATCGTCACTGAGCTCCGATTTGGCGAAAGCGACATCCAGGGCTTCCATTGCATCCATGGGCTCACAGGCCGCGGCCTCTTCGTAGAGCTTGGTCGCGTCCTTGATGCGCTTGTTGCCATAGAGCGTCAGCAAACCGTTGGCGTACTCGACACGGGCAATGGCCGAATGCGGGAGGAGTTCCAGCGCCTTCTCGTAATGTGCTTCCGAGGCATCCTTGGAGACGCCGTAGGTCAGCGAGCCGACCATGCTGCCCACTTTGCCGATGATCTCTGCGTGATAGGCCCCGAGCGCGACATGGGCTTCGGCATGGTTGTCGGCCAGTGACAGTGTCTTGTCGAGGCTGGCCTTGCATTTGCCCGCCAGGCCTTGCGTCAGCGCCTTGGCAATCGAGATCGCCTGGCTGTAGCGCCCGAGCGCATAAGCGTGCTGATAGTGCGCGTTGATACTATCGGGGTATTCCTTGGTGGCCACTTCCGCGCGGTCGGCCACTTCCTCGAACAGTTCCTTCTTTTCATCCTCGTCATCCACCAGATAGGTGGCGTAGATGCTTTGCGCTTTGTTGGCGGCGTTCATGCCTGAGGCGGTTTCGGCTTTCAGGCCCAGGGCAACGGCGTTCTGGAAATCGCCACGGTGATAGGCGCGCCACGCTTCGCGGCTGGCATCGTCTTCGGGCCAGGGCTCCTGGTCGCCGGCGTGCAGGCGTTCCCAGTGTTTCCAGAGTTTGTCGCCGTCGTAGTCGAACGCGTCAGCGGGGTGGGGAAAGGCTTTCCACGTGGACATGATGCGTCTGCTCCGTTGTCGTTGGTATCGGGGAGAGGCTGGCCCTGCGAGCCAGACTCTCCCAGATTATAGGCACGCGAACAGAGCGCTTGCTTGTTTACGCAAAGCGGAATTGCGCGACCTTCTGTTCCAGACCCAGCGCGAGCCCGCGCAGTTGTTCCGCGGTAGCCGCCGAGGTCTCGGCAGCTCGGTTGTTGTCTTCGGACATGCGGGCAATAGTCTCGACCTTGCGTGCCACTTCATGGGCGGCGGAGGACTGCTCCTTCAGGGCCGTGCTGATCTCGTTGACCACGCTGACCACTTCGACCGAGCCCTCGCGGATACGCGCGATGGCATTACCGGCCTGACTGGCCAGCGCAACACCACGCTCCACCTTGTCCACGCCTTGCTCCATCCCGTTGACCGCGCCTTCGGCGCCATCCTGCACCCGTTCAATCATCTCGGCGATCTGGCGGGTACAGGTAGCGGTGCGCTCCGCGAGCTTGCGCACTTCGTCGGCCACTACGGCGAATCCGCGGCCGCTTTCGCCGGCCCGGGCGGCTTCAATGGCGGCATTGAGAGCAAGCAGATTAGTCTGGTCGGCAATTTCCTTGATGACATTGACGATGCTGGTGATCTCGATGGCATGCTGCCCCAGGACCGTGACGCTGCCAGAGGCGGCCCGCACGCTGTTGGCGATCTCGGCAATGCTGTCCACCGTTTCGTTGATCACCACGCCGCCCTCGCTGGACATACGGCCAGATTCATCCGAAATGGCATGGGCATCGCGGGCGTAGTCGGCGACGTGGCTGATGCTGACGGTGAGCTGTTCGACCGCCGCTGCCATGGTGGCGGCTGCGCTGCTTTGCTCCAATGTGGAGCCAGCAACCTGCGTGCTGACCGAGGCAATGCTGGCGGCCGCACCCAGGAGTTCGGTAGACCCGTCGCGGATATCGCGCATGGTGTCGCTCAGCCTCTCGCCCAGCTCGTTGGCGCTGCGGGCCACATGGGCCAGTTCGTCGCGACCGAGGGCATCGAAACGTCGGGTCAGGTCGCCCTCGGCCAGTTTGCGCATGCCCAGGCGCAGGGCCTCCGCACGCAGGGCGATATCTCGGGCAAACCCGATGATGAGCCAGCCCACCAGCGACAACACGCCCAGCCCGAAAGCGATGCGGCTGATCAGCTCCAGGCGTGTGGACGCCAGCCTGTCACTCAGGGTGTGGTTGGTCAGTCGGTCAAGAATGGTCTGATCAAGCGTCTCCAGACCGTGCATGACCGTGGTTATGCGGTCGTAATACGACTTGGCGTCAAGGCTGTTTCCGCCTTGCTGGACAACCTCGGCGTTGATTGTCTTGATCAGGCTCTGGACTGTTGCATTGGCCGTATCCCATTGGGGCTGGATGCTGGCCAGATCCTCCGGGTAGTCATCGCCCAGTAGTTCCAGATTGTTTTCGATGCGGCTGACCATGCGCGGCAGCAGGTCGTTGACCAGCATATCCACTTGCCCCAGATGGTAAGCACGCTCGGCATCCGGCGCACCAGCGGAAACAAGTTCGCCACGAGTCTCGCTCAGCAGTTCGGCGAGCGCGGGGATGTCATCCGTCATCAGAATGATCTGGTAGTAGGCCGCTTCATCGGGGTCGAGCAGCAGTTCGGTATCGCCAGCAACATGATGGCGGTACTCGTTGATCTGGCTGATCAGGTTGCTGTGTGCGTGCGTGGATGCTCTTCGACCGAGTGAGGACCAGTTGCCACGCAGCGATTGCCAGGCCGACTCGATGGCGCGGGTCTTCTCCCGCCACTGCACGGCGGAGGTGAGCGGCGGTTGATTGATCAGCTTTTCCAGGGCGGTATCGACCTCGGTCGCTGCGCTGGCGGCCTGGCCCTGTGCGCCGGCATCACCGGCGAGGATGCGGTTGGTCACACCATGATGATGCTGTACGGCCATCACCAGAGGCCCGAGTAGCTGGAGATAGCGGCTACCGGCGACCTCAAGCTGATCGCGTTGTACATGTCGGTAATTGGTTACTGCGCCACTCGCCAGAAAGAACAAGCCGGGCACCACGGAAATCACGAACACAATCAGGAACTTCTGGCGGAAATTGAGCTTGCTGGACAAGCGCGTCACAGGTTTGAGCAGGGCGGTGAGCATGTTGGTGACCTCGTAGTAAGGCGTAGAGACGGCGCGGTACGGTTCAGAGGAATCGGCCGGGGTCGATGCCCCATTTGTCTGCGGACTCGTGGCTGGCGATGGCATCGGCGCCACCTCGCCCCATGCTGCGCGACAGGTCGACTTGATACGGGCTGACGTAGCCCTGCTTGCGGGTGTCGTAGATGATTTTCAGCCGTGGCTGGAGCAGGCTGTCAGGGTTGTGTTCGGTCACGATCCCCAGTCGTCCGCTTTCCAGCCTGACCAGGGTCCCGACCGGGTAGATACCGATGCAGCGCATGAAGGCCTTCACCAGCTCCGGATCAAGGTGGGTCTTGCTCCACTCGAAGATCTTGCGCAGCGCATCGGTCGGGGCAATGCCGCGGTGGTAGCAGCGGTCTGCCGTGATGGCGTCGTACACATCCACAATCGCGGCCATCCTTGCCTTGAGCGAAATGTCGTCGCCTTTGAGACCGTGGGGATAGCCGGTGCCGTCAATCCGTTCGTGGTGGTGCAGGGTGATGTCGAGCGGGATGGCGCCGATGCCCTCGCTGCGCTGGAGAAAGGCGTGACCGTCGCTCGGATGCAGCTTGATGATGTCGAACTCGGCTTCCGTGAGCCGTCCCGGCTTGTTGAGGATTTCGTCCGGCACCAAAGCCTTGCCGGCGTCATGCAGCAAACCGCCGAGTCCTGCCTGATGAATCTGTGTCTGGGTCATGCCCAGCGAATGCGCAAAGGCAATCATCAGGGTGCCAACGCTGACCGAATGCTGGAAGGTGTACTGATCCTTGTCCTTGATTTGCGCCAGGCTGATCAGTGCGCCGGGATTGCGCAGGACGGATTCGGCCATGGCAGTGATCAGTGGCTCCACATCACCCAGCTGAACCGCCTTGCCCAGACGCACATCCTGCATCACCGTGCGCACCGCTTGCGTGGCCTGATGACGGAGACGCTTGGCGCGGCCGACCTCTTCCTGTAGCTCGGCCCTGGGGATCAGGATCGGCTCTGCGGCAATCGCCATCATCTCCGCATGCAACTCGGCGGTGCGCTCGGCTTCGGGCTGCGCATCACTCACGTCCAGCCCGCGGTCGGTATCGATATAGACATGACGGATACCGCAGCGCTGGATCGTGTCGATGTCCGCGTCGCTGCCCAGCAGGAAGCGGGATCTGACGAAAGGGTGGGTGGACCAGTCGGCGCCCAGGTCATGGATATACATGCCGACCTTGAGTTTGTCCGCCTGAAGGTATTTGATCATCTGAGGCCCCTGTCTTTCGCTTGAGGCCATTCTCCGCGTGGCACCCATCCCGCACAGCTAGGTGGACACCTAGTCGGTCGCCGGACGGGACATGACAAACGCATGCATCAAAGGTGAGTGCCGTTCCTGATGTCGACGCAGAAACTGACTGTCCTGATCGCGGATGATCATCTCCTGATCCGCCGTGGTATCCGCGCCCTGCTCGATGAGCTGGGGCATGAGGTGGTCGCGGAGGCGGGTGATGGTGCCGAAGCGCTTGCCATGATTCTGGCGCTGAGTCCCGATCTGGCCTTGATCGACATTGCCATGCCGGTGATGTCGGGGGTGGAAGTGGTGCTGCGGGCGGCTGCAGCGGCGCCACAGACCCGATTGTTGTATCTGTCGGCCCAGACGGACGCTGTTGCGGTCCGTGAGGCGCTCCGCGCGGGTGCGGATGGCTATCTGCTCAAGGACTTTGTGCTTGATGAGCTGGATGCAGCCCTGGCCGAAGTACAGGGCGGTGGCCGCTACCTGAGCCCAGGCCTGCCCGCCGCGGTGCGGGAGTCCATCACCGCAGACGAGAGCGAGCTGCTCACGCCCAGGCAGCTGGAGGTCTTGCGCGGTCTCGCCCTTGGCCATTCACTCAAGCAGATTGCCCGTGATCTGGACGTCAGCCCCAAAACGGTGGAGTTTCATCGGGCCAAACTCAGTGAAAGGCTGGGTATCCGGGATATTCCCAGTCTGGCGGTATACGCCAGCCGTCTAGGTCTCGTACCTTTGACCGAGCGCAACCCGCGGGGTATCTGACCGTGTTATCTCACTAGGTGTTGACCTAGCTGACAAGCCCCCTGCCTGCCCGGCAGATTTGACGCCATGGATCTTGCTCCGGATATCACACCGCCTTCGCCAATCCGCTGGCGCGATTTGCCATCGGTCAGGCGCTTGCTGACGCTCTATCTCGCGCTGTGCGGGGTGGTGCTGGCCTTGCTGGGCTATGCGCTGTTTGCCTTGCGCCAGCAGGCCTTGGCGGAAGAAGAGACCGACCTGGCGAATCTTGCCCATGTGCTGGCAGAGCAGACGCGACATTCGGTACAAAGTGCCGACCTGTTGCTGCAGGCAACGCGGGGGCATATTCAGGATCGTCTGCAACGACGCGAGGGAATCAATCCCGTCGCCCTGCACCGCCTGCTGCGCGAACGGCTGACGGATATGCCGCAGATCCGCTTCCTGGCCGTGACCGACGCCAAAGGCATCGTGATTGGCCACTCGCTGACGCCTGAAGTGGGCTTCAGCGTGGCCGACAGCACCGCCTACCGCGCTTTCCTGACTGGTGAGGCCAAAGGGCTATATGTAGGCGCACCGCGCCAGTCCCGCGTGGACGGACGCTGGGGCATCGGGCTTAGCGTAGCCCTGAGGGATAGTCACGGCGAATTTGCCGGCGTGTTGTCGGCATCGTTTGATCCAGCCTATCAGGCGCATATCTACCGAAGCATCGATCTGGGCGACGGCAGTGCCATCACTCTGCTGCGCAGTGATGGCGTGCTGCTGGCGCGATGGCCCGAGACACCGGGCACCATAGGGCGGTCGTTCGCACATGGCGAGGTCTTGACTACCGTGCTCAGGCAGAAGTCCCAAGGGATTCTGCGTAGCCAGAGTCCGGTAGACGGGGTCTTGCGGCTTGGTTACGCCCAGCGCCTGGAGGGCTACCCGTTCGTGGTCACCTTGTCGCGCGCTGAGTCCGCCATCCTGTCGAACTGGTATCGGACAGCCTGGATTTCCCTCCTTGGTACAGGCATGGCCTTGCTGGTGCTGGGTTTGCTCACCTTGCGGCTGGCGCGTCAGGCACGTCATCAGCGTTTGATTGAAATGGCGGCACTGGCCCAGGCGGAGCGGCTCAGGGCGATTGATGTGGCTTCGCCGGTGGCGCTGATCGTGGCTGACCGCGCTGGCGTATGCCACTACGCCAACGCGGTGCTCACGCAGCTGATTCCGGCATTCCACCAGCAGCTGCCGGACAACTGGCTGGTACTTATCGACGAGCGGGACATCGGGTATGCGCAGGCCCAGTGGAACCGCGTGTTTGATGAGGGTATCGATATCGAGCTGGAGTGCCGCTTGAAGAGCACTGACGCCAGCGCCAGATGGATTCATGTTCACGCTGCGCCGCTCCGGGATGCCGATCCGATCGTGCTTTGCGTTGCGGCCGTGGGAGACATCACCCGCCGTCGGGAACAGGATCACCGCCTTGAAGAAGCCTTGACCATGCAGCGGGCCATTCTGGATGGTACGTCCTACGCCATCATTTCGACCGATGTGGACGGGACCATCCAGAGTTTCAACCGTGGCGCGGAGCGCATGCTCGGTTATCGCAGCGCGGAAGTCGTGGGTCGTGTCAGTCCCAAGCTGATCCACGATCTGCAGGAAGTGGCCGAGCGCGCCGAGGCGCTGACAGCCGAGCTGGGGTACACGGTCGAGCCCGGCTTTGAAGTCTTTGTTGCCAAGGCCCGAGCGGGCGGACCCGATGAGCGCGAGTGGACCTATGTACGCAAGGATGGAACGCGCATCCCGGTTCTGTTGTCGGTCACGGCCCTGCGTGATGAGTCGGGGCGTCTGCATGGCTACCTTGGGGTGGCCCATGATCTGACCGAGCTCCACGGCGCAGCCCGGATCAAGCGGGAGTTCATCTCCATCGTCAGCCATGAGTTGCGGACACCGCTCACCTCCATACGGGGAGCGTTGGGCCTGGTGGCATCCGGTATCGCCGGTGATCTGCCCGAACGAGCCCGGGAGCTGACCCAGATTGCCCTGCAGAACGCCGAGCGTCTGGTCCGGCTGATCAACGACATTCTCGATATCGAAAAAATCGAGTCCGGCAGGCTCACGCTGGATATGCGCCGCCACAATCTGATCCCCCTGCTGGAGCGGGCCATAGCCGATAACCAGGGCTATGCCAGTCACTATCAGGTTGAACTCAAGTTGCTGTGCCCGCTGGTGTCTGCTTGGGCCGAAGTCGACGCCAACCGGATTGAGCAGGTCATGGCCAATCTGCTCTCCAATGCCGCCAAGTTTTCAACGCCCGGTACCACCGTGGAGGTCAGCGTGGCCTGTTATGCCCGCCGTATCCGCGTGGAGGTCAGCGACCACGGTCCCGGTATTGCACCGGCGATGCGCGCGCGGCTGTTCGAGAAGTTCAGCCAGATCGATGCCAGCGACGCGCGCAAGCGCGATGGCACAGGGCTGGGCCTGGCCATCACCCGCTCGCTGATTGAGGGCATGCAGGGTCAGCTCGGCGTGATCAGCGATCTGGGGGCGGGGAGCTGCTTCTGGTTCGAACTGGCTCTGGAGCCCCAGTCCGATCCCGGTTTGCCGGTAGAGCCTGCAAGAGTGCTGATATTGCAACCCCATGCCGATGATGCGCTTGCACTGGCACGGCAGGCACAGGAGGCCGGCTATCTGGTTGAGGTGAGCTACCGCTCGGAAGAAGCGAGCCGACGCTGGCTTTCGGGGCGCTTCCAGTTACTGCTGATGGACCCTGCGGCGATTGCTTACGATCCGGACATGCTCAGCAAGCTGTTTCCGGGCTACAGGCATCGTTGTATTTGCATGGCATCGTCCTGGCCATCGCAACCCTTTGAACATTGTGTCTGGATGGTCAGACCTTTGGCGGCCGAGACGATTGCCGAAGCCCTCCGTGATCTGTCGGCCGGATTGATCACCCCTACACCTAGCGAGTTGGCGGAATGAGTTTGCGCAGGAACATGCCGGGCGGGCATCACCCCGAATTGCCACTGAGCCGCATTCTTTATGTGGACGACGAGCCCCATATCCAGACCGTGGTCAAAATGTCACTGGAGCTGGTGGGCGGTTTCGAGGTGGCAACCTGCGGGTCGGCCGATGAGGCACTGGCACAGTTGAGCCCGTTTCGCCCGCAGCTGGTGGTGCTGGATGTGATGATGCCGGTGGTGGATGGCCCTACCACCCTGGAAAAGATACGCGGGCGCTTCGGGTTTGAGCGGATGCCAGCCATCTTCATGACGGCAAAGGTTCAGCCCGAAGAGTTGCGGGCTTTGCGCATGCATGGCGTGCTGGGCATCATCGGCAAACCCTTTGATCCGATGACGCTGGCCGACGAGATTCGTCGCCTGTGGCATGCCGGACATCCCGCATGAGCGACGAACAGCTCGCCAGAAAGGCTCGGCTTGCGGCGGCCCTCAGTGAGGTACGCCGGGATTTCGAGGCTCGTTTGCCGGACGATGTCAGCCAGCTGCTCCGCTTGCTGGATGAAGGCCAACGCGAAGCGGCACATGCCTTGGCACATCGGCTTGCCGGTGCCGGCAAGCTCTTTGGTCATCCGGAGGTCACTGATCTGGCCCGACAGCTTGAGGGCATGCTCACACCCGGCGAGCCCGCGCCGGATCAATACGCGCTACAGCAGCTCCTGCATGCGCTCTTGCAATCGGTGCGCTAGACCCGCTTGCTCAATGACCCGATGTACTGCTGCGCTCACCAGTCTGCAGGCGCCATAGCGCCGCGTAGCCGCCGTTTAGCGCCAGTAGTTGCTCGTGCGTACCGCGCTCCGCGATCTGGCCCGCCTCCAGCAGGTAAATGCAGTCCGCATGGCGGATGGTGGAGAGCCGGTGCGCAATCACCAGCGTGGTCCGCCCCCGGCTGACAACCTCCAGACTGCGCTGGATGGCGGCTTCGGTTTCGTTGTCGACCGCGCTGGTGGCCTCGTCGAGAATCAGGATGGCCGGATTCTTGAGAATGGCGCGTGCCAGTGCGAGCCGCTGCCGTTGACCGCCCGAGAGCTTCTGGCCGCGCTCGCCCACGCGTGTGGCAAACCCAAGCGGTAATTTGTCGATGAACTCGGTGGCTTCGGCGGCACGGGCCGCGTCCGCAATGGCTTCGTCACTCACGCCGGTCAGACCATAGGCGATGTTGTCGGCCACCGTGCCATCGGTCAGGAAGGTGTCCTGCGAGACATAGCCAATCGCCCGGCGCAGATCCTGCAGATTCAGCGCGTCCACTGCCACGCCGTCGAGCAGTATTCGGCCCTGTTGCGCCGTGTAGAAGCGCAGCAAGAGCTTGACCAAGGTGGACTTGCCCGAGCCGGTGCTACCCACGAAGGCTACGGTCTGGCCGGCTTCGATGCAGAGGTCAATATCCTTGAGCGTCGGCGTATCGGCATAGCTGAACCCCACTTGCTCGAAGCGCAACTCGCCACGCAGGCCGCCCGCAGGCAGATGTTGGCCTTCATAGGGGATGCGGATCTCGGTATCGAGCAGCTTCATGGCGCGATCGATGGCGGCCATGGAGCGTTGGTACATATCGGCCACTTCGGCCAAGCCGGTCAGTGGCCAGAGCAGGCGCTGGGTCAGGAAGACAAGCACCGAGTAGGCGCCCACGGCCAACTCACCCTGCAGCGTCAGCCAGCCCCCGTAGATCAGGGTGGCGGTAAAGCCGCTGAGAATCGCCATGCGGATGACGGGGGTAATGGCTGAACTGATGCGGATGGCGCGGGCATTGGCCTCGCGATAGCGGTTGCTGGCCTCGGCGATATGGGCAGTTTCAAAGCTCTCTGCCGCAAAAGCCTTGATGGTGGCCAGACCCAGCAGGTTGTTGTTGAGGCGGGCACTCACATCCCCCGCCGCTTCCCGCACTTCGGCATAGCGTGGTGCCAGGCGGTTCTGGAACCAGAAGGCGCCAAACAGGATGGCTGGCACCGGCAGCAAGGCAATCAGCGCCAGCCCCGGCTGCACGGCAAAGAACACGGCACTCACCATCACGGAAGAGCAGAACACCTGGATGATCTGGTTGGCACCGCCGTTGAGAAAGCGCTCCATCTGGTTGATGTCGTCGTTAAGAATGGACATCAGGTTGCCGGTGCGCTGGTTCTCAAAGTAGGCCATTTCCAGCTTTTGCACATGTTGGTAGGTATCGAGCCGCAGGGCATGCTGGATATCCTGTGCCAGCTGGCGCCACTTCACCTCATAGAGGTACTGGAAAAGCGATTCCCCGCCCCAGATCAGCACGTTCACGCCACCGAGCACCAGTAATTGGTGCCAGGTATCGGTAATACCCAGACCGCTGAGGACGCGGGTGGCAAGAAAACTCTCATTGCCTTTCACCACCACATCTACCGCAATGCCGATCAGCACTTCGGGCAGGATGTCGAAGAACTTGTTGAGTACCGAATACAGCGTGGCCAAGCGGAATTCGCGGCGGTAGGCGCTGGCGTAGGCAAACAGGCGTTTGAGCGGGTGCATCGGGTTCATCCTTGGCTTGTCGTAGGGTGCAATTTGGCCTCCGCCGTATTGCACCTTGATGCGCATTCGGGGGCGGTGCAATGCGCTGCGCTGATTGCACCGCTACTTGGCGGCCCCAAAACAAAACAGCCGCCTCGCGGCGGCTGTTCGGGTTACTGCTTCAGCGCAGTTCGACCAGCAGCGGGTCGAGCACCTTGGCAATATCGGCCTCGGGCAAGGCCGCGCCGTTGCGGCGGCCCACACGTACCGTGCTCTGGCCACCCTTGCTGACCACACCGACGAGCACTTCGTCGGCCGGTACTTCCTCGGTCTTGGCGCTGTCGTCCTTCCAGAACGCCAACTTGCTGAGGAAGCCTTCTTCCTTGGCTTTGCGGACCATGCCTGGGCGCACGTAGTACACGCCCAGGGTGCGGTCGCGGTCGGTGATTTCGTAGCCGGCGCGTTCCAGTGCCAAGCCAACACGGCGCCAAGCACGATCAAATCCGTCCTCCATCTGGATGGTCTTGATGCCTTCAACCGTGACCAGCGCTGCACGGGCCTTGCCGTCGGCAGCAATGGCTTCGGTGGCCTCGCCCGGCTTGGCGGCTGCGGCCAGCTGGGTGGCGCTGTCAGGGCTGACGCCCAGCGTAACCAGCAGTTTTTTCAGCTGGGCAGCTTCGCGTTCCGGATTGGCCGGCATCACGGTCCAGCGCGTGTCTTCACGATTGGCACCTACGTAGTTCTCTTCCATGCCACGGTGAGCAATGTAGATCTCGGTGCTGTCGGCGCTCGCGCGCTCCAGACGGATCCGATACTGGTTGACCTTGCCGGTCGAGTACAGCGTGCCCAGACCGCGCTGGATGGCGGCACGGATGCCACCGACCGGCAGCTCGGGACGCTCTTCGGCCCAGTTGGTTTCCAAGAGGCCAGCGGTGGGGTTGTCGATGGTCAGCTTGTAGCCCTGATCCAGCCAGAACTGGCGCACGGTGGGCCACACCTTGTCCGCGGGGGCGTTCACCACCAGCCAGCGCTGGTTGCCCGCGCTTTCGAGCCGTGCATTGGTAAACCCGGGCAGGACAGCGCCGGTTTCCAGCAACTTCTGGCCGGCGGCGCTCGGTGCGGCACCGTTAAGGCCCGGGATCAGGTAGCTGCCGTTGGCTTCGGGCGTGGTCAGGTCGGGCGGGACTTCCAGCGGGCGATTCTGGATCGACTTGCGGGCCTGCGCATATTCCGGCGTTTTCGGCTCGTCGTCATTGCCAAAGAACGGAATATGGAAGTTGGTATTGGCGCAGCCGGTGGCCAGCAGGGCAAGCAGCAGGGCCGCCGAAGTGCGTGGGGTGCGGATCATGAGACGATTTCCTTAGACGGCGATACCGGCTTGCAGCATGGCGGCACGCACGGCGGGTTCACTGGCGCTGGTCAGCGGGGTGAGCGGCAGGCGGATGCCGTTTGGCATCAGGCCCATCTTGCTCAAGGCCCACTTGGCCGGAATGGGGTTGGCTTCGATGAACAGGTGCTTGTGCAATCCCTGCAGCTGATCGTTGATGGCACGGGCCTCGGCGATCTTGCCGCTCAATGCGGCGGCGCAGAGCTGGCTCATCAGTTTGGGCGCTACGTTGGCGGTGACCGAGATCACGCCGTGACCGCCCAGCAGCATGAAGGCGATGCCGGTCGCGTCGTCACCCGAGTAGAGCGCAAAATCCTTGGGTGCACGCATGAACAGATCGGCAGCACGGCCGATATCGCCTGTGGCGTCCTTGAGCCCGATGATGCCGGGTATCTCTGCCAGACGCAGGGTGGTGTCGTTGCTCATGTCGGCCACGGTACGACCGGGCACGTTGTAGAGGATCACCGGGATATCCACCGACTCGGCGATCTTCTTGTAATGCTGGTAGATGCCTTCTTGCGTGGGCTTGTTGTAGTACGGCACCACCGAGAGGGTCATGTCGGCACCGACGGCCTTGGCTTGCTCGGCCAGCGCGATTGCTTCGGAGGTGGAGTTGGCACCCGTGCCGGCAATCACCTTGACGCGGCCACGAGCCGCAGCCACGGTGGCTTTGATGATGGCGACATGCTCTTCTACGTCAACGGTGGCCGATTCGCCGGTGGTACCCACGGCGACGATCCCTGCTGTGCCTGCCTCGACGTGAAAATCGACCAGCTTGTTAAGACTCTCGAAATCGAGGCTGCCGTCTTCAAACATCGGGGTCACGAGCGCGACCAGACTGCCTTTCAACATAAATGCTATCCGGAAGGGATGGAGGGGAAGCGGGGATTCTAACCGAATCATCCCGGCGTTGTGGGGACGCGCATCAGGAAGACCGGTCAGCCTGCTTTGAGTTCCGCCGCAATCTGTCGGCCCGCTGCTTGCAGTGAGGCCCGGGTCGCTGGGTCGAGCGCCTGCCAGTGGCAGCCTCGCAGCGCCGCTTCCAGTGCATAAAGCAGATTGAGATTGGCGCGATGGCCATGCTGGCGTATGAGCCGATAAGCCGTTATCGAACCCACGTCCGCCAGTTCACCCAGCGTATGGATCCCGATGGCCGAAAGCCAGCCGCGCGACACCGGCCCCAGGTTTTTCATCCGGGCAGCAGACCCACATATTGCGGGTAATCGGTAATCAGGGTGTGGACCCCCAGTTCCTGCATCAACTGATGTTCGTACAGGGTTTTGGCGCCATAGACCGCGTTGCGGAAACCCAGCGCATTCGCTTGGCGCAGGATGTCCGGATCAACGATCTCGCAATCCCAGACCAGGGTGCGCAGGTTGGGATGGGGCAGGGCGGCGTGCAACAGGGTACTGAGGGCGGCCGGGCGATGCGCATTAAGCAAGCCGCAGTCCGACGCCAGCATTTCGGCCGCGGCCAGCACCACATCGTGCCGGAACGAGGTGACCAGTAGCCGGTGGCTGCTGTCGTAATCAGACAGGATGGGCAGCGCAAGGCTGGCGGCGGCAGGTGTCTTGATCTCGATATTCCACCAGATGCCCGGCAAGGCATCGAGCGCCTCGGTCAGCGTGGGCACCGTGTAACCGCAGACCTCGCTGAGCTGCTTGCGGGTCAGTGCGGCCACCGCTACCCCGTTGGGTGCCACCCGATCGTGAAACAGCACCGGTTCGTTGTCTGCGCTGACGCGCACATCGGTTTCGATTCCCTCAAAGCCAACTTCCACGGCCGATGCAAAGGCTGTCAGCGTGTTCTCGGGTAGTTTGGCGTGATAGCCGCGATGGGCGAGCAAGTGCATGGGCAGACTCCGTGAGGGACTTGAAAGAAGTGTAGACCCTCACGCCGGCAGCGGTAACCGGCAGGCCCGGTCAACCCCTAGGGTGCAATAAGCGCAGCGTGTTGCACCATCAGGCGTGGCGTTGCCGGCCAAGGTGCAATGCGGCTGGGCCTTATTGCACCCTCCCCAGCATCTCAAACGAACGGTGCCACCAGACCTTCACGCGCAAACGCGCGCTGCACGGCAGGGCGGGCCAGTACGCGATCCAGCCAGGGTTTGATGTGGGTGAAATCCCGCGCCTTGCGCTCGGGGAAGTTGCGCGTCCAGCGACACAGCATCATGGCGTAGATGTCCACCAGGCTGAACTGCGTACCCAAGAGCCAGGGCTGGCCATGGCTGGCGAGCTGGGTATCGATCTGCTCCAGCAACAGCAGGGTTTTATCGCGTGCGCAGCACTTCACGACCTCGGCGCCTGCCTCGTTGTCTGCCCAGCGCTGCGGATAGAAGTACAGGATCAGGGTTTGCTGCAAGGTGGTGGAGAGCCAGCTCAGCCACTTGTAGGTCTCTGCACGCTCGGGTGTGGCAAGGGGAGGCATCAGCGCGGCGTCGGGGTGGGTGTCCGCTAGATGCAGACAGATCGCGGCGGTTTCAAACAGCACCAGATCACCATCACGCAATACCGGGATCAAGCCATTGGGGTTGAGTTTGCGATAGGCCGGCGAATCCAGTTCGCCGCCATCTTTGTCGATTTCGACCAGCTCGAAAGGAATGCCCAGCTCCTCCAGCAAGATATGGGGTGTCAGGCTGGCAGTGCTGGGAACGAAATGAAGTGTGATCATCGGCGTGTGGCGTGTTTGAGGAGAAGACTTGCAGGATAGGCAGTGGACGAGCAGGCGCAAGCGCGCCGAGGAGCAGACAAGGCACCGCCGAAGAAGTGCGGGGCAGTATTCCCGGGGGGAACGCTGCCCGGCACTTCCTCAGCGGGCGTGAGTAAACCGCAGCACCGGGCTCAGACCTTGGTCACTTGGGTGCTTGCCGGGGTGGCATCCGAGCGTTGCATATAGCCGGCATTACCATCGTTGACCACAAAGTACACCAGTACACCGACCCCGATGACCAAGGCAATCGCGAAGATGACGATGGCTTCGAGCTTGTCGTCGTAGTGGTGGGGTTCGTCAAAATGCTGTGCGTCGAAATGCTGTTCCATGATGTGCTCCTTGCGGGGTGAAAAAGTTGAATGACCTCACGGTTGACCGGGTTACCTCAGTGCGGACAGATTGCGCTTGCGGGTGCCGCATTGCCACGGTGATGCGACCGACGTCTCCACCAGGCGATCAACTGTTGCCCGGGACGATGGATGACACGGCGGGCTTGTTGCAGCAGGCAGCGCATGGATGACATTGTGAGCCTGGCCGTACGCCTCGGCAGCAGTTGCAGCCGGGCGGCAGACAGGGCTTCGATGACCACTCGGCCGCGGTGGCTGATCCGGTGGCTTTGCCCTGCACTCAGCAGTACATCGTTACCCGCTGCGTCGGTGATCCACAGCTGACCCTCGTGGCAATGAATGCGATCACCCAGGTCGGCATTGACGCTGCGCAGGTGATGCCACGCCAGTTCTTGTTCGTATTCGATAAAATCATGCAGTATTGTCATGATGCGCTCCACTGATCAGGAAGGTTGATTCCGGCCTTCTGTGCTTGCATTCTCTGTGTGTGAGGATTGATCGTCTATCGATCCTTTTTCATGAATTAATTGAGAAATACTCAACAATGGAATCGCCCGGCCGTTTGCCATCTCTGCCCGCATTACGTGCGTTTGAAGCCGCCGCCCGCCTGGGTAGCGTGGCGCGCGCGGCGGCCGAGCTGTTTGTGACCCCCGGTGCGGTATCCCACCAGATCAGCGGGCTGGAAACGCAGCTGGGCTACGCACTGTTTGTGCGTCAGGGGCGCGGGATTGCCCTGACTCCGGAAGGCAGGCGGCTGGCTGCTACGGTCAACCGCTTGCTGATGGGTGTGGGGCAGGAGCTGGATGCCATCCGCCGCGAGCGTGAGCGCCCGCGTCTGGTGGTGACGGTTCTGCCCTCGTTCAGTGCGCGTTGGCTCACACCCAGGCTCGGGCGATTCATCGAAGATCATCCCGATATCGAACTCTGGGTGCAGACTTCCAAACAGATTGAATCCCTGGCCGAGTCCGGGATGGATCTCGCCATCCGTATCGGACCAGGCCAATGGCGGGGCCTGCATGCCCAGCCCTTTCTGCATGAATACTTTCTGGTCGTGGCCAGCCCCCGGCTCTCGGGTGGCCTGCCGGGCACACCCGATGCCCTGGCCGGCAAGCCGCTGCTGCGTGCGATTGATGAGCCCTGGCAACCCTGGTTTGCCAGCGTGGGGCTGGATTGGCAGGAACCCGATCACGGCTTGGTGTTCAGCGATTCCGGCATGCTGGTGCAGGCGGCGGTTGAAGGGCAGGGCATTGCCTTGGCGCGGCGCTCGCTGGTGCAGGACGAGCTGGCCAGCGGCAAGCTGGTACAGGTTTTCTCCCAGACGCTGGCCCACCCTTGGGCCTATTACCTCGTCACCACGCAGGCGCCGCCGCATCGGCCCGTACTGCAAACCCTGATAGATTGGCTGAACGCCGAGGCCCGTCTATCTTTCGGCGATGACTTCTCTGCTTAGGATGCCTGTGCCTGCTTCAGTATTCCGACTGCTCTGCTGCTTGCTGTCTGTGAGTGTGGCCCTGCCTTTGCAGGCCGCGCCCCCCGAACGCCCCAAGGTTGCGCTGGTGCTCGGCGGTGGTGGCGCCCGCGGGCTGGCTCATGTGGGTGTGCTCAAGGTACTGGAGGCGGCCCGTATCCCTGTTGATTGCGTTGTGGGTACCAGCATGGGGGCGCTGGTTGGGGGTCTTTATGCCGGCGGTCGTTCGGCGGCCGAGGTCGAGGCGGCGGTGCGCGCCATCCATTGGGATGAGGTGCTGGATGATCGCCCGCGCCGCCCCCAGCGCACTTTCAAGGACAAGCAGGATGACTGGCTGGGCATGATGAACCTGGGCCTGGGTCTGTCTGATCGGGGCGAGATGCTGTTCCCCAAAGGGGCGATCGGTACCCAGAAGGTGGACTTGCTGATCCGCCGGCTCGTCAATAACGCCGCCTTGCCCAGTTTTGATCAGCTGGCGATTCCGTATCGCGCCGTAGCGGCCGATCTGGAAACCGGCGATATGGTAGTGCTCTCGCGCGGTGATCTGGCTGCGGCCATGCGCGCCAGCATGGCGGTGCCGGGCGTGTTTCCGCCGGTCGAGCGCGATACCCGGATGCTGGTGGATGGCGGTATCGCCCGTAACCTGCCGGTCGATGTGGCACGCGGCCTTTGCGGCGAGCGGGTGATCGCCATCGATGTGGGTTCGCCCCTGCTCAGCCGCAAGGAAGTGACCGATGCGCTGGCGGTATCGGACCAAACCTTGCGTGTGCTGACCCAGCGTAATGTCGACGAACAGATTGCCCAGCTGGGCAAACGGGATCTGTTGATCCGGCCCGAACTCGGCGCCCTCTCGGGCACCGAGTTCAATGCGGCTGAAACCGCCATCGCGGCCGGCGAGCTGGCTGCCCGCGAAGCCCTGCCGCAATTGCTTGCGCTGCAGGTTGAGCCGGCAGCCTTCGCCAACTGGCGTGAGCAGACAGCGGCGCGTGCCTTTGTACCGCCCAAGGTCAAGTCGGTAACAGTGGATGCCACCCGCTTTGTCAGCCCCGATGTGCTCAAGGACACACTGGCCGTGCCGGCTGGTGAGCCACTGGATGTACCTGCGCTGCACGCCAGCCTGGGCCGTGCCTACGCCCGCGGTGACTTTGACCAGATTGATTACCGGCTGATCCCCGATGGCGATGGCGCCAACCTCCTGATCCTGCCGCGCGAAAAGTCCTGGGGGCCGGGTTATCTCGATCTCGGCCTGGGTCTGCGTACCGATTTTGAAGACGATGCGGCCTTCCTGCTGAGCGCACAATACCGCCGCACCTGGCTCAATAAACTGGGTGGCGAGTGGAAAACACGCGCTTGGCTGGGTAAGGCGCGTGGCCTCAGCACCGCGTTTTACCAGCCCCTGCGGCCCGACGATGGTGGCTTTGTTGCGCTGGAAGGGAGCATCAACAATGATGCCTTCCCCATTTATCTGGCCGGCGAGCGCGTGGCCGATTACCGGCTTGTCCGCCGTAACGTGAATATCGATGCGGGTCTGAACGTGGGTCGATCCGCCCAGTTGCGTATAGGGCTGGAAAAGAGTCGCGTCCGCGCATCGCGTTCGACTGGTGATCCGGCGTTCCCTGATCTGGCCACCACCCAAGGCGGTGTGCGCCTCAAGTTCGCCATCGACCAGCTAGATAGCGCCCAGTACCCGCGTGAAGGCTATTTCGCCGGCCTGAACGCCTACCGCAATCTGGCCAGCATGGGGCGAGATGAGGATTTCAGCACGGCCAACCTCACGCTCAAGCAAGCCCTGCGCGTGGGTGCCTGGGCCGGTTTGATCGACCTGCGCTACGACTGGTCGAATGATGCCGATATCGATTCCTTGCCTACTGCGGGCGGCCTGTTTCGCTTGTCGAGCTATGGGGTGGATGCCATCCGCGCCAAGCGCATCGCCCGTGCGCAATTGCGCCTCTCGCAAGATGTCACGCGCCTGGCGCCGCTGCTCGGTACGGCTGGCTTCTGGGGAGTGTCGCTTGAAACTGCACGTACCTGGGGCGGTATCGACGCAAGCTATCGCGAAGACAAGCTGCGCTACGCCGGTGTGCTGTTTGTGGGCAGCGATACACGCTTGGGACCGGCCTATTTTGGCTACGCGTATGGCGATAACCGGCATGGTCGGGTTTACCTGAGCATCAATGGCGACTTCTAGCTGACAATCCCGCTTGGTTCGGGCGTGGTGGATCGATCACTCAACTATTCGTCTTCGCCCAAACAGGCAGCGTCACGCTGCCTTTCTTTTTCTTCTAACAGGCATCAAAGCGCATGAATTTACTGGCTGTATTCGCCCTTGCTTGGGCTGGTGTTTCGGCATTGGCAGATCCTGTCACGACTACCGTTGTTCATCCGGCGTCATCGCGCCAGATTCCTTTGGCCATTTACACGCCATCTCTAGACGGGTGCCAGCCGCCGTGTCGGGCTGCGCTGTTCGGAACGGGTTACACCGTGGCCGCCAAGGATTACTCATTCATCGGCAATGCATTGGCCAAGCAGGGCTACCTGACCATCATCGTCCAGCACGATCTGGAGGGCGACGCCCCCATGCCCAATACCGGCAACATCGCCAAGGATCGGGGGGCGTACTGGCGCCGGGGCGCGGATGCCCTGGCTTACCTGCTGCAGGCGTTGCCCAAGCAGTTCCCGGCGTATCAATGGCAGAAAGTCACCCTGATGGGCCACTCGCAAGGCGGGGATATTGCCGCGCTCTACACCGCAGAAAACCCGCAGGCGGTGGCGGCACTGGTTACGCTGGATAATCGCCGGGTGCCATTGCCACAGAATGGTTCTCTGCCGGTGCTGACCTTGCGTAGTGCCGATCAGCCGGCAGACGCGGGCGTTTTGCCGGCACCTTCCACGCAACTGCCCGAGCGCTTCTGCCGCGTGAATCTGCCGGACACCAAGCACAACGACATGAACGACCACGGCACGCCGGCTTCCAGGCAGGTCATGCAGGATGCGATCATTGCCTTCTTGCAGAACGATGTGTGTCGTCCTTGATGCATAGCCGCTTCATCGCCACCTGCACCGGGAGTCCGCCTTGCCCGCCAATGACGAATTGATGATTGCCATCGAGCTTGCCGATGCGCCCGACGAAGCCGCGCTGGCGCTGGTGGATGAAGGGCTGGAGCGGCATAACTATGCCGTTGCCCCGCTGAACGATGTGGCACCCCTGGCGGCATTTGCGCGGACACCCGATGGCACGCTGATCGGTGGTGCGGTCGGCCGCACCTGGGGCCAGTGCTGCGAACTGCTGGAACTCTGGGTGGATGAAGCCCAGCGCGGGCAGGGCGTGGCATCGCGCTTGCTGGCGGCGTTTGAGGCCCACGCGGCTGGCCGGGGTTGCACGGTGTATTACCTCACCACCCTGAGCTACCAGGCACCGGGGTTCTATCTCAAGCACGGCTATGCCGAGCGGGCGCGCATTGCGGGCTACCCGAACGGGATCATCAAGTTCCTGATGGTCAAAGAGTGCTGATGGCCATAGCAAAACGGGGCGTGATTCACGCCCCGTTTTGCTTTATGCCGCTTGCCGGCGCGGCTGGCTCGGGAAGGCATGGCGGAACAGCCGCACAATCACGCTGAAGAACTGCCCGGCAAAGCTGCCCGTGTTGTAGTGCTGGCCGTACCGCGCGCAGATCTCGCGCACCTTGGGGGCCATCAAGGCGTAGCGGCGAGCGGGCAGATCGGGGAACAGGTGGTGTTCGATCTGGTGGCTTAGGTTGCCGGTCATGAAGTGCAGGAACCAGCTGCCGCTGAGGTTCGATGAACCGCGCAGCTGGCGCACATACCACTGGCCGCGCGTTTCATGCTTGAGCACCGAGGGCGGGAACACCTCGGCATCCTGCGTGAAGTGGCCGCAGAAGATCACCGCAAACGTCCACAGATTGCGCAGCAGGTTGGCCACCGCATTGCCCGCCAGCACGCCCAGAAAATTGGGGCCTGCCAGGAGCGGGAAGAACACGTAATCCTTGATGAACTTGCGCCACAGCTTGCGCTTTACCGGCGGCAGCTTGGCATCGAGCTCTTCCTTGCTGACTTTGCCCTTGAAGTAGCGATTGAGTTTCAGATCAAAAATCGCAATCGCGTACTCGAACAGAACGGCCTGCAAGAATGCCCATAGCGGCTGCAGCAGGTAGAACGGCCGCCAGCGCTGTTCGGCAAAGATGCGCACGGTGCCGTAGCCTACGTCGTGATCCTTGCCCAGCACATTGGTGTAAGTGTGGTGCTCGTAGTTGTGGGTCTTGCGCCAGGCATCGCTGGTGCAGCTGTGATCCCACTCGAATGTCTTGCCCGAAAATTCCGGGTCGTTCATGAAGTCGTACTGGCCATGCATCACGTTATGGCCCAGCTCCATATTGTCGACAATCTTGGCAAACGCCAGCAGCAGCGTGCCGGCAATCCAGGTAGGCGGGAAGAAGCCGGCAAACAGCATCAGGCGACCGGCGAGTTCGGCGATGCGCACGCTGGTGCGGACACGGCGGATATAGCGTGCATCCACTTCGCCACGCTCGGCCAGGTGCTGGTTACGCAGCGCGTCGAGTTCACGGCCGAAGGCGTCGGCTTCTTGCGGGGTGAGGGTTCGGCTCAGGGTCATGGTTGATCCTTGTCGATCACAAATCGAGCACAACGGGGCCGACCGGTGCAGAGATGCACAGGCGGATCGTCTCGTCGGGTTCCAGCGAAATCTGCCCGGTACGCAAATCGCGCACGGCACCTTCGCGCTTGTGGCAGGTGCAGGTATTGCAGATGCCCATGCGGCAACCAAATGCGGGTTGCAGTCCGTTCGCTTCGGCCTGGCTCAGCAAGTCCAGCCCGGTCTGGCCGCTCACTTGCTGGCCACTGCGGGTAAAAGTCAGTTCCACCGTGGCTGCATCGGTTTCGTTCCACACCGGCGGGCTGAACGACTCCTGCGCCAGACTGGCCACGCCGCCTTGGGCGGCAATGGCCGCTACGGCTTGGGTAAAGCCAAAGCTGCCGCAGGCATAGGCGTGGCGCTGCGCCGCATCGGGCACCAGTGCTTGCAGCTGATCGGCACTGATGCGGCCAGCATGTTCGCCAGCCAGCGGAGCTTCGCCGGTCAGGCAGACATGCACGGCAAGGCCTGGCAAGGCGCGTAGCTCGTCGATAAATGCCAGCTCGCGGCGATGGCGTGCGTAGTAAACCAGCACGGCGTCGCTTGCTTGGCCCTTGGCTTGCAGGCCGCGCAGCATCGCCAGCAAGGGCGTAATGCCGCTACCGGCCGCCAGCATCAGCAACTTGGTTGGTGTTGGGCTGGACAGCGTAAAGGCACCGCTGGCCTGGCCCAGTTCGATGTATTGGCCCACTTGCAGCTGCGCGTGCAGCCAGTTCGATACCAAGCCGTCAGCCTGGCGTTTGGCACCAATCTCGATCAAGCCATTTGTCTGCTGCATGGGGCTGTAGTAGCGCGTGTGGCGGATACCGCCAACCTCTACGGTGAGCGGTACATGCTGTCCGGCTTGCATGCCGCGCCAGTGGCGGCTGGGAGCCAGGGTGAGGACGACGGTGCTGTCGCCCTCAAGGCGCTTGGCCACCACGCGGGCGAACACGCGCTGCAATTGCAGCTGCGGGTGCAGCAGGCGGCCGTAGTAATCGAATATGTCTTCACGCAGCCAGCCGCGCAGTACGGACACGCGGGGCAGTAGGGTGTTGACGAAGAAATCAGGCAAAAGGCGCACGTTGGCTCATCTTTTGAGTGAACAAGTGTTCACAGATTGCCGACGTTTATGGTTTCAGTCAACAAATGTTCACTAAAGAGTTTTGCGCTACATCAAGCTGGCCCGCATCTGATACATTGCCCCGCTACGCCAAAACCCTTGTAGTCGAGAACTCTCCTTGCTGATGCGCGCAGAAAAAAAACAGCAGACCCGCCAGTCGCTACTGGATGCGACCCTGGAACTGATGGCTAACGGCCGTGGCTTCAGCGCCATCAGCCTGCGCGAAATCACCCGCCAAGTCGGCATCGTGCCCGCCGCCTTCTACCGGCACTTCGACGATATGGACGCGCTGGGCCTGGCGCTGGTCGAACAGGTCAGCACCAGCTTCCGCGAAGCGATCCGCTTGGTACGCCGCAATGAAGAACAGCATGGCGCCATCCATGCCTCCGTGCATATCTTTGTCGATTACGTACTCGCGCACCGGCAACTGTTCCTGTTCCTCGCGCGCGAACAATACGGCGGCTCACCGCTGGTGCGGCAAGCCATCAACGCCATGCAGCACCACTTCATCACAGACCTTGAGGCCGATCTGGCCCAAAGCCCCAAGCTGGAACATCTGGCACAGCCCGATCTGGAAATGCTGGCGGATCTGGTGGTGAAAACCGTGTTTTCCACCCTGCCGGAACTGGTGAATCCGCCCGATGCGGATTCACCGGAACTACGTAGCCCCAAACATCAGCTTGAGGACAAGCTGCGGTTTATTTTGATTGGGGCCAAGCATTGGCGGGGGGTTGGGATGTGGTTGGAAGACTAATCGACATGTTGGATTTCCGAAGATCAACCCTCCGGTCCTCAATTCATGCGTACCCGCAAGCTACTTGCCTTACTCGTGCTGCTCCCCACCGTTGCTATTGCAGGTCAAGATACATTCCCTGAAGCGCTGCAAGAACATCTTCTAGCCATCAAGACCCGAGATTGGGCAGCGTTCGAAAAGACGCTCACGTCAGGCGAGCAGCTGACATTTGTTGCCCCGAACGGCAAGACGAGTACTACGACTCAAGCTTTCAAATCAGCCATGAAGTCCTGGCTCGCTGATACGGATTGGTCCTGGCAGCTCGAACAGATTGGGCTTACAAGCACCGCCAATACGGGCATTGCCGTGTATTCGGTCAGGTATAGCGACAAGGATCAACATGGGAAGCCGTATGAAATGAAATACGTGCTATCGCTGGTCTTCGCGCTGGAGGCGGAGGGGTGGAAGCTTGTTCATGATCAGAACACGCTGCTCGCGCACTGAAGTCAGTCGCCACGCCGAGCAAAGGGGCCGTAGGATCTGGTCTTGAATTTTGAATAATTGGGTTGGCGTACCCGTCCACGATACAAGTTCCAACCATTCGGGCAGCTAGGTACTGAGCCTGCAGTGTGACCGGTGCGGCGGACGCCAGCTTCTGACCTCGTCCTGCCACCGGCAATCCGAACCAGCGCAATGCTGTGTTCGCCAACGTACCGACAGACACTTCTCGCAGCTTCAGTCTGAGCCGGTGCCGCCATCAAGCTTGCCTATCTGGGCAGACCACCAGCGCTGCACACGGGAGGTTTCGCCATGTATGCCCGCACGCTACGCGTTTTGATCACTGTTTCCACCTTGCTGTTGTTTTCCGCCTGCGCCAACACCTTGCGGCGTGGCGATACGGTTGATGACCGGTATGCCGCACAGGCCGACTACCCGGTGCAGTTCGGCCATGTCAGCCAGATTGAGTTGTCGCGCACGGATGGACGCACCTCGGGCGGCGGTGCCGTGATAGGTGCGGTGCTGGGGGCGGTGGTCGGTAACCAGATCGGCAAGGGCTCCGGGCGCTCGGTGGCGACCGGGGTGGGCTTGGTCGGTGGTGCCGTGATCGGCAACCAGATCGAACAGCGCCAGAGCGACGGCATGCGGATTTACCGCATCAGCGTACGGCTTGAAAACGGCCGGACACGGCAGTTCGACTACGACAACGCCGACAGCCTGCGGGTAGGCGACCGCGTCCGTGTCGAGAATGGCCAGCTTTATCACGATTGAACAAGGCATGCCGTTCAGGTCGTGTCTGGCCTGAGAACGACAATGCGGTCAGGTCGGGTGTGGCAATACGTCGCAGCCGGCACCCGCTTCATTGCAGCAAGCAACCGGAGAAACACGATGTCGACCTTACAAGCGTTTTCCAATTCACCGATCAAGGCATCCAGCATGATCGGTACCGATGTGGTCAATCTCAAGGATGAGCATATTGGCGATATCAAAGAGATTGTCATCGACCCGCGCTCTGGTCGTGTGGCCTATGCGGTGGTGTCGTTCGGGGGCTTCTTTTCTTTGGGCGAGAAGCTGTTTGCCGTGCCTTTCAATGCGTTCAAGCGTAGCGAAAAGGGTGATGACTACGTGCTCGATGCCACCAAGGAAAGCATGAAGGACGCCCCCGGCTTCAATACCGATAGTTGGCCCACGATGGCTGATGAAAAGTGGAATCGCGACGTGCACCAGTTCTATGGCAAGCGCCCGTATTGGGAAAACTGATAGACCGGTAACGCCCGTTGCGTTATTGAATCGGGCTGATCTTCATGGAGTCTGAATCCAAAGCCCTCGCAGCATTGCGGGGGCTTTGTCATTGAGGAGGGCGTGCGAACTACGCGGCAGCTGCCGCCAGATGCCACCCACCCTGCGGATCGCGGCTCACGCGTATCGGCCATTCATAAGCGCTTGCCAGCAAATCCTCTCGCAGCACCGCCTCGGGTGGCCCCACCGTGACCAGTTTCCCGCCCGCCATCAACAGCAAATGATCGGCCCAGCGTGCGGCCTGTTCCAGATCGTGCAGGACCAGCACGATGCTGCGGCCCAGGCTGCGCTCCTGCCGCAGCAGGTGGAACAAGCGGGCTTGGTGCTTGAGATCGAGATGGTTGGTGGGCTCATCCAGCAGCCAGATCGGTGCGTCCTGCACTATCAGCCGGGCCAGGCCTGCGCGTTGGCGTTCGCCGCCTGAGAGTACCTGCCAGCGGCGGTCGGCCAGGTCGGTCAGGTCGAACTTGGCCAGTGCGGCATCGACGCGGGCGTGATCGGCCGCATCCGGGTTACCCTGGCCGCCCAGCATGGGGCGGCGGCCGAGCAGTACTACGTCGCGCAGGCTCAGCGGCAGATCGTCGGGCAGGAACTGGCCCAGCCAGCCTATGCGGCGGGCGCGTTGTTGCGGGTCCAGCCGGTCTACCGCATGGCCGTCGCCCAGGCGTACTGCGCCGCTGCTGGGAGATTGCAGGCCGGCGAGCAGGCGCAACAGCGTGCTTTTGCCTGCGCCGTTGGGGCCGACCAAGGCCGTGATGGCACCACCGGGCAGGCTGGTGTCGATGTGGCTCAGCAGGGTTTTGCGGCCCAGTTGCAGGCCCAGGCTGCGCAGCTGGAACGCGGGTGGGGCGATTTCGTGCTGGGCGGCGCGGTTCATGCGGGCTCCTTGGTGCGTAGTCGGAACAGCCAGACAAAGAACACCGGCCCGACAAAGCCGGCTAGCAAGCCGACGGGCAGGTTGATGGGGTAGGCGATGCCGCGGGCGAGGGTATCCATACCCAACAGGAACAGCGCGCCGTACAAGGCGGATACGGTAATCAGCTGGCGGCGGCTGCCACCCAGGATCAGCGCGCAGGCGTTGGGAATCATCATCCCCACAAAGCCGATGATGCCGGCGACCGATACGGCGGCGCCTACGGTGAGCGCAGCGCCGATAGCGGTGTAAAGCCGCACGCGCTGCACGCGCACGCCCAGGCTGGTGGCGGCTTCCTCGCCCAGCAGCAGGCAATCGAGATCACGCCCCAGTGCCAGCAGGATGACCATGCCGATCAGGGCAATGGGCGCGGCCCAGATCAGTGGTGCGCCGGTGCTGGCACCGAGCTGGCCGGCCAGCCAGGTCATGGCGCTGCGCAGGGTAAGATCGTCTGAGAGGAACAGCATCATGCCTGTGACTGCGCCGAACAGGCTGCCCAGCATCAGGCCCAGCAACAGCAGCCCCAGCGTGCCGCCACCCAAGCGTTGCGATAGCGCGAGCAGCATCCAGGTGGCCAGCAGGCCGCCGGCAAAGGCGGCCAAGGGTAGGGGCAGCCAGCTCCAGCCCATTGCCATGATGCCCACCACTGCCAGCGCTGCACCGCCCGAGGTGCCGATCAGACCGGGATCGGCCATCGGGTTGCGGAATAGCGCCTGCAAAGCGGCCCCGGCCGCCGACAAAGCCGCGCCCACCAACAGCGCAGCCATTACGCGCGGCAGGCGCAGGCCCTGCCAGAGCGGGTCTTGCCAATCAGGCCAGGCCCAGCCATCGCCCTGAAAACCCAGCGCGAACAGCGGCAGGCCGATGAACAGGAGTGCCAGCCCTAGCGGTGCCAAGCCCTTCAAACTGAGCGTGCCAACGATAGGGGCGCGGTGCCAAGCCGTGCGCAAGGTGCCAGTTCCGCTGCGCATATCAGTTGAGCAGGCCGCGCAGCTTGCGCACGGCGGCCGGGCTATCGAGGTTGATGGTAAAGAAGTCCTGCACCGGCACTTCCAGCACACGGCCGCTGCGGCCAGCCGGGGTGGACGCAATGTCGGCACGGCGTTTGAGCGCATCGAGCCCGCCATACACCGCACGGTTGTGTTCAGCGACCAAGATCAGATCGGGCGATAGCTTGGCCAGGGCTTCGGCATCAATCGGCTTGTAGCCTTCGATCTGGCCCGCAGCGTTGATGGCCCCGGCCGCACGGATCAGCGCGTCGGCCGGCGTGTTACGGCCGGCCATCGTGTTGCCCTCGTAGCTGATCAGCACGCGCCGGGCGATAGGCACGCCGGGCTGCATGGCGCCTTGCCATTCGTGTGCCAGTTTGTCGGCGGCGGGTTTGGCACCGGCAAGCTGGCCAACCTGGCGAATGATGGTGGCGTAGTCCTGACCATCGGCCCGCTCGCCTACCTTCACGGCACGGATACCCAAGCCTTGCAGCTGGGCCCAGATCGCGTCGGGCGTGGCCAGTGCGCTGCCTACTACCAAGGTGGGTTTGAGCCGGGCGATGGGTTCGGCGCTGAGCGAACGCGAACTGCCGATCTCGGGCGTTTGCGCCAGCGCTGGCAGCTTGGTGGCGCGATCGCGGCCCACTACCTCACCGGCCTTCCCAAGGGCGACAAGAATTTCGGCGACATCCGACGTGACCGCGACGATGCGCTCACCGGCCTGCGCGGGCAGCGCTATCGCCACCGCCAGCAACAAGGATTCAAGCAGCTTGGCGCGCATGCTCCACCTCCTTGCCCGGCAGGCTCAGCGCCAGTTCGGCCCAATCGCGCAGCTCCGGTCTGCCGGGTTTGCGTTCGCCAAAGAACTGCACAATCAGGCGGCCTTGCGCGTCGTAGCACTCCAGCGAGGTCACTTCGCCATCGCGCGTGGGTTTGCGTACCACGTAGGCGCGCGCCAGCAAATCAGTGCGCAGGTGCAGGTTGAAGCCGCTGTCGAGCACGTTGAGCCAAGGGCCCATCACCACAATGCGATGAACCGGGCCGGTATGGATTTGCAGGCAACCCTGATTGCCCGCAAACACCATGATGGGCAGGGCGCGGTCGGCTGCGGCATGCAGCAGGATGCCCACGGCATCGCGGCTTACCTCACGTGCATAGCCCACGGGTGCCAGCCGCAGCGCCTGCGTGTGGCTCACGGCGAACTTACGCAGCAGCGGAAAGAATTCGTGCGTGTCCTGCAACTGGCACCAGCCCTCGCGGAAGGCGGCGGCGTCGATGTCGGCGTCGGGTTTCTCGGCCGGCACGCTGCGTTCACGGTCGGGTTCGACCACGGCGTGGCTGCTGGCGTAGTGCTTGACCAGCTCATCAAAGGCCGCGCGGTGCGAGGTCTCGGTCAGGAAGACCTTGTGCACGGCTTCGCCATAGCGATCAAAGAACTGGATCGACGGTTTGTGGCTCGTCAGCGCAAAGCCATAGCGCCAGCTGTGCAGGAAGAAACGCAGGTCGATCTCCGGGTTCAGCGCCAGGCCGATATCGCCATCGATCTGCACATTGGCGTAGATGCCGGTCTTCTCGTGCACAGCGGCTTCGTTGCGCGTGAGCGTCATCACCGTGCCCAGCGATTCAAGCCGGCCGAGAATATCGGCCCACTTGGGGAACAGGGTGATGGAGGCCGGGTCGGCGGCGACCAGTTCGGCCTCGCTGACGCCGAGTTTGGCGGCGGCGTCGCGCGCGCGCAGCTTGGGTTCGGCGGCCTTGAGGTGCAGGTATTGCTGCCAGAGTGTGGTGGCGTTCATGAGCATGTCCTTGTGGGGAATCAGAAGCGGTAATCAAGGTGAATGCCGGCGTGGCGGCCGGGCTGGGTGTAGCGGTCCAGCACGGCGCTGCTGGCAGGCTGGCCTTTGACGTCGCTCCACAGCCAGTACTTCTTGTCGCCGAGGTTGTAGATGCCCGTGGTGAGGGTGAGATCGGGGCGCGGCATGTAGCGCAGCGAGAGGTCGATCACGCCGTATCCCGGTGCCTGCCAGACCGTGGCAGCACTCACCCGCGTCTTGCGTTTGGCACCCCGAACGGCCAGCGTGGCAGTCCAGTGATCGAGTCGGTAATCCGCGGCCAGGCTGCCCCGCAACGGGTCCAAGCTATCGAGCGGGGTGTGATCACCGAGTTTGGTGCCTCTGGCCCAAGACAAACCTGCGCGCAGGCTCAGTGCATCTTGCGGCGTCCAGCGCGTTTGCAGTTCCAGCCCTTCAATCCGAACCCGGGCGACGTTGCGCGACTGGAACTCCATGGCAATGCCGTTGGCGTTGGTATCCCGGGGCGACACCATGACGTTCTCGATGAAGTCGCGATAGCGGTGGTGAAACCCGGTGGCGGAGAACAGCAGGTCTGCACCCCGGTAGCGAGCGCCGATTTCTGCACCTTGGCTTCTTTCCGCCTTGAGGGCGGGATTGGGGAGGATTTCGTAGCCTTGCGCGGCATTGCTGAAGACCAGCATCGCATCGTCAAAGTTGGGCGCGCGAAATCCAGTGCCTGCTTGGGCAAAACCAGTCCAGCCCGTGGCTAGCGGCACACTCAGGCTCAGCCGTGGCGAGATGGCCGAGTCGCGATAGCGGCTCACCGTGTAGCTGCTGGGGTTGGCCGCAGCAAACAGGGCATCGGGGCGGGGGGTGAGCGTGAAGCGGTCGTAACGTAGCGAGGGCGTGAGTGAGATGCCGGATGCAAAGAGGATCTCATCCTGCACGAACAGGCCGAGTCGCTCGCTGTCGTTATCGGGAAATGTCTTCTGCGGGAAGACTTCGCCACCCACGACGTTAGTGCTGCTGCCATCGGCATTGCGCTGCAGGCGGTAACGGGGACGGCTGGTTTCGGTGCGCTGAGCTTCTGCACCCCAGACCAGCGTGTGCAGGGTATCGCCTTGGTCGAGGCGGTAGGTCATTTGCCCGTTCAGGCCTTGGCTGTCCTGCAGGAACCCCGATTGATTGGTTCGCAGCACGTTACCGCTACGCTGTTCGAGTGCGTATTCGCGGCTCTCACCGTGTTGGCTATGCAGATTGATGCGCGCGCCGACCAGGCCGCTGCCTTGGCGGGTGTAGTCATAGTGCAGGCTGGTACGCTGGCGCAATGCTTGGTCATTGGCGACCTGGGCCGTGATCGCGCCGGTACGGCTGGTGATCAGGTCGCTATCCTGTTCCCGGCTGAAGATATCGCGCGTCAGGCTGACGGTATGGCCGGGCGCGAGCTGCCAACCCAGCTTGGCGAGCACGGCGTCGCTTTGCCATTGCTGCGGGTTCGGCCGGGTTCGGCTGGCATCCAGGCTGCTGCGGTCGCCCCGATTGTCGGTTTCCTCCCCGTGGCGCGCGGTGTAGGCGAGTACGGCAGACAGCTCCCCAGCTTGCCATCCATGGGCTGCGCCCAGTTTGTAGCTGGCATCGGCGGCATGAAATCCGCTGCTGAATCGCCCACCGCGTTCACGCCCTGGCTGGAGCAGATCGGCGGCTTCCAGTGTGCGGTAGGCTACGACGCCACCGATTGCGTCTGCCCCATAAAGGCCGGAGTAGGGGCCTTTGGCAATCTCGATGGCTGACAAGGTATCGAGTTCGACCATGTCGCGACCGGAGATCGGCGCGCCGCCACCCTGGTACAGCGCCGGCAGGGCGATACCGTCGATCTGCATCAGGACCCGGTTACCCTCGATACCCCGGAGGTTGATGCTGCCTATGCCGCGCCTCGCCGGATCGCGATTGACGCTGACACCGGGTTCATCATCCAGCACGGTCTGCAGGTTGCGGGCGCTGGCCGCGTCGTTGGCGTCGCCGGGCAGTACGCTGATGTTCGGGGCTACCTCGTCTGCGGCCTTGGATAGCCGGGTTGCCGTGATGGAGACCGGCGGCAAGTCGCTGACGCCTGCCGGTGTGGCGCTTTCCAGCGCTTGGGTTGTCAGGGGAAGAGCCGCGAGCAGGGTTGCGAGCGGAGTCAGGGAAAGGTGCTTCAAGCCAGTCATAGCCAGTGAATCCAGAAAAAGGCCCCGCCAGCCTGTGGCGGGGCGGAAATCTTGGCTGGCTGGGCGAACTAATTGCCTGGCTGGCTACGTCATGGAAAGGGTGTTGCCGGGTGAGCCTTGGGCTTACTTGGTGAGGATCAGTTTGCCGTTGCGCGTCAGCCGTAGGCGGTAGGTTTCCTCCCGGTGCCGTATCACGACTTCATTGCGCTGCCCCAACAGGGCCTGGGCGTCCAGCACGGCGGGAGTGGGAGCAGGGCTGGGTGTGGGTTTCGTCGTACTCATGAAGTTAATGATAATGGTTATCATTATTAAATTGCAAGCATGCCGGTGCGCCGGCTGAGTGACGTTAAGGTAAAGCGATTCCGATCGTTGCTTGGCAGTGCTATCGTGTGGCCGACATCATGAATGGAGAGCCCCTGTGAGCGCCTTGTTGAGCTTGGAACGTATCGGCCATACGGCTTTGATCACCATGCAGAACCCGCCCGCCAATACCTGGACGGAAGAGAGCCTGCCCGCCCTGCAGGCGATGGTCGAGCAACTGAACGCTGACCCCGAGGTCTATGCAATCGTGCTGACCGGGCAAGGCCCCAAGTTCTTTAGTGCGGGTGCCGACCTGAATGTATTTGCCGATGGTGACAAGGCGCGTGCCCGCCGGATGATCACTTTCTTTGGCCGCGCGTTCGAGACGCTGGCGCAGTTCCGAGGCGTGAGCATTGCCGCCATCAATGGCTATGCCATGGGCGGCGGACTGGAAGCCGCGCTCGCCTGCGATATCCGGATTGCCGAAGAACACGCCGTGATGGCGCTGCCTGAAGCTGCCGTGGGCCTGCTGCCCGGCGGCTTGGGTACGCAGCACCTGCCTTGGCTGGTGGGCGAGGGCTGGGCTAAACGCATGATCCTGTGTGGTGAGCGCGTGGATGCACGAACCGCATTGCAGATTGGTCTGGTGGAAGAAGTGGTGGCTACGGGTGAGGCCAAGGCCAAGGCGCTGGAATTGGCCGAAAAGGTGGCCAAGCAGAGCCCGTCCTCCGTCGCAGCCTGCAAGACGCTGATCCAGGCAGCGCGCAAGCAGCCAATGTGGAGCGCCATGCCCATGGAGCGTGAGCTGTTTGTGGACCTGTTCGATACCGAAGACCAGCAGGAGGGTGTGCGTGCGTTCCTGGAAAAGCGCCCTCCCGTCTGGAAGAACCGCTGAAACGCTGATCAGGCTGCTGGTCGGCGTTTGGGTGCTGCTGGCAGCCGCCGCACTGGCGGCCGATTACACGCCGGAGCATTTCCCGCCTGCCGGCGCCTTGGGCGTGGTCAGCCTGCCAGCGTTGCAGCAATGGCGGGAACGCGGCGGGCCGGCGGGCCGGGTGACCGTGTATGCCGTACCGGACAAGCAGGCACCCGCGGAGCTTGTTAAGGTTGACGCCTTGCGTTACCTGGAAACCGCCTACGAAGCCGCGGACCTGCTGGTGTTTGCGCGCCGGCATGGCTGGCTTGGTTTGCTGCGCGTGGGTACCAGCAAGCCGATTCTGTGGATGCCTCATCAGGCCGGGCAGTCGTTCCGCGCCATCGGGGAACTCCTCGGCAAGGATCAGCTCAACCGGTTTGGCCCTGACTGGTCGCGCCAGCTTTCCAGCCGTGCTGGCACCCAAGCCGACATATCGGTGCAAGCCGATCAGCTTGAGCCCGAGATTCTTGATCGCCGCCGGATACACGGCCAATGGTGGTTCCGCGTCAGGCTGGTATCCAGCCCCTGCGCGGCCGAGCCGCACCCTGCCGGGCCCACGGGCTGGCTGCCGCTGATCGACTCCCGTGGCCGCTACCAGCTCTGGCAGTACACTCGCGGCTGTTGATCCTTTGACCTGATTGCGCTTTTTGCCATGACCGATTCTGTCCTCTTTGAACTGCGCCCCACCGCCAATGGCCGCCAGATTGCCGTGGCCACCCTGAATGCCGAAAAGTCGCTCAATGCGCTGTCGCTGCCGATGATCCGGCTGCTGAACGAGCGCTTGGGTGCCTGGCGCGACGATCCCAAGATCATCTGCGTGCTCTTGCAGGGCGCGGGCGAGAAGGCGTTCTGTGCGGGTGGTGATGTAGTCGCCATGCATCAGGCCATTCGTGAAGGCGATTTCTCCAAGACCGATGCGTTCTTCCGCGAGGAGTACGCGCTCGATTACCTGATCCACACTTACCCCAAGCCGGTCTTGGCCTGGGGGCACGGGATCGTGATGGGCGGCGGCCTGGGTCTGCTTGCCGGTGCTAGTCACCGCGTGGTGACCGAGCGCTCGCGCATTGCCATGCCCGAAATCACCATTGGCCTGTATCCCGATGTGGGCGGGTCGTGGTTCCTGAACCGTTTGCCCGGGAAAGTCGGCCTCTATCTGGGCCTGACCGGTGCGTCGCTCAACGCGGCGGATGCGCTGTTCTTGGGCTTGGCCGATATCAGCCTGCCGGCCAGTGCGCGCACGCATCTGCCGGGCTTGCTGTCCACGCTGGAGTGGTCGGGCGATAGCGACGCCAACCGCCGCATCCTCTCGCGTGCGCTGCGCGATCTGGCGGCCAATGCGTCGGTGGAACTGGCTCCGTCGGAAGTACGCGCGCGCTGGGATGCCATCCGCGCGCTGACCGATTACGACAGCGTGGACGATATGGTCGAGGTGATCACGCGCTACCAAGGCAGTGACGACTGGCTGCGCCAAGGCGCACAAAAGCTGGCCAGCGGCTCGCCAACATCGATCCGTTTGATTGCTGAAACCCAGCGCCGCGCCAAGCATATGTCGCTGCGCGAAGTCTTCGATATGGAACTGGCCGTATCGTGCCAATGCTGCCGCCACCCCGATTTTGCCGAGGGCGTGCGCGCGCTGCTGGTAGATAAAGATGGCAAGCCGGCGTGGTCACCTGCGGCGTTGCACGCTGTCAGCAGCGACTACATTGCCGGTTTCTTTGTGCAGCCGGTTTGAGTTTGGATATGTACTGGATCACGACCGCACGTCTGCAACTGCGCCGCTGGCAAGCGGCCGATCTCGATGCTTTCTGCGCGTTGACTGCCAACCCGCAAATCATGCACTGGGTGGGTGATGGTCAGCCGCTGGATCGCGAAACCACGGCGCGCTGGATCAACCGCGCCAACAGCAACGCAGACCGCTGGGGCTACGGCACGCATGCCGTGGTGGATGCCGCCAGTGGCACCGTTATCGGCTGGGCAGGTCTTAACCACAACGACTATGCCCCCGAACCGGATGTGGCCGAGATCATCTACGCACTGGCTCCATCGCACTGGGGGCAAGGTCTGGCAACGGAGCTGGCCCAGGCGATGATTGCTTGGGCTTGGCACAACAGTGGCCTGAGCGCCATGGTTGCCACCATTGATCCGGCCAATGCCGCCTCGATTGCCATGATGGGCAAGCTCGGCTTTACCCACGTGGAAGATGCGGTGGATGAGGACGGCTTGCCCGAAGCACGTTTCCGCCTGAATAAGCCCTGAGCCGTCTCTGGCCAACCCTTTCTGGCTGGCAATGGCAATGCTTACGTCATATCTGCTCGCACGGCGCAGTCTGCCCCCATTATCATGCTGGCGACGACAAATGAACTCCGGCTCATTGGCCAGGAGTCGGTTCGATAATGCATAGGAGGCATTCCAGATGAATTTGCTGCGTACCTTGAGCTTGGCCTTATGTCTTTGTCTGTCGGCGACTGCGCTGGCCAACCCGCTACCGGCGTTTGTGTATAAGTCATATGCTTTTGCCGAGGATTCCGACGAGCGCATTTCCAGACTGATCGAGCAGGCTTCGCACCTTGCCTACCCCTCGCCACAGCAGGCAAGACCCATGGTGGTCGATGCCCTGAAGCTGGCTCACGAAGGCGCCGATCTTGGCGAGTATGACTACCTGTATGCCCAGTATCTGCTGATCAAGACCAGCTTCAGCGGCCCGGAGTCGTCCACGCTCGCAGCGGGCACGGAAGCCGATTACCTCAAGGTATCCAGTCAGCTGTTCACGCGCCTGGATCAGGAGGGCAAGGTAGGCGATTGGGTGTTTACACCCGCGGGCAAGCTGCGTATCGAAGCCTTTGTCTTTGCCGGCAATGCTTTGGCGTGGGACCTCTACGAAAAAGCCAAAGGAAATCGCGCCCAGCTGGAAAAGGCGCTGGAGATCATCGAGAAAGTAACGGATCACGCGGACGACCCGGTCTATTACTTTTCCTTTGATACCCAGGTTCGCATCCTGTTGGCCTTGGGCAAGACCGACGACGCCTACACGCTGGTACGCGCCGTGCTGACCGAAGACCCGGATTTCAAAGACTTTGCCGACATCAAGGTACTGCCGGCCTATCAGGCGTGGGTCGAGAAAAATCCACTCAAGGATGATACCGCCCAACCAGCCTGAGCCAACTCGGCCCCCGCTTGTCTGATAAATGCTGGTGGCGCTCAAGCGCTGCCGACATCTGTCGATACTGTACTCACGCGCAAGCGGAGACAGGAAAATGACAACAAACATTACGCAAGCCGGCCAACGTGCCGCTAACGCTGTCCAGACCGGGACAGCAGCTGCTTCGTCACGCGCCGCAGCAGGCGCTGGCGCAGCGACATCGGCTGACAAACCCGCCGACGAGTCCACCGTGGTTAAGCTGGGTCAAGCAGACGGTGATACCGCCGTTTACGAAAACCCCCGTGCCCGGCTGGCCAAGGAGCTGCCTGACTTGTCCACCATGCTCGAAGAGTCGGAGCGCCAGGTGGGCGAGTTCATGCAGTTCCTGCGCGGTCTGATCGACGGGCAGGGCTTGGAATGGTCCAAGGTCGTCAAGGGCGAGCAGCAACTGAGTGCGCCAGCGGAAGAGATCGAGGCTGCCAAGGCTGCCATTGCAGAAGATGGTGAGTGGGGCGTACGCAAGACCGCTGAGCGCATACTGAGTTTTGCCCTGTATGCGAGTGGTGGTGATGCCAGCCAGATCGAACGCATTCGCGCGGCCGTGCAGCAGGGCTTTGACGAGGCAACGGCGGTATGGGGAGGTGAACTACCCCAGATCAGCCGCGATACCCATAAAGCCATCATGGATGAGCTGGATCGCTGGGCTGCCGAAGGCGTGCCGGCCGGGCCGCAGGTCACCCTGGCCAAGCCGGCCGCCGCGAGCGAAGCAGCCGCCTAGAAATAGTCCCGCAAGCGGAACCAGGCCATGCCCAGTACCAGACTGGGCATGCGCAGCAGCTTGCCGCCGGGGAAGGGTAGATGCGGGATCTTGCCGAACAAGTCCAGCCGCTCGTTCTGCCGGGCAATCGCCTCGGCAATCACTTTGCCCGCCAAACCCGTCACCGCTACGCCGTGCCCAGAAAAACCCTGGCAGAAGTACACGTCGGGCGACAACCGGCCCCAGTGTGGCGCGCGGCTCATGGTGATATCCACAAAGCCCCCCCAAGCGTGGTCGATTTTTACATCGGCCAGCTGCGGGAACACGCGCAGCATATCGGCGCGCATGGCGTCCTTCAGATTGGGTGGTGGCAGACCCGAATAGCTGACCTTGCCGCCAAACAGCAGGCGGTGATCGGCCGTGAGCCGGTAATAGTCGAGCACGAACTGCGTATCGCATACGGCAAAGTTGGATTTGATCAGTGCTTTGGCGCGGGCCTCACCCAGTGGCTCGGTGGTGATGACATAGGTGCCGACGGGCATGATCTTGTCGCCCAGGCCAGGCACCAGATCACCCATGTTCACATTGGCCGCCAGCACAACCTGCTTGCAACTGACTGTGCCCGTGTCGGTGACCACTCTGGGCGGCGTACCCTGATCAACGCGGGTAACCGGCGTGTTTTCAAAGATGCGTACACCGGCAGCTTGTGCCGCGCGAGCCAGACCCAAGGCGTACTTGAGCGGGTGGATGTGACCACCCAATGTATCGAGAAGGCCACCACAGTAACGCGGGCTATCGAGTTCGGCGCGTAGCGCGGTTTGGTCCAGCAGCGTGTAGTGCCGGTAGCCAAAGCGGCGTTCAGCCTCATCCTTCCATGCAACCAGCTCATCGAACTTGCGCGGTTTTACTGCGGCCAGGGCATGGCCGCGTACCCAGTCGCAATCGATCTGATGGCGGCGGACACGCTCGTCGAGTATCTCCACGGCCTCCAGCGACATGTCCCACATCACGCGTGCGTGCTCATCGCCCACCGCCTTGCTGATGGTGTCCATATCGCAGGCGTAACCATTGATCACCTGCCCGCCATTGCGGCCCGAAGCGCCGTGGCTGATGCGCGAGCCCTCCAGCAGCACGACCGAGAAACCGCGCTCGGCGAGATTGAGCGCGGCCGACAAACCCGCTAGTCCGCCACCCACTACGCACACATCGGCATCGGTACTGCCATCCAGTGCCGGCCACGCGGGGATATCGGGCGTGCTGGCAACGTAATAAGAGTCGATATGGGCTTGGCGCTGGTACTTGAGCATGATGACCTGAAACGGGCGAATGAACCGGTGCGACGCTAGCACTGTTGAAAATGCTTTACAAGCCGTTGTGGATATCGCACAACAGCCGGTTATACAGTCACTAAACTGGCAAGACAAATCCCCACTGGAGCACGATGATGACACGCTGTCTTTATTCGGTTCTGTTCGCCATGAGCACGCTTGTTACCCATGCCGCGCCAGTTGATCTGGCCGCGCTTAGCCGTCAGGTCGCAGACACGGAACGCGCATTCGCAAAAACCATGGCAGATCGCGATCACGCTGCATTCACCCGGTATCTGGCTGATGAAGCTGTCTTCTTTGGTGGCGGGGGCAAAGTGTTGCGTGGCAAGGCGGCGGTCGCTGCAGCTTGGCAAGGCTTCTACCAGGGGCCCACCCCGCCATTCTCTTGGGAGCCGGATAGTGTGGAAGTCCTGGAAAGCGGCACGCTGGCCCACAGTAGCGGCCCCGTACGTGACCCGAGCGGGAAGCTAATCGCGCGCTTCAACTCGGTTTGGCGGCTTGTCTCGCCGGGCGTATGGCAGATCGTTTTCGATAAGGGGACCGAGGTCTGCTCCTGTGCGGCAAGTAAGGATGCAGGGCAATGAAGCGCCTCGGCTGGGTATGCTTGTCCCTACTTTGCTTGAGCGTCAGCGCCAGTGAGCCCCCGCGCGTGAAGGCCGAAGAGCTGGCTTGGCTGGCCGGCTGCTGGCGGCAGTCCGCCGCGGAATCCGGGTCGGTCGAGGTGTGGACCTTACCCGCTGCAGGCACCTTGCTGGGTGTGTCGCGTACCGTTCGCCAGGGGCAGTTGCGCGAGTTCGAATTCATGCGCATCCACACCCTGAACGATGCACTGCATTACACGGCTCAGCCCTCCGGCCGAGATGAAACGCATTTCAAACTGATATCCGGCCACGCCAAGGCACTGGTTTTTGAGAATCCCCACCATGATTTTCCTCAGCGGGTTCTCTATACCCTGCAGGCCGACGGTGGTTTGCTGGCGCGCATTGAGGGCTCGCTGCAAGGAAAGCCCCGTGCGCGTGATTTCCCCATGCAAAGGGTGAAGTGCGAAGCCAATTGATCAAGTTGCCGGATTGGCAAGATGTCCTTGAATAGTTCATCCCTGTACGCCAGTACAAGACCGAAGATAAGCTGTTGCTACTGTTTCCTGCTCGCCACGCAGTCCAGCGCTGGCGCAGGTAATGGCCTGATGATGAGATGGTTATGAACGAAACAATTTACGGCGATGGCGCAATGCGCCGCACCAGCCTGTATGGCACCAATCCCGAGAATACCTACGCCGGCGTACTGAGCTTTCTGCGTCGTCGCTACACCCGTGACCTGACCGGTGCGGATGTTGTTGTCAGCGGCATCCCGCTGGACCTTGCCGTCACTTTCCGTCCTGGTGCCCGCCTGGGGCCGGCGGCTGTGCGTGCCGCCAGTGTGCAACTGGCCGAACTCAAACCGTATCCATGGGGCTTTGATCCCTTTGAAGACCTGGCTGTGATCGATTACGGCGATTGCTGGTTTGACGCCCATAACCCGCTCACCATTACCCCCACCATCATCGAGCACGCCCGCACCATTCTCGCCAGCGGCGCCAAGATGCTGACGTTGGGTGGCGACCATTACATCACTTATCCGCTGCTCAAGGCCCACGTTGAAAAATATGGTCAGCCACTGAGCCTGATCCACTTCGATGCCCACTGTGATACCTGGCCCGACGACAGCCCGGACAGCCTCAATCACGGCACCATGTTCTACAAGGCCATCAAGGAAGGCCTCATCGATCCCAAACGCTCCGTGCAAATCGGCATCCGTACCTGGAACGATGATTTCATGGGTATGAACGTGCTGGATGCTGCCTGGGTGCATGAGCACGGTGCACAGGCAACCTTGCAGCGCATTCTGGAGATTGTGGGTCAGCAGCCGACTTACCTGACTTTCGATATCGATTGCCTGGACCCCGCATTTGCACCTGGCACTGGCACGCCGGTAGCGGGTGGGCTCAGCTCCGCGCAGGCGCTGCATATCATCCGTGGCATGGGCCCGGTCAATCTGATCGGCATGGACGTGGTGGAGGTGTCGCCGCCGTTTGATCAGAGTGAACTCACAGCCATTGCCGCAGCCCATATCGCGACGGATATGCTGTGCGTACTGCGTAATCAGAAACTGGGCAAGTAAGCCCGACGGGCCGGCGGGGCGGGCTCTACCACGCCGCCCGCCAACCTTGCCACGACGCCGCATAAGCGCTGTTTCAGCGAACCTCGCTCTGCCCAAGCTCCCCATCCCGATTCAACGCTCGCCTACCGGTTCTGCGTAGGCTGCTGGGCATTGACCCTGGCTCAACGCCCACGACCCCTGTCTTTGGCATCCCCGTCGTTCCACCGAGACCAGAACTCGCCTGTCTTGGCATGCCGCCCAAGAATGGGGTGGCTGCACACCATTCTGGTGCAATTGCTCGATGATTGGACACCGTTCAGGGTGTTGCGAATTCGCCAGACTGGGGAAAACCCTGCCATGCCTTGCTGCACAAGGCCTGTAGCAAAGCCCTGCCACAACTGGCCTTGTTTTTGCCTGTAGCGTGTAGTAATCGTGTTACAGCCATGTAATAAAACATTTGCATGAGTGTCATGCAGGCGGTGTAGTCTCCGCGCCTTCGTGACCCAGCAGGTCACGTTTTGGCTGGCAGATTGTGTGGCACGGGAAACCCCCTGTCGTCGCGATAGCGCTGGATCGCCACGGCCAACTCTTCAACCCCTAAGTCGTGGATGCCCACCCGGAAGGCATACCACACGGAGTGAACGCATGAACTTCAAGCAAACCCCGCTGGCCATCCTGATCGCCAGCCTCTCGATCGGTGCCTACGCTGCTGATGCCGAGGGCGAAGAAAACCCGCAAAGCATCAAGATCGAAGGCAAGGGCGTGTTCGCCGGCGGCAAAATGGTTTACGAAGAAGCCGCCCGCGCTCGCGCCACGGTGACCAAGTTCGCCATCGAAGAGAAGGCCGCCACCTCCAACGCTTACCAGCTGATTGACAAGCTGCCCGGCGTGAACGCCCACTCGCAGGATGCCACCGGCCTGTTCGGCGGTTCGCTGACCATCCGCGGCTTCACTGCAGGCCAGCTGGGTTTCACCGTTGATGGCGCGCCCGTCAATGACTCGGGTAGCTACGATGTGTACCCGCAAGAGTACGTGGACTCCGAAAACCTTGAAGAAATCTACGTGACCCAAGGCACCACCGATAACGACGCCCCGCACATCGGCGCGACCGGCGGTAACGTGGGTCTGGTGTCGCAGAAGCCTTCGAACAAGTTCCGCGCCAAGTTTGCTCAGACCGTGGGTGGCCTGAACATGTACAAGACTTACGCCCGTGTTGATACCGGTGCGCTGGGTCCGGTCAAGTCGTACTTCTCGTTCTCGCAGTCCGAGGCCGACAAGTGGCGCGGCAAGGGTGGTGCTGAGCGCTTCCACTTTGACGCAAAGAGTGTTGCTGCATTCGGCGCTGGTCACAGCGTGACCGCTGGTTTCATTTACAACAAGGCCGAGAACCACTTCCTGCGTCGTGCCCGCAAGTCGGATTGGCAAGCTAACCGCTACTACGATTACACCACGACCTTCCCTGGCCGCATCATCAATGCTGGCAAGGCCGATAACGAGAGCAGCCTGACCAACTTCTACGAGTTGAATGGCAACCCGTTTGAAAACTATATCGCTACGGTCAAAGCTAACTTCAAGCTGAGCGATAAGGTCCGTCTCGAGATCGATCCGTACTTCTGGTACGGCTACGGTGGTGGTTCGGGTGGCACGACGCTGGCTGAGTCCAGCTTCACCACCGGTGGCCGCGACCTGAATGGCGATGGCGACAAGCTCGATAGCGTGCTGGTTTACGCCATCTCCAAGACCGTCACCAACCGTCCAGGTGTGACGACTCGCCTGAACTGGGAATTGAACGGCCACAAGCTGATGGCCGCGTTCTGGTACGAGCAGGCATCGCATCGCCAGACACGTCCCCACGTGCTGGTGGATGCTGCTGGCCGTCCTACCGATCCCTGGGCTGAGAATGTCATCCTGCGCAACGATGGCCAGGTATACAACGGTCAGTCCGGTGGCCTGGATCGTAACTGGAAGACCGAAACCACCGTGAGCCAGTTCACCCTGCAAGACGCTTTCTCCATCGGTGATCGCTGGTCCTTCTTGGCCGGTGTCCGTACCCCGGATACCGAGCGCAAGGGTATTACCTACGGTGCACGTTCGGAGACGCAGCAGGCTGCATTCTTGACGGCCCGTGGCGCCACCGAAAGCGTGAGCGTGACGCGCAACTGGAACAAGGTGCTGCCGAATGTCTCCGCCAAGTTCGCGATTGATGACCGCAGCCATGCCTTCGTCGCACTGTCGAAGAACTTCCGCACGCCTGCCAACTTCATCCTGTATGAACTGATCCAGGATCAGACCAATACGGATGCCGCCAAGCGCAATCGTGATCTGGCACCTGAGCAGTCGTTCAACGTGGATATCGGTTACCGTTATCAGGGCGACCGCTTCAACTTCAACGGTTCCGTGTTCCATGTGGACTTCAAAGATCGTCAGGCTCAGCGTCTGGATGATGACGGCAGCCGCCGCAACTACAACGTGGGCGACACCACCAAGGATGGTTTCGAACTGGAATTTGGTACCAGCGCACGTAATGGCTTCTCTGTCTATGGTTCGGCCAGCTATATCCGTGAAAAGCTCAACGATGACTTCGTTCAGTTTGTTGGTACCACCAATGCGAGCGGTACGGTCCGCGCTGCGCAAGTAGCGCTGCCTACGGCTGGCAAGACCATGACCGACACGCCCAAGTGGACATTGGGTGCGGGCACCAGCTACAGCAAGGGCCGCGCAAGCATCGGTCTGGGTGCCAAGTACACCGGCAAGCGTTACGGTGACCTGATGAACCAGGAATCCGTACCGTCCATGACCGTCTGGGATCTGAACGCAGCCTACAAGTTTGCTAACCTAGGCATGATCAAGAAGCCGACGCTGCGTCTGGCCGTGGCTAACCTGTTCGACAAGAACTATCTGGGCGGCATCCCCAGCACCCAGATCAACGCGGCTACGCTGACGGAAAGCCAGTTGCGCGTGATTGATCGCGGCACGCAGGCCACGATCTCGGTCGGTGGTTCCGCTCCGAACTACGACATCGGTGCCCCACGCTTCTCCAGCATCCAGTTCAGCGCCGAATTCTGATCGCTGATTGTTTGATGGTTGTCGTGTAAGCAAAACGGCGGGTCTATTCCCGCCGTTTTGCTTTTTGACTGGTTAATTTGAAGGATGCACCATGCGTTGCCTGATACCTGTGTTTGCGGCGTTGCTGATGTTGACCGCCCAAGCCGTCGAGCTGATTGCCGGCCCGATGGCCGGGCCACCCACCATGCGGGGCGTGACGCTCTGGCTTCAAGCCGATGCTGAAGCGCGCGCCAGTATCGAATACTGGCCCGAGGCGTCACCCAATGCCCGTCGGCGCAGCGCTGCCATGGCGCTCAAGGCCGATGAGCAGTTTGTGGGCAAGGTCACGCTATTCGGGCTGGAGCCGGGTCGTCGTTATGGTTACCGGGTTTTGCTGAACGACAAACCGGCCAGCAAGGCGACTTTTGCGTTTGCCACGCAGGTACTCTGGCAATGGCGCAAGGATGCGCCGGACTTCACGCTGCAGGCGGGCTCCTGCAACTTTGGCAATGAGCCCGGCTATGACCGCCCCGGCAAACCCTATGGCGACCGGCATCTGAGCATTTTCAGCACCATGGCGGCACAGAAGCCGGATCTGACACTGTGGCTGGGCGATAACCTGTATTTCCGCGAAGTGGATTACAGCAGCCCCGAAGGCATGGCCTATCGTTGGCAGCGTGATCGCTCGCAGGGTTACCTGCAGCCCGCCTTGCAGGTGGGTGCCCATGCGGCGATCTGGGATGACCATGATTACGGCCCGAATGACGCCAACAAGAGCTTTGTGTTCAAGGGCGAGGCGCTCAAGCTGCAGCAGCGTTATTGGGCGAATCCGGCCTATGGCTTGCCCGAAACGCCGGGCGCGTTCACGACGTTCAGCTTCAATGACGTGGACTTCTTCCTGCTGGATAACCGTACTTACCGAGACGATCCCCGCATGCCACCCAGCCCGGACAAAGCCATGTTCGGCCCTTCACAGATGGCTTGGCTGAAGAACGCACTGCTGCAGTCCACTGCGCCATTCAAGATCATTGCCGGTGGCTCGCAAATGCTCAACAAGGGGGAGCGCGGGGACTCCTGGGCCGACTATCCGGCCGAGCGCGATGATTTCCTGCGTTTCTTGCAGGACACGCGGGTGGACGGTGTGATGTTCATGTCCGGTGATGTGCACCGCAGCGAGCTGATCCGCAAAACGCGCGAGGGGATGTACCCGTTGCATGACCTCACCTGCTCGGCACTGACGTCGGGGGTCTACCGCGATGAAAAGCTGCTGGAGCGTCCCGATCTGGTGCCGGGTACTTTGGTGATGGGTGAGCGTAACTTCTGTCAGCTGCGGTTCGAGGGCGGCAAGGCGAATCGTCAGGCAGTCGTGCGCGTGCTCAACGATCTGGGCGAGGTGAAGTTCGAGCATGTCATTACGGCCCAGTCGCTCAAAGCGCCCAAGGCCAAATAACAGGCTGCTTGCTGAAACACTGCCTGGCTTGATCTAGGAGCAGGCATCAAGGCTGGAATCAGGGCGCGATGGGAATCGCGCCCGATTCTTTTACGGCATCCATCACCGCATAGGTGTGCGTCTCGCGCACGCCGGGCAGGCCCAGCAGGGTGCCGGCCAGAAAATCACGGTAGGCCTTCATGTCGCGTACGCGGGCTTTGATCAGGTAATCAAAGCCACCGGCGACCAGATGGCATTCCTGCACCTCGGGTCTGTCCATTACCGCCACCCGGAAGCGCTCGAACACTTCGGGCGTGGTGCGATCCAGCAGCACTTCCACAAACACCAGCAAACCAGCATCGAGCAGCTCGGGGTTCAGCCTTGCGCCGTAGCCGAGGATGTAGCCATCGCGCGTCAGCCGCTTGACCCGTTCAAGGCAGGCGGTGGGCGAGAGGCCAATCTTGCGTGCAAGGTCTACATTGGCAATGCGGCCGTCGTCTTGCAGTTCGCGGAGGATCTTGCGGTCTATGCGGTCAATTTCGCTGGTCATTGGTGCAATGTTTTGCTGAAGTGGATTTGACTGGATTTTATCCGGTATGGGTGGTCAAAAATAGCGGCACATTTGGCGTTGTCATCAGTACGATGCACGCCGTTCTGTAGTGAGCCAGACCACGGCTCGGCAGCAGAGAGGAGGGCGGCGCACCACAAGTGCGTGGTGACTTACCCGGTCCGCCCGCAATGACACGTCCCGCATGGCCGATCCGGCCTTGCGGGCATCATGACAAGGTGGAAGGCATGCACCCATGAACCCGACCCCGCTCTACGGCGATCTGCCAAATAGCCTGCCCGCATTTGCCGGCATCCGCCAAAACCTGTTCCGCGATGAAGCCGAAGCCGTCCAGAGCCTGCTGCCCTTGGCGCGGCTTGATGAGCAGGCCGAAAAAGCCGTGTATGTGCGCACGCTGTCGCTAGCACAGGGTGTACGCCAGGCCGCCGGTAACAATCATTTCGAAGCCTTCCTGCAAAGCTACGGCCTAGGCAGCGAAGAAGGCGTGGCGCTGATGGCGCTGGCCGAAGCGCTGCTGCGCATTCCCGATACCAATACCCAGGACGCGCTGATCCGCGACCTGCTCGAAGACCGCGACTGGCGTCGCTCGCAGACCGCCACCTGGCTGGTCAGCGCCGCCAGCCGTGCGCTCACGTTTACCGATAGCTGGATCGACGCCTCCGAAGGCCGCCACTGGTTTGACCGCCTGCTGCGCAAGCTCGGCGAGCCGGTGCTGCGCACGGCGCTGAAGACCGGCATGAAGGTGATGGCCGGCCATTTCGTCGTAGGTGAGACCATTGCCGAGGCGATCAACAACGCCGACAAGCGCTGGCGCTATTCCTACGACATGCTCGGCGAAGCCGCGCTGACCAACGCCGATGCCGAGGCCTACTTCCGCGCCTACCATGAGGCGATTGCCGAGTTGGGCAGCCGCCCCGATCCGCAAACCGGCTTTGCGCGCCAGTCGATCTCCGTCAAGCTCTCGGCCATCCACCCGCGTTACGAGTTTGCGCAGATTGATCGCGTGCAGACCGAGCTGTATGCGCGTCTGCTCGATCTGGCCCAAGCGGCCGCCAAGGCAGACCTGGTGTTCAGCATTGATGCCGAAGAAAGCGAGCGGCTGGAATTGTCGCTATGGCTGTATGAACGCCTGATCCGCGAACCCAGCCTCAAGGGTTGGCAGGGTCTGGGTCTGGTTGTTCAGGCCTATCAAAAGCGCGCGCCGTTCGTGATTGATTGGCTGGCCGAGCTGGCTGCCGATACCGGCCGCGTGCTGCCGATCCGTCTGGTGAAGGGTGCTTACTGGGATAGCGAAATCAAGCGCGCCCAGCAGAACGGCCTGCCGGGTTACCCGGTCTACACGCGCAAGCACCATACCGATGTGGCCTACCTGGCCTGTGCCCGCAAGCTGCTCAACTACGGCCCTACGCGCTTCTACCCGCAGTTTGCCAGCCACAACGCGCAAACCCTGAGCTGGATTGTGGAGGCCACGCGCGGCCGCACCACCGAGTTCGAAATCCAGCGTCTGCACGGCATGGGCGAAGCACTGCACGAGCTGATCCACGAGCGCGAAGGCATTGCCAGCCGCGTCTATGCGCCAGTGGGCCGCTTCCATGCGCTGCTGCCTTATCTGGTGCGCCGCCTGCTGGAAAACGGCGCGAACTCTTCCTTCGTGCACCAGCTGGCTGATACCAGCGTGCCGGTCGAGTCGATTGCCGACAACCCCTCACTCAGCGTGGCCAAACAGCCCGTGACCCCCGGCGTGAAGCCGCCCGCCGATGTATTTGCGCCCCGCCGCAACAGCCAAGGATTTGCCATGACCGATGTGACCGCACTCGAACCGCTGCGCCAACAACTGGCTGCACTCGAAACCCGCGCTTTCCACGCTGCGCCGATTGTTGGCGGCCAACGCCTTGATGGCACCGCCACGCCGCGCATGAGCCCGATCAACCTGCAAAAGCAGATTGGCACCCAGGTGGGCAGCGATGCCGCCGCCGTGGCCCGTGCGCTGGATCTGGCCGATGCAGCTCATGATGACTGGGCCGCCACGCCGGTGAACGAACGCGCCAAGCTGCTCGACAAAGCCGCCGATCTGCTCGAAGCGCGCCAGGACGAGTTCCTCTGGCTGCTGAGTCGCGAAGCTGGCAAGACACTCAGCGATGGCTTGGGCGAGCTGCGCGAAGCCGTGGACTACCTGCGTTTCTACGCCAACGAAGCCCGCCGCCTGATGGGCCACGCGATTGCGCTGCCGGGCGTGACAGGTGAGTCGAACGAGCTGCGCCTCACCGGCCGTGGTGTGTTCGTGGCGATTGCACCGTGGAACTTCCCGTTGGCGATCTTCCTGGGCCAGGTTGCCGCCGCGTTGGCTGCCGGCAACAGTGTGATTGCCAAGCCTTCGCGCCGCACGCCGCTGATCGGCATGCGTGCGATTGAAGCGCTGCTGAACGCCGGCATTCCCGGCGATGTGCTGCACTATCTGCCGGGCGAATCGGGCGGCCTCTCTGACAAGCTGCTGGGCGATGCACGCGTATCGGGCGTGGCGTTCACCGGCTCGACCAGCGCTGCCTGGAAAATCAACCGCACATTGGCGGCGCGTGATTCATCGATTGCCGCGCTGATCGCCGAAACTGGTGGCCTCAACGCCATGATTGCCGACAGCTCGGCCCATGTGGAACAGCTGATCATCGACGTACTCGCCAGTGCCTTCAATTCGGCCGGCCAGCGCTGCTCGGCACTGCGCATCCTGCTGGTGCAGGACGACATCGCCGACATGGTGATCGAGCGCCTGGGTGCTGCCATGCAGGAACTGCGTCTGGGCGATCCGCTGCAACTGGCCAACGATATCGGCCCCGTGATCGACACGCTGTCGCAGCGTGATCTGCAAGCCTATTGCGACAAACTCAGAACCAGCGCACGTCTGGTTGCCACCACGCCGGTACCGGCTGAACTGGCCAGCGGCTGCTTCTTTGCCCCGCACGCCTTCGAGGTGAGCCTCGATACGCTGCCCACGTCCGAGACCTTTGGCCCGGTGTTGCATATCGCCCGTTTCAAGGGCGAGGACATGGCCGATGCGATCAAGCGCGTCAACGCGCTGGGTTTTGGCCTGACGATGGGGGTGCACACCCGTCTGGACAGCACCGTGGAGCTGGTGCGCAAGCTGGCCAAGGTGGGCAATCTGTATATCAACCGCAACCAGATCGGCGCGGTGGTGGGCTCGCAACCCTTTGGTGGCGAAGGCCTCAGCGGTACCGGCTTCAAGGCCGGTGGCCCGCACTACCTGCTGCGTTTTGCATCGGAGCGCACGGTCACCATCAACACGGCGGCCGTCGGTGGTAACGTCAAGCTGATGGCCGGCGGTGAGGCCGAGCCGGCCTGAGTTCGTCACTTTGTGTTGCAAGCCAAGGCCCGCTGCCCAAGCGGGCCTTTTTATATTCGATACGACAGTGTGAATTGCTGGATGCCTTGGCGGGTATTGGTCTAGCATGAATCGTCATCGCACCCCCCAGCCAGGTCTGCCGTGTTCGACTTCACCAGTATCCGTCTCAAGCTCAATCTGCTTTTTGTGGTGATCGTGACCGCCGTGTTGGCGGCGTCCGGCGCTTACAACTACGACAAGACCCGTGCCGAACTCATGTCGCGCCGTCAGGCCGATATCGAGGGTATGCTGAGCCGGCTTTCCCAGTCGCTGCCCGTCGCGGTCTGGAACTTCGACGCTACCCAGGCCGAAAGCATCGTGCGCTCCGAGTTCAACAGGGGCTTTGTGCGCGGCATCATCGTCAATACCGAGGAAAAGCTGTTCCTGAGTCTGCGTGGCGATGCCAGCGGCCGTATTGAACAGGGTGCGCCTCGTGTCGGCGAAGACGATGTACGCAAATCCGCTGAACTCAGCTATTCCGCCAGTGGCGCAAACCGCACCGTCGGCCGAGTGGAAGTCGTGGTGAGCAACGCCGATATTTACGCGCAGCTCAGTGATCGACGATTGTTCATCATTGGTCAGATCGTCGTGCTGGATGTGATCCTTGTACTCGCATTGTCGCTGGCACTCGGTCGCATTGTGATCAACCCGCTCATGCGGGTCAGTGCTGCGTTGAACTCGATCTCACAAGGGCAGTTGCGGGTCAGCCTGTCGGTGCAAAGTCGTGACGAAATCGGTCAGCTGGCGGCCTCGGTTCGGCAGATGAGCGATACGCTGGGTGAGGTGATTGGCAAGGTACGCCACTCTACCGAACTGGTAACGGATGCCGCTGCCCAGATCAGTGGTGCGGCACTTTCCCTCTCGGCCGCCAGCAGCAGCCAGGCAGCCAGCGTGGAAGAAACCAGCGCCTCCATGGAGCAGATCACCGCTTCGGTGGCGCAGAATACCGAAAATGCCCGTGTGACCGACAATATCGCCATGCAGAACGTCGAGCAGGCTGAGGCTGGCGGCGATGCGGTGCGCAAGACCGTACAGGCCATGAACCAGATCGCCGAGAAAATCGGCGTGGTGGACGAAATCGCCTACCAGACCAATATGCTCGCTCTTAATGCTGCCATTGAGGCCGCCCGTGCCGGTGCGCATGGCAAAGGCTTTGCCGTGGTGGCACAGGAAGTCCGCAAGCTGGCGGAGCGCAGCCAGAATGCGGCACGCGAGATCGGCGACCTGGCGGAGGAAAGCGTCAAGCTCGCGAATCAGGCGGGTGAGCTGTTCGATGTAATGGTGCCCAGCATCACCAAGACGGCCTCGCTGGTTCAGGAGATTGCCGGTGCCTCCAGTGATCAGACCAGCAGCATTGAACAGATCCATTCCGGCATTTCGCAAATCAGCTTGTCCATGCAATCCAACGCAGCTGCGGCGGAGGAACTATCGGCCACGGCTAATTCCATGACCGAGCAGTCCAACGACCTGCGTGGCGCGGTGGCTTACTTCAAGACCTGAGAGCGCATTACCTACATGGGCCCGTGACTGGTTCACGGGCCTTTTTCGTTGATCAGGTCCGTTTATCCAACCATCAGGAGCCATCTCATGGATTACGCCATCCGCTTTGCCGCCACGGGCGGGCCGGAGGTACTGGAGCGCGTGCCCGTCGTGGTTGCCGATCCAGCACCAGGTGAAGTGCGGGTACGCCACCACGCGGTCGGCCTCAACTTCATTGATACCTATCAGCGCAGTGGTCTGTACCCCGTGAGCCTGCCCTCGGGCTTGGGCAGTGAGGCGGCAGGGGTGGTAGAGGCTGTGGGTGCCAACGTGGCAGGCTTGGCTCCAGGTGACCGGGTCGCCTATGCCGGCGGGCCGCTGGGTGCTTATGCCAGCGTGCGCAACCTGCCTGCCGACAAGCTGGTTTCATTGCCCGATGGCATTTCCTTCGAGATGGCGGCCGCCATGATGCTGCAAGGGCTGACCGCTGAGTATCTGTTACGCCGCACCTACGCCGTCCAGCCGGGCGACGCCGTGTTGATTCATGCTGCCGCAGGTGGGGTAGGGCAGATTGCTGTGCAGTGGGCCAAATCCCTGGGCGCCTTTGTGGTGGCAACTGCCGGCGGTCCGGAAAAGGTCGCTCTCGCCAAATCTCTGGGTGCGGATGTGGCTATTGACTACCGTGGTGAGGATTGGGTGGCGGCCACGCGCACCGCTACCGGCGGCAAGGGTGTACGTGTGGTCTATGACGGCGTGGGCAAGGATACCTTTCTCGGCTCGCTCGATTGTCTGGCGACGCGCGGCATGATGGTCACCTACGGCAATGCCTCTGGTCCGGTGCCGGAAATTTCCCCGCTACTGCTGTCGCAAAAGGGTTCGTTGTTTCTTACCCGACCCACCTTGGGACATTACACCGCTACTCGCGACGAACTGGTGCAGGCTGCGTCAGCCCTGTTTGACGTCGTGCTCGCCGGCAAGGTGCGTATCAGCATTGCCCAGCGCTATCCCTTGGCTGAGGTGGCCCAGGCACACACTGATCTGGCGACACGCAAGACGGTGGGTTCGACGATTCTGCTCCCGTAGTCCCCCGCCGCAGGCAGGGTAACGCACCGCACAGGAGCCGCTTCAACCACGAACGAGTCACATAGTTGCATGGCGTGGCTTTGGGCTGACGCGGCAGCGTTCAATGGCTGCGCACCTGAAGCGGCGCCTGCGTAGACATTGTCATGCCGTCCGCCGGAACCCTGCCAACTGTGCCGGGTCAGTTCCATGACGGATCGGTACACTTGCTGGCTGATCGCTGACAGGTAGTTGTGCATGTCCTCTGGCAATCCCCCCGAAACCTCCCGTGGCGTTCTGGTCCTGCTGCTGGCTGGACTGGCCATGTTCGGCCCCTTTTCCATCGATACGATTTTCCCCGTGTTCCCGGAGATGGAGCGGGCGCTAGGTATTGATGCTGTGCAGATGCAGCAGACCATCAGCGTGTATCTGTTAGCCTATGCCTTGATGGCATTGCTGCATGGCCCGATGTCGGATGCGCTGGGCCGCCGCGTCGTCATCCTGACCGGCATTGTGGTCTTCGTGATCGCCTCGATCGGTTGCGCGCTATCAACATCGCTGGGCCAGTTGCTGGTATTTCGCGCCTTGCAGGGTTTCTCGGCGGGCTCCGGGCTCATCGTCGGTCGCGCCATCATCCGCGATTGTTTCCATGGGGCGACTGCGCAACGTGTGATGTCCCGCATCACCATGGTTTTCGGCGTGGCGCCAGCCATTGCCCCCATCATCGGCGGCCTGATCGGAACTCGGCTGGGCTGGGAAGCCATCTTCTGGTTCCTGACCCTGTTCGGTATCGCGCTGCTGGCCGTGTGCTGGCGTTGGCTCCCAGAGACCCACCCGCCATCTGAGCGCTCGCCACTCAAGCCAGGGCCTTTGTTCGGCCGTTATCTGGACATGCTCCGTAACCCGCAGTTCATGTGGCTGTGCTTGTCCGGCTCTTTCAATTTCTCTGCCTTGTTCATCTACATTGCGTCTGCGCCGGCCTTTGTGCTCACGCACATGCAGATGGGCCCCACTGATTTTGGCTACTTCTTTGTACCCGCCATCATGGGCATGATGACGGGCGCCTATCTGTCTGGTCGCCGCGCCGGCCGCCATACCCCCGGCAGCAATGTCAGGTTGGCATACCGGGTCATGTTGCTGGCGGGTATGGTCAATATTGCGTACTGCCTTTGGGCGCCGCAGCTTAGCTGGCCCTGGGCGGTAATACCCGTCATGATCAACGGCGCCGGTATCTCTCTGGCATTTCCTACGCTGACCCTGCTGCTGCTGGATCTTTATCCGCATGAGCGCGGTACGGCCTCATCCCTGCAGTCGTTCATCCAGCTGACGATCAGTGCGTTGGTCGCGGGGGTGGTGTCGCCTTGGCTGGCGCCACAGGCTGCCGGTCTGGCGACCGGGGCTTTTTGCGCCACCCTCATCGGCGCAGCTTGCTGGCGTCTGGCACGGCGCTCGGGTGTGAGTGCAGACGAGATCCACTGAGTCTGTTGGCAGGCCCTAGCGGCCCCCGCAAAGGCTTACTCGGTGGCGGGTTTGTCGCGGGGTTTGAGTGCCGCGAGGCTGGCTTGCTGTAGTTCGAGTGTCTTGATGCTCATCTGGACCATGCCCACTTGCAGGGTGAGCCACTGCTCAACCGTTTTCAGTTCGCTGATCTTGCGTGCGCACTCTTCTTCGCTCATCGGCGGCATGAAGGCTTGCATGCCTTCCATGGGCTTGAAAAACTGGGTGAACAGATTGAAGGGGTTGTTCTGCTGGTCGCTCATGGGTGTTCCTCCTCGTTCACCATGATGGCAGAGCGCCAGTAAAAACGCCCCGTAAATCACGGGGCGTTTTTACTGGGTGCCGCTAATCAAGCCAGCAATGCCGGCATGCTTAACCCAGCTGTGCTGCCTCCACGGCTGCCAGCGCTGTCATGTTGACGATGCGGCGTACGGATGCAGTCGGCGTCAGGATATGCACGGGTTTGTCTACGCCGAGGAGGATCGGGCCGATGGTGACACCATCTGCCGCGCTGACCTTGAGCAGGTTGAACGCGATATTGGCCGCGTCCAGCGTCGGCATCACCAGCACATTAGCCTCGCCCTTGAGCGTGGAATCCGGCATCACCATCTCGCGGATGCTGCCCGACAGCGCGGCATCACCGTGCATTTCGCCATCCACTTCCAGATCGGGTGCCATGCTCTGGATCAGTGCCAGCGCTTCACGCATTTTCAGCGAAGTGGGCGAATCCACCGAGCCGAAGCTCGAATGCGAGAGCAGGGCGACCTTGGGCACGATACCGAAATTGCGCACGGCTTTGGCGGCCATCAGCGTGATCTCGGCAATCTGCTCGGCCGTCGGGTCCGGGTTCACATAGGTATCGGCGATAAACACGTTGCCACGCGGCAGGATCAGCGCGTTCATGGCGGCGTAGGTGTGCGTGTCGCTCTTGCGGCCGATGGTCTGGCACACGAAGTCGAGGTGATCCTGATAGTGGCCATAGGTGCCGCAGATCATCGCGTCGGCCTCGCCACGGCGCATCATCAGCGCGCCGATCAGGGTCGTCTTGCGGCGCACTTCGCGCTTGGCGAATTCCTGGCTCACGCCACGGCGCTTCATCAGCTCGTAGTACTCGGTCCAGTATTCGCGGTAGCGCGGGTCGTTCTCGTTGTTGACGAGTTCAAAGTCCACGCCGGGGCGAATGCGCAGGCCGCTCTTCTCGATGCGCATGTCCACCACGGCCGGGCGGCCGATCAGGATCGGCTGGGCCAGGCCTTGATCGACGATTTCCTGCACGGCATGCAGCACGCGCTGGTCTTCGCCCTCGGCAAACACGACACGCTTCTTGGCTTTTTTGGCGGCCAGGAACACGGGCTTCATGAACAGGTTGGACTTGTACACGAACTGCAGCAGCGACTCGTGGTATGCCGCCATATCGGTAATCGGCCGTGTGGCCACACCCGAATCCATGGCCGCTTGCGCCACGGCCGGCGCGATCTTCACGATCAGGCGCGGGTCGAACGGCTTGGGAATGATGTAGTCGGGGCCGAAGGTCAGCGACTGGCCCATGTAGGCATCGGCCACCACATCGCTTTGCTCGGCCATGGCCAGGTCGGCGATTGCACGCACGCAAGCGAGCTTCATTGCATCGTTGATCGTGGTGGCGCCTACGTCGAGCGCGCCACGGAAGATAAACGGGAAGCACAGCACATTGTTGACCTGATTCGGGAAGTCCGAACGGCCGGTACAGATAATGGCGTCGGGACGCGCCTCCTTGGCTAGCGGCGGGAGGATTTCCGGTTCCGGGTTGGCCAGGGCCAGGATCAGCGGGTGGCCGGCCATGGACTTGACCATGTCTTGCGACACCAGCTTGGGGCCGGAGAGGCCGAGGAAAATGTCGGCGCCGACCATCGCATCCTTGAGCGTGCGGAAGTCGGTCTTCTGCGCATAACGCTTCTTGGATTCGTCGAGCTTGTCCCAGTCTTCGCGGTCGGTGTGGACCACGCCTTTGGAGTCGCAGGCGATGATGTTCTCGGGCTTCATGCCCAATTGAACGAGCAGGTTCAGGCAGGCAATGGCGGCTGCGCCTGCGCCGGATACCACCAAGCGAACGCGGGCAATGTCCTTGTCGACGATGCGCAGGCCGTTGAGGACGGCGGCGGCGGTGATGATGGCGGTACCGTGCTGGTCGTCATGGAACACAGGAATGCCCATGCGCTCGCGGCACTTCTGCTCCACATAGAAGCACTCGGGTGCCTTGATGTCTTCGAGGTTGACGCCGCCGAACGTGGGTTCGAGTGCGCAGATGATATCGACGAGCTTGTCGGGGTCGTTCTCGTTCACCTCGATATCGAATACATCGATACCGGCGAACTTCTTGAACAGCACGCCTTTGCCTTCCATCACCGGCTTACCGGCCAGTGCGCCGATATTGCCGAGGCCCAGCACGGCGGTGCCGTTGGAGATCACGGCAACCAGATTGCCGCGGGCGGTGTATTTGTAGGCGTTGAGGGGGTCTTCAACAATGGCGTCGCACGCGGCGGCTACACCCGGCGAGTAAGCCAACGCCAAGTCGCGCTGGCTGGCCAACGGCTTGGTGGGGGACACCTGAATCTTGCCGGGCTTGGGAAACTGGTGGTACTCCAATGCGCTTTTGCGCAGTTCTTCATCCATCTCTCGCTCCAACTCATGGCTTGGTCGTTGGGCTGGGATTATAGGCCCCTCGGGCCATCTGGCCGAGCAGGAAAACCCGTTCAGGCGCCTTCGGGTAAACCGATGGCGCAAAGCCGACACTTCGTCTCGACCGCGCAACGGCCAGAAATCTGCACGGGAACTCTCTGTATCGGGCTTGTATCCGATACCATTACGTTCTTTGCCGTGGCGGGCGGATTTGTATCTGTCCGGCATCCATGCAGCAACGCGCTCGCAACATGGGGCGCAGGCTCAATCGGGGCCGTTCATTTCCGAAAGGATTTACGCAGTGGTTCACAATCTGATTTCGCGCTGGTGGCGTCTGGCGCTGCTGATTCCGTTCCTGGTATTGGCCGCTTGTAATAGCAGCGGTACCAAGGACAAGCCTGAGCAGGCACCACAGAATTTCACGGTGACGCCGGGCGATGGCCAGGTCACCATTACCTGGACCGATGATCCTGCACTGACTTACTGGGTATTTGGCGCTGCCGCGACGACCGTGACACCGGATACCTACGCCACCTTCCCTGAGGCGCGCGTGTTGTGGCCGGTCCGCTCGCCGCTGGTGGTGTCGGGTCTGACCAATGGCAAGACTTACGCCTTTACGATCAATGCGACCCGTTCGGGCAGTGGTGCCGGGCCCGCCGCCACCTCAATTTCGGCGATCCCGCGCACTGCCGGCAATAGCTGGACGAACTCGACGGTAGGTACGGCAGATTTCAATGCCGTGCAGTTCAATCCCTATACCAGCACCTTCCTGAGCGTGGGTAATGGTGGTGCGGCCTATACCAGCACGGACGGCAGCAACTGGACCGCCCGCACGACGGGTGTGAGCGCTGATCTGGTCGGATTGTTCTTTGATAACGTGCAGTTCCTGGCGCTGGCCAGTGATGGCAAGGTGCTGACCAGTTCGGATGCGGCTACATGGACGGCCAAGACGGCGACGTGGGATGCAGGTTTCACCACGCAACCCCGTCCGCGTATCCGCCATCTGGTGTCCGCTGCGGGTGCGCTGGTCTATTTTGCAGTTGGCGAGAACGGGACGCTCGTTTCCGCGATCCCTGATCTGAGCGCTTGGGTGGTCGAGAACACCGGCACCACCCGCAATCTGAATCGTGGTTACTTCAATTCGACCATTGGTTTCATTGTGGTGGGTGACGGCGGCACTATTCTGACCAGCCCGGTGCCTACCTCGACAACCGCGCAAGCTACGCGCGTCTGGACCCAGCGCAACAGTGGCACCACCGAAGATCTGCACGGCATCTATCAGGCGACGGTGACGCAGAAGGATGCCACCACGGGTGCCGAGACAGCAGTGGTGAACTACTTTGTCGTAGGCAAGAAGGGCACCATTCTGCGTAGTACTGATCTGGTGACTTGGACTGCAGATGTATCCAACACCACCCAAGATCTCTATGCGCTCAGTGGCTACTCGCAACTGCTGGCCGTCGGTGCCAATGGCACGGTGGTGATTCGCGGTACGGATGGCAAGTGGATGCCGGCTAGCACCGGCAACGCAGCTCAGTTGGGTGACCTGGTTGTCGGCGGCGCACGTTTTGTGGCGGTCGGTAAGGCGGGTGCCATCTCCACGGCTTATTGATGCTGGATGTTCCAGGCCGAGGGCCCCGGTAACGGGGCCTTTTGCTTTGGTTTTGTCACTGAATAGCTCAGCACTAACATGGCGGCGTCGGGGCGATCCCCCGCGTCCCTTTGCAAGGAATTTCTCATGCCGAAGTTATCCCTGTTTCTGGCGGCGCTATTAAGCGCTTGGAGCACCCCGGCGCTCGCGGCCGAACCTACGGGCGCCAATCTCGCCAAACTGAATGCTGTGTGGTGGTATCACCTGTCGGAAGAGGCGCAGCTGAATGCGCAAACGGTCTACCAAGCGGCGATCGACCAGTTGCCCAGTGCCGTGCGCAAACCCGGGATTGCCACCCTGTCCCGGGAGGCCACACCCAAGGGCGTGAAGACGACGGCCAATGCGGTGGTGCTCGATATCGACGAAACCGTGCTCAATAACTCGGCGTTCAATGCCTGGCTCATGCGGGAGAATCGCGATTACAGCGAGGCCGCCTGGCAGGACTGGGTTGCCAAGGGTGAGGCCAAGCCACTGCCAGGAGCGTTGGACTTTGTGCGCAAGGCCCGCGCCTTGGATGTGCAGGTTTACTACGTTACCAATCGTGAATGTGTCGCCAAAGACGGTGAGGCGTGTCCCGCAGAGTCCCACACCATCCGCAATCTGCGCGAACTCGGGTTTCCGGATGTGACACCAGAGTTCCTGCTGCTGAAGAACGAGCAGCCCGGCTGGGTGAGCGACAAAACAGGCCGGCGCAGCCTGCTGGCAGCGCAAGGCAAGCGCATTGTCATGCTGCTTGGCGACGATCTGCGCGACTTCCTGCCGGCGGCCGAGGCCGATGCGCTACGTGCCGGCAAACCCAGCGCCGAAGCCAAGGCGGCTTTGTCCCTGTTTGGTAAGCGCTGGTTCATGCTGCCCAACCCCATGTACGGCTCCTGGGATCGGGCCATGCCGGCCAATCTGGCCGCACGTGCTGCCCGATTGAATCCGCCTAGCGGCTGGGACGCACCGGCCGCAGCAACGGGCCTGAAGTTGGCGACCTGGAATATTGCCTGGCTGGCCAATGCGCCACTCGACGAGCCCATGGCGCAACGCTGTGAGGAGGAGGCGCGCTCCTTCCGCAACTTTGATGATCGACCCACCGCCGTGTGCCGAAATGGCGGCCCGTTCCGTCGGGCGACGGACTATCAGCGACTGGCGCGTCACGCCAAGCTGGTGGATGCCGACATCTTGGCCTTCCAGGAAGTGGAAGGGCTGGATGCCATTCAGCGCATCATGGATGGCAAGGGCGAGTTGTCGATCGGTACCGACGTGATTGCACCTGGCTCCTATGTGATGGGCGCCTTTCCTGGCGGCGGCTGGCAGAAGGTCGGGATTGCCGTGCGCAAAAGTGTGCTCAAGCCCGGCACGACACCCGTATTCAAACCGTTCAGCCAGATTGGCGAACCGCTTGATCGGGATCAGCGCGGTGCGCTGGAGGCGCAGCTGGAGTTGGCCGATGGCAGCAAGCTGACGGTGCTGGCCCTGCACCTCAAGTCCCGCTGTGCCGCAGGTAGTCTCAATGCCCCAACCGATCACTGCCGCATGCTGGTGAAGCAGGCACCGATCCTGAGCCGCTGGATCGCAGCCAAGGAAAAGGCCGGCGAGCGTTACGTGATTCTGGGCGACTTCAACCGTGAGCTGGCTAGCGAGCGTGCCGGCGATGCCGATACCTTGACGCGCTGGATTGAAAACGGCGAGGGCAATCTGAGCCAGGCACCCATTATTGCGCCAACCGCGGCGTTCAAGCACCCGGCTGGTTGCTACAACCCGCGCTATCCCGGCAACAGCATCGACCACATTGTGCTCGGTGGTGGTGCAGAGCGCGGGTGGGTAGCAGGTTCGGTGGAAGCCGTGCCATATCGCGACCCGCAAACCGGCGCTGCGCTGACCGACCATGCCAAGGTGCGTGATCTGTACTCGGATCATTGCGTCATCACCACGCGCTGGCAGCCATGATGCCGATGCGCTGGGCGATCATCGGCCCCGGCAAGATCGCCCGGCGCTTTGCCGAGGCCGTCAACGCCTTACCGGATGCCAGCCTTGTTGCCGTGATTGCACGGGATGGCGCACGCGGCGCCGGGTTTGCCAGCGCATGGCAAGCCCCGGACGCTGCACCCATCAAGGTCTACACCGATCTGGCTCAGGCACTGGGCGATGACGGCATCGATGCCGTGTATATCGCCACTCCGCACTCGGCACATGGCGAGGCGATCCAGGCCTGCCTGATCGCGGGCAAGCCCGTGCTTTGCGAGAAGCCGCTGGTACCCAGTGCTGCGATTGCCGAGCCCCTGCTGGCGCTGGCACAGGCGCGCGGGGTGTTTCTGATGGAAGCGGTGTGGACACGCTTCCTGCCCATCTACCAGCAGATGGGCCGGTGGCTGGCCAGCGGCGCGATTGGCCGCTTGCGCAGCATCCAGTCCAGCTTCTGCTTTGCTGCCAATGCCGGACCGGAGAGCCGCGTCTTTAGCCCGGCGTTGGCGGGCGGGGCCTTGCTGGATATCGGCATCTACAACCTCACCGCCATCCGCTGGGCGCTCGCGCAGCAAAGCGACATGCCCGCGCTGGTGGATATGCATGTCGATGGTGTGCTGGCCAAGACCGGTGTGGATGAGCGCATCAGCGCTCAACTGCGCTTTGCCGATGGCTGCCACGCCCAGTTTGTGTGTGCGTTTGATGCAATTGGCGACAATAGCCTGCGTTTGATCGGAGATGGTGGCTATATCGTGGTGCCCGAGATGTTCTGGCAGGGCACGCGCGCCAGCTTGCATGTGGCCGGGTGCGGAGCCGAGCAGGTTGAGGCTCCGTTTGAGATCAATGGTTTTGAATATGAAATCCGCGAGGCCATGCGCTGCATCCGTGCCGGGTTGATTGAGAGCCCGATCATGTCCCACGCGGAGACGCTAGCGATGTTGCGCTGGATGGATGCCATTCGTGAGCGGGTAGGGGTGAAGTATCCCTTTGAAGCCTGACGATCCGGCACTCGTTGGGGGCGGGTAGGGAGATATTGCCCATCCCGCGCGCAAGCGGACTTCCCCAAAACAAACGGCGACCTCATGGTCGCCGTTTTGTTGTTGAAGCACTGCCTTACATATTCGGATAGTTCGGGCCGCCACCACCCTCAGGCACCACCCAGTTGATGTTCTGGCTGGGGTCCTTGATATCGCAGGTCTTGCAGTGCACGCAGTTCTGCGCGTTGATCTGCAAGCGCGGCTGGCCTTCTTCGATCCCCACATATTCATATACGCCGGCTGGGCAAAAGCGCTGCTCGGGGCCGTTGTAGATGTTCCAGTTCACCGCAACCGGCACGCTGATGTTCTTGAGCGTGAGGTGGCTCGGCTGGTCTTCCTCGTGGTTGGTGTTGGAGATGAACACCGAACTCAGTTTGTCGAAGCTGATCTTGCCGTCGGGCTTGGGATAGTTGATCGGCGTGCAGTCAGCAGCGGGCAGCAAGGCTTCGTGGTCGGCCTTGCCGTGCTTGAAAGTCCACGGCAGGCGTATGCCCAGCGAGTGGCACCACATGTCGAAGCCGCCATAAATCGAACCGGCCCACAGACCGAAGCGGGTGACGGCGGGTTTGATATTGCGAACCTTGTCGAGGTCTTCCCACACCCATGAAGTGCGCAGCTTGTCGCTGTAGGCGGTCAGTTCGTCATGGCCGGCACGGCCAGCGGACAAGGCCTCGAATGCGGCTTCGGCGGCCAGCATGCCGCTCTTCATGGCGTTGTGGCTGCCCTTGATACGAGGCACGTTCACAAAGCCGGCCGAACAGCCGATCAGTGCGCCACCGGGGAAGGTCAGCTTGGGAATCGACTGCAGGCCGCCTTCGTTGATGGCGCGCGCGCCGTAGGCAATGCGCTTGCCGCCTTCGAAAAAGCCGCGGATGGCCGGGTGGGTCTTGAAGCGCTGGAATTCTTCAAACGGGCTCAGGTGCGGGTTTTCATAGTTCAGGTGAACCACGAAGCCGATGGCCACCTGATTGTCATCGAGGTGATACAAGAAAGCGCCGCCGCCGGCGTTGCCACCCAGCGGCCAGCCTTGGGAGTGGACAACGAGGCCTGGCTGATGCTGGGCCGGGTCTACCTGCCAGAGTTCCTTGATGCCGATGCCGAACTTCTGCGGATCGACGCCATCGCGCAGATCGAACTTGCCCTGGATTTCCTTGGCCAGCGAGCCGCGCACGCCTTCGGCGATCAGCGTGTATTTGGCATGCAGCTCCATGCCGCGCGCGTATTCGGGCTTGTGGGTGCCATCCTTGGCTACGCCCATATCGCCGGTGGCCACGCCCTTGACCGACCCGTCGTCGTGGTAGAGCACCTCAGCGGCGGCAAAGCCGGGGTAGATTTCCACGCCCAAGTCTTCGGCCTGCTGCGCCAGCCAGCGGCAGACATTGCCCAAGCTGACGATGTAGTTGCCGTGGTTATTCATCAGCGGCGGCAGCAGGAAGTTCGGAATCCGGTAGGACTCGTCTTCTTCCAGAATCAGGAAGCGGTCTTCAGTGACGGGCACATTGAGGGGGGCGCCGCGCTCTTTCCAGTCGGGGAACAGCTCGTTCATGGCGATCGGGTCGATCACGGCACCCGAGAGGATATGCGCGCCGACTTCGGAGCCTTTTTCAAGCACGCAAACGCTGAGTTCGCTGCCTTTTTCGGCCGCCAGTTGCTTGAGGCGGATCGCCGCAGACAGGCCGGAAGGGCCTGCGCCAACGATCACCACATCGTATTCCATGAATTCGCGTTCCACGGGGGATTCCTTGCTGTTTTTTGCTGGTGGATGGGCCGGTCAATGCGGGGAAGCGGCGCACCCTGAAATCGGAAAAATCGCGTAATGATGCGGGAATGGGGGTGCTAGCGTCAAAGCTGCCGGGTCGGTACAGGCCGACTCTGTGGGGCTTATGCCAGCGGGCGTTGCGTCTTCGGCAGCTGGGGCTTGGCTGCAGTCAGCCCGGGGACAGGCGAGCCCGCCACCGCGCACCGATTTCCCGTGCGCTGGCGAGCAGTAGTTCCCGCGTGGCATCAGGCCGCTTTCCAGCGCGGTAGGCCATCATCACCTCCCAGCGCCAGTCGGGCAGGTCGCAGATCGGAAGTGGCGCCAGCTCGCCTCGATCCAGCTCATCCAGCGCCGCTATGCGTGGCATGAAAACGATAAATCCATGGCTGCGCGCCAGATCGCAAGCGGTGGTGGCGGGCTGGTTGATGTGCAAGGGCAGATCGGCGCGGCGATGCTGCCGCAGCAGGCGCACGAGTGCGTCGGCATCGTGCCCCCACCATTGCGGCGAGACCCGCTCATTGGCCACATCGGCTAGTCGTAGTTGCGAACGAGTAGCCAGTGGGTGCGTGGGCGCGGCCAGCGCCACAATCGGGCTGCTGGCCAGCACCTCCAGATGGATGCCGGTAATGGTAGGGCGGTTGAACACGAAGGCCAGCTTGAGCCGGCCACTGAGTACGCGCTCCATCAGCTCAGGCGAGTGATCGGTGTGGCAATAGAGTTCCAGCGGTGCATCAGCCAATACGGCAATCAGCGGTGCAAACACCAGCGGTGCGAGCGAGGGCGGGCAGCCGACGCGCGCTTCGGGCAGCGCGGCGCTACCCTGGATGGCGAGCTTGCCGGCGTCCAGTTCGCTGAGTGCGCGGCGAACGGCGTCCAGGTAGGTCAGGCAGGCTGGTGTGGCAACGGCACCGCGTCGATGACGCTGAAACAGCGGCACGCCCAGCGTGGTTTCGAGCAGCGCCACGCGCTGGCTGACTTGAGGCTGCGACCAGCCGCGCGCCGCGGCAGCGCGGCTAAAGCTGCCCAGCTCAGCCACATCGCGCAATAGCTCAAGATCGCTGATTAGTAGAGACATTTGCTTTGCTTATAACAACTATAAGCAGGAATCGTATTCCTGAATGACAGGGGCTGCCAGACAATATGCACCATCCTGTCTGCCGGACCCATGCCATGCCTCGCCCCTGTGCCATCTCTCCGCTGACGACCGAACGCTTGATCCTGCGTGAACCCGTTGTTGCCGATATGGCCGCCGTGTGGGCAATCTTTGGCGACCCGGCAACCTGCCGCCACAACCCGGTCGGCCCCTTGCGCGACGAGGCCGCGGCGGCCGATCTGTTGTGGCGCTGGCAAATGCACTGGGTGCAGCATGGTTTTGGTCTGTGGGCGATTGCCGACAAGGCCAATCCGGACCGTGTGATCGGTTTTGGTGGACTGAGCTGGCGCGCCTATGGCGATACCCAGCGGCTGAATCTGGGCTTCCGCTTTGCTGTGGATGCCTGGGGCAAAGGGCTGGCCACCGAGCTGGGCGAGGCTGCGCTGCAAGTGGCATTTGATGTACTGGGTGCAGAGGCGGTACATGGACTGGTACGCCCCGATCATCTGGCATCGCAGCGCGTACTGGAAAAGCTGGGCATGCAGCCCGACGGTGAGCTGCAGGATTTCCCGTGGCTACCGGCAAGCAGCTTGTTCAAGCTGGGTAGCGAAACCTACGCGGCCAGCCATTGCCAGCAAAGCAAGCCTGCCGGCCGTTTGCTGGCAAGCCGGCAAGAGTCGGACCAAGTCGCCTGAACGTAGGGTGCAACAAGGCCCAAGGCCGCATTGCACCTTTGAACCCCATGAAACCGGTGCAATGCGCGCAGCTTTTGCACCCTACGGATTCAGATGATCAAGCGGCAGCGCCGTCGTTTGCTTGATGGCCTGAAGGACAAAGCTCGATTTCACATCAATCACGCCCGGATGTTTGAGCAGCGTGTCCATTACAAAGCGCGAGAAGTGGGCCAGGTCTTCAAATACCACCCGCAGCAGATAGTCCATCTCGCCCGCCATGGCGTGGCACGACACCACCTCGGGCCAATCCTGCACGGCGCTGGCAAACGTTTCGAAATGGCGCTCGCGCTTGTCCAGCATCACCCGCACAAACGCTTCCAGCCCCAAGCCAATCTTGGCCGGCTCCAGCAGCGCCACGTAGCGCGCGATCACGCCTTCCTGTTCCAGCCGCTTTAGCCGCCGCAAGGTGGGCGAGGGCGAGAGGTTGATGGTTTCGGCTAGTTCCTGGTTCGTCAAATGCCCGTCTTTTTGCAGGATGGCGAGGATTTTGAGATCAGTCTTGTCCAGCTCGATCATGGTTGACCCTAAATCGGAGAATTATTGGCAGATTGTGCCAATAATCGATCTGTGGTGGGTGGATTTTGAAAGCACATTGCGTGGCCGAATTCGTATCCTTTCGCCAACCCGAGCGCACGCCGCGCTAGCCGCGAAAGAACCAGGAAAAGGACTTCAGCATGGCCGATTTGTTTGATAACCCGATGGGTCTGATGGGCTTTGAATTCGTTGAGTTCGCCTCGCCCGTGCCCAATGTGCTGGAACCGCTGTTCGAGAAGATGGGCTTCACACTTGTAGCGCGCCATCGTTCAAAGGATGTGGTGTTGTATCGCCAGGGGGATATCAACTTCATTGTGAACCGTGAGCCCAAGAGCGTGGCCGGCTATTTTGCTGCCGAGCACGGTGCATCGGCCTGTGGCCTGGCTTTCCGCGTGAAGGATTCGCACAAGGCTTACAGCAAAGCGCTGGAACTGGGCGCGCAACCGATCGACATCCCCACAGGCCCGATGGAGCTGAAGCTGCCGGCCATCAAGGGTATTGGCGGTGCGCCGCTGTATCTGATCGACCGTTTCGAAGACGGCAAGTCCATCTATGACATCGACTTCGAATTCATCGAGGGCGTAGACCGTCACCCGGTCGGCCACGGCTTCAAGGTCGTGGATCACCTGACCCATAACGTCTACCGCGGCCGTATGAAGTTCTGGGCCGATTATTACGAGCGCCTGTTCAACTTCCGCGAGATTCGCTATTTCGATATCAAGGGCGAATACACCGGTCTTACTTCCAAGGCCATGACCGCGCCTGATGGCCAGATCCGCATTCCGCTGAACGAGGAATCGTCCAAGGGTTCGGGCCAGATCGAAGAATTCCTGATGAAGTTCAACGGTGAGGGCATCCAGCATATCGCCCTGTTCACCGATGATCTGATCGGCAGCATCGACAAACTCCGCGCCGCCGGCATTCCACTGATGACCGCGCCGCGCGACACCTACTATGAAATGCTCGAAGAGCGTCTGCCCGGCCACGGCGAGAATGTATCGGCGCTGCAAGCGCGCGGCATCCTGCTCGATGGCAGCACTGCCGATGGCAACAAGCGCCTGCTGCTGCAGATTTTCTCGGAAACCGTGCTGGGCCCGGTGTTCTTTGAATTCATCCAGCGCAAGGGCGACGATGGTTTTGGCGAAGGCAATTTCAAAGCGCTGTTCGAGTCGCTCGAACGCGACCAGATTCGCCGGGGTGTACTGAAAGCCGAGGCTTGATATGAAGATTGACCGCATTCACCACGTCGCCTACCGCTGCAAGGACGCCAAGGAAACCGTGCTTTGGTATCAGAAGATGCTGAAGATGGATTTCGTGCTGGCGATTGCCGAAGACTTCGTGCCATCGACCAAGGCACCGGACCCGTACATGCATATCTTCATGGATGCCGGTAACGGTAATGTGCTGGCGTTCTTTGAGCTGCCGACCCAGCCCGAAATGGGTCGCGACCCGAATACGCCGGCCTGGGTACAGCACATTGCCTTCAAGGTGAAGGATCGCGCTGAGTTGCTGGAATTCAGGGCACACCTCGAAGCCAATGGCGTGGATGTTCTCGGTGTGACCGACCACGGAGCCTTCCATTCGATCTACTTCTTCGACCCGAACGGCCACCGTCTTGAACTGGCCTGTCCGGACCCCGAAGAAGAGGTCATGCTCAAGAAGCTGGATGCCGTGAAGTGGGACATGCTCGAGGAGTGGTCCAAGACCAAGCGCGCGCCCAAGCATGCCGCCTTCTTGCATGAACGTGAGTTCAATCACTGAGCCGGCTATGAACACCTACACCACCGACGCGCCGGCGACCGAGAAGATCAAGCATGGCTTGGCCGCGGGCGATATGGCACCGCCCAGTCCCGATTGGACCATCGACCAGGGCTGGGCCAACTACACGGCAGAGGAACACGCCGTCTGGAAGACGCTGTACGAGCGCCAGATCAAGCTGCTGGAGAACCGTGCCTGCGATGCCTTTGTGGAGGGTATGCGCAATCTGCCCATGGGACCGGAGGAGATTCCGGACTTCCGCAAACTCAGCCAGGTGCTAATGGCCAAGACGGGCTGGCAGGTGGTCGCCGTGCCGGGCCTGGTGCCCGACGATGTGTTTTTCGACCATCTGGCCAATCGCCGCTTCCCGGCGGGCAACTTCATCCGCAAGCCCTTCGAGCTGGATTACATCGAAGAGCCCGACGTGTTCCATGATGTGTTCGGCCATGTGCCCATGCTCATGAACCCGGTGTTTGCCGACTATATTCAGGCTTATGGCAAGGGGGGCTTGCGCGCGCAGCAGCTGGGCATGCTAAAGCAGCTCGCACGGGTTTACTGGTACACGGTGGAGTTTGGTCTGGTACGACAAGCCAATGGTTTGCGCCTGTATGGCGCTGGGATTGCCTCGTCCTATACCGAAAGCATCTTCTGCACCGACGATGCCTCGCCCAACCGCATCCGCTTCGAGCTGGAACGGGTGATGCGCACCAACTACCGAATCGACGATTTCCAGGAAGTGTATTTCGTGCTCGACGATCTGGACGAGTTGCTGGAACTGGACCGGATTGACTTTGCCCCGGTGTACGCGCGGATTCAGTCACAGCCGGAAATGCAGCCGGGGGATTTGCTGGAAACGGATGAGGTGCTGCATCGCGGGACGGGCGCTTATCACGCCGCGAAACGGTAAACAGCGACCTGAATTCAAAGCGATGCAAGTTCCTTCTCCCAGTGGGAGAGGGGCTTAACACCCGATGATTTGGAATTTCGTGCGGTGAGCCGCAAGAACAAGCAAAAGGAAAAGGCATGAAACTCGCCTCACTCAAACACGGCCGCGATGGTCGCCTTGTCGTCGTCAGCCGCGATCTGAGCCGCTGCATAGCCGTGCCGCAAATCGCCGCGACCATGCAAGCCGCGCTCGACGACTGGGCCAACGTCGTCATCCACCTGCGCGACGTCAGCGATGCGCTCAACGCCGGCACCTTGGCGGATGCCCAGCCATTTGATCCGGCTGACTGCGCCGCACCCTTGCCTCGTGCTTATCAATGGGTCGATGGCTCGGCGTATTTGAACCATGTTGAACTTGTGCGCAAGGCACGTGGTGCCGAGATGCCGCCGTCGTTCTACACCGACCCGCTGATGTACCAGGGCGGCTCGGACGACATGCTGGGCGCGCGCGATCCGATCACGATTCGTGATGAAGCTTGGGGCACGGATCTGGAAGCCGAGGTGGCTGTGATTACCGATGATGTGCCGATCGGCGTTACCCCGGTTCAGGCGGCCAGCCATATCCGGCTCGTCATGCTGGTCAACGATGTGAGCCTGCGCAACCTGATCCCGAACGAGCTGGCCAAGGGCTTTGGCTTTGTGCTCTCCAAGCCTGCCAGCGCCTTTTCGCCCGTGGCGGTCACCCCCGATGAGCTGGAGGGCCACTGGCACGACAACCGCTTGCACTTGCCCTTGCGGACATGGATCAACGACATCTGGCTGGGCGAGCCCAACGCCGGCGAAGAGATGACCTTTAGCCACGCTGATCTGATCGCCCATCTGGCGCGTACGCGCAAGCTCGGTGCCGGCTCCATCGTCGGTTCGGGCACGATCTCGAACAAGGATCGCTCGCGGGGTTCCTGCTGCCTGGCCGAAGTCCGCATGATCGAAACCATTGATGACGGCGCCCCCACCACGCCGTTCCTTAAGGCCGGCGATACGGTGAAGATCGATATGTGGGACGCCAAGGGCCAGTCGATTTTCGGCAGTATCGAGCAGACTGTCCGTTTGTCCTGATTGTCGCCATCGCCTGCACAGGTCTGCGAATATAAAATGAACAAAAGCAGTACATAAAACGCAGACCAAACCAAGAACGAGATGGGCGATGAAGACAAGCTGGATGGCAAGCATGGTGTTCACCCTGCTTGTGCCGTGCTTATGTGCGGCCGAGTTGGTGATTACCGTGGGGGCGCAAGAGAGCGTACCGCCCAAGTACATATTTGATCAGGGCAAAGCCAGCGGCATCTGTCCTGATGTACTCAGGGCGATGGAGCGACAGGACCCGGGTATACAGTTCATCGACGTGAACCGGCCCCGATCCATGCTTCTGATTGAGCGCGGGCTGGAGTTAGGCCAGATAGGCGTGGCGTGTGCCCTGCTGGATTCGCCACGGCGCAATGAGGTGGCGATCCGGCTGCCGACGCCGGTGTACAAGGTGCGGGAGCAAGTAGTTGGCCGCGTCAACGATCCGCTGGAGGTCGCCAACATCGCGCAGTTGCGCGATAGCGGGGCGCTCGTTACCACCTACCGTGGCGCGGGTTATGTCGATCAGCTGCGTGCCCAAGGTATACGGGTGGATGATGAGAGCAGCGATGCCTTGGCGGCCCTGCGCAAAGTGGCGGGCGGCCGCGCCCGTTACTTCTATATGAACGATCTGACCTTGGCGCACCTGCTGCTGGAACACGGCTTCAACCATGAACTACGCATACTGCCCACCGTGTTCAACGAGCGACCCATCTGGTTCTGGGTGAGCCGCAAGCTGCCAGCCGGCACTGCAGAGCGCTTGGCCAAAGGCCTGGGCCAATTGAACGCCAGCGGTGAACTAGACCGTATCTTTCAGAAATACCGTAACCCATGACCCGCACCCTCTACACCTATTTCCGCTCATCCGCTGCTTGGCGTGCCCGTATTGCCATGGCAATCAAAGGCTTGGATTACACGGCTGTTCCCGTTCACCTGCTGAAGGATGGCGGACAGCAGCACAGTGCCGATTACCATGCTGTAAATCCGCAAGGCCTTATCCCCGCGCTGGTCGATGACGGCGCGACAGTGAGCCAGTCGCTGGCGATCTGCGAGTATCTGGAGGAGCGTTACCCGCAGCCACCGTTGCTGCCTGCCGACCTGCTCGCAAGAACCCAAGCCCGTTCACTGGCTTATGCCATTGCCTGCGATATCCATCCCATCAACAATCTGCGCGTGCTCCAATACCTCAAGGGCACCTTGGGTGTGAGTCAGGAGTCAGCGGACGATTGGTATCGCCATTGGATCGCCGTGGGCTTTGCCGGCATTGAGGCCGAGCTGGCCCGTTTGGGCAGCCTGCGCTTTTGCGTGGGCGATGCGGTGAGTCTGGCCGATATCTGCCTGGTGCCGCAGGTGTTCAACGCGCGCCGCTTCAAGCTGGATTTGACGCCGTATCCGCACATTGTCGCCATTGATGCCCACCTGATGACCTTGCCCGCCTTTGCGGACACCCAACCCGCCAAACAGCCCGATGCGGAATAGACAGAGTAGGGTGCAATAAGGCCCAAGGCCGCTAACGTCATCCGGTGCAATGCGGCCTGGGCTTTATTGCACCCTAAGGTGCACTTCATCTCCATATTGCACCGCTTGTCTCATCACAGTTTGCATCCGCCGTCTGGTCGCCAATACTGTTTCGGTTAGCCAGCAAACCGATTCCGGATCAGCCAGCCACGGAGCAAGCAATGACTGCACTCAACGTCAACGGCAAGACCGTTCAGGTCGATGTCGAACCCGATACCCCTTTGCTATGGGTCCTGCGCGACGAGCTGGGCCATACCGGCACCAAATACGGTTGTGGCATGGCCCTGTGTGGCGCCTGTACAGTCTGGCTCGATGGGCAGCCGGCGCGCGCATGCAGCATGCCGGTATCGGCCGTTGGCAAGGCGAAGATCACCACGATTGAAGGCCTGAACGGCAAGGCTGGCCGCGCCGTCCAAGCGGCCTGGCGCAAGCTGGATGTCGTTCAGTGCGGCTACTGCCAGTCGGGGCAGATCATGTCGGCTTCGGCCTTGCTGGCCAAAAATGCCAAGCCGACTGATGCCGATATCGACGCCGCCATGGCCGGCAATGTGTGTCGTTGCGCCACCTATCACCGCATCCGCGCCGCAATCCATGAGGCCTCCAGCATCATGGCCGGCAAAACCAGCGAAAAGATGGAGGGCTAAGCCATGAACTCGCCCGAACTCTCCCGCCGCGATCTGCTCAAGGCGGGCGCTGCCAGCGCGCTGCTGATCGGTTTCCAGTTCACCCCAGGCGGCCGTCTACGTGCGGCAGCCATGCCCGCCACGGCTGTGCCCAATGCTTTCGTACGTATTGGTAGTGACGACTCGGTGACCGTGCTCTCCAAGCATCTGGAAATGGGGCAGGGCACCTACACCGGGTTGGCCACCATCCTTGCCGAAGAGTTGGATGCCGACTGGCAAACCGTGCGCGTAGAAGGTGCACCCGCCAACGCGGCTGTTTACAACAACTTGAACTGGGGGCCGATACAGGGCACGGGTGGCAGCTCGGCCATGGCCAATTCCTGGATGCAATTGCGTCAGGCGGGTGCCAGTGCGCGTGCGCTGCTGGTGGCCGCGGCGGCCAAGGATTGGGGCGTGCCTGCCGCAGAAATCAGTGTGAAAGCAGGCGTGGTTACCCACGCGCCCAGTGGTCGCAAAGCGCGCTTCGGTGAACTAGTTGCTACAGCGTCCACGCTACAGGCGCCCAAGGAGGTCAAACTCAAAGACCCCAAGGACTTCACCTTGGTGGGCAAGCAAAAGCTGTCGCGTCGCGATAGCGCGGACAAGGTCAACGGCAAGGCCGTTTTCACCCAGGACATCAATCTGCCCGGCATGCTCACCGCCGTGGTTGCCCACCCGCCGCGCTTTGGTGCCAAGCTGCGCGGCGTGGATGCGAGCGCCGCCAAGGCCGTGAAGGGCGTGGTCGATGTCGTCACCATCGAATCGGGTGTGGCTGTGCTGGCCAAGGGATTCTGGGCCGCCAAGAAAGGCCGCGATGCACTCAAGCTCGATTGGGACGAAAGTGGCGCGATCCAGCAGGGCAGCAGCGAGCTGCGTGACGAATATACAGCGCTACTCAAGCAACCCGGCGCGGTCGCAAACCTGCAGGGCGAGCCCGATGCGGCATTTGCCAAAGCCGCCAAAGTGGTGCGCGCCGTCTACGAATTCCCCTATCTGGCCCATGCCGCGATGGAGCCACTTAACTGCGTCATCAGCCTGGGCAAGGAAGGTGTCGAAGTCTGGAATGGCGAGCAGTTCCATACTTTTGATCAGGGGGCGATTGCTGCTGTGTTCGGCCTCAAGCCCGAGCAGGTCAAGATCAACACGCTGTACGCAGGTGGCAGCTTTGGTCGCCGCGCCAATCCGGCCTCGGACTTCGTGATCGAATGCGCTCGCATCGTCAAAGCGATTGGCGGCAAGGCCCCGGTCAAAATGGTGTGGACGCGCGAGGACGATATGCGCGGCGGCTACTACCGCCCCATGTATCTGCATGAGGCCGAAGCGGCACTGGATGCACAGGGCAAGTTGATCGGCTGGCGGCAGCGCATTGTTGGCCAGAGCATCATTACTGGCACCGCGTTTGAAGGCTTCATGGTCAAGAACGGTGTGGATGCGACCTCGGTGGAAGGTGCGGCCAATCTTCCTTACCACGTGCCGAACCTGCGTGTAGACCTCCACTCGCCCAAAAAAGCCGTACCGGTGCTGTGGTGGCGCTCGGTGGGCCATACGCACACGGGCTTTGCGGTTGAGACACTCATCGATGAGGCCGCTCTTGCCGCTAAGGCCGATCCGGTGGCTTTCCGTCTGGCCCTGCTCGACAAGCACCCACGCCATGCCGGCGTGCTCAAACTGGTGGCCGACAAGGCCGGCTGGAGCAAACCGCTCAAACCCGGCAAGAAGGGTGAGAAGCGCGGTCGTGGTGTGGCGGTGGTGGAATCGTTCGGCACCTTTGTGGCCCAAGTGGCGGAGGTCACGGTGAAGGCCGACGGCAGCTTCCGCATCGACCGTGTGGTTTGCGCTGTGGATTGCGGTACGGCCATCAACCCCGACGTGATCCGCGCGCAGATGGAAGGTGGCATCGGCTTTGGTCTCTCCGCCGCCCTGCATAGCGCCATCACGCTCAAAGGCGGTCAGGTGGAGCAGAGCAATTTCCACGACTACCCGATGCTGCGCATCAATGAAATGCCCAGGATCGAAGTGCACATCCTGCCCAGTGGCGCAGCACCCACCGGCGTGGGCGAACCCGGCGTACCGCCGATTGCCCCGGCTGTGGCCAACGCGCTGGCGGCCGCCACCGGCAAACGTCTCAGCACGCTGCCGCTGAAGCTGGCCTGATGGACGCACTTGATCTACAGGTGCTGGCGCGAGCGCGCGACTGGTATGTGGCCGGTGAGCCGGTCTGGCTGGTCAGCGTGGTCGAAACCTGGGGCTCTGCGCCACGGCCGGTGGGTTCGCTGCTGGCTGTGCGCGGCGATGGCGCGGTGGCGGGTTCGGTATCCGGCGGCTGCGTGGAAGACGACTTGGTGCGCCGCGTCAGCCGCGGCGAGCGGCCGACCGAGGCTGGCATTGTCCGCTACGGCGTGAGCAAGGAAGAGGCGGCGCGCTTCGGCCTGCCTTGCGGCGGCACACTCCGCTTGCTGGTCGAACCGCTGCGCACAACAGATTGGCTCGATACCATGCTGGCTACCACCGCTCGCCACGAACTGGTCGCGCGTGTCGTTGCCCTAGGAAGCGGGGATATTACATTGCGTCCGGCGCAGCGCGGCGACAAACCGGCCTTTGATGGCGAACGCTTCACCAGCATCTTCGGTCCTCGCTGGCGTCTGTTGCTGATCGGCGCCGGCCAGTTATCGCGCATCACCGCGCAAATGGCGCAGGCCCTGGGTTTTGCGGTGCATGTCTGCGATCCGCGCCTTGAGTACCGCACCGATTGGGATGTGGATGGCGTGGTGTTTGAAGAAGGCATGCCCGACGATGTGGTGGTGGCTATGGAGCCCGATGCCCACACGGCCATCGTGGCACTGACGCATGACCCCAAGCTCGATGACATGGCACTGCTCGAAGCGCTCAAATCGCCGGCCTTCTATGTGGGCGCGCTCGGTTCCCGCAAGAACACGGCTGCGCGGCGCGAGCGGCTGGCGCTGTTTGATCTGTCTACCGACGAGATCGACCGCCTTCACGGTCCGGTTGGCCTTTACCTGGGTAGCCGCACGCCCGCCGAGATTGCCATCTCCATCCTCGCCGAAATTGTCGCGGTGAAAAACGGCGTGACGGTGGTACAGCGTCCGCCCGCGCTAGTGCAAGACCATGTGGAAGCCAGCCGCCGATGATGCCGGTTGGCCTGCTGCTGGCAGCCGGGCGTGGCCAGCGTTTTGATCCGAGCGGCGTACAACACAAACTGCTGCAAACCTTGCCCGACGGACGACGGGTGGCCGAGGCCGCCGCCGATACCTTGCTGGCCGCCGTGCCGCAGGTGCTGGCCTTGCTGCCAGCGAACCACAATCCGCATACCGATGCATTGCGCGCTGTGTTGGCAAGCCGTGGTTGCATAGTGCTTGGATGCGCCGATGCGCATCTGGGCATGGGCCACACACTGGCAGCGGGTGTGGCAGCGAGCGCAGAGGCGCCGGGTTGGCTGGTACTACTGGCCGATATGCCCTGGGTGCAGTTCACCACGGTTTGCGCGGTGCGCGATGCACTGCGTGAACGCGATGCGCTGGTGCAACCGGTCCATGCCGGGCAGCCCGGTCATCCGGTCGGCTTTCCGCCACGCTACCGGGACGCGTTGCTGGCCTTGCAGGGCGACCGCGGTGCCAAGGCGGTACTGGCCGGGCAGTCTGTTTGGCAGGTTGAGACCGCTGATACGGGTGTGTTGCGTGACGTTGATACCGCGGCCGACCTGAGGCCCGCTGTATCTGCTGGCCCACAGGCGTTGCGTCTGGATTGACGCAACGCTACCGCCGCGAGCAAACTAGAAGCCTCTTTCATTTATCCACAGGAGTCGCGCCATGAAGAAATTTGATCTTGCCCTCCTGTCGGCCCTGGCCTGAACGCCACCTGCTTTTCTGCCTGACCGATGCGCTGCTGACCGCGCGTCTTCCTGATCCAGTCTAGCCCGGCGCGTTGCCGGTCTTGGTCGACGCCCACATCGTTACGCATTGCCTGCGTGCCTTGGCGCGCGCCGGCTTCGGCCAACCACGTGTTGGCATATCGAACGGGAAGACTGCATTGGATACCAACTCCAGCAATACCGACTCCAGCAATACGCATTTCAGCACCACGAGTACGAACAATGACTACGCTGCGCTTGCGCGCATCGGCCTGAACACGCACTTGATGGCGCAATGGCATGCGCTGGAAACCAACCCGGCAGACCGTCTGTTCCGGGTTGTTGAAGTACAACGCAACTGGCTGCAACTGCACGACGGCACCACGGAGCACGTAGCCCGAGTGTTTCCGGCGCTGGCTGATGCGCTCTACGGCGCCGGCACGGCGTTGGCGGTTGGCGACTGGGTCAGCGCGCGGTGCCACGAGCAGGGAGAGTGGTGGATACACCGCCAGATCACGCCTTTCACCCACCTTGCCCGTCGCGCCAACGATGGCCGTCGTCAACCACTGGCCAGCAATATCGATACGGCGCTATTAGTAATGGGGCTGGATCACGATTACAACCCGCGCCGGATGGAGCGCTATCTGGCGCTGGTCGAAGCGGCCGGGGTGTTTGGCGTAGTGGTGCTCAGCAAAGCCGATATCGGCACCGATGTGGAAGGGCGGCTGGCCGAGCTGCACCAGCGTTTGCCACGGCGTGTGCCGATCCATGTGATCAACGGCCAGTCGCCCGAGGCGGCGCTGGAGCTATCGCCTTGGTTAGGAGCAGGGCAGACGCTGGTGTTGCTGGGCTCGTCGGGCGCCGGCAAATCCACCCTGACCAACACCCTGCTGGAAGCGGCGATCCAGCAAACCGGCGATGTGCGGCGCGGTGATGGGCGGGGCCGACACACCACCACAGCGCGTTCGCTGCACCTGTGCCCCGGCGGTGCCTGCATCATCGACACACCGGGCCTGCGTACCTGGCGGCCTGATGTGGATGCCGATAGCGTGGCCGCCACGTTTGACGATATCGAAGCCTTGGCGCAGCACTGCCATTTTCGCGATTGCCACCATGACGACGAGCCCGGTTGCGCGGTGCGCGGGCAGATTGACGCGGACCGACTGCTCAACTACCACAAGCTCCAACGCGAAATCGCCCGTAGCCAGCAAACCCCGCTGGAGCGCAAGGCCATGCAGGCCAAGTGGAAGGTGATCGGCAAGGCTGGCCACGCGCGTTCGCAAGACAAGCGCAGCGGCAATTGGTAAACAACAGGGGCAACCGTAGGGTGCAGTAAGGCCGTCTGGCTGCGTTGCCCCGTTTGTCGCTATAGGGCGATGGGTAAGACGGTGCAGTCCGGCGCGCTTATTGCACTCTACGGGTAGTGATCATGAAGTTGGTAGGGTAGATAGTGGACGGCAAAATCCTGCTGGCTATGCAGTTCACGATCCGCTACTCGCGGTACTCGCGCCTGCCATAACCGGTCAAGCCCAACAAGCCGCGCACCAACTGGTAAGCCAGCCAGGGCATAAGGCGCTGCCACCAGCGTGAAGACCGCACGCTGTGTGGCGGCACCTGTACCGCATCCCGCGCGATATGCGCGCAGATGTCGTCACGCAGCGCCTGCGCCAATTGCCGGTCCGTCGCGACGACATTGGCTTCACGCGCCGTTAGCAGGCTGAACGGGTCGATATTGGACGAGCCGACGGTGAGCCACTCACCGTCTATCACCGCAACCTTGGCGTGCATGAAACCGGCCGTGTATTCGTGGATGTGGATGCCTGCCTGCAGGGCGGGCCGATAGAGCACGCGCGTGGCATAGTGCAGCAGCGCGTGATCGATGCGGCCTTGCAGCAGGATGGTGATGCGTACACCACGCTGCGCCGCGGCCAATAGCGCCCGACGAAGGGATATGCCCGGCAGGAAGTACGCGTTGGCGATCAGGATTTCATCATGTGCCTGATTGATGGCGTTGATATAGGCGGTCTCGATCGCGCGTCGGTGGCGCAGATTGTCTCGCCGCACCAGGGCAGCGCGCACGGACCCCGGCGTCGTGGGGTCTGGAACCGGACGCTGGTGCCGTGCCCACTCATGCCGCAGTTGCGTCCAGCAGGTATACCGCCACTGGCCTTCGGCGATTTGCCGCACATCGGGTACCAAGGGACCGGCAATCTGCACGGCGTAGTCGTAACGCGGCGGCAGGCCGGGCTCGTCAACGTCGTCGAGGATATTGATCCCGCCCACAAAGGCGATGCGATTGTCGATGACGGCAATTTTGCGGTGCATGCGACGTAGCCGCTGACGTTCAAGTGCAAATACCCTGTGCTCAGGGCGGAAGAACACCAGCCTCACACCGGCCTTGATCAGGCTGGTGCGCAAGCCGGCAGGCAGATCGCGCGCACCAAAGCCGTCGAGCAGAAGATTGACTCGAACGCCGCGCCGCGCCGCCTGCATCAGCCGGGCGCTGACTTGCCGGCCGGTCGCATCGGGCTCGTAAAGATAGCTTTCAAGAAAAATTTCCTGCCCGGCCCGATCAATGGCGGCCAGCAGTGCCGGGAAATACTCGGTACCGCTTCGCAGCAGGCGGAACTGATTACCGTCGCGCCAACGCATCCGCCGCCTTTTCATTGCCAAACTTGAACTGACCCGTTTCCCTTGCCAGCAGATGCTGAAGGGCCACCACATCCAGCCTGGCGGCTTTGGCAAGGAAGGTGCAGGCGGCCTTGCCGGCCAGCGTCTTCACGGTGCGACCATGCTGACGCAACAGCACGCTGCCATTCTTGCAGGCGAGGTAGTCAAAAGGCTGTTCAGCCAAGCGCCCGTGTTTGTCCTGCATCAGTGCATGTCCCGCTGCCGGATCAACGGCTCCGGCGTCTCTTCGTGGGTTTCCTTGGGGTGGTGCGGCGCGTCCAGGCGCACCGTGGCCGTTAACGGCGCGTGGTCGCTGAGTTTGCCCCAATCCCGGCCAAAGTGGACTTCGGCGGATTCGATATGCAGCCCCCGCAGGTAGATACGGTCCAGCGACAGCAAGGGCAGGCGTGCCGGAAAGCTGGAGGCGAGCCGGCCATGTATGGTCTGGTGCGCCTCGCGCACGCCCAAGCCCTCGCGCAGCACGCCGCACGCTTCACGCTGCCAGTCGTTGAAATCTCCGGCAATGATCAGTGGCTCATGCACGGGAATCTGCGCTGCGGCGTAGTCAATCAATGATTGCAGTTGTTGCCGCCGGTCACCCGCGCGCAGATTCAGATGAACACACAGCGCATGCAGCGGCAAATCGTAGCCGGGCAGCGCAACCACGCTGTGCAGCAAACCCCGCCGCTCGAAACGGCTCAGACTCACATCCTCGTTGTGCCAGCGCAGAATGGGATGCCGACTCAGCAGGGCATTGCCATGATGGCCGCTCCGGTACTCGGCATTGCGACCATAAACATGGTGCAGCGTATCGGCCAGATAGGCAGGTTGCGTATCGGCCGGCCAATCGGCATGCCGTTGCGCCCGCAGCCGATGCTCGCCCTGTACCTCCTGCAAGAACACGATATCCGCTGCCAGACCACCCAGTGCATGCTTGATCTGGGGTAACACATGGCGTCGGTTGAATGCCGACATGCCTTTGTGGATGTTATAGGTGGCGATGGTGAGAGATTTTCCTGTCATATCAATAAGATAGCATGGTTTTGATGGGTTGATTTTCGTGCGAAAACAGCGGTTTCAGTTCTAATGGAATCAAACACTTAACACTCAATTTGAGTGAGATCCTGTTCTGGTTTTGCCTGATCTGGCAGGGGCGTGTATCGACTCAAGCGCTACGGTTCGAGCTAAGACTGGAGACGGAGGATGGGGAACAAGGATGTTCCCCATCCTCGCGATGCTTTCCTACTCCGCATGTAATGCCCTTTCTCGCTTGCCCTGTCTCCGGGACTGCCCGGCCATGCACGAAGCAGACTGCCGGGCATGGGGCTGGCCCCAGCACGCATCAGAAGCCGGCATGCTTTGTGTTCTCACTATGTTCGATACCGAACAGAACTTGGGCGGATGAAGATGTAGCGTCAGTCGTTTGAGCGTGCGATTTCCACCATTTCGATTTCAAGGGCGGCGACATGAGCAAGAAACCTGAACCCCAGCAGAATCATCTGCTGGCAGCTTTGTCACCCGAAGTACAAGGGCGCTTGTTTCCACACTTGGAACTGGTGCAACTGCCCTTACGCGCACTCTTATACGAATCCCGACGCCCCATGCGTCACGTCTACTTTCCCACCAACGCCATCGTCTCTCTCCAGTATGTGATGGAAAACGGCGCATCTACGGCAATCTCTGTGGTAGGTAATGAAGGATTGCTCGGTATTACCTTGTTTCTGGGCGGCGAAAGCACGCCAAGTCGATCGCTGGTACAAAGTGCCGGTTATGCCTATCGGCTTCCCCGGCTACGGGTGAAAGAGGAATTCAATCGTCACGGCCAGTTGCTATTGCTGATGCTGCGTTACACGCAGGCGCTGATCACGCAGGTGTCGCAGACTGCTGTTTGCAACCGGCACCACTCGATAGATCAGCAGCTTTGTCGCTGGCTTCTTCTTTCCATGGATCGACTGTCACACAACCACCTGACCATGACGCAGGAATTCATCAGCAACATGCTCGGTGTGCGCCGCGAAAGCGTTACCCAAGCAGCCTTGAATTTGCAGAAGCAGGGCGTGATCTCCTACTCGCGCGGATTGATCAAGGTACTGGATCGACCCAAGCTGGAGGCGCTGAGTTGTGAGTGTTATGCGGTGGTCAAAAAAGAATCCGATCTGCTGCTCAATTACATGCCACAGCGCCAGGTCATTACCAATGTCGACACGATACCCACTGCCACGCTGTAAGCGTGGCTGATGCTGACCGGAGGCAACGGGGCTCTGGCAGGATTGGCGCAATAGCACGTTGCCTTGCCTTGCGGGGCGTGCCACGTTGTTCGTAAGCCGTTTTCCGGTGTTGCGACGGGCCGAAGCAACTACTCCGTTGATCCGGATGTCAGCAAACCAAGCTCGGCAACGGTGAGGTGCCCGATCTGTACGGCGCCATACAGACTCCCTGCTGATGGGCTGCGACCATGTGCTTGAGCCATCGCAAGGTAAGTAATGGTAGGGAGTTTGCCGCGGCCTGAGCGATGGCGACGTATATCACCTAATTCCAGCTTGAAAGGATTCGCCATGACCGAAAATACCGCCAAGGTGCATTGGGAGGGCGCCGGCAAGGCGGGCTTGGGACAGATCAGCACTGCGACCGAAGCCCTGAAGAGCTACCCCTACGGTTTTGGTAGCCGTTTTGAGGATGATCGGCATGGCACTAATCCGGAGGAGTTGCTGGGTGCGGCGCATGCTGCATGTTTTACCATGGCATTTTCCTTTGCTTGCGAGAAGGCAGGGCACGCCACCCGATCCATTGATACCGAAGCTAAAGTGCGCCTTGCCAAACAAGGTGATGGCTTTGTCATTGATCGGATTGCGCTAAAGCTGACTGCTGAGGTGTCCGGTCTGGATGAGGCGCGCTTTCAGGCACTGGCCCAGGCTGCCAAGCGGGACTGCCCTGTGTCCAAAGCGCTGCAGGGCGTGGCAGAGATCACGCTGACTGCCCGGCTGTTGGCGGGGGCCGAGTAAGTCCTGTTGGCAGAAATGGAAGAGGGCAATCCAATGGCATGTATACGCAGGATTTCACCCGCCCCCATCGCCGAGATAACCACGCTTTCCAGGGACGTACAAAGGCATTTGGCTAGAGCGCAATGGCTACATGCCGGGTGGCGATGCGCGGCGAGTGTCAGGCGGCAGCCGTCATGGTGGGTGATGGATTGAATGTCACTTTTGGAGGGCCAGCGCAAGACTGGCCACTCCTTTCAGCTTTACTCTCAAGTGCCGCTATTGCTTGGCCACATGGCATACAAGGCTATTTGGTCAAGCTGGGTACGCCATAGGTGTAAACAGCATATTCCATGCTCAGGTACACCAAGCCAGAGGGACTGATTGCCAAGCCCCTTGTTCGGTCAAAGTCCGGTGTACTACCCGCAATAACGGCACCGCCAGATTCGCCCTTTGCCGTGACGATCGTCGTGATCGTGCCGTCTGGGGCAATGCGTTTCAAGGCGGCAGGGTGGGTGGTGGCGATGCCGGACCGGCTGATCGTCTGACTCGCTACCGAAACATACAAGTTGTCGTTGGCGTCCATGGCCATACCGCCCACACCAAAGGCCGACGACTCCTCAGACAGGCTGGCGAAGCGGCTGACAACACCGGCGGGCGTTATTTTCAGTATCTGGCGACTATCTTCTGCATAAAGGTTGCCGGCGCTATCAACGGCCAGATGCAACAGGAAGCCGAACGCCACCCCACTGCCTTGGCCCAACGTGATTGCGGGGTCGAAGCCGCCTGGTTTGCCGACAAAAGTGCTGACGTTGCCATCCGGTGTGATCTTGCGGATGACGTTGCCAACAGCGCGAATGCCGATGATGCCGCAGTCGACGAGAAACTCGCTGGCATAGATCACTCCCGCCTTATCTACGGTCAGGCTGGCAATAAAGCTACCGAACGCTGCGCTACTTCCTAAGCCGTCTTGCCCCAATGAGCTGCAAATAGGGGCTGCATTATTGCCGGCAAGGGTCGTGACGACGCCCTCGGGAGAGACCGTGCGGATAAGACGGTTATCAGCTACCACCAGTGTGCCGGAGGGAGCGAGTGCCATCGCCGAAATGGAGACGAAGCTGGCTTGAGGACCGTTGCCATCGCGCACTGCATTGCTGCCCGGGGAGCCGGCTAGCGTGGTGACGGTGCCATTGGCGGCGATTTTGCGGATGACGTTGCCGTCTCCCACATACACGTCGCCGTTGCTTGCACGTACCAGGTTGCTTGGGCTGCGAAAGTGGGCCAGCTGTGCCTGGCCGTCCAGGTGCCCGTATGCGGGTGTCGGGCCCGCTATGGTCGTGACTTGCCCCAGCTTATCAAGCTGACGGATCGCATAGAGACCGTGATCGGCAATCAGCAAGTTGTCCTGCTGATCCATGAACAACCCGCTGATCTCCCGAAGGTAGGCACTCGCAGCAGGGCCGTCGGGCTGAATGATTGGCAAGTTGGTGGTAGAGACAAGCGTCGTTACCGTGCCATCAGGCGAAATCTTGCGGATGGCGGTACCGTTGCCTGCGCTCGGTGTGTTGCAAGACTGCGTATCCGCGACGTAGATATTGTTTAATCGGTCCAGAGTCAGGCTGTTTGGGCGCAGCCAACAGAATCGTGCTTCAGTCCCTTTGCCGTCAGCCGTGCCCTGCTGGGCATGACCCGCGATCAATGAGACTTGGCCGGTGACGGTGACTCGCCAAATCTGGCTGGCACTCGCGAGGTAGATATTGCCGGCGCTATCCACGTCCATGGCGAGGGCTGGGGCTGTGGTGTACGGCGCGAAGCTCAGATCACTTAGATCGACAACGGTGCTGAGTTCCCCTTCGGCACTGACCTTGCGGATCAAGGAGCGTGTCTGACCAGACTGGTAGATGCGATGAAAAAGGTAGACGTTACCCGCAGGGTCGTTAGCCACTATCTCCAGCGTACCCATGACCTCATCTGGAGGAAAGCTGACGGTCCCCTTGCGCCAGACTGTTACGCCACCGGTATCGATCTTGCGTAACTGGTTTGCCTCGACCACATACAGGTTGCCATTAGCGTCGGTAGTGAGGTTTGCGGAGTAGTGGGTACTGGATTCCAGCTTGCCGAATGTTGAAACCAAGCCTTGTGCGTTCTGCTTGCGTATCTTGAAGCCATCAATCACATACAGGTCCCCAGCCTGCGTGCGGGTCACGCTCCGGATATCGCCACTGAACCGCGCCGACGATGCCGGGCCATCCACATACCCGGCACCTCCAGGCTGTCCAGCCAGCAGGGCAAGTGTCGCAACGGGGGGCGGAGCGGGTGGCGCTGGGGGGGGTTCTGCAGAAGAGCCCCCACCACCACAAGCCATAAGCATGCCGCTGATCAGGGCAAGCGTGATGGACGTGCGAATGGACTGTGACTGAGTAATCACGAAGTTCCTCCTGAGCGACTTATTGGTGTTTTGGTTTTATGCGCAACCGGTCTGGACGGTATGCCTTGCGAAAAGCTGGCGCGAGTGCTCGTTATTGATGGGCTTGAGTCAGTGCTTCTGATGCCCCTTCATTTGAGCCGCTTGTCCTGCCAGGTGCTGGTGCTTATGCCTGTCTCCGAAGAGATCGACTTCATGGGTCCCACGTTGTCTTCGCAAAAAACAGCCCGCTGAAGCGCGAAGGTGTAATGCCAACGCCGCCCTTCAGGCCGTGCCTTTGGTCACCATGCTTGCGCCAAACTTCTCTGCCATGTCGGGCAGCATCCTTAGCGCATCGGCATTCGAAGGCGAAAAAACGGCCTCGGCTGCTGCATGCCAATCCCGCCACAGCCAGCCCGTGTGTTCACGTTGCGATAGTTTGGGCTCGAAAATTTCTGGCACCAGCAGTCCGAACACATGCTCGGTATTCTCGGTTACGCCGGGCGCGTACCGGTGGCGCCAGACTTCGAAGATTTCCCAGACATTGGTGATACCCCAATCCTGCAGCTCGTACTGGCTGGCATCGATGCCGACTTCCTCGCCGACTTCGCGCAAGGCCGTTTGGGCCGGGGTCTCGTTATCTTCGAGACTACCGGTCACCGATTGCCAGGCGTCGCGGTAATCGGCGCGCTCAATGATCAGGGCCTTAAGGTCCGGGGTGTAGATGACGACGAGGACAGACTCTGGGCGCTTGTACTGGGGCATGGGGAACTCGTGTCGGGGTCAGGGCTTGGCGGCCAGCAGTTTGCGGACGGCGGGGAAGCCTTTTTCTTCCCAGCCTGGTGCGCCCACATATTTGCCGACCAGTTTGCCGTCGTTGTAAACGAGGAAGGTTGGGCGTGGCGGCTTGCGATCAGCCGGGGTCATTTCATCGAACACCCACTTCAGGTCCGACGGAAAATCGCGAGCTTCGTATGGATCAGCCAGATAGGTGTTTTTGACGCTGCGGTATTGGAGTTGCTTGAATTCCGGCGTTGCCTTGAACTTGAGCTCCTGACCGGAGAGGCGGCTTTCCCACCAGGTACACCAGCGGCAGTCATCCGAACCCAAGTAGACCACCAGCACGCCTTTGTCTGTTGCAGGGGTGTTGGCTTGGGCGGCAGGAGAGATCAGGATCAGTGCCAGGGTGAGACCGGCGAGCAGCTTTTTGAGCATGGTAGGTGGCATCCGGATAGGAACCCCCCGATTCTACCCGGCCAGCGCGCCTCGCCAATACTCGTTCAGTGCGGCAATCAGTTCGGTGCGGAAATCCGGTCGGATCGGTGCGAAGGCGGGATCAGCGAGCAGGGCTCTGAGGGCGGGAGGGTAGTCGAGCGATTGCCACAGACCTCTCGTCAAGGCATAGGTACGCAGCAGCAAGGTGGCACCGCGGCCTTCGGGCAAGTTCAGCGCGGTGTCGATCAGCGCGCCGGTGCTGACCAGACGGTGGGTGAGCTCCAGTTTGAAACCGCGTAACTGCGCTTCTCCCAGATTCTGTTCCAGTACGCTATAGGCCATTGCATCCAGCCGGAGCAGTTCCGGGTGGGCATCGAGGTAATGGATGAAGTTGCCAATCAGGGTTGTGGCCAATGACTCGGCGTTCGGTGCTTGATCCTTTAGGGCGCGGGCTACGGCATCGAATAGGCCGGCAAAGTCTTCATTCAGCAGGGCAACAAAGATCTCTTCCTTGGTGCGGAAGTACAGGTAGACCGTGCCTTTGGCGAGACCGGCGGCCTCGGCGATGCGGGCAGCCGAGGGCAGGGTGTGGCTGTCTTGCAGGAACAGCTCGCGCGCTGCAGCCAGAATGCTGCTTCGGCGAGCGGCTTTGTCTTCGAGTGCGAGCGCGCGTTGGGTCATGGTGTGTCGTGTATGTCGCGGGATTCGATGAGGGTAATGCCAGCCGCTGGCTGATGCACGGCGCGCAGCATACATGCCGCCACGCGCTCTGTTGTAACGGGCCGGATGGATCGTGGCACCAAGGGGCCGAGCATTCTGGATAGCGCCAGTGCAAGGGATTCGGCCGGGCGCGAGTCCGGGCGTGGTCCGCCATCAAGCAGAGAGGGGCGCACGATGGTGAGCGAGGCAAAGCCGAGTGCAGCCAGATCGCGTTCGATCTCGCCCTTGACGCGCAAGTAGAACGAACCCGCATCGAGCGACGCGCCGAGGGATGAGTTGAGCACAAATGCCGGCGTACCCGCTTGATGCGCCAGGGTTGCTGCGGCCAGCACATAGTGGTGGTCCACTGTCCGGAATGCTGCTTGTGAGCCAGCTTGATTGAGTGTGGTGCCCAAGGCACAGGCAACAGCATCTGCATTCCACCAGTCAGCCTCGGCAGGCAGCTCGGCGTAATCCACCACCGGGTTGCGCAGCTTGGGGTGGCCCGGCAAGGGGCGGCGTGTGGGCGCAGTCACCGAATCAATGCGTGGATCGACCAGTGCCTGTTGCAGTAGCTGGCCACCGACGAGGCCGGTGGCACCCAGAATCAGCAAGCGCTTCATGGCGGTTCTCAGTTCTTCATCAGTTGATGAGCGACGCGGCTCTGCAAGCGACGCGGTGCAAAACGGTTACCAAAAATCGTCAGTTTGTTGGCTACACCGGGCACGACACTGGGTATGCCCTTGAACATGGCGGCCAGACCGATATCGACCACGGGGCGCGATTGCATCATCACCAGTTTCTGGTAAGGCGTGGCGCGTTGACCCGAGACGGCCAGGAAGTTGGTGGCCGTGATACCGGGGGAGAGGACCGAAACTTTGACATTATGCGACGCGAGTTCGGCGTTAAGGGCTTCGCCGAACAGCAGCACGTATGCCTTGCTGGCCGAGTAGGCGGCGTAGGTAGGGGTTGCCTGGTAGCCACCGATGCTGGCGACCAGCAGCACATGGCCACCGCCGCGCTTGACCATGTCACTGGCAAAGACATGTGTCAGTTCGGTCAGGGCGAGCATATTGAGTTGAAGCATATCCATGGTCTTGGCGAGGGGCTGATCCAGAAAGCTGCCATATACGCCGTAGCCCGCATTGTTGATGAGGATATCAACACCAATACCTGCACCATCAAGACGGGTCTTGAGTGCGGTGGCCGCGCCGGCGTTGCTTAGATCGATTCCCTCCACCATGACGCGGATGCCATGCGCCTTTGCCAATTCGCTGGCTAGCGCTTGCATGGGTTCAAGCCGCCGGGCTGCCAGAACAAGATTCGCACCGCGCTCGGCCAGCGCCGTTGCAAAGTCCACCCCGAAACCGCTTGATGCACCGGTTACCAGTGCCCATTTGCCTTGAAGGTCTTTCATGATGCAGATTCCTTATTGGTTAAGTGACCGCTGGTCATTTTCTGTTTGAAATAAAATGACCGATGGTCATTTGAGGGTGGATTTAATAATGACCGGTGGTCATTAGTCAAGGGGGTGAATGAGTATTCTTAGTTGAAACAGAGGGTTGGCGATAAACGGTTGCTTACAGCCAGGGCGAGACGGTGTCGTAAGCCAGCTTGGCAATGAGTGCCGTGACGAGGCCGATAAACAGCTGGCGTACAAGACTCGCGCCGCCTTTCATGGCAATGCGGGCCCCGAGCGTGGCCCCCGCAATATTCGCCGCCGCCATGGGAATGGCAAAGTGGTAAAGCACATTACCGCTGGGTATGAAAAACGCGAGCGCCGCCAGGTTGGTAGCAATGTTGACGATCTTGGCGGCGCTAGAGGCGCGCAAAAAGTCGAAACCGAAGAAGCGGATGAACAAGAAGATCAGGAAACTGCCTGTGCCTGGTCCGAAAAGGCCATCGTAAAAGCCGATGGCACCACCGATCGCCAGCGCTACCAACAGCTCACGTCGACCGATGTGCGCGGGTCGGTGCAGTGCGCCAAAGTCCTTCTTGTAAAGCGTGTAGGCCAGCATGAACAACAGCAGTGCCAGCACCAACGGGCGCATCCACTCCTTGGGAATCTGGCTGACAGCCATGGCCCCCACGAAGGAGAACGCAAAGGCAGTGAGGGCAGCGGGGATCACCAGCCGCCAGGCAATGTCGATTTTTCTGGCGTAGCGCCAAGCCGCCACGCTGGTGCCGAAAACCGAGCTGAACTTGTTGGTGCCGAAGAGGGTGGCCGGGGTGTGCTGGGGCAGCGTGGCAAATAGTCCCGGTACTTGCACCAGTCCGCCACCGCCAACGGCGGCGTCGATCAGGCCGGCAGCAAATGCCAGTATGACCAGCGTGAGCAGGTCAAACATGGAGAGGAGCAGCGTCAGGCAGACGTAGTACCAGTGTCAGCATGCGGCCGATTTCGGCTTCGAGCAGCGTCTCCGGCCATGGGGGCGGCAGATTCATGCACTCAAACTGCAAGCGGTGTATCACCGCCAGTACCAGCGATGCGTCAGTCTCGGGCTGTGATGAGCCCATGCGTCTGGCTAGTTCGGCAATGCCGGCCACCAGTGAGCCTCGGTAGGCCATGACTTTGGCGCGAATCGGGGCTTCTAGCCGATAGAGGGAGAGGAAGTTGAGTTCTACCGCCAGCCCCACTGAGTTGACGGATGCTTGCTCGCGAATGAAGTTCGCCAGTTGCGAAGCCACCACATTGCGAACTTGCAGACGGATTGCAGGATTCTGCAGCAGGTCCTCGGCGGGGAAACCATCGAGAAACATCGCCAGCCGGTGAAGGATCTCCATGTTGTCGTTGGCGGCAACGGCAACAAAGTGATCAAAGGTCTGGGCAATCAGATCACTCAGACCAGAGAAGAAGTAGGTGGTGAGCGATAGCGGCACTTCGGCTTCGGCTGCAATCGCGCGGTGTGTGACACCGTGCAGGCCACGCTTGGCGATCAGCACCAGGGTTGCATCAAGAATCTTGCGCCGGGATTCCTCGCCACGCCGCTGTAGCTTGCGGCCGGCAGGTCGGGCAGGGGGCGTGAGGGTATCGGTCATGGGGCAGCATTCTAATGCCAAGCGCTGCGCAACACGGCAGCGGATCGTTTATACAACAGCAATGCGGGCGCATGCTTGGTAAATTGCACATCAGTACAGGTTTATGCTCTGATGCGTTCACGCTGGGTGCAGTTAACCTTCGCGTCAACCAAGGGAGGGGGCCTTCGCGCTGCCCGAAAATATAAGAGGGGACTCCAAATGAATCAGCAACACACTGCACGCCGTGCCGCGCGCTATAGCCTGTGCGCACTTGCCGTGGCCTCGGCACTGGCTTCGGCTGCTGCGCAGGCCGCCGACGATGGCGTGGTTCTGTCTGGCCGCATGCGCGTCGGCATTGCCAGCGTCGAACTGGAAGGCGTCTCGCCGCGTTCAACCTATATCGAGTCGGCGGGTTCCCGTATTGACCTCAGTGGTCAGGAAACCATCAACCCGGACCTGAAAGCCTTTTTCGAGGTATCGACGCTGGTATGTCTGGACGAGCAACCCAGCTCGCGCATCGTGGCCGATTGCGGCCCGCAGGCCAAGCCGCGCAATGCCTTCGGCAACCGTGAAGCCTGGGTGGGCCTGCGCGGCTCGTGGGGTTCCATGAAGTTTGGCCGCGGTTTCACGACGATTCGCGATATCAACGAACAGTATGACAACTCGTTGGGCCTGGCCTCGGGCTTGTCGGCGTGGGTGGAAAACACCCTCCTGCCCAAGAACCAGCGTCTGGATGCCGATGCCGCCGTCACGGCCGCGTTGGCAGCCGCTGGCCCGCTCCCACCCCCACTGAGTGGTGCGCTGAGCGCCGGCATTCGCGGTGCTGTCGGTCAGATCAACGCGGGCCTCGATGCCGCGCAGATTCCTGCTCTGGCCCGTAACATCGAGCCGAACATCTATGCCGATAACGCTGTGCGATATGACTACGGCGATTGGGATGGCCTGCGTTTCTCGGGTCTGGTGGCTGTGGGTGAGAACAAGACTGCTACCCAGGATGCCGGTAGCCGTCTTTCCGCCCGTATCGGCTACTCGACCAGCAAGCCAGCCATTGGCCAGTTCAGCATTGATCTGGGCGTTGAGCAGAACCGCAACCAAGTGGTGGATCCCTACAGCACGCAGGCCGCCGTTAATGGCATCCTGATTGGCGCCAAGAATGCCGGTACAGCAGGTCTGGCTGCAGGCCTGACCCCTGTTGTGGGCGCAGCAACGGCCAATGCCCTGAGCAAGGTTGCGTTTGATGCCGCCTGCAAAAATCGCTGCGAGCTGACCGCACTGGCCGCCGAGAACCGCACCACGCACACGCTTTTGGGCACGTCGTACATCACGCCGGTCGGCATGATTGCAGTGATGGCCGGCCATGTGAATCGACAACAAACCGGCCTGCCTGATCTGACCCGCAACAACTGGTCGGTAAATTACGCCACGCTGATCGACAACATTGGCTTCTACGTGGGCTACCGCAACAACGGTCGCAGCAAGTTCGGCGACTGGGAAGTGCAGGATAGCGAAGACAAGTACTCGATCGGTGGCGAGTATCGCTTCACCAAGCGCACTCGTATCCAGTACGAAGTCGTCGCTGCCAAGATCGAAGGCGCGTCCATGGCCAAGTACTATGTGCTGGGCCTGGATCACCGCTTCTGAGCAAGTCTCTCACCCCTTGCCGGTTGACCCGCTGGCAAGGCGGTGAAAAAAAGCCCGCGATGATGTCGCGGGCTTTTTTTTGAGAGTATGTGCCTATCAACTGGTCACCTTGCGGCCCGCCGTTTCTGCAAACATCCGTGCCGCATGAGAAGGCGTCAGCTTACTCAGACCAGTCCGCTGCCCTGCATGAACAGTACGACAATCACGACCAGCAGGATCAGGCCCGATGCAATCAGCCATTGCGAGCGTCGCTTGCTGGGAGGACGGTAAAGCGTTGCCGGCTGAAAGTGACTGCTTTGCGATACCGTGCTGGCAGGCTTGTGGGGCGTCAGTGGGGTAGGATTCATGTCTGGCTCTAGGTTGCACTCCATCAAAGGCTAGACCTTGCAAACGCGCACGGTCCGGGGGATAGGTGCACTTTGGGCGCCTGCGCTGCATTGATCTGTACGTTACCGAACTTTCATAATTTGTCCCCGACCGGAAGCCGATTGAGATACGCCTTGGCAAACTGCTTGCCCGGGCGTTGACAGGCTATCCGCTCAAATCGCCGCCATTTCTTTGCGAGCATGCCATGAGTACCGAACTGCAAATCATCGACCTCCAGCCCGGCAGCGGCAAAGCTGTGGTCAAAGGTGCCCTGATCACTACCCATTACACCGGCTGGCTTGACGATGGCACGGTGTTCGACTCCTCGCATCAGCGTGGCAAACCGTTTCAGTGCGTGATCGGCACCGGGCGAGTGATCAAGGGTTGGGATATCGGCTTGATGGGGATGCAGGTAGGCGGCAAGCGCAAGCTGATTGTTCCGGCGCATCTTGCTTATGGTGAGCGCGCCGTGGGCGCGCATATCAAACCCAACGCCGATCTCACGTTCGACATCGAGCTGCTGGAAGTGCTGACGCGCGACGATTGATCGCAGGCCGGTCTGTGCGGCGAATTATTGGTAACCCACGCCCATGACATAGTTGCGCAGCAGCGCCTCTTCCTGATTGCCCATGGCCAGCAGTGCACGCAAGCCGTCGCGGGCATTGATGACGCCCACGGGGTGATGGTCCGCATCCAGAACCGGGACATGAATCAGTCCGCGCTCGTGCATCATCGCCAGCACCTCGGGTAATGAATCCTCCGGTCGGCAGGTGGTGAATGTGTGTGTCATTACGTCGCCTGCGCGGGTGGAGAACACGTCTGCCTGCCCGAAGCCTAGTTGCCTCACCAGAACTGTTTCGGTGATTACGCCGACGGCCTTGCCAGCGTCGTCACAGACAATGACCAGGCTGATCTGGGTGCGCGCCAGCATGGCAGATACCTCGGCCAGGAACGCGTTGATGCCTACTGTCAGCAAACGCGAGCGGGCAACCAGCGCAATGCTGCTGACCGGCGTGAGCGGCAAGGCAGGCGCGTCCGCTGCGATGGCTTGCGCAGATTCGGCACTGGCCGTTGGGGTGAGCGTATTGGCAATCATGGTCGGCCACCTGTTCGTATCGAGCCTTGCATTACGGGCATAGGCCATCGGGTGATGGTTGCCGATAACCATGCCTGAGACGGGCGTGATGGTCTGTGTGATACCGCACGGTGTACGTGAGGGACCTCGCCGCGGTGTGCGAGGTAGGGCTAGTGTCCGTTGTCACACCCGCCTGGCATCGCGGCTATCCAAGCGCGCAGCAGCTCAATGGCCGCTTGGTCCGCGAGGCTGCGGCCCACGCGTGGCATCATGGCCTGGCCGGTCGTGGCCTCCATCCGGCTGATGAGCAGCGACTGGTTGGGCTTGCCAGGCACGATGTCGTAAGTCAGGTTGGCACCGCCGGAACCCGCCGCGACATGCTGTTTGCAGATGCCCAGCGCGCTGCCCTTGGCGTCGGGCGTCAGCATCAGGCCCGATTGGCGCGCATCGCCCATGGCGTTGTGACAGTGGGCGCAGTTGATCTCCAGATAGGCCCGCGCGCGTTGCTCCACCGTGCCGGCCTTGGGGTCGGCATAGGCGATGGGCTTGGGCAGATCGGCGGCGTTGGTGGGCAGGCCATCAATCTTGCCCAGCGTAGCCAGTTTGGCGAGCTGGTTCATCGGGCCTTGGTCGTAGCGGTAATCCAGATTGATGTATCGCACGCGCGGACCGATGGGCTGGATGCCGGCTTGCCCGTTGGTGGCGTTGACCGCGTGGCAGGTCTGGCACTGACGGGCGTTGGGCACGCTGTAGCGTAGATTGTTGGTGGTTTTGCTGGCGGCATCGTGCAGCGTGGCGTCGATATCCTGGCCGATGCGGCGCAGCGTGGCCTGCGTTTGCGCCTCGTTCCACACATAGGTATTGGCCTGCCAGCTGCCGTCGGAATCGCGACGCAGGATGCGCGTCTCGATCATGCGGTGGCGTGCCAGATCAATCTGCTCGCCGCCATCGGATTTGGCGGTCTTGAGCCAGCCCCCGGGCCGGGCCGGGTCGCGGGCATAGTAGAACGTCTTGCTGATGATGGTGCCGATGGGCAGGTCCAGTACCTCGTCACCGCGGTAGTGGACCGTGCTGCCGGACGGCAGGGTGAGGGTGCGGAACTTGAGTGCATGGTCAGTGAACAGCGGCGCGGCCAGGTCGTAGACCATGGTGTTGCCGCGCAGGCTCAACACCTTGCCATCGGTGCCGAGTACGCCGTATTCATCGAGCGTAGCGGGGATCGGGCTGGCAGCCAGACTGCACAGCGGCAGCGCCGCCAGCAGCCCGCTTGCCAGCGTGCGGTACACGGTGGAACGCATGCTAAGGGCTCAACTCACCGCGGCCACGGCCGGCAGTGCGGGCAGGGTGCAATCATGCTCGGCCGGAATCGCGTCGTAAGCCTTGGGTTTCCACAGACGGAACAGGGCAGACCAGAAGCCCGCGTCCTCCAGCGTGGTGTTCACGAAGGCCTGGTTCGGTTCGCTCATGGCGTTGTTCTTGATGCACAGCTTGAGCTCGCCAATATTGCCGATCTTGCCGGCCAGAATGCCGTCGTGCACCACATGTGGCATGCGTTCGAGCTTGACCCCGGCCAGCCCCATGCCGGACTGGATGTCCTTGAGCATGCCGGCTGGCGCATAGCCACTGTTCTTCATCACATTGTTGTAGATGTAGGTATTGCGAGCATGGGCCTCGTAGTTCGGGTCTTTGATCGGGCGCTCCGATGCATAAAAGCTGGTCACGATCACGCTGGCGCTCTGATTGTTGACGATGGCGTTCTCGAAGATTTCCACATCGCGGTTGGCCAGGATCATCACCCCTGTACCGGCCGGCACCAAGCCGACGATATTGCCCTTGCCGGCAAAGTTGGGCGTGTTGTTGTCGCGGATCACATTGCGGAACACGCGCGTGCCGGCGCCGTTGCGGATGACGGGCAGATCGGGCATCGAGAACACGAGGATGCCGCCGGTGTTGTTATAGGCATCGTTCTCGTACACATCGGCGCGCAGCGAATTTTCGATCTCGATCCCGGCCACGTTTTCCGTGACCGTGTTGCGGCGGACGATGATGTCTTCCGACTGGCCCACATACAGGCCCGAATCCGATGCGCCACGCACAAAGTTGTGCTCGATCAGCAGTCGCTTGCACGCCACCGGATAGAGGCCGTAGCCGCCGTTGCTTTCCTTGACCGGGCCTGTCCAGTCAACCGAGAGGCGGCGGATCGTCAGGTCTTCGCAGTTCTGCACCTTGAGGCCATCGGCCTTGCTGTCGATGATGGCAAAGTCTTCAAAGGTGATCTTCTTGCCTGTGGCGTCAATGCCGTTGCCGGTGTTCTGGCCCTTGAACGAGAGGATGGTCTTGTCCATGCCCGCGCCGCGGATCGTCAGGTTGTTGGCCGAAACCGACAGCGTCTGGGTGAACTCGAACTTGCCGGCGGGCAGGGTGATCGTGTCGCCATCCTTGGCGTCGATGAACTGCTCCATGATCTGCTCAGAGGGCGTCATGGCCAGCACCTGGGTGCTCAGGCAAGCGACAAACGTGGCCAGCAGGGTGCGTGCGTGCATGGGGATTCCTTGGCAGGTTGAGGCGGATTACTGGTCGCGATGCCACACCTGGGAGCGTCCCAGCAGCGAGAAGCCCAGAAAACCGCGGACTTCCAGCTTCTTGCCTGCTTCAAGCAGCGCCATCTTCACGCTGTAGATCTTGCCGTTGTTGGGGTCCAGGATCTTGCCGCCTGCCCACTCATCGCCATCCTTCTTCACGCCCCAAATGATTTCCAGGCCCATCAGTGGGGCGTTTTTCTTGTCGCCTGGACATTCCTTGCACACGGTTTCCTTGGGGTCCATCAGCTTGACCAGCTTGCCGCGCAGCTCACCTTTTACGTCGCTGATCTCAATCAGGGCTTCGACCTTACCGGTTTTGTCGCTGACGTTCTTCCAGATGCCAACCGGGCTATCGGCCAATGCCAGCGGCGCGGTGAGCGCCAGCAGGCTCGCAAACAGGGCGGGGATGGTGCGCATTGCGTGGTCTCCGTGGTGGGGTATGTCTCTATTTGTTGTACGATCGTACAGTATTGATCCGGGTGCGTTCAAAGCCGACAAGCGAACCATGACAAACCTGTGTCTTGATACAACAGTCGGCAGCCACCATCTCCAACAAGCCCCGTAGCGACTGCTGGATGAATGGTGCAGTGCGCAAGCTCGCTCGGGTATAATCCACCGCTTTCCATGCTGGCTTTTCCCGCACTCAAGGAGAAACGACCATGCCGATCTACGAATTTCAGTGTACCGACTGCGGCCACAAGGCCGAGCTGCTGCGCAAGATTGCCGACCCGGCCCAGACCGATTGCCCGGCCTGCGGCAAGGCCAGCTTTGCTAAACAGATTTCCGCCGCCGGCTTCCAGCTCAAGGGCTCGGGCTGGTATGCCACCGATTTCAAGGGTGGGAGCACAAGCAGCACGCCTGCAGCCAAGGAAGAGGCTGCGCCGGCGCACACCTGCAGCGCAGGCTGTAGTCACTGAGTACGCCCACTAACGTCTGAACGGACACACCGAGCATGAAACGCTACTTCGTCACCGGCCTGCTGATCTGGGTGCCCTTGGGCATCACCCTGTGGGTGATCAGCACGCTGGTGGGCCTGATGGACAGCGTGCTGCTGCTGTTGCCGGAAGGCAGTCGGCCGCGCGATGTGCTCGGCATGCATATTCCCGGCCTGGGCGTGATCCTGGTGATAGCCATTGTGCTGATCACCGGCCTGCTCACTGCCAACATTCTGGGCCAGCGTCTGGTCAAGTTCTGGGAAGAAGTGCTGAACCGGATTCCGGTGGTCAAATCCATCTATGGCTCGGTGAAGCAGGTTTCCGACACGGTGCTCTCGGATTCGGGTAATGCGTTCCGACAGGCCTTGCTGGTCCGTTTTCCGCACAACGAAGCCTGGACAGTTGCCTTCATGACCGGCACACCCGCGCCCGAGCTGGCCAGCCAGCTCGATGGCGAGCATGTGTCGGTGTACGTGCCGACCACGCCGAACCCGACCTCGGGCTACTTCATCGTGGTCAAGAAGTCAGACACCATCGAGCTCGACATGAGCGTAGACGAGGCGCTCAAGTACGTGATCTCGATGGGGGTAGTTGCACCTCCTTCCAAGCCGGAGGCCGCCTTGCTGCGCGCCGAGCCGCTGGTTGCGCATCGGCAGAATAACCCAGCCGACTCGAATCTACCGGGTTAAGCGACCACCTCGCTTAGCCCGTAAAACCTATATCCCCATTCCCGATATACCGGCCCTGTGTGGCTTAGACCTACTGGTGAAACAACCATGCGTACAGATTATTGTGGCTTGATCGACAAGCGATTCCTCTCCCAAACCGTCACCATCAAAGGCTGGGCGCACCGTCGCCGTGACCATGGTGGTGTGATCTTCATCGACCTGCGCGACCGCGAAGGTCTGGTGCAGGTGGTGATCGACCCCGATACCCCCGAAGCCTTCAAGCTGGCCGACACCGTGCGCAGCGAGTTCGTGCTGCAGATCACCGGCATCGTGCGTGCGCGCCCCGAGGGTACGACCAACGCCAACCTGATTTCGGGCGAAATCGAAATCCTCGCCAAGGAAATCGAGATCCTGAACACGGCTGTGACCCCGCCGTTCATGATTGACGATGAAAACCTCAGCGAAATCACCCGCCTGCAACACCGCGTGATGGACCTGCGCCGCCCGGCCATGCAGAAGAACCTGCGTCTGCGCTACAAGGTGGCGCTGCTGGTGCGTAATTTCCTCGACAGCCGTGGCTTCATCGACGTGGAAACGCCGATGCTGACGCGCTCGACGCCCGAAGGCGCGCGCGATTACCTGGTACCGAGCCGCGTGCACGACGGCCAGTTCTTTGCGCTGCCGCAATCACCGCAGCTGTTCAAGCAACTCCTGATGGTGGCCGGCTTCGACCGCTACTACCAGATCACTAAATGCTTCCGCGACGAAGACCTGCGTGCTGATCGCCAGCCCGAATTTACCCAGATCGATATCGAGACCTCCTTCCTCACGGAAGACGAGATCATGGATATCACCGAAGAAATGGCCGTCCATGTGTTCAAGGAAGCCATCGGTGTGGACCTGGGCAAGTTCCCGCGCATGGCTTACGACGACGCCATGTTCTACTACGGCTCCGACAAGCCCGATATGCGCGTGACCCTGAAGTTCACCGAACTGACGGATGTGATGAAGGATGTGGCTTTCAAGGTGTTTGCCGGTGCGGCCAACATGGAAGGCGGCCGCGTGGTCGGTTTGCGCGTGCCCGGTGGCGCTGCATTCACCCGTTCCGAGATCGATGCCTGGACCCAGTTCGTGGGCATTTATGGTGCCAAGGGTCTGGCCTATATCAAGGTCAACGATGTGACCCAGCCGAACGAAACCGGCCTACAGTCGCCCATCGTCAAGAACCTGTCCGAAGCCGCACTCAAGGCCACGCTGGAGCGCACTGGCGCGCAGAACGGCGACATCATCTTCTTCGGTGCCGACAAGGCCAAGGTGGTCAATGAGGCCATCGGTGCGCTGCGCATCAAGATCGGCCACGAAAAGGGCGAAGCCGGTGGTTACTTCACCCGCGAGTGGAAGCCGCTGTGGGTGGTGGACTTCCCCATGTTCGAATACGACGAGGAAGACAAGCGCTACACGGCTTGTCACCACCCGTTCACCAGCCCCAAGGTCGAGCATATCGACCTGCTCAAGACCGATCCGGGCAAGTGCAAGGCACGCGCCTACGACATGGTGCTGAACGGTTGGGAATTGGGTGGCGGCTCGATCCGTATCCACCGCGCCGACATGCAGAGCACGGTGTTCGAAGCCCTGAACATCGGCCCGGAAGAAGCGCAGAACAAGTTCGGCTTCCTGCTCGATAACCTGGCTTACGGCGCACCCCCGCACGGTGGTCTGGCCTTCGGTCTGGACCGTCTGGTCACGCTGATGACCGGTGCCGAGTCGATCCGTGACGTGATCGCCTTCCCCAAGACCCAGCGTGCCCAGTGCCTGCTGACCAACGCCCCGAACGCAGTGGACGAGCGTCAGCTGCGCGATCTGCACATCAAGCTGCGCAACCCGCCGCAAGTGGCTTGATTGCCGGTTGAAGGCTGGTAAAACAAAACGGGACGCTCAGGCGTCCCGTTTTGTTTTGGCGGGGTGACGGGAGTCGTTCAGGCTGCCGCATCCCGCGACCGGCGTGCCGCTTGCTGGGCTTTCATCTGTACCAGCAAGGCATGCAGCATTTCGGTGGAAAGACCATGCACCACAAGGCGGTAGCCCGCTCTGAGTGTGCTGAGCGGCACGAGTGGATGCTTGTTGTTGAGCAGGATCAGGTGTTGCGGCGCATCTAGGATGGTGGCGCAGTAGATCCCGATGGTTTCATCCAGTTGCAGCGAATTGGCCGCGCGCCAGAAATCGTTATCGGTCAGGAATAACTGATAGATCGGCGTGAAGCATTCAATGGCGGTTTGCAGGTCGATCTTGTTGAGCAGGCCCTGCGGCAGATCGTCCAGTGCCAGCGGCGGCTCTTCGATCATGCTGAAGTCCGGCTCGCGCACGGGGACCAGCGTCTGGTCTGATTCGCGCAATGCCTGATTCAGGCGGATCACGAAGTTGAACAGGTTCAGGTCATGCTTGAGGAACAGGTCATCCTTGAGATCATCAAGGACCATGGGCGTGAGAGGCGATGTGGTGACTTGCGAGGGTGCGTTCTTGGCTACAAACGCCAGAATCTGGCTGCCCAGATGAAAGTGCCGCATCACCAGCCAGTTGGCCTCGGGTGAGACCAGGCGTTTGAGTCCTTCGGCCAGCAGCCAGTGCAAGGTGCGCGACGCCGACCAGCGTCGTGGTACCACCACCTTGGCAATCTGGATCAGCACGATCAGCGTGCGTGCCAGCGGGCGGACAAAGGGCAGCAGGAACTGCCGCGACATCGAGCTGGAATCGGTCAGCCAGGCCTGTTTGACCGGGTCGGGCAGCGGCGTGCTCTGGTCCAGATACAGGGCCAGCCAAGGGTTGGGATCGCGGGCGTCGTGTTGTTGCGCCAGAAAGTCGGGCAGCCGCTTCATCTCAGTGCTCCAGAATATGGTCGAACTGCATCAGGTACAGCTGCGCGGTGCGCGTGGCGGTGGCGAGTATGGCATTGGCCGCGCGCGGGTCTAGCGCCAGCGTGATTTCCACGGCAGAGAGCCAGCGCGCAAGGTGGTGCTCGTCGTTGGCGCCGTGGTAAGCAAGAAAGCGGAAGGCCGATGCCGGCAGATCAACTTGCTGGCGCAGCAGAGGCAGTAGGGCGGGCACGATACGCTGGCCTGTGCCTTCGATGATGTAGATCGCACCCAGCAGGCCCAATGGATTGGGTGTGGCGGCCAGCGCATGCAGATAGCTGTTGAGCGCCTCACCACCGGGATTGCGCTTGAGCGCGTCGAGCGGCTGCGTGCCGCCCGCCGCCTGATAGTCCTGATACAGGATCATGAAATCGTTCTGCTCATCGCCCGCGTGGGTTTCGATCAGCACGCCCAGCTCGGCAAACGGGCCACTCAGCGAGGCCACGGCCTCGCGCATCCACTTGCTGCCTTCGCGCACCTGCTGCACCCAATGCGATGTCCACTGGCGGTAATCGGCTACGCCAAATCGACCTGCCACCAGCTTGTGGATGACCGGGCTGCGCCAGACCTGGGAGCGGTAGTCCTGCCACACGCTGGCCAGCTTGGTCAGCAAGGGTTGCAGGGCGAGGGGGGCTTGGCCGGGATCATGCGGTGCGCTGGGCAGGGTTGGCGAGGAAGTGTGCGAGGCCGCCATTTCCTTGTTTTCTGTTACCTGTGGCGCATCCGTGGCTTCGACTTCCAGCAGCATGAAGGCGGCGCTGATGCGCCCGGATTCGGGGATGAAGCAGAGGATCTTCTCGCCGGCGTGCAGGCTGCGGCTCGCCAGAAATTCCGCCAGCATGATGAAGATCGAGGCAGCACCGGTATTGCCGCGCGTGCTTAGATTGCTGTACCAGCGCGCCTTGGGAATGCTGAGCCCGGCTTTATCCAGCAAGGACTCGACCACCGGCGCGAACTTCTCGGACGAGTAATGGCAGAGGAAGTGCGTGACCTCGTCAGGTTTCACCCAGCCCGCATCGACCAGCTTGACGAACTCGTGGATCGACACATCAAAAAGATGCGGTAACAGGCGGATGTCCTGCCGTAGCGATAGCGCACCGGCGGCTTCCGCTTCGCTTGCGGACGGGTAATCCAGAAACGAGGTGCTGCGGTCCTCGCTGAGCCCCAGTTGCATGCACACCGGGTAATCGCCGGCAAAGCTTTGTTGGTGTATCCAGCTGAGCTTGATACGCACAGGCGAGCGCTGGCTCGGGCTGTCGCTGAGCAGCATGGCGCCCGCGCCGTCCGACAGCATCCACCGCAGGAAGTGGGCATCGAAATCGCTGTCGTAGCCACGCGGGCCAAAGCGGCTGCGCTTGAACATACGCGATGGCATTTCTGCCGCAACAGCCAACGCCTGACGATGCGCACCGAGTTCGATGCCCTGTGCGGCGTGCAGCACGGCAGTAACCCCGGCGCCGCAGACGCCCTGGCTCGATAGCGTGCTCATTGGCGGTGCACCCAGCTCACCCTGGATCATGCTGGCAAAGCCGGGCATCAGCGCGTCGCCGCCCGACGAGCCCACGCTGAGTAACGACACATCACGCAGCGTTGATTTTGCCCGATTCAGGCAATCGTGGATTGCCGCGCTGGCCAGTTGGGCATGCGACATCAAGGTCTTCCCCGCGGCATCAATCGCATAGTGACGTGACTGAATACCGTTCTCGGCCAGGATGCGTGCCTTGATTCGCCCGGACAGCCGGTTGATGGGGGCGATGTAGTCATCCATCGCCTCGTTGTCGATGGCTGGACCGGGCAGGTGCATGCCGGTGGCTTCGATGTACACGCGCTCAAAGCGGGTTGGCATCAGTTTTCCTCGGTGTGATTCATCAGGCTCCGGCTTCGACAGGCCGGTATGAAGGGGGCCAGCAGATAGGTGCGCACCATATAGGGCAGCAGGCCGCCTGCAAGCAGGTTTGGATGGATATGCAGACGATATTGCTCATGCAGTGCAGGCAGTGTGGACCAGTGTGCCTTGGGGTGCAGGTGGTGCGCGGTGTGATAGCCAATGTTGAACATCAGCAAATTCAGCAAGCCATTGAAGTTACGGGAAAAATTTAACTGCGAGTGACCATCTGCATGGGCGTGCTGCAAGTAGTTGGTGGCCAGCAGCCAGTGCAGGCCATGCAGCTGCGGCAGCAGCACGAATAGCAGCCACTTCTGCCAGTCGATGGCAGCCAGCACGGCCCACAGTGTGATGATGATCAGATACTGCAGCAGGCAATGTCGATACACACCGGGCGCCCGGTGGCGTAGTCGCCTTAGCCAATCGATGAACAGTGGGTACAGCACGCACACGGCCTGCAGCGGGTGCAGCAGATAGCCTGACAAATGGTTGGTATCACCGCCAAAGCGGTAGGTACGCGCTGCGTCGCGCGGGCCATGGTGGTAGCGGTGGTGATTGGCGTTATGGGTGGCATGGAAGACAAAGGTCGGGTGGCCTTGCAGCAGCGTGAGCCAAAGGTCGGTCAGGCGGTTCAGGTACTTGTTATGCCAGAACCTGAGATGCGCATGGTTGTGGTGAGCCGCACTGATGCCGACCGAGAGAAGCAATACAGCCGCATAGACCAGCGGCTGAAAGCCGTATTGCCACAGCAGGATGACAAGGCCCGTCTGCAGCAGCAGATAGACCAGCGCCTGGATGTCGCGCGGATTACGCAGCATGCCGATCAGTCTTGCCTTGCAGTCTCGCCTGCGCGGCATCTACCGGCAGAGCGGTGCCGAACAGACGGTCCATGAACGGAAACATGAAGCCGTAATTGCCTTGGTAGCAGACATGGTGCAGATGGTGACGCCGCGCACCGTTGAGCCACCAGCGATCACGGTTGGCGTCTGGCAGGAAGTCGTAATTGGAATGGCCAATATTGTTGAAGACCAGGCTAAGTACCGGCAGCGCGACCAGGGCGGCCGCGCTGAAGTCGTGGACCAGCATGGGTACGATGATGACATTGCCCAGCATCATTGCTTCGAGTGGATGGAAAGCATAGGTGGACCAGGGCGTCACCACGACCGAGCGGTGATGTGGCAGATGGAAGCCTTGTAGCCAGCGGCGGTGCAGCAGCCAGTGGTTGGCGTAGAAGTGCACCTCGTTCCAGACCAGCAGGGCCAGTATTTCCAGTAACACGCGCCCGCCGGATGGCGTGTCTGCCAGCTCGGCCCAACCTAGTTGCAGCAACGACCATGGGATCAGGCTGCCCACGCCAAAGATCAGGATGGACACGCCGGACAGCAGCCACTCCCGGCGTAGCTGACCGGGCCGCAGGCCACGGACATCCAGCGGCCCGCCATAGCCTATACGCGGCAGCAGCCAGCGCGTCAGCCACAGATTCAGCGCACCCAGCCCCACGTAGAGTGCGGTGAAGTAGGCACAGGCCCACAGGGCGAAGTCGAGCCAGTCGGTTGTCAGCAGGATTTCGCGCATGCTTGTATGGTCACGGCAAGGCAGGAGGTGGTATCAGCCATGCTGGCGGGTGGCTGCGCGCTTGAACAAGGCATCGTGCGCGTAGCCCGGTCCGTGCAGCGCACCTGGTTCAGTTTGAAGCGGTTTCTGCGCTCGCGCGCATCAAGGCTTGGGTATCACGCACGTTCTTTTGTACGGTGACCGCGCCGAACAGGCTCAGCAGGAATGCCATCGCGTAGAAGCCTTTCTCGGAGGGTGCCAGTGCGGCGTTCCACAGGCCCACCACCATCAGCAGGATGGCCATGCCGAGCGAGCCCCAGCACAGGGCAAAATACAGCGCGGATACGGGGATGTCCTCCATGCGGTCGCGCACCGATTTCTGAAGCGATACCGCAGAGAAAAGCCCGTACATCAGCAGCACAAAGTAATAACCCTGCTCGTTGAGCTGCATCTTGGCGTTCCACAGGCCGATCAGATAGACGCCTGCGCCGATGCCGAGTGCGGCCCAGGAGGCGGCAACAAATGCGCCGGTAGGCTTTTGAAGGTGTTGATGGTTAGGCATGTCCTCTCCCTGACTGTTCTTGCATGCACGCGTAGCGGCCGGGCACGGGCCAGTCGCAGATGCCCCTTTGCGGCGTGTGGATGCGTTTGTATCAAAGTCGGGAGAGGCTTGCCAATGTCATTAATCCAGTATCTGCCTGTAACAGGGCGGTGGCACCGAGAGTGAGCTACGGTCGCCCTGTGCTCGCTACTGCTTTAGTGGCCCATACCGAACAGGGCGATGAGACCCAATACCACAAAGATGCTTGCCGCTACCCGGTGCACCAGATGCACCGGTAGCGCCTTGGCCGCCCGCTCACCGAGCCAGACAACGGGCGCATTGGCCAGCATCATGCCCACGGTGGTGCCTGCGATCACCCACCAGTAGTCAGCAGCAAAGCGGGCTGCCAACGCGACGGTAGCGATCTGGGTTTTGTCGGCCATTTCGGCAAGAAAGAATACGAATACCGTGGTGCCGAACACACCAAAGCGTTCGGTGTAGCGGGTGTCGTCGTCATCGAGCTTGTCGGGAATCAGCATCCAGCCCGCCATGGCGATGAAAGAGATGCCCAGTATCCAGCGCATGGTTTCGGGGCCGATCAGCTGCATTAGCCAGGTACCCACCGCACCGGCGAGCGCATGGTTGATCACAGTGGCGACGAAAATGCCGGCCACAATAGGTAGCGGCTTGCGATAGCGCGCGGCAAGAATCAGCGCCAGCAACTGGGTCTTGTCGCCGATTTCGGCAAGCGCAACGACGCCAGTAGAGATCAGGAAGGCTTCCATGGATTTTCTCGGGGGCCGGCTACACACAGACGCACGCCGCCGCGGCCCCTTGCCGGTCGGATGCGCCTATGGTCTTGCCAGCCAGATCGGGCGATCTGGTTGTACACGCCATGGTCAGGAGGACCAAGTATGTTGACGTGTACTTCCATCGGGGTGATGGAAAGGCTACTCCCCAAAGACGGGGCGGAGTTTATCAGCGGATGCCGATGTTGTCATCGGCCAACGTGGCGCCGAACCTTGCGTACAGATCGACTATGCTCTCAACAAGCCATTGAGGCCACCGCGGGCAAACGCTAAGCTCCGCGCCTTTTCAGCGATAGCCGGTCGGAATCGGGAGACTAAGCATGAGTCGGGAAGAGATGCTCAACGTGATGGCCGAGGCAGATTGTCTGCACAGTGACGCCGAAGTGCGCAGCGCCATTGACCGCATGGCGGCGGATATCACCGAAGTGCTCCGGCACGAAAATCCGCTTTGTTACGTGGTGCTCAACGGCGGCGTGATCATGGCGGGTCAACTACTTCCCTTGTTGCGGTTTCCACTGGAAGTGAGTTACCTGCATGCCACTCGCTATGGCGACAAGACGCAGGGTGGCCGCCTCAACTGGAAGGTCAAGCCGACTGAGGACATGCATGGCCGTACCGTGCTCATCATCGATGACATCCTCGACGAGGGAAACACCCTGAGCGCCGTTCAGCAGTATTGTCGTGATCAGGGGGCGAGCAAGGTCTATACCGCCGTCGCGATTAACAAGCTCCATGACCGCAAAGCCACGCCGGGCCTGCGGGCCGACTTTGTCGGCCTTGATGTGGTAGACCGATTCCTGTTCGGTTGCGGCATGGACTACAAAGGCTATTGGCGAAACACGCTGGGCATTTACGCCGTGAAGGGGCTCTAGCGGCGTATCCGGGAAAAGTGCACTCCAGCCCCTTGATTCTGCATGCCATCCTTATGGGTATGTTTATAAGGGGCGGTACACCTTAGGCTGATCACATCAGCGCGATGACCCCTTGGGTCTGCTGCTGAACCCCGATGATCAGCTTAGTAGAGAGGTGTACCCCATGAAGCGCCTGACCTTGCCCTTATCCTTGATCGCTCTGCCCGTGCTTGCTGCAACGGCGATAGCCAGCACCACGGCGACTGCGACTGATTGCGCGACATGCGCTTACACCGGTCTTGAGATTGCCGGTCCCTTGGATGTTACCCTGCTGGCAGATCGTGATACCGCAATGCCGGCGGTGCTGCCGGCTGGTGTACGGATGAGCCGGCAGGGCAATGTGCTTCGCCTTGAGGCCCCGGCGGGCGGCACCATTGCGTTGCGTCTGCCTGTCTCCAGCCTGCGCGAGTTGACGGTGCGTGATGGCGCGAATGTCGAGGCTGGTGGCCTTGATACCCCATCTCTGGCGTTGCGGAGTACTGGCTCGGGCCATATCCGTCTGGCTGGCAAAGTAGGGCAGTTGACTTTGGCGAGCAGCGGCAGCGCCTCCATGCATCTGACCCACTTGCAGCCTGAACGGGTCACCTTGCAGCAGCAGGGCAGCGGCGAGATACGCTTTGGCAAACTGACTGTCGCCGAATTTTCGGCCAGCGTGCAGGGACGAGGCCGCGTGGTGGCCCGCGGCAAGGCCGAAGCGGCGACATTGACAGCCTCGGACGGCGCGGAGATTGAACTCACCCGCCTTGAAATCGGCCGTCTGACTGCGCGTGCACAGGATGGCAGTAGCTTGGTCGCCCACGCGACCGAGGGCCTGCAAGCCAGTAATGATCCTTCTTCCGCCATGCTGATCTATGGGGCACCCACGTCACTCTCCATTCAGGGCGAGCGTGTGGAATTGGGTGGTTGAGTCGGGATTACGCCCTATTGCGCCTTTTGCACTTGCCGGCAAGCCTGTATCCACCAGCAGGCCCATGCAATAGCCAGCACCATGATCGTCGCGCCGCCCCAGTGGGCGAGCGCGGCCAGACGGTGATCCCAGCCCAGCATGTCCAGCGCATCCAGAATATTGTGCCAGTCGTGCCGGAACATGCGGGCCTCGACCATATCGTCGTTCCATTCGCCGATCAGAGGCAGTGACAGCGAGCGTGCATCCCCGATGTAAGGCGCTACATCAATGAGGTTCTGGCCAAACCACCAAAGGCAGACTGCCCCGGCATAAGGTTGCTGGCGTTGCCACACAAACGCCACCAGGAAGATCAGCGGCACCAGGCACTGGAACAGGCTGCCACCCAGGAACATCATCCACTCGCCGAACGGCCTGAACAGCAAGTGGCCAAACTCATGAAAGGCGAGGTTGGCGTTGTGCAGGAAGGACATCCCTGCTTCGCCCTCGCGCCAGTCGCTGGCCACGAACCAGGCGCCCCAGAGCATGAGGATCAGTATGCCCAAGGCCTCCAGCTGCCAGTGCGCGGCCTGCTCTCGGCCGGGGCGATGAAACAGATAGGTCTGCAGGGTGTGACGCCAGCCTTCAGCTACGTCCTCTTCTTCGTCATGGCGGCGCCGGGCAGGCAGCTTGCCCACGCGGCGGTCGTGCAGGTGCTGCGCGTACTTGGCAAACACAATGCCGCAGCGGGGGCATTCGGTGCTTGGACCGGTGTCGCTGGCTTGCCGGGTGTAGCCGCATTTGGGGCAGTGTTCGCGTTCCATCCGTACGGGAACCTGAGATTGTTGTCTGGCTTGCATCATGACGAGCCGCTGCGTCTTGCGCCAGCCTTATGGCGGCAAAGTGAGCCGGGCGGAAGGTCAACATGAGCCGCATTCAAGGCGTTGAGAGCGTGCCCATGATAAAATCTGCGCGATTTTCAACTGCTTACCGGACTCCCCCGCCATGTTCAAGCCGCTTTCCATCGCCCAGTACGACCCCGAAATCGCCGCTGCGATCAGCAGTGAAGTGGTGCGCCAGCACGAGCATATCGAGCTGATCGCGTCGGAAAACTACACCTCGCCGGCCGTGATGGAAGCGCAAGGCTCGCAGCTGACCAACAAGTATGCGGAAGGTTATCCCGGCAAGCGTTTCTACGGTGGTTGCGAGTATGTGGACGTGGTTGAGCAGCTGGCGATTGATCGCGTGAAGCAGCTGTTCGGTGCCGAATACGCCAACGTGCAGCCGCACTCGGGCTCGCAGGCCAACCAGGCCGTGTACTTCAGCATCCTCAAGCCCGGCGACACCGTCATGGGCATGAACCTGGGCCACGGTGGTCACCTGACCCATGGCTCGCCGGCCAACCTGTCGGGCAAGCTGTTCCGTATCGTGCCTTACGGTCTGAACGACAAGGAAGAGATCGACTACGACGAGATGGAGCGCATTGCCATCGCCGAGAAGCCCAAGCTGATCATCGGTGGTGCTTCGGCTTACGCCCTGCGTTTTGATTTTGCCCGCATGGCCGAAATCGCCAAGAAGGTCGGCGCCTACTTCATGGTCGATATGGCTCACTACGCCGGCCTGATTGCTGCGGGTGTGTACCCGAACCCGGTGCCGCACGCCGACTTCGTGACCTCGACCACCCACAAGACCTTGCGCGGCCCGCGCGGCGGCATCATTCTGGCCAAGGCCGAACACGAGAAGATGCTCAACAGCAACGTGTTCCCCACGCTGCAAGGCGGCCCGCTGATGCATGTGATCGCCGGCAAGGCCGTGGCTTTCAAGGAAGCCCTGGAGCCCGAGTTCAAGGCCTATCAGGAACAGGTACTCAAGAACGCCGCCATCATGGCCAAGACCCTGCAGGAGCGTGGTCTGCGCATCATCTCCGGCCGTACCGAGAGCCATGTGTTCCTGGTTGATCTGCGCCCCAAGGGTCTGACCGGCAAGGCCGCCGACGCTGTGCTGGGCCAAGCCCATATCACCGTCAACAAGAACTCGATCCCCAACGATCCGGAAAGCCCGTTCGTGACCAGCGGCATCCGCATCGGCTCGCCTGCCATCACCACCCGGGGTTTCAAGGAAGCTGAGGCCATTGAGGTCGCCAATCTGGTGGCCGATGTGCTCGACAACCCGAACGACGAAGCCAACATCGCCGCCGTGAAGGCCAAGGTTCACGCCCTGACCGCGCGTTTCCCGGTTTACGCCAAGTAAGCCAGGCAGCAGCTGTCAAACGAGGGGAGCCCGGCGCTCCCCTTTTTCTTGCCCATAGATCCATGACTGATCCGCTGGTCTTCCGCCCCATAAGTTTGGCGGCGCATTTCGATGACTGCATCCGTATCAGCCGGGAAATCTGGCTGATCGGCTTTGGCACCCTGGATGGTTATGCCGCGCTGATGGGTGATGATCACGCCCTGTACCGGCAGATGCTGGTCTCGCGGATAGCGCAGTTACCCAGTGGCAACTGCCATCTCTGGCAGGGTGACGATCTGGTCGGACAGTTGGAGATGTCGATCAAGGACGGCCGAGCCTATGTGCATTGCTTCTATCTGGCCCCTGCGTTGCGCGGGCAGGGGCGGCTCAGTCTGTTGCACGAACAGGCTTGCTTGGCGGCAAGGTCAGTGGGCTTGATGGCGCTGGAACTGAGCGTCAGCCCCGCGAATGTGTCTGCGATTCGCGCCTATGAGAAGCTGGGCTGGCGGGATGCCGGAATCCGGCCCGATCGTCCCGAGTTGCGTTTGATGCGATACACAACCTCTCCCTGATTGCTGTACCTGAGCCAGATCAAGGTATCCGGGCAAGAATGCATTACGCTGATGGCAGAGGAGAATCTGCCATGACCCAGACTATGGATCGGATCGACGCGACTGTCGATTACCTGCTTGATCATATTGCCGGCGACATCATCGTGGGCGCCCCGTTGGGGATAGGCAAACCGAATCCCTTGCTCAATGCGCTTTACCGGCGCATCAAGGCAAATCCTTCCCGACGGCTCAAGATCATTACCGCACTCTCGCTAGAGAAGCCCGCGGGTCGCAGCGATATCGAGCGGCATTTTCTGGAGCCGTTTGTCGAGCGTGTATTTGGCGATTATCCCGATCTGGATTACGTGAAAGACTTGCGTGCCGGCAGTTTGCCGCCGCATATCGAGATTCTGGAATTCTTTCTCAAAACCGGCGACTACTTGGGCAACTCCACCGCACAACAAGGCTATATCTCCACCAACTACACCTTTGTTGCGCGTGATATGGCCCTGCACGGGGTGAACGTCATCATGCAGGCGGTGGCCGCAAAAGAAGAGGGTGGGCAACTCAAGCTCTCGCTATCGAGCAACACCGATGTGACCTACGAAGCCGTTGAGCGCCTGCAAGCCATTCCGGGTCATCACTTCCTCACCGTGGGCGTCATCAACCATGCCTTGCCCTTCATGCCGAATCAGGCCGAAATTCCGCCGGCCTTTTTCGATCTGCTGGTGACGGACCCCGCGGGCACGCACCATCTTTTCTCGCCCCCCAATATGAAGGTGGACACTCCGGACTACGCCATCGGCTTGCATGCCGCCAGCCTGGTGCGGGACGGCGGCACCTTGCAGATCGGTATCGGCGCTTTGGGGGATGCGATTGCCCAAGCCCTTATCCTGCGGGATCGACACCCTGATTCCTTTGCCAATCTGCTCAGCGAGCTGTGCCACAAGCAGACCGCAGGTCGCTCCCTGGAGCGTTTTGAAGAAGGCCTGTACGGCTGCTCGGAAATGTTCGTGAATGGTTTTCTCAAGCTGATCGAAGCAGGGATCGTGCGCCGGGAAGTGTTTGCAGACGCCACCTTGCAGCAATTGCTCAACAGTGGCGCCATCACGCCCGTACCCGACGCGCAAACCTTGCGCGCACTCAGGGATGCCGGGCGGATCAGCTCGCCGCTGTCGCAGGGGGATGTGGATTTCCTGACCCATTTCGGCATCCTGCTGCCGGGCGTGGTCTTGCGTGATGGCACGCTACGTCACGAAACGCATTGTGTGCCGGCCACGCTCGATGATGCATCGCTGGCGCTGATTGCCACGCATTTGCTGGGCAAGCGACTGAAGGCCGGCATCCATATGCACGGTGGTTTTTTCCTGGGCCCGGAAGATTTCTACCAGCGCTTGCGCAGCATGCCGCCGGCTGAGTTGGCCCATATCGAGATGCACCGTATCGACTTTATCAACCAGCTGGGTAGCCACGCTGCGCTGGCCAGCGCGCAGCGTCGTCGTGCCAGCTTCATCAACACCACCATGATGGTGACCTTGCTGGGGGCCGCCGTGTCGGACGGGCTGGAGAACGGTCAGGTGGTGTCGGGTGTGGGAGGCCAGTACAACTTCGTGGCCATGGGTCACGCGCTGCCGGACGCACGCTCCATTCTGATGTTGCGGGCGACGCGGGAAAGTGGTGGCGAGATCAGCTCCAATATCGTCTGGAACTATGGCCACACCACGATTCCGCGCCATTTGCGCGATATCGTGGTCACCGAGTACGGCGTAGCCGAGTTGCGCGGGCAGTCGGATGCCGAAGTGGTCAAGCGCCTGATCCAGATTGCCGACAGCCGCTTCCAGCACCAACTTGTAGAGATCGCCAAGGATAAAGGCAAGCTGGAAGCGGACTGGGAGGTGCCTGAAGCCTGGCGCCACAATCTGCCTGAGGCCCTGGAGGCGCGGCTACTGCCTTGGCAGGAGGCGGGACTCTTACCGGATTTCCCGTTCGGTACCGATTTCACCAGCGACGAGCTGGCGATGATCCGGGTACTGCAAAAGCTCAAGCGCGCTAGTGGTCATCCCGTGGAGCTGGTGCTCGCAGCCATGCGTGGTTTGTTTGACGACAAGCCGGTGCCGCCGCAATGGCTGGCGCGTCTGGGTCTGGACGAAGCCGGCGGACTCAAGCAGGCGCTGATGCGGCGCTTGTTCGTGGGTAACCTGTAGTGCAGCAGCCGGAGCGATATCCCCTACACTGAGGCCATGCTGATCGTCCGGACTCTGCTGTTACTGAGTAGCCTGCTGCTGATATCGGGGTGCGCCAATCTGGGCTACCTTGCCCAGGCGGCACGCGGTCAGGCCGAGGTCTTGGACCGGGCTCGGCCGATTGACGACTGGCTGGCCGACCCGGACTTGCCCGCAGAAACAGTGCGCAAGCTCCGGCTCGTCCAGCAGCTGCGCCGTTTCGCCGTGACTGAACTGGATCTTCCCGATAACGCCAGTTACACGCGCTACGCTGATTTGCAGCGTCCCTTCGTGCTGTGGAATGTGGTGAGCACTCCTGAGCTGTCCTTGGTGCCTGTCCAGAGCTGCTTTCCGGTGGCTGGTTGCCTGACTTATCGCGGGTATTACGACGAGGCGGAGGCCCGGCGTTATGCACAGCAGCGTGAGCAAGCCGGTGAAGATGTGTATCTGTATGGGATTCCGGCCTATTCCACCTTGGGCTGGTTTGCCGATCCCTTGCTCAACACCACCTTGCGTCTGGATGACCTGGCCATTGCCCGGCTGATCTTTCATGAACTGGCCCACCAGCGCGTGTATGTGCGTGACGACACGGCCTTCAATGAAGCTTATGCCACCGCGGTGGAGCAGGAGGGGCTTGCTCGCTGGCTGACTCAGCACGGCAATGCCTCGCAGCGCTTGGCGGCGGAACAATCCGAGCAGCGCCGCCAACAGGTTCTGGCACTCATGAATCGGGGACGAGCGCGTTTGTCCGCCTTGTATGCCAGTGCCAGCGACGATGAAACAAAGCGCCAGGGCAAACAGCGGATTCAATCGGAAGTGGCGGTGGACTATGCCGCACTCAAACAGTCCTCCGGTAGCGTGCTGGGCTATGACAGCTGGTTCCGGCCAGCCCCCAACAATGCGCATTTCGCATCCATCAGCACCTATCACGCGCTGGTGCCGGCCTTGCGGGCACTGTTCCGATCCCACGGCAGCGACTTCCCGGCCTTTCATGCTGCGGTCAAACTGCTGGCGCAGCAGCCGGCGCCCGAGCGGCAAGCCAGTCTGGCGATGCTTGTCAGCCAGCCGGCAAGTGACGACTCCCACAGGTAGAATGCCGCCTGTGCCTGCCCGAACGCACCTTGCGTCGGGTTACCAGGAGTTCTGCCATGAAATGCCCGTTCTGCGGCTCGCCCGAAACACAGGTTGTCGACACCCGCCTATCTGAAGAAGGTGACAGCATCCGTCGCCGCCGCAAATGCGCCGATTGCGACAAGCGCTTCACCACGTTTGAAACCGCCGAAGTTCGTCCCCCACAGGTCGTCAAAACCAACGGAACCCGTGCCGATTACGACACCAACAAGGTGCGCATCAGCTTCCAGCGCGCCTTGCACAAGCGGCCCGTCCCGACCCATCTGGTTGACGAAGCCATTGCCCATATCGACCGCAAGATTCTTGCGCTGGGTGAGCGCGAGATCGATTCGCGGCGTATCGGCGAAATGGTGATGACCGAGCTGGCCAAGCTCGACAAGGTGGCCTACATCCGTTTTGCCTCGGTGTACCGCAGCTTTCAGGATGTGGACGATTTCCGTGATGTGATCCGCGAAGTGAGCAAGAAGCAGTGACGACGACCTTCAGCGCCGCCGATCATTCATTTATGGCCGAGGCCCTGCGCATGGGCGAGTCGGGCCGATGCATCACCACGCCCAATCCTTGCGTGGGCAGTGTGATTGTCCGCGATGGCCGCATCATCGGCCGTGGTCACAGTCAGCAAGCGGGCGGCGCGCATGCTGAGGTCATGGCCATGCGCGAGGCCTTGGCGGCGGGTGAGTCGCTGGCGGGTGCCACTGCCTATGTCACGCTCGAACCCTGTTCCCACCACGGCCGCACGCCGCCGTGTGCCGAAGGGCTGATCAAAGCCGGCATTGGCCGTGTTGTCGTGGCGCTGGAAGACCCATACCACGAAGTCGCCGGCCGTGGCCTCGCCATGCTGCGCGCGGCCGGAATCACGGTCGAAGAGGGCCTGATGGCCGCCGAAGCGCGCGAATCGATGAAGGGCTTTCTCAGCCGGATCGAGCGTAGTCGGCCGTGGCTACGACTCAAGATTGCGGCAAGCCTGGATGGCAAGACCGCCCTCGCCAACGGCGAAAGCCAGTGGATCACCGGTCCCGAGGCCCGCGCCGATGTGCAGCGCCTGCGCGCCCGGTCGTGCGTCATGCTCACCGGCAGCGGCACGGTGCTCAAGGACGACCCGTTACTCACGGTGCGCGATCTTGACATTGGCCGCCAGCCGCTGCGCGTGGTGCTCGATAGCCGCGCCCAATTATCGACTCATGCCAAGCTCCTGCACGCACCGGGCAAGACGCTGGTCATTGTGGCCGATGCACCTGCCACGCATGTTCAAGCCTTGCAGGCTGTAGGTGCCGATGTCGTGGCACTGCCAGATCAGCACGGTCGCGTTGACCTGGCCGCCACGCTTGTTTTGCTGGGTCAGCGTGGCTGCAATGAAATCACCGTGGAATCGGGCGCGCGGCTCAATGGCGCATGGCTGCAAAGCGGTCTGGTGGACGAAGTCATTCTGTATCAGGCACCGGTGCTGCTCGGTGGCATGGCTGCCGGCATGGCGGATTTTTCGCTGCAGTCGTTGGCTGACAAGCTGGCACCACGCGTTGCCGATGTGCGCAAGATCGGAGCTGACATGCGTTACACGCTCCGTTTTGATGGCAAGGATTAGCCCATGAGCTTCAAGGATCATTTCTCCCGGCAGGCCAACGACTACGCGCGCTACCGCCCCAACTACCCCGAAGCCCTGTTTGACTGGCTGGCCCAGGTTGCCCCCAGCCGGGTGCTAGCGCTGGATGTGGCCACCGGCAACGGTCAGGCTGCCGTGGCGCTCGCGCAGCGTTTTGAGCGGGTGATTGCCACCGAGCCATCGGCTACGCAGATTGCCAATGCTGAACAGCGCGCCAATATCGACTACCGCCAGGAACCTGCCGAGGCGATGAGCGCCTTGGACGCGAGCGTGGATGTGCTCACGGTGGCGCAAGCGCTGCACTGGTTTGATCTGCCAGACTTCATGCTGGAATCCACGCGCGTACTCAAACCCGGTGGTGTGCTGGCCGTGTGGTGCTACGAGGTGTTCAGTTGCGAGCCAGAGGTCGATGCGCTCGTCAGCCACTTCTATCATCAGGTCATTGGCCCGTACTGGCCGCCAGAGCGCCGCTGGATCGAGCAGGGTTATGCGGGTCTGGAACTGCCCTATGCCGATATCGCCACGCCCTCACTGGATATGTCGCTGCAATGGGATCTGGACGCGCTTGTGGGTTATCTGGGTACGTGGTCGGCCACACAGCGCTACCGTCAGTCCAAGGGCGTTGACCCCTTGCCGGCGCTGGCACAGCAGCTTGCCGCAGTATGGGGCGACCCTGCTGTCGCAAAAACCGTCAGTTGGCCGCTAAAACTGCGCGCCTGTCGCAAACCCGTTCCATAATTCGCCCATGTCCGCCTGAAAGAATCCGTATGTTTACCGGCATCATTGAAGCTACCGGCAAAATCGCCAATATGACCCCGCTCGATGGCGAGGGTTTGCGTGTCATGGTGGTCAGTGATCATCTCGATATGGGTGATGTGAAGATCGGTGACAGCATCGCGGTCAACGGTGCCTGCATGACCGTCGTGGCCAAGACCGCTCACAGTTTCAAGTTCGATGTGTCGGCGGAATCGCTACGCTGCACGGTGGGCCTGGATGATCCCGGCCGCGAGGTGAATCTCGAAAAGGCCATGTGCCTGGGTGACCGTATTGGCGGACATCTGGTCTCTGGCCATGTTGACGGCCTTGGCCGGGTGGTGCGTTTTGAACAGCTGGGCGAGAGCTGGCAGTTGATGGTGCAGTGTCCCAAGGAGCTGGGCCGCTTTATTGCCATCAAGGGTTCGGTGGTGATCAACGGGGTATCACTGACGACAAATGAGGTGACGGACCGCGGTGCGAATACGGTGTTCTCTGTCAATCTGATCCCGCATACCGTGGCGGTGACGGCGCTCAAGCACCTGAAATCGGGCGATAAGGTGAATCTGGAAATCGACTTGATCGCCCGTTATCTTGAACGCATGTTGCCCGAGTTCAAAGCCAAGGCGGGTTGAAGGCTCAGCGGTTTGACGGGTGTTTAAAAAAGCTGCCTACGGGCAGCTTTTTTCTTGCAGCGCGGGCGTTTCATGCCTGCTTTTCGGCTTTGCCGCCGGGTCTGCCGACGAGGGTGTAAACCAGCAAGGCCAGTGATCCTGGCAGGATTGGAATGACGTTTTTGAACATCACGCCCAATAGCTGCAAAAAGCCCATCAGTGCGGAATCATGGTCGAGCATTTTCCTGTAGATATACAGGTCATTGCCGTATACGAGGGTGCCAAGAAGCGTTAGCCCGGCATAGGCAAAGAGCGCATACGCGGTACCCCTGGATTTGCCCATGAAATATCGCGCATCGCGTAGCAGCATGCCGAACACACCCAGCAGGATCAGTATCGATAGCAGTGCGATGAAGTGGTTGATCATGGTGTTGGCCTCCCTGTCACCCGCGCGTGGACTCAGCGTCGCGATTTCCGTTTGTGCTTGCCGCGCTGCTTGCTTATCTGCTTGCGCGCTTTCTTTGTGGCCTTGGGTGGGGCGGGCACCAGCTCCGGGTTCAACCACGCGGCCTTGATCTTCAGTGCCAGCTCATGGGTGGCCATGGCGTAAAGAGTGCTGCGGTTGTATCGCGTGATCACATAGAAATTATTGAAGCCCAGCCAGTAGCGCATCTCGCCGGGAGCGTGTTCCAAGGGTGCCAGTACGGCGAGTGGATCACCGTTGATGGGCGCAAGTGGGGTGACGCCAAACTGAGTCAGTTCGCTGATTTTGTAGTGAAGGTTGAATTTGTCTGCGACCAGTGTCTGGTAGGCCTCGCCCTCAATCTGGGCCTCGGCCACCAAGGGCTCTCCTTGGCGCCAGCCGTGGCGGACAAAATAGTTGGCCACGCTGGCGAGAATATCGCCCGTGTTATGCCAGAGGTCGTGACGACCATCACCATCCCAGTCAGCTGCAAAGTTGTGGAAGCTGGAGGGCATGAATTGCGGTGCACCCATAGCACCCGCGTAGCTGCCTTTGAAGACAAAGGGATCGAGCTTTTCGTCACGCGCCAGCAACAGGAATTCGCGTAGTTCATTGCGGAAGAAGTCGGCTCGACGCGGGTAGTCAAAGGCGATACTGCCGAGCGCATCCATGACACGGAAGCTGCCGGTATTGCGCCCCCAGAGGGTTTCTACCCCGAGGATGGCAACCAGGTATTCGGGCTCAACGCCATAGCGCCGGGAGACGGCATCAATCAGCGAGGCGTGCTCGTGCCAGTAAGCCACGCCCAGACGGATACGGGTGTCGTTGACGAAGTCCGTCCGGAATGCGTGGTAGGGGCGACTGGTGGAGGGGCGGTCGAGAATGCCGACTATATGTGGCTTGGCAACGATCTGGCCGAACTGTGCTTTCAGTGCATCACGATCAAAGCCATGCTCGCGCACCATGTCTTCAATGAAGGCACTGACATCCGGACGCTCGTTGAAAGCAAGGGGCGGGGCGGGCAGGGCAGGTTCGTCAGCCAGGCAGGCGCAGGCCGCCAGTGCTATCAACAAGGGTTTGAACATGGGGCCAATCAGGAAACGTGTGGGCAAGGTGCTCACACGGGGTGTGACAGAGCGGACGACAGTAGTTTGGCGGTGACATCCACAATCGGAATCACCCGCTCATAGGCCATGCGCGTGGGGCCGACGACACCGAGTGTGCCGACGATCTGACCGTTGACCTTGTAAGGCGCGGTAATCACGGAACACTCGTCCAGTGAGGAGAGTCCGGCTTCCTGGCCAATGAAGATCTGCACGCCGGCAGCCTGCTGGCTGTGATCGAGCAAGTGCAGCAGGGCGGTCTTGTCTTCAAAAACCCGGAACAACTGGCGAAGCCGTTCGACATTGTTGGAGAGTTCATCCACGCGCAAGAGGTTGCTTTCACCCGTGATGACAACCGGGTTGGCTTCCTCGGCCATGGCTTGGCTGCCAGCCTGTACCGCAGCATTCATCAGTGCCGATATATCCCCCTGCAGATGGCGCAGATCGGCGTAAACGGCATCACGCACTTCTTCCAGTGTCTTGCCGGTGCAATGCTGGTTGAAAAAGTTGGTGGCTTCGGTCAGTTCCTGCGCGGTGTAGTCGCGATCCCCAATCAGGATGCGGTTTTGCACATCGCCATCGGCCGTTACCAGAATCAGCAGGATGCGGCGCTCGGACAGCCGCACGAACTCCACCTGCGCCAGGGGAATACCACGACGCTTGGGTGCCATGACCACGCCGGCAAACTCGGTCAGCTGCGACAGCAGGCTGGAGGCGGCGGCAATAGCGCGTTGCGGGTTATCGGGCAGGAGCATGCCTTGCAGTTCGGAGATCTCCACCTGCTGCAACGGCTGGATGGTAATCAGGCTATCCACAAACAGGCGATAGCCTCGCGCAGTCGGAATACGACCGGCGGAGGTATGGGGGCTGATGATGAGACCCAGTTCCTCCAGGTCCGACATCACATTCCGGATCGAGGCGGGCGACAGGTCCAGCCCCGAGTATTTGGAAAGAGTCCGGGAGCCCACAGGCTGCCCGTCGACGATATATCGCTCGACCAGGGTCTTGAGCAGGATTTGCGCGCGTTCGCTGAGCATGGCGCGATTGTAACGCTCGCGATGGACACGGCAAGGGGTTCAGCGCGCCGCGATGTCGGTTGCCTGCAACGCCCTCATGTTGCAATGCAACACATCGGCTTGCGCCAAGGCAACTGAGTCACTCGCCGCTTGTTTATGACATATGGAAGCGCGTAGCCTTGCAACTTTGCGGCGTTGCCAGCAGCGGCGCCCCTTGTTGATCAATCTTTATCGAGGTTGCCATGGCCCTTTTTGCCCGCGCGTTTCTTGTTATCTCACTGCTTGCGGGGCTGGCCCATGCCGACACGCTGAAAATTGCCATCGAGGGCAAGTATCCACCGTTCTCGCAGATGGATGCGAAGGGCAACCTCAGCGGCTTTGACGTGGATATCGTCAAGGCTCTGTGCAAGGAGATCAAGGCCGATTGCCAGTTGGTGCAGGTGGACTGGGACAACCTCATTCCCGCACTCAACAAGAAGCAGGTTGATGCCGTGGTGGCCATGATGTCGGTGACCGAAGATCGCAAGAAGCTGGTGGATTTCACCCAGCGCTATGCAAACACGCCGGCCTTTTTCTTTGCCAAGGCCAAGCGCATTCCCTATGTGTTCATCACTCCCTCGCGGGTGGCAAAGATGGTGATCGGCGTGCAGGCTGACACCACCTACGACCGCTATGTCAGCGAAAAATACGCGGCCACCTCCAAGGTGGTGCGTTACAAGGCCGCGGACGAGATGTACGCCGCGCTGAGCCGGGGTGATGTGGATCTGGTGCTCGACGATGTGGTGGTGGGCTACTACGGCTTCCTCAAGACGCCCAAGGGCAAGGGTTTCGATATGGTCGGCTCCGCCATTGTGGACCCCAAGTATTTTGGCGATGGCCAGGCGATTGCCGTCCGTAAGGGTGACAAGGCATTGGCCGAGCGTTTCAACAAGGCGCTGGCCACCATTCTGGAGAACGGCACGCATCAACGTATCCAGGGGCAATACTTCTTCTTCAGCATCTACTGATCACCGCGCCACCATGACGCCTGCACAGCGCAACGCCATGCGACTGGAAGATCTGCCCAATGTCGGCCCGGCAACCGCGGCAGATCTGCGCCTGCTGGGGATTGAATCCCCAGCAAACCTGGTCGGGCAGGATGCCTATCAACTGTACGCGCGCCTGTGCACGCTGACCGGCCAGCAGCATGACCCGTGCGTGATCGATGTGTTGCTCGCCGCGGTGCATTTTGCCGATACCGGGGAGGCGCGGCGCTGGTGGTCGTTTACCCCTGAGCGCAAGCGGACCCTCGCCGCGCTGACGGTACGCGTTTGACGCTAACGGATCGTCGTCGGCTTGTGGTTAAATCGACCCCATGAGCACGCTCTTCCACAAGATCGCACTCGTCGCCCGGCGCAATAGCCCCAATATCGGCGGACCGCTACGCAAGCTGGCGGAGCTGCTGCGTCAGCACGAGTGCAGCAGCATCATCCTGGATACTGAAACCGCCGCATCGCACCCGGTGCCCGACGCCTTGGTGGTGCCGCCGGAACAGGTGGGCAAGGTGGCCGATCTGGTGATCGTGCTGGGTGGCGATGGCACCATGCTGTCAATCGCCAGGCTGGTGGCCCCGTACCGGATTCCCTTGGTCGGCATCAATCAGGGGCGTTTGGGCTTCATGACCGATGTAGGCGTTGACGATATCGATGCCGTGATCCCGCGCATACTCGATGGCGACTTCGTGCCCGAGGAACGCATGCTGCTCTCGGCCAAGGTGATTCGCGACGAGCGAGAAGTGCATAGCGCACTTGCATTCAACGATGTGGTCTTCAGCCGTGGCTCCCTGGGTTCGATGATTGAATTCGAGGTGTTCATCGATGACCAGTTCGTCTACAGCCAGCGCTCCGATGGCCTGATCGTGAGTACACCCACCGGCTCCACCGCCTATGCCCTTGCATCGGGCGGCCCGATTCTGCATCCGACAGTACCTGCCATTGCGCTCGTGCCCATTTGCCCGCAGACCATGACGGCACGGCCTATCGCGGTGAACGACAGCGCCACCATTGAGTTCATGCTGACGCGCGGTTCAGAGGTGAAGGTGCACTTTGATGGCCATTCCCATTTCGATCTGCGCGAAATGGATCGTGTCACCATCAAGCGCTACCGGAACTCGCTGCGTATCCTGCACCCGATCGGCTACAACTACTACGACATGCTGCGCCACAAATTGCATTGGGGTGAGCGGCTGTTCTGATATCGCCGGGTGCAATCGGCCATCTGCCTGATTGCGCCTGGATTGTGGCTACGTTGCTGTCGTCCGTTTTGTCCACGCATCCCTCTGCACCCAGATTGAATCCCCATGTTGCTCTCCCTGACCCTGCGCGACTTTGTGATCGTCGATACCCTGGAGCTGGCGTTCAGCCAGGGCTTCTCCGTCCTCACCGGTGAAACCGGCGCCGGCAAATCCATCCTGATTGACGCTCTGGGTCTCCTGCTGGGTGATCGCGCCGATGCGGCGGTGGTTCGCCATGGCGCCGAGCGTGCCGAACTCGCTGCCGAGTTCGACACGCGAGGCCAGGCTGCCCTGCATGCCCAGCTGGCCGAGCTGGCACTGGATGGCGAGGACGACATCCTCTTGCTGCGCCGGGTGATCGACGCCAGCGGCCGCTCGCGGGCCTTTATCAATGGGCAGGCGGCCACGCTGGCGCAGCTCAAGGAAATTGGCGAGTTCCTGGTCGATATTCATGGTCAGCATGCTCACCAGTCGCTGATGCGGGCCGATGCCCAGCGTCAGTTGCTGGATGCCTATGCCGGGCAGACCGCTTTGGCGCGAGAGGTGCGTCAGCTTCACAGTGCCTGGAAGCAGGCGGAGCACAAGCTCGCCGATGCCAGCAAGCATGCCGGCGAGTTCGCGGCAGAGCGTGAGCGGCTGCAATGGCAGGTGGAGGAGTTGGCGGGCTTGCGCCTGGGTGTGGATGAGTGGACCGACCTTCAGGCCGAGCACAGCCGCCTGAGTCATGCCGCGAGCCTGATCGAAGGCGGGCAGCTGGCCATGGATCAGCTCGCTGACGGCGATATCAATGCCCGTGCCTTGCTTGCCAGCGTGCAGTCACGTCTCAGCGATCTGGCCGAGCATGATCCGGCGCTGGGCGAGACGCTGGAGTTGCTGGCCGCCGCCGAGGCCAACCTCAGCGAAGCCGTCCATGCCCTGCGTCATTATGCAGGCCGGATTGAGCTTGATCCGGCAAGACTGGGTGATGTGGAGCGACGTATGGACGAGATCCATCGAATCGCCCGCAAGTACCGGCTTGAGCCCGATCAACTACCTGCACGCCTCAGCCTGTGGCAACAGCGACTCGACGAGTTGGGTGCCGACCACGATACCGACTCGCTGGCGCTGGCGGTACAGGAGGCCGAGGCCCGTTACCGTTCCGAGGCAGCCAAGCTGGGCAAGATGCGGGCTCAGGCTGCCGAAAGGCTGGGTAAGGCGGTGAGTGCGGAAATGCAGACACTGGCCATGGCTGGCAGCCGCTTTGACATTGCCTTGCTGTCGCAAGAGACGCCGGCCGCATTCGGGCTGGAGCAGGTCGAGTTCCAGGTTGCGCCCCATGCGAGCGCACCGGCGCGACCGCTGGCCAAGGTGGCATCCGGTGGCGAATTGTCGCGGATCAGCCTGGCGCTGCAAGTGGTGACCAGCCAGGTCGTAGCGGTGCCTACCCTGATTTTTGACGAGGTCGATGTGGGCATCGGTGGCCGTGTCGCCGAGATTGTCGGCAAACTGCTGGCCAAGCTGGGCGAGCGGCATCAGGTCTTGTGCATCACGCATCTGCCCCAAGTGGCTGCGTGCGGTCACCACCAGTTCCAGGTCAGCAAGATGCAGACCAATGAGGCGGTGCTCAGCCGGATTACGCAGCTGGACAATGCGGCGCGGGTTGAAGAGATTGCGCGCATGCTCGGCGGGGTGGATATCTCTGACACCACGCGCAAACATGCGGCAGAACTTCTGGGTGTGACGGCGGGATGATGCAGCAGGGCGCTTGTCATCTACCCCAGTTTCCTTGTGCCATGGCTGGGCAGCAAGGCCGTCTGCCATGACGGATGCCGACTTCATGCGCCTGGCCCTGGACCAAGCCCAGTTGGCTGAGGCCATGGGTGAGGTGCCTGTCGGCGCCGTGCTGGTCAAGGATGGCCAGGTGATTGCCAGTAGCCACAATGCGCCCATTGCGCTGTCTGACCCATCTGCCCACGCCGAGATGCGGGCCTTGCGCGCGGCAGCACAGTCGTTGGCCAACTACCGTCTGCCGGGGTGTGAGTTGTTTGTGACCCTGGAGCCCTGTGCCATGTGTGCTGGCGCCATGCTGCATGCGCGTCTCAAGCGGGTGGTGTTTGCCGCGCCTGATCCCAAGACAGGTGCCGCGGGGGGCGTGTTCGACCTGTTTGCCTATCCTCAGCTGAATCATCAGACCGACATTCTGGGTGGCGTGCTGGCCGACGAGGCAAGCCAGCAACTGAAGGCGTTCTTTGCGCAGCGGCGTGCTTTGGCCAAAGCACGCAAGCAGGCGGACTGAAACCAGCCGCAACGTTTTCGTATACCGCGGGGCAAGTTGCCATGCACCCACTGATGCATATCCACTTGCGTGCTGATGCCATTGGTCGTGAATGTCAGTGTGTTGACTGTGGTTAGGCGGTGCTTGCCGTGCTGCGTAGTCGAAATGCTGCGGATTACATTGCGGCAGGCTTGTATGATTACTACATAATGAGTTGGGCAGACCATGCCCAGCCGTCAATCACACCCAAGTCCGGAGTGCCCAAGCAATGCAGCGCAGCACCAAGATTGTCGCCACCCTCGGCCCCGCTACCAATGACCCGGCCATCTTGTCCCGGCTGATCGCCGCGGGCGTCAATGTAGTCCGACTCAATTTTTCCCATGGCAGTGCAGACGATCACATCGCGCGTGCGCAGATGGTACGTGAGGCTGCCGCACAGATCGGCCAGCCCGTGGCCGTGATGGTGGACCTGCAGGGCCCCAAGATCCGCGTCGGCAAGTTCGAAAAGAACAAGGTCACGCTGGAGAACGGTCAGAATTTCATCCTCGACGCCGCATGCGAGATGGGCAATCAGGATCGGGTGGGGCTCGATTACAAAGAATTGCCCAACGACGTCAGCGAAGGTTCGGTCTTGCTGCTGGATGATGGCCGCATCGTGCTGGATGTGCTGAACGTGCAGGGCAGCGCCATTCATACCCGCGTAAGGGTTGGTGGTGTACTCAGCAACAACAAGGGCATCAACCGCCAGGGCGGTGGGCTCTCGGCGCCGGCGCTCACCGCCAAGGACATGGAAGACATCAAGGTCGCGGCCAAGCTGGACGCCGACTACGTTGCCGTCTCTTTTCCCAAGAGCAGCGCCGATATGTACATGGCACGCACCCTGATCCAGGCCGCGGGTAGCAAGGCCCAGGTGGTTGCCAAGATCGAGCGCACCGAAGCCATTGCCAATCTGGAAGAGCTGATCGATGCCTCCGATGTGATCATGGTGGCGCGGGGCGACCTGGCTGTCGAGGTGGGCGATGCCGCGGTGCCCGCCTTGCAAAAGCGCATGATTCGTCTGGCACGCGAGAAGAACAAGCTCACGATCACCGCCACCCAGATGATGGAGTCGATGATCACCAGCCCGGTGCCCACCCGCGCCGAAGTCAGTGATGTGGCCAATGCCGTACTGGATGGCACCGATGCCGTCATGCTGTCGGCTGAAACGGCGGCGGGCAAGTTCCCGATCGAAACCGTGGAAGCCATGGCGCGCGTCTGTATCGAGGCCGAGAAGTCATCGGATTACCGCATCGACCGCGACTTCCTGAGCCGCGAGTTCACCCGCGTGGATCAATCGATTGCCATGGCGGCGCTGTTTACGGCCAATCACCTGCAGGTCAAGGCGATTGTGGCCCTGACGCAGACCGGCGCCACCGCCTTGTGGACCAGCCGCGTCAACTGCGGTGTACCTATCTATGCGCTGACTCCGGAAGTAGCCACTTACCGCCGTCTCAGCCTGTACCGCGACGTCTACCCGATGATGCTGGCGCATGATTGCGATCAGAAGTCGCTGCTGACCTCGGCTGAACTCAAACTGCTGGAGCAGGGCCTGGTGCAGCCGGGTGATCTGATGGTGGTGACGGTGGGTGACACCGTGGGTCAGATGGGCAGCACGAACACGATGAAGATCGTGCGGGTCGCGCAGCGCTGACATTTGCGAGCTGATCAGGAAGATAAAAGGGCGCCACCGTGATTGCGGTCGCGCCCTTTGTCTTGGCGGGGCGGCCAGGGCGCAACTCGGCGCACCCTGATCGGATTTTGGCTAGAGCTTGAACTTGTTGAAGCTGGTGCGGATGCCGCTGGCCAGTTGGTCAAGCTCGGCCAGCGTGCGGGTCATGGATTGCAACGCGTCATCGCTTTGATGAATTTGCGCCGTGACCCGCTCGGCATTCTGGGCCATCTGGTTGGCGGCCTGCCGCTGCTCACTGGTGGAGTGAGCGATCTCACGCATATTGCTGACGACTTCAGACATGCTCTGGCGGATCTGCGCAATATTGCCGGCTGTTTCCCTGATCAGCCCGGCGCCGGTTTCCACCGAATCCAGCGTGCGCTGCATATTGAATGTGGCGCCTTGGGTGGCATCCCGCATATTGCCGATCATCGAGGAGATTTCCTGTGTAGCCTGGCCCGTGCGCTCGGCTAGCTTGCGTACCTCGTCAGCCACCACGGCAAAGCCGCGACCCTGCTCTCCGGCGCGTGCCGCCTCGATCGCAGCGTTGAGTGCGAGCAGATTGGTCTGGTCTGCAATCTCCTTGATCACCTGAACAATCCCGCCAATATCATCGGCTCGCCGATTGACCTCACTGAACAAAGTGGATAGCTCGCGCACCGCACCGGCTGAGTTATCAATCTCACCCGATACCCGCTCGATACTGGCGGCACCTTCTGCCGAAAGCTGGCCGGTGGTGTTCACCAGCTTGCTGGCATCTCCAGCGTAATCGGCGATATGAGAAATGCTGACGGTGAGCTCTTCGATAGTGGCTGCATTCGCTGCACCATGATCGGCAAGCTGGCGGGAGTCGCTGGCCATCTGCCGGGTCAGATTGGCAATGGCATTGACGCCCCCGGTCAGACTGCCGGCCTCGGACTGCAGGTCAACGAACATCTGTCGCAATTGTTCCTGAAACTGGTTGAACGCCTGTGCCGTCTGCGCAATTTCATCGTTGCCTGTGACGCTGATGCGGCGCGTGAGATCGCCGCCGCCGGATGCAATGGTACGCATGGCATCCCTGACCCGGATCAGGCCCGCCAGCAGCTTGCCGATCATCATGGCCATCAGGGGCAGGATGATGATCAGCAGCACGATCAGCATGGCAACCGAAAAGCCCAGCAGCTTGTTGAGCGGGGCAAGGGCACTGGCTTTGTCGATCACGACCACCATATACCAGCCGGAGGTGGGGATGGGCCGGACCTGAACGAACTTGTCGGCGCCGCCGATAGCGATCTCAGCCATGGTCCGGCTGTCGGCCATGCTCTGCAGTCGCGCGGCATCCAGTGCGCTCGCAAGCTCGGTGGCAGGCTTCATCCGCCGTGCTTCCTCGGTGTGAATGAGTACCTGGCCCTTGTTATCAACGACGAAGGCATAGCCTTGGTTAGGCAGCTTCACATTCAGCACGCCCGCCACCAGTGCATCCATGAATACATCGCCCGCTGCCACTACGCTGGTCGCGCCACCACTGCCCACCGGCGTGGCCATGGTGATCACCAGCTTGCGGGTAGCGGCATCGACATACGGCGGCGTTACAACCGGTTTGCCTGCCGCTGCGGCTTGCTGATACCAAGGTCGTGCTGTCGGATCATAGTCGGCGGGTAATTGCTGCGGCTTGGAGAAGGTGTGGCGCTTGTCCGAGAAGCCGACATAGGTGGTATCAAAACCGCCAGCCTTTTCTGCCAGTTGCAGGAAGGGCAGGATATCGGCCTGCTGGGTCTGCGTGGCCAAGGCCGTGATCACCTCGCCTTTGTTGCGCAACCAGGTATCGGATTCATTGGCGCTGGCACTGGCGACCGAAGCGGTCTGTGATTCCAGTGCGGTGAGCATTTCGCTGCGCATCCGCTGGTAAGAGGCAATGGTCAGAACCAAGGCGACAAGCGCAATCAGCGCGGCCATCGCAACAATCAGCTTGGTACGGAGTGACTGCATAGGTATTGGATTCCGTAGGGTGGGTTTTATGGTTCTATGGACAGATGCGTCGCTGGCTTACTTGGCAGGCAGCGATGTAGCCTAGGCTATAGCGATTGTTATAGACCGGTTGCCTCGCGCGCCGCTACCCATTGCGGGCGGGTGTCGGCACGGTGGCTTCCCGCCATCTACCGGTCAGCGCCTGCGGGCCAAACGGCAATCCGGTTACGCCCGCTCTGTTTGGCGGCATACAGCGCGGTGTCCGCACGCTGGATCAGTGTATCTAGGTCCAGACAGTCTTGCGCCGCGCAGGCCAGCCCTACGCTGGCGGTAAATTGCAGCGCAGCCGAGGGCAGCGGGATGGAGATCGCTGCAATGGCGGCGCGTAGTTGTTCGGCTTTCTCCCCGGCTTGCGAGGGTGGGCAGTCGATCAGCAGCATGATGAATTCCTCACCGCCGTAGCGCCCGATCAGGTCCACATTGCGTAACTGCGCGTCCAGCACGCGGGCGACGCTGATAATGGCCTGGTCGCCTACAGGATGCCCGTACTCGTCATTGATCCGCTTGAAATGATCGATATCGAGCATCAGCAGGGCCAAGGGTGCATCTTGTCGTGCGGCGCGCTCGAACTCACGCTCGGCCTGCTCGCGGAAGTAACGTCGGTTCAAAAGACCGCTGAGCGCATCCGTTCTGGCCATCTGCTGCAACTGTATTTCGGCTTGCTTGCGTTCGCTGATATCGGCAATGGTCAGGACATGACCCGCTGTTTCCCGGTTGGCGGCCAGAATGGACCGGCAATCAAGCTGAAAGCAGGCATTACCTACAGTCAGTTCGGTGCTCCCATCGGAAGTAATGGGCAGCGCCGGCCAGCCATGCAAAACCTGGGCTAGCGGTTTCCCCAATACCGCGCTGGTATCCGCGCCGAGCAATTGCTGGGCATAGGGGTTCAGTTCTACGACCCGTTGGTCCACATCCAGCACCACGATGCCGACACCGATATGGCGGATCACCAGATTATGGGCGATATGGGTCAGCGTCAGCGCACCAAGGCGAAAGACCGCAATGGCAAAGCAGATGCCCGATGCCAGAAACAGCAGGACGACATTGTCGACATGGGGAAACAGGTCGACGGCGAAGAAGTCTTCCAGAAGCCTGCCACCGAGGGGCAGAAAGCCGCCCAGTGCAAGCAAGGCGGCCTGATGCCGGTACAACCCGGGCGCGCTCCAGAAATAACGGAAAAGCAGCACCACATTGCAGAGAACCAGCGTGTAGAGCACGGCGGCGTAAACCCAGAAGTAAAAGCCATGGGTGGTCTGGGTTTCCGGCTCGCCGGGGGTGAGCCAGATATCGCGCCAGAACCAGTGATGCGCGTCATTGGTGAACACCACGAAGCAGGTCACCACGATAAAAGCGGATAACAGGAGCTGCAGTGGTGTGCTCAGCCAGCGCTCGTTATGGCTCAGCTTCATGCCGACTACGAACCAGAGCACTGGTCCGGTCGTGCTGCCCAGATACTTGAGCTTGGCCCAGAATACTTTTGCTTCCAGCGTTGTGCTGAGCAGTTCCAGTGCGTAGCAGAGTGTCCACAGACTCAATGCAAACATCACGCCGGCAAAGGCCGCGTTGGGTGGGCGATGACGGCGCTGCCAGCTGTACGTACCCAAGCCGACCGTGATCAGCAGTGATACGAGAAAGGGCAGGACGTAAGGGGTGTAGGCCAGCGTGAACATGAGTGACAACCGTCAGGACGCGTAACCTGACTATATCCGCTAAATCGGCCTTGGCGAGCAGCAACGCCGCCGGCTTGTGCCTGCGCTTACTGCAGGGTCGTACTGCCTAGCGAGACGACGACGCGATTCCTTCCCTGTTGACGGGCTTTGTCGAGAGCATGGGTGGCTGCATCCAGCAGGTGGCTGCCTTGGTTGCCCATTTCTGCGGTGATGGCCGAGACACCGAAACTTGCGCTCATTGCTAGCGCCGGTTCGAGCGGATTCGGGCGGGATTCTATCCGGCCGCGCAGTACCTCGGCCAAGGTTGCCGCACCTTCGGCGGTGGTGTTTGGCAGCACAATCGCAAAGCGGTCACCGGCCAGCCGGCCACCCGCATCGGTGCGGCGCAGTGCCTGTCTGAGCAGGCGGCCAACCCGGGCCAGTGCTGCGTTACCGTGATCGTGCCCCAGCTGGGCGTTGAGTTCACCGAGACGATCCAGATCGAACACGATCAGGGCTAATGGCAAGTTGAAGCGGTGGGAGCGCAGGGACTCCTCCTGTAACCGCGCCATCAGCCAGTCGCGCTGTGGCAAGCCGGTCAGCGGATCGCGCACCGGTAGATCCGGGGCGTTTGCCGGGACGGCGGTAGCCGGCTCCGGACACGGTTGGCCGGCCTGGTGAGCCAGCTCCACCAACCAGTGGAGTTGTTCCTCGGTGTAAGCCTCACCGCGTCTGTCCAGCATGCCCAAAAGGCCGATCTCTCCGCCGTTGCCATCCTGAATGGCGGCGGCGGCGTAGCTCCGGTAACCACTATCTGCCAGTTGCCGCAGGGCGGGGTCAGTGGCATTGGCCAATGGGTGTAAATGGCGCAGGGGTTGCCCGGCCAATCCCAGCGGGTCGGCTGCCGAGGAGAAAGGCAGCGGCATGCAATGGAAACCATTGCTGCCGTGCTGAACAAGCCGGCCATGCTCATCCCGCCAGGCGGCAAACGCGACAGCAACGCCACAGAGCTTGCCCACCGCGCGGATATGGAAATCGTAGCGTGGGGCAGTCGATGGTGATGCGGTCGGTACGCCCTGCATACAGGCGCTGTCGGCGATCTGACTGGACATGGTCGGGCTCCTCCTACTGCCAGCATAGGGAAGCCCATCGGGAATGCAATCAGCCATTTGGCTGGTTGTGTCGCTCTCGGTTACAGCCGGAGTGACGAGCCCGCTTTCTTGAGCATGTGATTGATATCTGCCCGCGAGGCGATGGTGCCGTGCACGCCCGCAATGCGCTCAGGCACCAGTCCCTGCGCCTTGATCCATCGCACAAACGCCATGCCGCCCTCGTTGGCCGGGCCACCTGCTTCCTGATGTACAGGGTTGGTGAACATATCGGCCTGGAACAGCAGCTTCTCGCTGGGGATGTACAGGGCAAGGATCTGTTCGGAATGAGGGTTGTCGTTGATGTTGTAGAGCTCGACGGGCTGGGGGGTGTCCGCCAGCAGATGCTTCTTGCCTGCTGGCACGGCGATATAGTTCATGGTCCTACCGGGGCGATTGGCTGCGTAAATGGCTTTGAGCGTGTCTTCCGCACCTGCCGGACCCAGCACGGTAGCGCCACGGTCCACGATCGCCGACATGCCGCCGACGTGGTCGTCGTGGTGGTGGGTCAGCACCAGTGTCTTGATGGGCTTGCCGGGTGCAATGCGATCAACGGCGGTCAGCAACTGCGCGCTCGCCTTGTCATTCAGTGGCGCTTCGACCAAGGTGACACCCTCGGTGCCGACCAGCACCATGGCGGCATAGTCCTGACCGCCGAGACGCTCAACCTGATACACATTGGGCGCCAGCTCACGTACAAACGGACCCAGCGAGGACTCGGCCGCCAACTCGATATAGCCCTTGGGAAGGACAAACTCGTCCGCTACCACAGCCCCCAGCTTCTGCCCACGCAAGCGCACCTCGAAGCCCAGCCGGGGGGTGCTCAGGGTTTCTCCATAAACCTTGGCCGGTACCTTGACGCCATCCACCAGCTGGTAGTCCATGAAGCGCACACTGTTGGTGCCGGTCGGCACCAGGGGATAGCTGCGTGGCAGTCGGTAGCCCGCCAGTAACTTGGTTTCCTGATCCACCAGGACCTCGATGTCTGTCGCCAGTCCGGGCCAGCGGGCCTGGAGGCGGTGGGCCTTGCGGCCAAAGAACTCGGTGTTGCCACCATCGCTCAGCGTTGTGTCTGGCTGGACAAGCTGGCGCAGCAAAGGGAGCGGATGGTAGCGGTAGGCACTGGCGGTCATCCCTAAAGGCACATCGCGGCTGAACGATAAGCGGTGTTGATCCAGCACGATGGACTCCTTGCCTCCCAGCTCACGTGTATCGAGGATGAATCCGCCGGGAAAAACCAGCTTGCTGTCGACCCGGCTGCGCTTGCCCGCCCAATCGAACACGTAGCGCGCCGAGAAGGGCAGCGGTTCAAAGGGACCGCGATAACCCGCTGCCTGCAACGGAGCGTGAAAGCCGCCCTCCAGCTCATAGCTGAGCCCTGAGGCAGCAATAATCCTTTCCGCCCCGCCATGGGCGCTCAGCGTGGTATGCAGAATCTGTTGGGCGCTGCTTGGCTGGGTGGCTGCGGCGGGAGAGGCTGACGCCGTGGTGGCGATCGCGAGTGTCACGAGGAGAGCTGGAATCTGCATGAGTAGGCCTTGTGGGCGTGTGGGCAATGACTCGGCTCCGACCTCGTCTCAAGGACCGAGTTCACCCCCGTGACACAAACACTGTCCCCGCAGAATCAAATGGTGGCGATGCACCGGAACCCGCACCGCTGCAAGGGGCTGAACACAGAGGAGGGATTGCCCGGCTGGCGAGCGGTGACGAACTAATGGCCCCTCGACGTGAGCCTTGGGCTGGCGGGACGTCGAGGGGCGGGGTGGCTACTTACTTCTTGCGCTGTGGCGGTACGTCGGTGCATGTGCCGTGGGCGACTTCGGCAGCCATGCCGATACTCTCACCCAGCGTGGGGTGCGCGTGGATGGTCTTGCCGATATCGACAGCGTCCGCGCCCATCTCGATGGCCAGACAGATTTCACCGAGCATGTCGCCGGCATGGGTGCCGACGATGGCGCCGCCGATGATCCGGTGCGTTTCCGCGTCGAAAATCAGCTTGGTGAATCCTTCGTCGCGGCCATTGGCGATGGCACGGCCCGAAGCGGCCCAAGGGAAGACACCCTTTTCAATCTTGATGCCTTGCTTCTTGGCTTCGTCTTCGGTCATGCCGACCCAGGCCACTTCGGGGTCGGTGTAGGCCACGCCTGGAATCACGCGCGCATCGAAATAGGCCTTGTGACCCGCGGCGTTCTCGGCGGCCACATGGCCTTCGTGCACGGCCTTGTGGGCCAGCATGGGCTGGCCGACGATATCGCCGATCGCAAAGATGTGCGGCACGTTGGTGCGCTGTTGTTTGTCGACCTCGATAAAGCCGCGGTCGGTCACGGCCACGCCGGCATTTTCGGCACCGATCAGCTTGCCGTTCGGGGCGCGGCCAGCGGCGACGAGCACCAGGTCGTAACGCTGAGGCTCCTTGGGCGCGGCTTCGCCTTCGAAGGTCACGTAAATGCCGTCGGCCTTGGCCTCGACGGCCACAGTCTTGGTTTTGAGCATGATGTTGTCGAAGCGGTGGGCATTCATCTTCTGCCACACCTTGACCAGATCACGGTCGGCACCCTGCATCAGGCCGTCCATCATCTCGACCACGTCGAGACGTGCGCCCAGCGTGGAGTACACCGTGCCCATTTCCAGGCCGATGATGCCGCCGCCGATGACCAGCATCTTCTTGGGCACCGCCTTGAGCTGCAGCGCGCCCGTGCTGTCGACAATGCGCGGATCTTCGGGAATGAAGGGCAGCTTCACCACGCGCGAACCGGCGGCGATGATGGCGTGCTTGAACTTGATGACCTTCTTCTCGCCGGTCTTTTCCTGACCCTCGGCACCGGTGGTCAGTTCGACTTCCACATGGTACGGATCGATAAACCTGCCAACGCCGCGCACGACATCGACCTTGCGCGCCTTGGCCATGCCGGCCAGGCCACCGGTCAGCTTGCCGATGACCTTGTCCTTGTAGCCGCGCAGCGCGTCGATATCGATTTCGGGTTCGGGGTACTTGATGCCGTTGGCCGCCAGGTGTTTGACCTCGTCAATCACGGCAGCGTTATGCAGCAGTGCCTTGGACGGGATGCAGCCCACATTGAGGCACACGCCGCCGAGCGTGGCATAGCGTTCGATCAGCACGACCTTCTGGCCCAGATCAGCCGCCCGGAAAGCGGCCGAGTAACCGCCAGGGCCGGCGCCGAGCACCAGGACATCGTATTCGCCATCGCTGGCACCGCCAAAGCTGGCGGCTTGCGGGGCGGGCGTAGGTGCGGCAGCAGCCGGCGCCGCTTGGGCAGGTGCAGGTGAGGGCGCGGCGGCCGAGGTGCTGGCTTCGACCAGGGCGATCACATCGCCTTCGGAAACCTTGTCGCCCACCTTGACGCGCACTTCCTTGATGACGCCACCGGTGCTGGCCGGGACTTCCATGCTGGCTTTGTCGGTTTCCAGCGTGATCAGCGAATCTTCCTTGGCCACGGTATCGCCGGCCTTCACGAAGATTTCGATCACATCCACGTTCTTGGCATCGCCAATATCGGGGACTTTGAGTTCAATGGTGCTCATTGCGATTCAATCCAATTCATCGTGTAGGGTGGGTCAGGCAGCTGGCCGTAACCCACCGCAGTGGAAGGTGGGTTAAGCCGCAATCGGCCAACCCACCCTACGGCGGCGTCCTTACAGCACCAGACGGCGGATATCCGCCATCAGCTTGGCCAGATGCACGGTGAAGCGGGCCGCGGCCGCGCCGTCGATCACGCGGTGATCGAAGCTCAATGACAGCGGACACATCAGACGAGGCGTGAACTCGCTGCCATTCCATACCGGTTTGATCTGGCTCTTGCACACGCCCAGAATCGCCACTTCAGGCGCATTAATGATGGGCGTGAAGCCCGAGCCGCCGATGCCGCCGAGGCTGGAGATCGTGAAGGTGGCGCCTTGCATGTCGGTGGGCTTGAGTTTGCCGTCGCGTGCCAAGGCCGAGAGGTCGGTCAGCTCCTTGGCAATCTGCTTGAGACCCTTCTGGTCGGCATCCTTGATCACCGGCACGACGAGGCCGTTCGGCGTGTCTGCGGCAAAACCGATGTGGTAGTACTGCTTGAGCACCAGATTGTCGCCGTCGAGGCTGGCATTGAACTCGGGGAAGGCTTTCAGCGCTTCGGCGGCCGCCTTGATGATGAAAGCTAGCGGCGATAGCTTGAGGCCGCTCTTTTCCCATTCTTTGCTGATCTGCTTGCGGAAGTCTTCCAGCTCGGTGATGTCGGCGTCTTCATTGAAGGTGACATGGGGAATCATCACCCAGTTACGGTGCAGGTTCGCACCCGAGATCTTCTTGATACGGCTGAGCGGCTTGGTTTCGATCGGCCCGAACTTGGCAAAGTCGACCTTAGGCCAGGGCAGCAGATCCAGACCAACGCCCGAACCACCGGCTGCTGCGGCTGGACTGGCCGTAGCGCCCGTCATCACGCTCTTAACAAAGGCCTGCACATCGCTGGCGACAATGCGGCCTTTGGGGCCGGAACCCTTGACCTTGCCCAGATCCACGCCCAGCTCGCGCGCAAACTTGCGCACCGAGGGGCTGCCGTGAGCCTTGCTGAAGCTGGCTTCGTCGACCTTGGCCACGGCGGCTGGTGCGGCAACAGCAGCGGAGGCAGCGGCGGCAGGTGCCGGGGCCGGTGCTGCGGCAGCCGGCGCGGGGGAAGGCGCGGCAGCAACCGGCGCAGCACCTGCAGCAGCCAACGTAAGGATCAGCGTGCCTTCGGAGGCTTTGTCGCCGACCTTGATGGCCACGCTCTGCACCACGCCAGCGGCGGGCGAGGGCACTTCCATGCTGGCTTTGTCGGTTTCCAGCGTGATCAGCGAATCGTCTTGTTTGACGGTATCGCCGGCCTTCACGAAGACTTCGATCACATCGACATTCTTGGCATCGCCAATGTCGGGGACTTTGACTTCGATGGTACCGCCCGCAGCAGCGGGTGCCGGTGCGGCAGCTGGCGCCGGGGTCGGAGCAGCCGCTTGCGGTGCTGGGGCCGCAGCAGGTGCGGGTGCAGTGGCCGAAGCGCCGGCCTCGATCACCACCACCACCGTGCCTTCGGAGGCCTTGTCGCCCACCTTCAGGCGGACTTCCTTGACCGTGCCGCCCACTTCGGCGGGCACTTCCATGCTGGCCTTGTCGGTTTCCAGGGTGATCAGCGAGTCATCCTTCTTGATGACATCACCAGGCTTCACGAATACTTCGATAACGTCGACATCCTTGGCATCGCCGATGTCGGGGACTTTCAGTTCAATCGTACTCATTGTTCTTCCTGTGAGGAGTGAGGTGTCGGGGGTGAGCACCGGGCTCACCGATCAGGCTGCGTGGAGTGGGTGAAGGGCGGTATGGCCCTTGCACGGCACTCCTCACGCCTCACACGCTTAAACAGTCCATGGCGCCGGCTTGGCGGCATCCACACCATACTTGGCAATCGCTTCGGCCACTTTCTTGCGGTCCAGCTTGCCTTCATCGGCCAGCGATTTCAGCGCGGCCACCGTGACGTAGTAGCGGTTGACCTCAAAGAAGGTACGCAGCTGTTCACGGGTGTCCGACCGACCGAAACCATCGGTGCCCAGTACCGTGTAGCGGCGCGGTACATAGGCGCGAATCTGCTCGGCAAACAGGCGCATGTAGTCGGTGGCAACCACGATCGGGCCTTGGGTGCCTTGCAACTGCTGTGTCACATAGGGCACTTGCGGCTCGGCAGTCGGGTTGAGCAGGTTGTGGCGCTCGGCCGCCATGCCGTCGCGGGCCAGTTCGGTAAAGCTGGGGCACGACCAGATGTCAGCTTCCACACCCCAGTCGTCCTTGAGCAGTTTGGCGGCAGCAATCACCTCATTGAGGATGGTGCCCGACCCCATGAGCTGGACGCGGGTGTCGCCCTTGCCACCCGCCTTGAGCAGGTACATGCCCTTGATGATGCCGGCCTCGGCACCGTCTGGCATGGCAGGGTGCTCGTAGTTCTCGTTCATCAGGGTCAGGTAGTAGTACACGTCTTCCTGATCGGCATACATGCGGCGCATGCCGTCCTGCACGATGACGGCGACTTCAAAGCCGAAGGTCGGGTCGTAGCTGATGCAGTTGGGAATCGTGGCCGAGATCAGGTGGGAGTGACCATCCTCATGCTGCAGGCCCTCGCCATTCAGCGTGGTCCGGCCGGCGGTGCCGCCAAGCAGGAAGCCGCGGGTACGCATGTCGCCCGCCAGCCAGGCCAGATCACCCACACGCTGGAAGCCGAACATCGAGTAGTAGATGTAGAACGGAATCATCGGCACGCCGTGGGTGCTGTAGCTGGTGCCGGCGGCAATCCAGTCGCACATGGCACCGGCTTCGTTAATGCCTTCCTGAAGGATCTGGCCGTCCTTGGATTCCTTGTAGAACATCAGCTGGTCAGCATCCTGCGGCACGTACTTCTGGCCTTCCTGGTTCCAGATGCCGACCTGGCGGAACAGGCCTTCCATGCCGAAGGTGCGCGATTCATCAGGCACGATGGGAACGATATGGCGACCAATCGCCTTGTCCTTGAGCAGGGCGGTGAGCACACGCACAAAGGCCATCGTGGTCGAGTATTCCTTGCCTTCACCCGAGCCTTTGAGCAGCGCCTCGAAAGCGGGGCTGCGCAGTGCCGGAATTTCAAGTGCATAGGCCTTCTGGCGACGTTGTGGCAGGTAACCACCGAGCGCCTGACGGCGAGCACGCATGTATTCGAGTTCCGGCGAGCCTTCCTCGAACTTCACGAACGGGACTTTTTCGAGCTGGTCGTCTGCCACCGGGATGCCGAAGCGGTCACGGAACTGCTTGATCGAGTCGATATCCAGCTTCTTCTGCTGGTGGGTGATGTTCATGGCTTCGCCCGACGAACCCATGCCATAGCCCTTGATGGTCTTGGCGAGGATCAGTGTCGGCTTGCCCTTGAAGTCGGAGGCGGCCTTGAAGGCGGCGTAGATCTTGGCCGGGTCGTGGCCGCCGCGGTTGAGCTCCCAGATGTCCTTGTCGGACCAGTCCTTGACCAGTTCCTTAAGTTCCGGCGTGTTGAAGAAGTGCTCGCGCACGTAGGCGCCATCACGCGCCTTCATGACCTGGTATTCGCCGTCGACGATTTCCATCATGCGCTTGGCCAGCACGCCCTTCTTGTCGCGGGCGAACAGGGCGTCCCACTTGGTACCCCAGACCAGCTTGATCACATTCCAACCCGAACCGCGGAATTCGCCTTCGAGTTCCTGAATGATCTTGCCGTTGCCGCGTACCGGGCCATCGAGGCGCTGCAGGTTGCAATTGATCACGAACACGAGGTTATCGAGCTTCTCGCGGCCGGCCATGCCGATGGCACCCAGCGACTCCGGCTCGTCCATCTCGCCGTCACCACAGAAGGCCCAGACCTTGCGACCTTCGTTATTGCCGAAGCCACGGTCCTGCATGTACTTCATGAAACGGGCCTGATAGATGGCCATGATGGGGCCCAAGCCCATCGACACGGTGGGGAACTGCCAGAAGTCGGGCATCAGCCAGGGATGCGGGTAGCTCGACAGGCCCTTGCCGCCCACTTCCTGACGGAAGCTGTTCATCTGGTCTTCGGTGAGACGGCCGAGCAGGTAGGCACGGGCATACACGCCTGTCGCTACATGGCCCTGAACGAAGATCAGGTCGCCGCCGTGATTGTCGCTGGGAGCATGCCAGAAATGGTTGAAGCCCACGTCATAGAGCGTGGCGGCGGAGGCAAACGAGGCGATATGACCGCCCACATTGGTGTGCTTGTTGGCACGCACTACCATGGCCATGGCGTTCCAGCGCGTATAAGCACGAATGGTGTGCTCCAGCACGGTATCACCGGGGAAAGCCGGCTCGGCCTCGACGGGGATCGTGTTGATGTACTTGGTGTTGGCGCTGTACGGAATATTGGCACCACGCTCGCTTGCCTCTTCAATCATCTTCTCGATGAGGTAGTGCGCGCGTTCGGGGCCTTCGACCTCGATAACGCCGTCTAGCGCATCGAGCCACTCGCGGGTTTCAGTGGGGTCGAGATCGTGGTTGTGCTCTGCCATCTTGGATACCTTGTGGGTGTCATTATTGGAATGGATGCCGCGTGCATCGAGGCGCGCGGTTGGGTACTCAGGTAATGCTGGCGCTGGGTATCCGGCCTGCATGGGCCGGTCTCGCTGCCGATGTTGTCTGCCCGTCAGGGGCGATAAACGGGTCGTGCAATTCCTCTGTGCTGGCTGGCACCGGCGGATTATCCGCTGAGGCCGGTTACAAATCCTTCAGGATGGCGGCACGCTTTTGTTCGTACTCGGCGTCGTTGATCAGGCCATCCTTGTGCAATTGCTTCAGAACCTGGAGCCGCTCGGCCATGCGCGAGGCGCCGGGCGGCGGCAAGACGGTCGCGGGCTGTGCTGCTGCCTTGGCGGGTGCGGCCGCCTTGGAGGCCTTGTTGATTTTGGGCTGGGCAACGCTGGTTTCATTGGTTATCACCCGGACCGGGCCGAGCGTCAGCGGCACGCTGATCCAGTCGGGACGCTTGTCGACCCGGGTCGCGGCATGCATCTCGACCAGCTCGCACGGCAGATTGCTGACCGGCTTGATCCGGCTGCCATGATTGAGTTGGCGGTGCCGGTGGAACCGCCGGTAACCCACATCCAGTGGTTCTGCACAGGTGCCGATAATCAGGTTCAGCTGGCCTTCCTCCACGAATAGCCGGCCTGCATTCAGGCTGCGCGAAGCGAAGAGCATGTCGCGCTGGCGGAACGAGGAACCAAACAGGATGTCGTCACTGGGTTTGGCCTTGGCAAACAAGGTGGCAAGGGAGGCTGGTAGTCGCCGCAACTCGTCATCGCTGAAGTACGGTACCGGCTCATCACCGTTCTCCTGTTTGTAAACGCGGCCCAGCAGGCCCTGAATCTGGGCTGCTGTCAGCTGGGCGGGATGATCGTGGCGCGCGCTCACAACTTCGAGCTCGGCGTAATCATCGCTTTCCAGCCATACCGGTTTGAGATCGCGTGCGAGGCTGTTCTGCGCCATCAGCACCACCGTCAATCCGATTGCCATGCTTGTCCGAATCGTCATGTTCCTCGTCTCGCCTTGCTCGCAAGGCTGACTTTATAGCGCATCGCTACGGGGTGCGCATCGTGGTTATCCTTGCTACTCAGGCCTTCAACGCTTTGCGTACGTAATCAATCAGCCCCTGGGTCGATGCATCATGGGCAGTGAGCGAGTGGGGCGACCGCAGGTCTGCCTCGATGGTTTTCGCCAGTTGCTTGCCCAGCTCCACGCCCCACTGGTCATAAGAGTTGATCCCCCAGACCACGCCCTGTACGAACACCTTGTGCTCATACAGCGCAATCAGGCTGCCGAGCCCGGCTGGATCAAGCTGGTCCAGCAGCAGTGTGTTGGTGGGGCGGTTGCCATCAAAGATCTTGTGCGGGACCAGCTTTTCCAGCGCGTCACCGCTCAGGCCTGCAGCGCTCAACTCGGCGCGGACCTCGGTTTCGTTCTTGCCGCGCATCAGCGCTTCGGTCTGCGCCAGGAAGTTGGCCAGCATGATCAGGTGATGTTCGCGCGGGCTCTTGGGGTTGGCCACCGCAGCAATGAAATCGATGGGTACCAGCTCGGTACCTTGGTGCAGCAGCTGGTAATAAGCATGCTGGCCATTGATGCCGGGCTCGCCCCAGATCACCGGGCCGGTGTGGTAATTGACCGTCTCGCCATCAAGCCGGACCGACTTGCCGTTCGATTCCATATCCAGCTGCTGCAAATAAGCAGGCAGGCGATGCAGCGGCTGGTTGTAGGGCGAGATCAGCTGGGTGCTGGCACCCATGCCGTTGATATAGAAGATGCCTAGCAAGGCCAGAATGACCGGCAGGTTCTGCTCCAGCGGCGCGTTGGCGAAGTGCTCGTCCATGGCGCGGGCGCCGGCCTGCAGTGCACGGAAATTGTCCGGGCCGATATATAGCAGGATGGGCAAGCCGATGGCCGACCACAGCGAGTAGCGACCGCCGACCCAGTCCCAGAAACCGAACATATTGGCGGTATCGATACCAAAAGCCGACACGGCGGGCCCATTGGTGGATACGGCCACAAAGTGCTTTGCCACCGCTGCCTCACCCGCAGCCGCCACCAGCCAGGCACGTGCGGCCTTGGCATTGGTCAGCGTCTCCTGGGTGGTGAAGGTCTTGGACGCCACGATGAACAGCGTGGTTGCCGGGTCCAGGCCTTCGAGCACATCGGCGAGTTGCCAGCCATCGACGGTGGACACGAAGTGCAGGTCGATATGCGGTGTGCCGTAGTCCTTGAGTGCCTGGCAAGCCATGACCGGGCCGAGATCGGAGCCGCCAATGCCGATGTTGACGATATCGGTAATCGCCCGACCATCGTGGCCCAGCCATTCACCGCTGCGCACGCGCTCGGCAAAGGCGTTCATGCGGTCGAGCACGGCGTGGACCTCGGGCACCACGTTCTGGCCATCCACACGGATATCGGCATCACGCGGTGCGCGCAGTGCGGTATGCAGTACGGCGCGGTTCTCCGTCGTATTGATGCGCTCACCACCTAGCAGGGCAGCACGGCGCGTTTCCACACCGGTCGCTCGTGCCAGATCAAACAGGCTTGCCAGCGCGGCATCGTCGATACGGTTCTTGCTGTAATCGAGCAGCATGCCGCAGGCCTTGAGCCGAAAGCGCTGTGCCCGCGCCGGATCACTGACAAACGCCGCGCGCAGATCAATCGATTGCAGGCGCTGTGCATGCTTGAGGGTGTCTTGCCAGGCGGGGAGGGCGGTCAGTGCGGTCATCGTGGGCTGCATGTCTATCGGGTTGGCAAGGCGGTTCGCGGTTTAGCGGTCTTCGTAGCCGCGCACCCGGCGTTCCTTGAGGGTGCGTTTGATTTTTTCAAGCTGGTCGATCAGCTCCGGGCCACGCTTGAGCGCCACGCCCACGGCCAGTACGTCCACGATCACCAGATGAACGATCCGGGTGATCATCGGGGTGTACAGATCGGGATCTTCGGGCGTATCGGCGTACAGCGCCACATTGCAGCGCTTGGCCAGCGGCGAGTTGGAATGGGTGATGCCGATCACATGGGCACCAGCTTCACGGGCCAGTTCAACCGAGCGGATCATGTCGATGGTGCGGCCGGAATTGGAGATGGCCACCACGCAATCGCCGGGCTTGAGCAGCGAGGCCGACATGCCTTGCGTATGCGGATCGGAATACGCCAGGCACGGTGCACCCAGGCGAAAGAACTTGTGCTGCGCGTCCTGCGCGATAATGCCGCTGTTGCCCAGGCCGTAGAACTCGATGCGATTGGCCTTGGCCAGAATATCGACCGCAATTTCGACGGCATCTGGGTTCAGCTCATTGCGCGTGCGCATCAGGCTGGAGATGGTGTTGTCGAACAGCTTGGCGGCCAGGTCATGGGCCGTGTCGCTCATCTCGACGGCGCTATGCACATACGGCACGCCCGACACCAGGCTGCGGGTGAGGCGCAGTTTGAAATCTTGCAGGCCCGTGCAATCCACCGAACGGCAGAAGCGGATCACCGTGGGCTGCGAGACGCCGGCCATATCGGCAATCTGCGCAATCGGCGCGTGGGCGACGAAGTTTGGTTGGGCCAGCACCAGCTCGGCCACCTTGCGTTCGGACTTGGATAGCTCCGATAGCAGTGATTTGATCTTTTCCAGCATCTTGTCTCCGTCTCCCTGTTTCTTGTTATCGGGATTCAGCGCAGGCCATCGAGCGCGGCACCGGCGCCACGCAGGGCCGGGTTGTTGGCGACGATGACATAGCTCGGCACGGCCGCGAGGTAATTGGAAAAGCGGCCCTTCTGTTCAAAGCGGGTGCGAAATGGCGATTGCGCAAAGTAATCACCCAGCTTGGGCACGATACCGCCGCCGATATACAAGCCACCGCGAGAACCCAGCGTGACCGCCAGATTGGCGGCCGCCGTGCCCAGCATGGCGCAGAACACGTCCACGGTTTCGCGGCACAGGCTGCCGGCTTCCTGAACACCACGCGAGGTGATCTCGGCCGCGCTCAGCGCTTCGGCTTTCGCGCCGCTCACCTGCGCGAGTGCGTTGTAGAGATTGACCACGCCGGGTCCAGACAGCAGGCGCTCAGCCGATACATGGCCAAACTCGCTGCGCAGCGCACGCAACACGGCATCTTCTTTTTCGTCAAAGGGCGAGAACGACACATGGCCGCCTTCGCCCTGCAGCGGAATCCAGCGTGGTGTGTCGCCCGGCTGATGTGCAGGGATCAGACCCGAAACACCTAAACCGGTGCCGGCGCCAATCAGCGCAATCGGCAGATCGGGATTACGCTCACCGCCGCCGATTTTTACCAGTTCATCATCGCGCAGCAGTGGCAGGCTCAGTGCCAGCGCCGTGAAGTCATTGATGACGGCCAACGCATCCAGTTGCAGCGCGGCTTGCAGTTCGGCGCGCGAGAATGCCCAGTGATTGTTGGTCATACGGATCGCATCGCCGGTGATGGCGGTCGCGATGCCGATACTGGCCGCACGGGGCGCCACGCCCAGCGGGGTCAGATAGGCGCGCACGGCATCCAGCGGGCCCGCGTAATCGGCGCAGACGAGATTGCGCTCGTCAGTAATGGCAGCGCCAGCTTCACGGATCAAGGCGAAGCGGACATTGGTGCCGCCAACATCGGCCAGCAGGCGGGGGTAGGGGGCGCTCATATTCATTCAGCCCAGTAAACTCGGCGCGTGCCGGAGGCAGCGGCCAATACCTGTGCGATCGGCAGCTGCTTGCCGGCCATGGCCGCATTGAAAACGGATTTCTTGGAGGCGCCTGCCAGATGCACCAGCACATTGCGGGCACTGGCAATCGCCGGGAGCGTGAGGCTGATGCGCCCATAGGGTGCGGTGGTGGGGTTCACCGCCACGATGCGGCGCGGGTCGGCGGGTGATAATGCGGCGGGTGTTTCGGCGGCACAAGGAAACAGGCTGGCGGTGTGGCCGTCTTCACCCATGCCGAGCACGATCACGTCAAAAGGCTGCGGAATGGCGGCGATACGCGCGTCGATTTCGTCACGGCCGGCTTCGGGCGTGGCGGCATCGCAATGCAGGCTGACGAAATGCGCTGCCTCTACCTGGTACTTGAGCAGATTCTCCCGTACCAAGCGCTCGTTGCTGTCGGCATGATCCAGGGGCAGCCAGCGGTCATCGACCAGCGTGATCCAGACCTTGTCCCAATCGATCCGCATTTGCCGCAGCTGCTGGAACATGCCGGTTGGCGTTTTGCCCCCGGATACCGCCAAGCTGGCCGCACCGCGCTCGGCAATCGCCAGCTCAAGTGCCGAGGCAATCTCCCGCGCCAAAGAGATATCAAGATCAACGCGAGAGTCGTATTCGTTAAACGGAATGTCGGACATGGGTCTCTGAGTGAGAAATTGGGAACAGGGCTAGCGATTCAGTCCAACAGGGCGCTCGCGTGCATGCTGCGCCCCTTGTGCCTCGTCGGTCAGCCTTCCTCGTGCCAGCAGAAGCCGTCACGCGACAGCAGCGCCGAGCTGGCGGCCGGGCCCCAGCTGCCGGCGGTGTAAGGCTTGGGTGGCTCGTCGCTCTGTTCCCAGGCGTCCAGAATAGGTTCCACCCAGCGCCAGGCTTCGTCGAGCTCGTCACGGCGCATGAACAGGGTCAGGCGGCCGCGGATCACGTCGGTGAGCAGGCGCTCATAAGCATCGGGGCTGCGTACCTTGAATGTCTCTTTGAAGTCGAGATCAAGGTGCACCTGCTTGAGCTTCATCTGATCGCCCGGCTGTTTGGCGAGCAGGTACATCTCCACGCTTTCCTCGGGCTGCAGGCGGATCACCAGGCGGTTGCTGGTCGTGGCCGTGGGCAGCTGGAAAATCGAGTGTGGCACCTGGCGGAAATTGATCACGATCTCGGCTAGGCGATCCTGCATGCGCTTGCCGGTGCGCAAGTAGAAGGGCACGCCGGCCCAGCGCCAGGTATCGATCTCGCCCTTGATGGCGACAAAGGTCTCGGTCTTGCTGTCGGCGGCAATACCGGCTTCGTCCAGGTAACCCACCGCTGGTTTGCCAGCACTCGCGCCTGCCTTGTACTGGCCGCGCACAGTCTTGGAAGCGACTTCCTGCGGCCCGAAGCGGCGCAGGGCCCGCAGCACCTTGAGCTTTTCGTCACGAACGGCGTCAGGGTCTACGCTGGCGGGCGGCTCCATGGCAATGAAGCACAAGAGCTGCACCAGATGGTTCTGCACCATGTCGCGCAGGGCGCCGGCCTTGTCGTAGAAATCCCCACGGCCTTCCACACCGACCTGTTCGGTTACGGTGATCTGCACGTCACTGATCCATTCGCGGCGCCACAGCGGCTCGAAGAAGGTATTGCCAAAACGCAGGGCCAGCAGGTTCTGCACCGCCTCTTTGCCGAGGTAGTGGTCGATCCGGTAGATCTGGCTTTCTTTGAAGAACTTGCCGACTTGGGCGTTGATGGCTTGCGAGGATGCAAGATCATGACCCAGCGGCTTTTCCAGCACCACACGCGCGCTGCCCTTGTTCAGACTGACCGATGCGAGGTTCTCGCAGATGCCGGCGAACAGGTTGGGGGCGGTAGCCAGATAGAACACGCGCACGTGCTCGGGGAATTCGTTCAGCTTGTCGGCCAGCGCCGTGTAGGCGGCTTTGTCGCCGGCGTCCAGCTTCAGATAGTTGAGGCGTGCAGCGAAACCAGCCCAGTCCTTGGCGGTAAACACATCGCCCAGATACTGTTTGGCAGCCTTTTCCGCCATCGCGAGGTAAGCGGCTTGATCCGGCTGGCTGCGGCCCAGACACAGGATGCGTCCCTGCTCAGGCAAGTGGCCATCCATGTGCTGGCGATAGAGCGCAGGCAAAAGCTTGCGCATGACCAGGTCACCCGTGCCGCCGAACAGCACCATGTCAAAGGGTTGAATCGCACTCATCCTGCTATCCCCGCGTTGAAACTAGATTGGACTGGTTAGTACCGGCAAGCAGGCAAACTGGCCTGTGCGACATCATGGTTCTGCACGGAGCGACTCGGGGTGCAACGTAGTCGGACTACGCGAAGCGTGAAGCCCCTTGTGCTGCCCTGCCATCACTTGATCCCTTGCTGCGCTGCTGTTTGCCTGAATCAAGCTATGCGCCGGTTTTCTGAAACAATACTACTTTCCTGTAGTCGTCGCAATGTAGTTTTGTTGCCCGTGGCGCCTTGTGCGCTATCGGCTTGGCGTCGCGGCATGGGTGTCGAGATGTAGTCGAACCGCATTTTCTAGGTGAGCGCTTGCTAGGTTGTCGGGCGCTCGCTGTTGCGTTGTGGCGATGCTGCGTTAAGCAAACCGGCTGCATGGCTTGCCTTTTGTTTGTAGTAAAACTACCATGGTCGAAACGTGTGGACTTGCTGCGGGTTTGCCTCGTGGTGAGCAAGGCCCGGGCGCGACGCTGGTGTCGCGTGGTGGCACCGCACCCGTGAGCATGACGGAGACGATTGATGAGTCTGCATCCCCGCCTGGTTGAAGTCACCCGGCGCATCCAGGAAAAGAGCCGGCCCAGCCGCGATGCCTACATGGCCAAGGTGGCCAGCTGGGCAGCCAAGGAGCCCGTGCGCAAGGGTTTGTCGTGTACCAATCTGGCGCACGCTTATGCGGCCGCGCCGGCGGGCGACAAGATCTTGCTGCGCGAACAGCGTCAGGCCAATCTGGCCATCGTGTCGGCTTATAACGACATGCTCTCAGCGCATCAGCCGCTGGAGCATTACCCCGAGATCATCAAGGCCGCTGCGCGTGAAGTCGGCGCATCGGCCCAGTTTGCTGGCGGCGTGCCCGCCATGTGCGACGGCGTGACCCAAGGCCAACCCGGCATGGAGCTGAGCCTGTTCAGCCGCGACGTGATCGCCATGTCCACCGCGGTGGCGCTCTCGCACGCGATGTTCGATGGCGCACTCTGTCTGGGCGTGTGCGACAAGATCGTGCCGGGCCTGCTGATCGGCGCGCTGCAGTTCGGCCATTTGCCCTTTGTGTTCGTACCGGCCGGCCCTATGGTTTCGGGCCTGGAGAACAAAGAGAAGGCGCGAATCCGCCAGCTCTATGCCGAAGGCAAGATTGATCGCCAGGGCCTGCTCGAAGCCGAAGAGAAGTCTTACCATGGCGCAGGCACCTGTACTTTCTATGGCACGGCCAACTCCAACCAGATGCTGATGGAGATCATGGGCCTGCACCTGCCGGGTACGGCCTTCGTCAACCCAGGTACGCCATTGCGCGACGCGTTGACAGCCGAATCGGGCCGCCGCGCCGCCGCCATTACGGCTTTGGGCAAGGAATACTTGCCGGTCGCCGAGATCATCGACGAGCGTGCCATCGTCAACGGCCTGGTCGGCCTGATGGCAACTGGTGGCTCCACCAATCACACCATCCATTTGATCGCCATTGCCCGTGCTGCCGGCATCGTGATCGACTGGACCGACTTTGATGACCTCTCGGCCATCGTGCCCTTGCTGGCCAAGGTGTACCCCAATGGTTCGGCCGACGTGAACCACTTCCATGCCGCAGGCGGCATGGGGGTGCTGATCCGCACGCTGCTTGATGCCGGCCTGCTGCATGAAGACGTGAAAACCATCATGGGCCAGGGCCTGCGCCGTTATGCGGTGGAACCGGTACTGCGCGAAGGCAAGCTGGTCTGGCAGGACTCGCCGGCCGAGAGCCAGGACAAGAGCGTACTCGCTTCGATGGATTCGCCATTCCAGGCTGATGGTGGCCTGCGTTTGCTGGCCGGTAATCTAGGCCGCTGCGTGATCAAGGTCTCGGCGGTGAAACCCGAACATCGTGTGGTGGAAGCCCCTGCCATCGTGTTCGATTCGCAGGATGAAATGATCGCCGCCTTCAAGCGTGGTGAGCTAGAGCGGGATTTTGTCGCCGTGGTTCGCTTCCAGGGGCCGCGCGCAAACGGTATGCCTGAACTGCACAAGCTCACCCCGCAACTCGGTGTCTTGCAGGATCGCGGCTTCAAGGTGGCCTTGGTGACCGATGGCCGCATGTCCGGCGCATCGGGCAAGGTGCCGGCTGCTATTCATATCACCCCCGAAGTGCTGGCCGGTGGCCCGCTGGGCAAGGTGCGCACGGGTGATGTGATTCGCCTGGATGCCGAAACCGGCGTGCTCGAAGCCCGAGTCGATGCAGCCACCTGGGCTGCGCGTGAAGTGGCTACGGCAGATATGTCGGGTAACAACAATGGCTGCGGCCGCGAACTGTTTGCCAGCTTCCGCCACGTGGCAACGGGCGCGGAAGAGGGCGCGATGAGCTTCATGCTCAACCACGAGAACAAGGTCTAATCATGAATATCCGCGACATCATGCGTTCGGCACCGGTCATGCCGGTGATTGTCATCGAGCGTCTCGACGACGCTGTGCCGCTGGCTCGCGCACTGGTTGCTGGTGGCATCCGAGTACTCGAAGTCACGCTACGCACGGCCGTGGCCATGGATGCCATCAAGGCGATTGCCGACAGCGTGCCGGAGGCCATTGTTGGCGTCGGCACCGTTACCAGCCCTGAACAGTTTGCCCAGGTAAAGGCCGCCGGCGCCAAGTTTGCCGTGACACCGGGTCTTACTGATGAGTTGGCCGAAGCGGCCAAGCTGGCCGGCATGCCACTGCTGCCCGGTGTGATGACGCCCTCCGAAGTGATCGCCGCGCTGCGTCATGGTTTCGATGCGATGAAGCTGTTCCCGGCCGAGCAGGCGGGTGGCCTGAACATGCTCAAGGCACTCGGCGGTCCGTTCCCCAATGTGCTGTTCTGCCCGACCGGTGGCGTCACGCTCGATAGCGCCCCCAAACTGCTGGCGCTGCCCAATGTAGGTTGCGTAGGTGGTTCCTGGCTGGTACCCAAGGATAAGGTGGCCGGCGGCGACTGGGCGGGCATCACCCAACTGGCAGCCGAAGCCGCCGCGTTGCGCCCTTGAATACATGAATTTGCTCTAAGCGCTTTGGAACGCACACCCTTGAATCAGCACGGTATGATGGTTTTGCTGGCGGTGTGCGGACCCTGTGTAACACCGCGTCACGATTAACGATTCGAATGCTGGCGGGTAGCTGACCCGACCGGCACGTTCCCTAACCGAAACCATCCCCAAGAGCCGACAGCAGATCGGCCAGGAGACCGCAAATGGCTGGAGTGAGCCTTGTAAACGTCCACAAGTCGTATGGCGACGTGCGCATCCTGAACGACGTCAACCTCCAGATCGAGGATGGCGAGTTCGTGGTGTTCGTCGGCCCCTCGGGCTGTGGCAAATCCACCTTGCTGCGTACCATCGCGGGCCTTGAGGACATCACCTCGGGCAATCTGTCGATCGGTGAACGTGTCGTCAACGATGTCCCGCCGGCTGAACGGGGCATTGCCATGGTGTTCCAGTCTTATGCGCTGTATCCGCATATGAACCTGTACGACAACATGGCGTTTGGTCTCAAGCTCGCCAAGGTTCCCAAAGACGAGATCGAGCGGGCTGTTCGCCAAGCAGCCAAGATCCTCCATATCGAGCACCTGCTGGACCGCAAGCCCAAGGATCTCTCGGGTGGCCAGCGCCAGCGCGTCGCCATTGGCCGCGCCATCGTACGCAAGCCGGAGGTGTTCCTGTTCGATGAGCCGCTCTCGAATCTGGATGCCGGCCTGCGCGTGAAGATGCGCTACGAATTTGCCAAGCTGCACGAAGACCTCAAGACCACGATGATCTATGTGACGCACGATCAGGTCGAAGCCATGACGCTGGCCGACAAGATTGTCGTGCTATCGGCTGGCAAGGTCGAGCAGGTCGGCTCGCCGCTCGAACTCTACGAGCACCCGGTCAACCTGTTCGTGGCGGGCTTTATCGGCTCGCCGAAGATGAACTTCATCAATGCCGAGATTGTCGAGGCTGGTAGCGCCAATGCCTTGGTACGTCTGGCCACGGGCGAAACCGTGCGTTGTCTGGTCGATGCCAGTACCGCCAAGGCAGGCGACAAGGTCACCCTGGGTATCCGCCCCGAGCACTTTGTTCCCGGTGGCACCGATAACGCTATCCAGACCACCGTTACCTTCGTAGAACTGCTCGGTGGAGCCACACACGCTTATTGCGGCTTCCCTGGCGTGGAAGATGCGCTGACCTGTGAGTTCGATGGCCGTGTACGTGTACACGGTGGCGATGCGCTGACCTTGGGCATTCCCGCCGAGGCCACCTATCTGTTCGATGCTGAAGGCAAGGCCTACAAACGCCACGCCGTCAGTCCGGGAGCGCAGGCGTGAGCCGGGCCATCAATGCCCGTCTCCGTCGCCACCTGATTCTTGCCGCCGCCCTCACCAGCCTCTCCAGCACCGGCCTCGCTGCCGACAAGCTGAAACTGCTGGTCTGGATCAATGGCGACAAGGGTTACAACGGGCTGCAAAAAGCAGGCGACAAATTTACCGAAGCCTCGGGCGTCAAGGTCGTGGTGGAACACCCGGTCGACGCGCCAGACAAGTTCCAGCAAGCGGCTGGCGCAGGCAAGGGCCCCGACATCTTTTGCTGGGCGCACGACCGCGTGGGCGAATGGGCCAAAGCCGGTCTGATCGTCCCGCTGCGCCCCGGCAAGACTGTGCGCGATGCGATTGAAGATTCCGCCTGGAAGGCGTTCTCCTATCAGGGCAAGACCTGGGGCTATCCGATCGCCATCGAAGCCATCGGCCTGATCTACAACAAGGCCTTGGTCAAGACACCGCCCAAGACCTTCGACGAGGTCATCAAGCTCGATCGCGAGCTGGCGGTGCAGGGCAAGAAGGCCATCCTCTGGGACTACAACAAGAGCTTCTTCACCTGGCCCATGCTGGCCGGTGCGGGCGGGCAGATCTTTGGTCGCGATGCCAAGGGTGAACTGGACCCGCGCCAGGTAGGCGTCAATGCGCCCGGTGCGGTGCAGGCGACCGAGCTGCTGGCCAGCATGATCCGCGATGGCCAGATGCCCAAGGGTGCTCGCTACGCCGAGATGGAAGCGTATTTTGCCCGTGGCGATCTGGCGATGATGATTTCTGGCCCTTGGGCCTGGGATAACGCGCGCAAGGTCGGCATCGACTACGGCGTGGCGGCAATTCCGGCCGTGGTGCCCGGCAAGCCCTCCAAGCCACTGGTGGGTGTGGTGGGCTGCATGGTCACCGCGCCGTCCAAGGTCAAGGACATTGCGCGCGAATTCCTTGAACAGCACATGCTCAAGCCCGACAGCCTCAAGCTCATCAATGCCGATGTACCGCTGGGCGTGCCAGCCAACAAGGCGTTCTACCAGGAGCTGGCGAGCAACCCGCATATCCGCGCCACGATGGAAAACGCGCGGGCCGGTGAGCCGATTCCGAACATTCCTGAAACCGGTCGCTTCTGGACGGCACTGGATGCCGCACTCGAAGCGGTGACCAATGGCTTGCAGTCGCCCAAGGACGCGCTCGACGGCGCGGCGGCGCGCATGCTGGTGAAGTGAGGTGTGCCCATGAATCACGCCCTGACTCACCACACGCGCTAAACCGAGGAGCAAACCATGATGTCGAATGAACTGAGCCGCTGGCTCAAGTGGCCCCTCGCGCTCTTGCTGGCGCTGGGTTGCCTTTATCTTGTGGCCAATGTCTATCTGGCGGGTCAGCCTGTCTGGGCCGTGATTCTGCTGGTCTCGACGATGATCACGTTCTACGTGTATCTGCATCGTGCCGCGCTGGCGTTCAGGTATTTGTTGCCGGGTCTGGCGGCCATGCTGGTATTCGTGGCCTTCCCGCTCGTCTACACCGCGCAGATCGGCTTCACCAACTATTCGTCGGCGCACCTGCTGGGCGAGAGCCGCGCGCGTGACTATCTGCTGGAGCAGATGGTGCCGGACGAATCCCAGCTGATGGACTTCGACCTTTACCGCGCCAGTGGCGGCCTGCGTATCGTGCTGACACCGCGTACCTTCGATGGCGCCGCGGTGCCGGCCGACAAATTGCTGGCCACGCCACCGGTCGATCTGCGCAAATCACGCTTGCAGCAGCTGCAACTCGTGCCGCTGGATCAGCCGCTGACCACGCTGGGCGCTCCGCTCAATCTGAAGGAGCGTCTCGCTTACCGCGATGGTCTCATGGCTCTCAAGCTGGCTCGCCCCGATGGCGTCATCATTGAGTACGCAGGCGTACGTGAATTCGGTCCGCAGAATCCCGTGTGGAAGTCCGCGGCCGATGGTTCGCTGACCAATACCGAAACCGGGGCGGTTTATACGCCCAATCGCGATACCGGCTACTTCGAAGACACCAATGGTGACCGCCTGCAACCGGGCTTCAAGGTGGGTGTGGGTTTCGACAACTACAAGCGCATGGTTCAGGACGAGAATTTCCGGGGGCCGTTCTTCTCGATCTTCATCTGGACCGTGGTGTTCGCCTTCCTCACCGTGCTGTGCTCGCTGCTGCTGGGTGGCACCTTGGCGGTGATGCTCAACTGGGAAGCGTTGCGCTACCGCACCCTGTACCGCACCCTGCTGTTCTTGCCCTATGCGGTGCCGGGCTTCATCTCGATCCTTGTGTTCAAGGGCTTGTTCAACCAGAACTTCGGCGAGATCAACGCGATCCTCAACGCGCTGTTCGGCATCAAGCCGGCCTGGTTTGCCGATCCCACGCTGGCCAAGCTGATGCTGCTGATCGTCAACGTGTGGCTCGGCTATCCGTACATGATGGTGCTCTGTACGGGTCTGTTGAAGGCGATTCCGTCCGATCTGTACGAAGCCTCGGCGCTGGCGGGAGCCGGCCCTTGGACCAACTTCATCAAGATCACCGCCCCGCTGATCATCAAGCCGCTGACGCCGCTGCTGATCTCGGCCTTTGCCTTCAACTTCAACAACTTCGTGCTGATCTCGCTGCTCACCGACGGCCGCCCGGACTTCCTCAATACCAAGGTGCCGGCGGGCATGACCGACATTCTGGTGTCCTACACCTACCGCATCGCCTTCCGCGATTCGGGACAGGATTTCGGCCTGGCCGCTGCGATTTCGACGGTGATCTTCATTCTGGTGGCAGCGATGTCGCTGGCCAATCTGAAGATCAGCAAAGTCAACCAGCCTGCGCGATAAGGAGCTGACCATGGCACTTGTTACTGGCAAACAGCAACGCTGGCGTATCCTCGGCGCCCACCTGTTCCTGATCGCACTGGTTGCGATCACCATCTTTCCCTTGCTCGCAGTGATCTCGATCTCTCTGCGCCCCGGCAACTTTGCCACCGGCTCGCTGATCCCTACCGAGATCAGTCTTGAACACTGGAAACTGGCGCTGGGCATCCCCTATGTGGGCGCAGACGGTAATCTGGTCACTCCGCCATTCCCGGTGCTCTTGTGGTTGTGGAACTCGATCAAGGTGGCGACGATGTCAGCGCTGGTGATCGTGTTCTTCTCCACTACTGCGGCCTATGCGTTTGCGCGGCTCAAGTTCCGTTTCAAGGGGGCCATCCTCAACAGCATGCTGCTGCTGCAGATGTTCCCGGCCGTGCTGGCGCTGGTTGCGATCTACGCCATCTTCGAAGCCATCGGTAAATATGTGCCGAGTCTCGGCATCGAAACCCACGGCGGTCTGGTCCTGGCCTACGCCGGTGGCGTGGCCATGCATATCTGGACCATCAAGGGTTACTTCGAGACGATTCCGGTTGAGATCGAGGAATGCGCCAAGGTCGATGGCGCCACCCATTGGCAGGCCTTCAGCCGTGTGTTGCTGCCGATGGCCGTGCCCATCTTGATGGTGGTCTTCGTGCTCGCCTTCATCGGCACGATCATCGAGTACCCGGTTGCCTCGGTGCTGCTGCGTGAAGAGGGCAGCCTCACCCTGGCCGTGGGTTCCAAGTACTACCTCAACGAGCAGGACTACCGCTGGGGCGACTTTGCCGCCGCGGCCGTGCTCTCCGGCTTGCCGATCACGCTGGTGTTCTTGGCGGCGCAGCGCTGGATTGTCTCCGGCCTGACCTCGGGTGGCGTCAAGGGTTAAGTGTAGGGCTCACCCCAATCTACGCTTCACTGAAACCTGTTCCGGATGACTGAATCGATGACTGCGAGTGCAACACTCGATCTAATCCGCCAGCAGCGAAACTTGGATATTCAGTCGCGTGGCGAGGAAGTAGAGGTCGGCAGCAAGGATGCGCTGCCGATCCCGCTGGGCCGCTTGGTCGACTTGAGGGAGGGCGAAGCCATTGTGCGTCGTCAGCTCGACTCGGGCCTGACCGCGCGCGTATTCCAGCTCAATATTGACGGCAAAGACTACGCACTCAAGCAGGCCCGGCCTGAGTGTCTGGTGCAGAACGATGATGGCCGCACCTCCTTTCTGAACGAGCTTCAATGCCGTCAACAGATCGAGGCTTTGCGGCGTACCGAGAATGGTGAAGCACGCTACGGTGCGATTACGCAGACCCTTTACGGCTCATTGCGCAAAGGCCTGTTGTTGTCCGAGTGGGTAAATGGCGAGCGCATCACCGCATGGGATGAACGCCAACTCGATCAACTGTTCCAGATCGGGGGCGAACTGATTCTGGCCGGACTGTTTGAATGGGACTACAGCAGCGGCAACCTGCTCGACGACGGGCAGCGCATCCGCCTGTTCGACTTCGGTTACATGTACCCGATCGACCCTTGCCGGCACTTCAACAGCTCTGGTGATGGCACCAGCGCGCCTTTATTCCATCTGGCTGAACGCTTCGAGACCCGCTGCTTCTTTGCCTGGCTGCTGCAATGTGAGCAGTCACTTGGCCAGGACGCTGCGCTCGCGGCCTTCCGCCGTGAGAAGGAAGTGGCGCTGGGCCACTACGAGCGGCTGATTGCTATCCTCAAGCAACGCGGCGCCACGGCGGAGGTATTGGCTTGGTGGCAAAGCCATGTGGATCGCTGGCAGGCGGGCTTGCGCGGCGATCTGGCCGCCCTGTATCTGGCCGAGGGCTGGCGCTCGCACATGCTGGATCTCGATGACGACCTGCGCGGCCAGACCTGTACGCCGATGACCCTGCAACGTGCCGATTGGTTGCTTCATGCACTGCGTCATCACTACGCCGACCTGAATCGTCTGGGCGCGTTTTTCTGGCATGACAAAGGACGGCCGCAGAGTGACCTGCTGTTAACCTACAGAGCCCATCGTGACCAAGCCGTAAAGTTTCAAGTCAAACCTGCCATGCTGCCATACGCGACTTGATACGTGTTTATGCAAGGTGTAACGACGAGTGAGTAAGGCATGAAATTGCTTCGTTTCTCTTGGTGTATTGTCCTTGCCTTGCTGTTGATGGCGGGATTGTCTGCGCAAGCGACGGATTCTTGTGTTGCCAACCCATTAGGCGATCGCGATCTCTATCTGCGCGGCGGATTCAATAACTGGCAGGCGAGAGAGGCCTATCGCTTCAACTGGTTCTGCAATCGTTATGAACTGATCACTGAGTTACACGGTGACCAGATCTTCAAGCTTGGTGATGATGCTTGGTCTGCAGATGCGGATTATGGCGGTACACCGACTAAGCTGCTGCCTAAAGGGCCGGAGATCAAAGGCCATTTCACCGGCTGGCACCGGTTTGTCGTGGCAGTGCCCGCGCAGGGACAGCCAATGACGCTGCGCATCAATGCCTGCCCTGTCGCCCCCTTGGGTGACACCGTGCTGTACTTGCGCGGCAGCCTTAACAACTGGGCCACGCTCGACAAGTACGCATTCAAGTATCGGTGCGATGGCTATTACCTGAACGTGGATCTCCAAGGCCTGCATGAATTCAGGCTGACCGATGGCGGCCAGAAACTGGCGCTGGCAGGGCAGGGTGAGTTGCTGCAAGCCGCTCAGGCACAGCCCCTGCTGCGTGGCGGCAATGGCAATCTGCGCTTCAACTTTGCCGGTGAACACACCATCAAGCTGACCTTCAATGGCGAGCAGCCTGTGCTGAGTATCGGCCCCAAGAGCTATGCCGATGCCGTGGTCAGCGCGGTGAATGACCCGGTGGCGCTGAGCGTGCGGCACGACAGCCGCGCAGCAAGCGACAAAGCGCCGTTCGGTGCGGTGAAAGCCGATACGGTGGTGAACTTCGGTCTGAGCGCCATGGCGGGAGTGGAGTCCGCAACCCTGGTCATCGAGAAGCGCCGTCTTGAAGGCAATCAGGAAGTGCTCGATTACACCGAAGTGGCCCGCATACCGCTCAAAAAGTCCGCCGCCGGCAAGCAGCAGCGCTGGCAGGGTAGCTATCGGTTCAAGGATGTGAGCATCTACGGCTACTACTTCGAACTGAAGATTGCCGGCAAGACCTACGCCTACCAGAACAACCGCCAGTCGGTTTACTGGACGCGTGAGGGGGGCACCAACGGCGTGGGGCTGATTGCCGCCATGCCCAGCAACCGGGCCAGCCTGCGCCGCTTCCGCCATACCGTCTACGCCGCCGACTTCAAGGTCCCGGACTGGGCCGCCGATGTGGTCTACTACTACATCTTCCCCGACCGCTTCCGTAACGGCGATACCGCCAACGATCCGAAGCCGGGCGTCAATCGCTATCACGACCAGACCGTCGAGTTCCACGCGAACTGGCTCGACAAACCCAGCAAGCCCGGCACGGGCGATGGTTCGGATGCGGTATACAACAACGACTTCTTTGGCGGTGATCTGGCCGGCATCATCGAGAAGCTCGATTACATCAAATCGCTGGGCGCCAATACGATCTACATGACACCCATCTTCCAGGCGGCCAGCAACCACAAGTACGACACGGCCGATTACACACGCATCGACCCCGCATTCGGCAGCAATGCCGATTTCGACAAACTGGTTGCCGAGGCCGCCAAGCGCGGCATGCGCGTGCTGCCCGATGCCTCGTTCAACCACACGGGCAGGGATTCGGTTTACTTTGATCGTTTCGCCCAGCACCCCGGGATCGGTGCATTCGAGGGTGGCAAGATCCGCAGCGATTCGCCCTACGCGAGCTGGTACCGCTTCGATGCCACGCAGACCGACCTCGACAAGCAATACCAAGGCTGGGTCGGTGTCAGCGATCTACCTGAGCTCAACAAAGCATCGCCCGCGTATCGTGCCTTTGCCTTCGGCGTACCCGATGGCATTACCCAGCAATGGCTGGATCGCGGTGCCGCCGGCTGGCGTATGGATGTGGCCCCCTGGGTGCCCGATGATTTTTGGCGTGAATGGCGCAAGGCTGTCAAAGCCAAGCGCCCCGATGCGATCACCGTGGCCGAAACCTGGTTCGACTCATCCAAGTACTTCCTCGGCGACATGTTCGATTCCACCATGAACTACGTGTTCCGCAACACGGTGCTCGACTACGCAGCAGGCGGCAAGGCCAGCGAGCTGTACGCCAATCTGGAATACCTGCGCGAGGTGTACCCCAAGCCGGCGCTGCATGCCTTGATGAACCTGCTATCGAGCCATGATGTACCGCGCAGCCTGCATGTGCTGGGTTATCACGACGATGGCAACATCGAGAAGCTGGCACTGGCCAAGGCCCGTTACCGGTTGGCACTTTTCTTCCAGATGACCTACCCGGGCTCACCCGCCATTTACTACGGCGATGAAGTGGGCGTAACTGGCGGCGAAGATCCGTTCAACCGGGCGACCTATCCGTGGACTGACCGGGGAGGCAAGCCGGATATGGCCATGCTGGCTGAGGTGAGGCGGCTGACCAGTCTTAGGCAAGCCCTGCCCATACTGCGTCACGGTGAACTTGGACCGGCGATGCTAACCAACGATCATGTAATCGTCTTGCCAAGAGCCCTTGGTGCACAGCGAGCGCTTGTAATCAGCAATAACGCGTCAGTTGAACAGAACTTCACTGTTCAGTTGCCTGAAGACTGGGTGAACTTGATATTTCGTGATGCCGAGCATGGGACCGTGTTTTCTGTGCAGCAAGGCAGGCTTGCACTGTCGTTGCAACCCTATGCAGGTCGCGTACTGATTGGTGAGTGATAAGCAGGCATACTCGCTGCCCGATAGAGGTATTGGTGGGCTTGCGTAGTTTCTCTACATTGAGCTTGTCTTGATTGAATCTTCACCGACAGTGGCAAAAGGACGCTACTCCATCGTGTGACTTTCCGTCAGGACGCACTTCCAAGGCTGGCTCGGTGATGATGAAAAAGCCCTGCCGATTTGCATCGGCAGGGCTTCTGCTTTAATGGCCCTAAGGCCATAGGGCATCTTAGTACTTGTAGCTGGCACCAAGCAGTACGGTGCGACCCCACTTGATGTATTCAAGCGGACGGTCAGGCGTGGCGGTATAGGTTTGGTAAGCCGCGTCACCCAAGTTATTCACTTGCAGCAACAGACCCAATCCCTTCAGGCTGCCTTCCTTGAAGTTGTAGCCGACCTGAGCATCCACAATGCTTTCGCCGACAACGTAACGCAGCTTGCGGTTGGCAGCAAAGTCACCAATCTCACCGATGAAATCACTACGCTTGCGCTGGCTGACACGTGCTTCGAAACCACCGTTCTCGTAGTAGGCCGTCAGGTTGTAGACGCGCTTCGAGAGGCCCGGAAGGTCAATGCTGGTCTTACCCAAGCTGCCGCGGTTGTCGCCTTCTTGGCTCAAGTCGATCTTGATATCGCTACGGTTGAACGAGGCGCTGGCCACAACGCCAAAGCCCGTCAGTGCATCCGTCAACATACCCAGCGGAAGCGAAGCAGACAGCTCAATACCGGACATCGAACCGCCCTTGCCATTGGTCGGCGCGGTGTACTTGCCGGTGCTCGACACGGTCGTGCCAGGAATCACCTTTGCATCGCCAACATAGTTCGAGAAGTCGTAGCCCGACAGGGTCTGGGTGTAGATGTAGCTGTCCAGCTTCTTGTAGAAGTAAGCAGCAGCCACATAAGCCTTGGTGCCGAAGTACTTCTCGTAGGACATGTCAAACGCCTTGGCGCGCCATGGCTCCAAGCGTGCGTTACCGCCGCTGGCACCCGGGGTTCGTACCGTCAGGTTGCCTTGGGCATCACGTGCATCAGGGTTGTCACCCACACCAAATTCAAGCGCAGAGCGCATTTGGTCGACACGAGGACGGGCCACTTGCTTGGCCAGGCCCACACGCAGCATTTGATTGTTACCAAAGTCAAAGGCCAGGTTCATGCTCGGCAGCACATCTGTGTAGGAAGTGCCATCAATGACTGGCTTGGGGTTCGAGCCGTTGGTCAGTCGTACCGCTTCCGAAGACTGATCGGTGTTCTGCACTTGCAAACCAAAGTTGCCGCGCAAGGCTACGCCGCCCAGATCGGTGTCGATGTTGGCTTTCACAAAACCGGTCGTGATTTGCTCTTCGACGTCCCAGGACTTGGCGACCAGATAGTCGAATGCCGTTGAGCTGGGGTTGAACGTCATGTAACGGGCAACTGCGCCGGGCACATTCCACGACGGAATCTTGCCTGCGCCGGCAAAGCCCAGATCGACGAGACCATATTGCAGGTCCGAGGCAATCGTCGTGTCGCCTTGGGCGCCGACGTTGATATTGCCTTCGGGCTGACGCTTCATCTTGTGACGGTCTGCGTAGTTCAGGCCGAGGTCGATATCCTGAACCCAGCTGCCAAGCAGCTCGGGCGCAGGTACGGTGGCGACCAACTTGTAAGTGGTTAGCTCATCCTCAACCTTCGGAACCTTGCCGTAGCCAGAACCATAAATCGTACCGCGCAAGAACAGCTTGTTCGGGTCCGAGTAGTCCCGACCCGGTGTCATGGTCGAGAAATCGTCGCTCCTGATCTTCAGCGTCAGAGTATCAAGCTGCGGCGCAGGAGCCAGCTGCGTATTGTTTTCCAGGCTCAGCTCATCACGCTTCGCTTTGGAGTGGCTCACATCGGCAACCAGTTTGCTGCTACCCAGCTTGAAGGTGTTGCTCCAGCCGAATGCATTGATCTTGTCGTCACGCTTGTTGTACATGCCGCGGACAAGCGGGTACACGCCACTGGCCACACCGCCGGCAAAGGAGCCGTTGGAGTTGACGGAAACATTGGTCAGGTTCAGGCCAGGGTTGTAGCCGCCGTTGTAGCCGCCAATATGGATTTCGATCTGATTGGCCGTGTCTTCTTGCTCGGCCTTGGAGTGGAACAGGTCGACGACGCTGGTCCAGCTATCGGAGGCACGAACTTCAAGTGTGGCCATTACCCCATCGCGCTTGGTCACGCCGGTACGACGCAGTGCCTTGATACCATCCGAGTAGGCCGTGCCAGCAGCAACACCAGGACGCCAGCCATCGCCAATCGACTGCCATGGCTCGTACATACCGACCTGATTTTCCTGGATCGGGGTTTCTTGATGAGCAAAGCCGATTGCCAGGCCGATGGTACGGTTTGCAAACTGGTCAATGTAGCTCGCGCTCAGGCGGTTGCCCGTGCCTTTCGCGTTACCGGCATCACCCAGCGAGCTATCTTGCCAGCGGGCATTACCGGTAATGACGCGGTTGTTGTAACTGAGTGGGCGGACCGTCTGCATGTCGATGGTGCCCGACAGACCCTGGCCCACGAGGCCGGCATCAGGAGTCTTGAAGATGTTCACAGCGCTCAGCAGTTCGGAGGGGTACTGATCAAACTCGACGCTGCGGTTGTCACCCGTGCTCACCATTTCACGGCCGTTCAGCAAGGTCGTGGCAAAGTCAGGCGACAGGCCGCGAACGCTGATGACCTGTGCACGGCCAGCAACGCGCTGGGCGGAGAGGCCAGGCAGGCGCGCAATGGACTCGGCGATGCTGTTGTCTGGCAGCTTGCCGATATCTTCCGCCGAAACGGCTTCAACAATCGAGTTGGACTTCTTCTTGGCGAGAATCGACTTCTCGATGGAGCCGCGGATGCCTGTAACCGTAATGGCTTCGGCTTTCTCAACCTCGGCGGCGTAAGCCATGCCAGTACCCAGCATGGCCAAGGCGACGGATTGTGCTACGAGCGTACCGGTTCGCTGGAAGGGGAAGCCTGTCTCCAACTGTCCCGTATTTTTGTCGGCGGAACGATTTTTCATTGATTCACTCCTGAGGGTTCAAGATTGACAGCACGTAGGCACCGTCTTGCGGAGCGGTGCCGGCGCCTGCCTTTCCGTAGCGAAACTACAATTTCCTACAGATCGGTTTGCCTTCGGTACTGCCTGGGTCCGGGGATCAGCATTTCCCCGTGTTTCCAAAGGTGCGCTGTTAAGGAATATATGTGATCGCCTTGCCGCGACGGAAATTGAGTAAAGAATCTAAAGCCGATTAGTAGTGAACTAACAACAAAAGCGCTTTGGTTTTAAGGGGGTTTGCCAAAGCCAATAGTCGACGTCTAGGATTCACCTCACTGGATTGCCGGCAACAGCCAGCAGACCCCGCTGAAGTCCGCGCTGTTTCTTGATGTGGTGATCCAGTAATTTAAATACAAAAGTACCCAGGCCGAGCCAAACTGCCGGCACGCACAACGAATAAACAAAGAAGCGCCAGAGAGTGAGTGAGACTCCCAAATTTGCGCCAGGCCGATCCGGTCTGGCCATTATTTTTTCTGCCTGCCTGATTGCCGCCCCGGCCTCGGCTGCGCAGCCTGCCGACCTGCGTCTGCACGTACCATCGCCCGATTGGCGTGAGCAGATCATCTATTTCCTGATGACGGATCGTTTTGATGACGGTAACCCCGCCAATAACGATCAGGGGGCGGGCGAATACCAGCCACAGAGCAATGCGCATTACAACGGTGGCGATCTGGCCGGCGTGCAGCGGCGGCTTGATTACATTCAGGGTCTGGGTGCGACGGCAGTGTGGATTACCCCGCCCGTTGCCAACCAGTGGTGGGATCCGCTCACGCGTTACAGCGGTTACCACGGTTACTGGGCACAGCATTTCAAAGAAATGGATGTGCATGTAGGCACCCTGGCCGATTACCGCCGCTTATCCGATGCCTTGCACCGTCGTGGCATGTATCTGATCCAGGACATCGTGCTCAATCACACGGGCAATTACTTTGCCTATCAGGGTGGCTGGGACAAGTCCGATCCGGGCCGTTTCTACATCGACAATCCCGCGTCCAGGCCTACGGCCCGGCCCACGCAATGGCCGTTCAGCCAGAACGACCCGCGCAAGCCGGCAGATCGCAAAATGGGTGCGTATCACTGGACGCCGAATGTGGCGGACTACACTGACCCGCATCAGGAGCTGAATTACCAGATGAGCGGGCTCGATGACATCAATACCGAGAACCCGCGGGTCCGCCGCACGCTGCGTGACAGCTACGGCTACTGGATACGCGAGGTGGGTGTGGATGCCTTCCGGGTTGACACGGTCTACTACGTACCGACCGAATCCTTGCGCGACTTCATGGTGTCTACCGACCCGAAAGCGCCCGGCATGGTGGCCGCCGCACGTGCCACCGGGCGTAAGGCATTCCATGTGTTTGGCGAGGGCTTTGGTATCGACAAGCCCTTTGAAGACATCCAGATGCGCAAGCTCGATCGCTACCAGCGCAATGCGCGGGGGGAGACGGTGCTGCCCGGCATGCTCAACTTCCCGCTATATGGCGCCATGGGCGATGTATTTGCGCGTGGGCGCCCGCCCGCCGAACTGGCCTGGCGCATCGATCGGATGATGGCTTTGCATGCCACGCCGCACCTGATGCCCACGTTCGTGGATAACCACGATGTGGACCGCTTCCTCGCCGGCGGCAGCGAGGCCGCGCTGCGGCAATCGCTGCTGATGACGATGACGCTGCCGGGCATACCGACGATCTATTACGGCACCGAACAAGGCTTTACCGAGCAGCGTGCCGCCATGTTTGCCGCAGGTTCAGGATCGGGCGGCAAGGATCATTTCAATACCGGGGCGCCCCTGTACCAACTGCTTGCCGATCAGGCCACGCTGCGCAAGGCTAGCAAGGTGTTCACCCATGGTACGCCCACGCCCCTGATGGCCGATGCTGCCGGCCCCGGCGTACTGACCTACCGCATGAGCTATCGCGGGCAGCAAGCGCTGATCGTGTTCAATACCGCTGATCATGCGGTGCTGCTCGATAATCTCGAAACCGGCCTGAAGCCCGGCACCGTGCTGCATGGTCGTTATGGTTTGCACGGGCAGCCCGCCGACCTGCAAGTGGCGGCGGATGGCCGCATCAGCCTGCCGCTGCCACCGCGTGCCGGCATGGTGTGGGTGGCGGGCAGGGCGCTGCCCCGCGGTGCATTTGCTGGCCCGGCCGTGTCGATGGCGCCACTTACCCAGACCACCGTAAGCGAGGATTTCAAGGTGCGTGGGCAGGCTGCGGGTGTGAGCGCACTGCGCCTTGTGGTGGACGGCAACCTGTCGGCTGCACAGATTGTCCGGCCTGCTGCAGACGGTAGCTGGGAAGCCACGGTCGCGACCGATGCGATGACGAATCCCGATGTCGAGCACCGTGTCACGGCCTATGCCGACGAGGGTGGGCGCATGCGGGTATCGGCCACGCAGCGGTTCAAGGTCACGCGCCGCTGGCAATTGCTCGCCGATGTAGTTGACCCCGCCGGAGACGATACCGGTCCGACCGGCGAGTACCGTTACCCCGGCGACCCTAGCTGGGGCACCAATCGGCAGCTCGATCTGCGCCGCGTGCAGGTCTATGGATCGGGCGGGGCCATGCGCATCGTGCTGGGCATGAACAAAGTGACGCGCAGCTGGAATCCGCAGAACGGTTTTGACCATGTGGCGTTCACGGTATACGTCAGCGTGCCGGGCCAGAAGGGCGGGGCGCAAGTGCTGCCTTTGCAGAACGCCAAGCTGCCCGATGGACGCGCCTGGCATTACCGCTTGCGCACCCATGGCTGGTCCAACGCCTTGTTCAGTGCCGAGGGCGCCAGTGCCGACAAGGAAGGCACACCTATCACCCCGGCTGCCGGTGTGGCAGGTGATCCGGTCAGCAATACGGTGACGCTGACCTTACCCGCCGCATCGCTGGGCGGTTTGCGCTCGCTGGCAGGCGTGCAGCTCTATGTGACGACCTGGGATTATGACGGAGGCTACCGGCGCATCACGCCTGATGGCGAGAATACGGCGTTTGGTGGAGCGCGTGCAAATGCCGCGCTGATCATGGATGATAGCGCTTTCATAACGCTGCCGGCCTACGCCATTCAATGAAACCCACCAAGTTGCAACCGATGCGGCTGACGCCGATTGTCGGCCCTTTGTTGCTTGAGCTGTTCCTCGGCGTCGGTGTCGGGGTGATCGGCACCTGGCTGGCCGCCCAGCTCGGTGACACGGCCGGTGCTGCCTTTGCGCTGACCAACCATGTCGCCGCCATGCTATTCATCCTGTTCCGTGTTATTGGCGCAGGGATTGGTGTGGTGATCACCCAGTATCTGGGCGGTGGGCAGCGTGCTGGCGCTGATGCCATTGCCCGTGCTTCGCTGGGTGCGAGCACCTGGATGGGCGGCTTCACCGCCGTGCTGGCGGTGCTGTTTGCCACGCCACTGATGGGCGTGATGAATGCGCCGGCCGAGGTGGTGCCGCTGGCTGTGCCATTCCTGATGTGGCTGGCGCCCGCCATGCTGCTGGATGCCTGGAATGCCAGCATGTCCAGCGTGCTGCGAGCACATCTGCGTGTACGCGAGGCACTGATTACCGTCGTGGTGATGCAGATCGTGCATCTTGCTTTGTGCTGGGTGCTGATGCGCGCATTGGGCTTGCCGGGTTTTGCGCTGGCCTTGATCATCAGTCGCAGTGTCGGCCTCGCGCTGCACTGGCGGTTCTGGCAACAACGGCTGGCGATTGCCATCCACTCCTCCGACTGGTTCCAGTTGCGCTGGAAGGAGCTTCAAGCGGTGCTGCGTATCGGTTTGCCTGGCGCGGCTGAACAGATCGGTTATCGCCTTGCATTCACTGTGAGCGTCTCGGTGGCCGGCCTGCTGGGTGCAAGCGCGCTGGCCACACAGGCTTATGTGTTGCAGCTCGGGATGTTTGTGGTGCTATGCGGCGTGGCAACCGGGCTGGCTGTCGAGATTGTGGTCGGCCATCAGATCGGCGCGGGTCACCTCAAAGCGGCTGACAAGCTGGTACGCCGCGCACTGGCGAGCGGTTTGCTGGTTGCCTTGCTAGCCACCAGCCTGATGGCGCTGGCGGGTGAGCAACTGCTTGGCCTGTTTACCCAGGATGCCGCAGTGATCAGCCTAGGCACCCAGCTGCTTTGGTGGACCGTACTGCTGGAGCCGGGCCGAACCTTCAACCTGATCGTGATCAATGCCTTGCGTGCCACAGGCGATGCACGTTTCCCAGTGATGGCGGGTATTGCATCCATGGTGATCGTACTGGCCGGTGGTGCTTGGGTACTAGGCATTCACGCCGGTCTGGGCCTGGTAGGCCTCTGGATTGCGTATGCGGCGGATGAGTGGCTGCGTGGCTTGATCATGTGGTGGCGCTGGCAAAGCCGTGCCTGGCTGGCCCACGCGCGCGATTCGCATCGGCGGGTGAGGGCAGGGGATGGGCACTGAGGCAGCCGCCAATGCTGGGGCGCAATGCGCTCTGCTTTTTGCACCTTACGGGGTGATCCGCAAGTAAAACAAAAGGGACGCCGCGGCGTCCCTTTTGTTTTGGCCTAAAGCTGCCCATCAATGGATGACGTACACCGCCGTACTGCGTGCCGGAATGCTGAACTGGCCACTGGCTGCGGTATAGCGTGCAGCTTGTTGCGGGCGCAGATCGGCAGCGCTGGCGGCGCGTTGTACCGGATGCAATACCCAAGGCTGGTTTTGCTCGTCAGCCAGCGTCAGCGTTTTTGCCTCGGGGGCGACGTTGATGAAGTACAGCACTGCCTTGAAGCCGGCATCGGGCATGCCGGTCCCGTCGAGCCGGCCCACAATCACCGTCGGGTCTTGCGTCGGGCCGGTGTTGTAGAAGCGTAGGCGCTGCTGGATATCGGCTGTGGTGGGCAGACGGAACAGCGGGGTGCTCGCGCGGATACGCAGCAAATCGTTGAACGCATCGCGCGTGAACGCAATGTCCCCCGGTGTGGGCTTGATGGCCGGGTTGGCCAGCAGCGGGGCGATCAGCGCATATTGACTGGCGTTGTCCTGCTTGGGCGGCAGGCCGGCGGCAAAGCCGTTGTCGGTGTATGTCCAGTCCAGCCGGTTGAACCAGTCACCCGAGTCGTAGCTGTTACGATCCATCGACTTGGAACGCAGGATTTCCAGCCCGGCGTGGAAGTAGGCTACACCCTGGCTCAGCGCTGTGGTGGCTGCGCCCAGCAGCTGCACGCGGGCGCGATCCTCTCGCGATGTGTCGAGCGGCAGTTTGTAGACATTGGCATCGAACAGCGTCTGGTTGTCGTGGTTTTCCACATAGTTGACGGCCTCGGCAGGCTGCGAGGCATAGCCCGCTGGTTGGCCCGCGTAGTCGATCTGTTCAAGCTTGCGCGCGCTGCCATCGAAAGTCTGCATCACGTAATCGCGCAGAGTGCCGGCGAGGCCGACGCGCACCATGTCGGCCGCCTTCATCAGCACTTCTAGGGGCTGCTTGCCGGCCAGCGCATTGGGGGCATAAACCAGCCCGTTGATATAGCCCTGGCGTGCAATCAGTTCCTGCCCGCCATCGGCCGGTCCACCGCCACGCACGGCATCGCGCGAGCGATCGCTGAAGGTGCCGATGCCGGTACCGTTAAGCGATAGCTGCGAAGCCTGTACAAAGCGTGCACCATTGGCGACTTCGCCAAAGTTCCAGCCTTCCCCCAGCAGCTGCACGGGCTGGCCGGCCGCCTTGTCCACGCGGGCCTGCAGGCGCTCCATGGCTGCACGCGGCTGGTGGCCCATCAGGTCAAAGCGGAACGAGTCGATCTTGTATTCGCGTGCCCACAACTCAGCCGAGTCGATCATCAGCTTGGCCATCATGGTGTGTTCGGTGGCCGTGTTGTCGCAACAGGTGGAGCGCTCGACCGCGCCACGTTCGTTCAGGCGGTGGTAGTAGCCGGGTACGATTCGGTCCAGCACCGATTGCGGGTGCTGGCCTGCGGCCGACATGTGGTTGTACACCACGTCCATGCCTACACGCAGACCCGCGCGATGCAGCGCCTGCACCATCTGCCGGAATTCAAGGATGCGTTTGGCGCCATCGGCCGCGTCGCTGGCAAAACTGCCCTCGGGTGCGTTGAAGTGGAACGGATCGTAGCCCCAGTTGAAGCAATCCTTAGCCGCCACTGCCATCACGGCCGCTTGCTGGGCCTCGCTGTCTGCGGAGGCTTTGGGAACGGTGGGGGTGGCGCAGTCTTTCTCGGGCACGCTGGCCAGATCAAACACCGGCAGCAGATGCACATCGGTCATCCCTGCCCGTTGCAAGGCTTGCAGGTGGCGCATGCCGTTCGAGCCGGTCTCGGTAAAGGCCAGGTACTTGCCACGGTTGGCGCTACTGACGCTGACATCGCCAATGGAAAAGTCGCGCACATGCAGTTCATACACCGACATATCGGTGGCGCGTTTGACGGTGTTTGGCCTCGGGGTCTCATCCCAGCCCGCCGGTTTGAGCCGTGCATCGTCCAGCCGGGCAATGTAGCTGCGTTTTGAGTCTGTGGTGAGACTCACCGAGTACGGATCGGTGACGCGGTTGCGAACCAGCCCGACGCCGGGCACGAAGGTATCAACGACATACCGGTAGTACTGGCCGCTCAGGTCACCTTTTGCCTGGCCCTGCCAGATACCGGTACGGGTATCGAACTTCATAGCGATGATCTGGCGCGCTTTGCCATGACCGCTGTCATAGCGGCAAACGGCCACCTGTTGCGCAGTAGGTGCCCATAGTTTGAAGCGAGTGACATCTGGTGCAGGTGCGGCGCCGAGCTCGTGTGTCTGTGCGGCTTCACCAAACAGGGCATCCAGCGCACCAGGATGCTGGATGGCAGTGGCCTGGATGACCCGTTTCTGCGCATCCAGCGCCAGCAATACCAGCTCGCCGCGGTGCAGTGCGATCAGCGCGGCGCGATTCAGTTTGGGCAAGGCAAGGCGTACGCCGCCACCCACGAACTTGAAGCGTTCCGCGGTCGCCTGGTGCAATGCCGTTTGATCAAGCTGCAGCGGTATCAGCGCCGCGTAACCAGACGCCGATTCGCCCTTGATCGCCTTGATACCGCCGGCAGGCGCATGGGCCAGCACGAACTGATGCGCCTCACCCATGCCGGGCCATTGCATCTGCTGATCGGTGAGCCAATAGGCACGCGCTTCCGTCGTGGAATGAGGGTGCGCAGCGAGCATGGTCTGGTGCTCCGCCTGATCGCAATCGGCGCGCGTAACGCCGGCGGCGTGGGCAAAAATCGGACAGGCGAGCAGGGCTGGGAGCAGGGTGAAAACGGGTTTGACGAGGCTTGGGGGCATGGCTGTCTTTCTCCGTACCGTTTTAACGGTTTTTATATTCAAAGCGCTTTTATTTTATCCAAAGCGTTTTGAATGGTCTTCCAAAGCGCTTTTGAATAAATAAGACTGGCAAATTAATACATCGATTCAACAAAGCATATTGTCGATATTGTAATGATGGATATTATCTCCTCGTACAGAATTCTGTCAGACGGATTTGCCATTCGTCACAAGCCTCTAGCCGCGGCGGCCTGTGTTGGCTAGACTTTTGCGCTGCCCCGGATGTTTATCCGCGGGCACCCCAGCGATAGCAGCACAAATAAAATCGCAATTTCAAATTGCGTTGTCGTGGAGACAAGAATTGAAAAATCAAAAAGAGAGTGAGTGGTGGCGTGGCGCGGTGATCTACCAGATTTACCCGCGCAGCTATATGGACAGCAATAACGACGGCGTCGGTGATCTGGCCGGCATTGTGGGGAAGCTGCCCTACATCGCCAGCCTGGGGGTCGATGCGATCTGGATCTCGCCGTTCTTTGCGTCCCCGATGAAGGACTTTGGCTACGACGTGTCGGACTACTGCGATGTAGACCCGCTATTCGGTGACCTGAAGGCGTTTGATCAAGTGGTGGCTGAGGCCCACAAGCTCGGCATCAAGATCGTTATCGATCAGGTGCTGTCGCATTGCTCGGACCAGCACGAATGGTTCAAGGAAAGCCGTGCAAGCCGCAAGAACCCCAAGTCCGACTGGTTTGTCTGGGCCGATCCCAAAGCTGACGGATCGCCGCCCAACAACTGGCTGTCGGTGTTCGGTGGTTCGGCCTGGCAGTGGGATACACGCCGTCGCCAGTACTACCTGCACAACTTCCTCGCCTCGCAGCCTGATCTGAACTACCACAGCCCCGCCGTGCAAAAGGCGATTCTGGGCACGATCAAGTTCTGGCTGGATCGTGGCGTGGATGGTTTCCGCTTCGATGCCTGCAATTTCCATTTCCACGACGCACAGCTACGCAACAACCCGCCCGCCGCCGCACGCGATAGCGTTTCGGTCAGCGCGGACAACCCTTATGGCTTGCAGCGCCACAAATACGACAAGTCTCGCCCGGAGAACCTCGCCTTTCTGCAGCAGATCCGCAAGCTGCTCAACAAGTACGGCGCAGCCTCGCTAGGTGAGGTGGGTTGCGATGACGCGCTCAAGACCATGGCCGAGTACACCTCGGGCGGCGACAAGTTCAACATGGCCTACAGCTTCAACCTGCTGACCGACGACGGCTCGCCGGCGTACATCCGCAAGCAGGTCGAAGAAATGGAAGCCCAACTCAAGCGCGTGGGCAAGCGGCAGGGCGCGGCAGGCTGGAGCTGCTGGAGTATCGGCAACCATGATCGCCCGCGGGTGATGACACGCTGGGGCAAGAACAAGGCCAGCGACGATTACGCCCGTGTGCTGCTGGCCATGTCGGCCAGTTTGCGCGGCAGCCTGTGTATCTATCAGGGTGAAGAGTTGGCGCTGACCGAGGCCGATATCCCTTTCGAACTGCTGCAAGACCCGGTCGGCATCACCTTTTGGCCCGAAGACAAAGGTCGCGATGGTTGCCGCACGCCCATGCCTTGGACCAGCAAGGATGCCAACGGTGGCTTCTCCAAAGCCAAGCCCTGGCTGCCGGTGGCCAAGGAGCATCTGGCCCGCGCGGTGGATGTGCAGGATGGCAAGCCCGATTCGGTGCTGAGTTTTTATCGCACCTTCCTGAGCTGGCGTCGCCAGCAGGATGTTCTGAAGGCGGGCGAGATTGCCTTCATCGACGCCGGCGAGTCGGTGCTGGCCTTTACCCGTACCATGGGCAAGGAAACTTGGTTGTGCGCATTCAACCTGGGCGGCAAGGCGGTCAGTTTCAAGCTGCCCAAGTCGCTGGGTGCGCTAGTGGCGGTGGAGGGGCACGGTCTTGCTGGCGGCAAGCTCGATGGCGATACAGTGAAGCTGGCAGCCCACGGCGGCCTGTTTGCCGCGCTGCCGCAGAGCAAGCCTGTTGCCAAGGCCAGCAAGCCTGCGGCCAAGGGAAAGACCAAGTAAGCTGAGGGCAAACCTGCCCGCAACGCCCGGCATGTCCGGGCGTTTTGTTTTTGTTTCCGGATGGTACCCACCATGAACGACCTGAATTTCTCCCGCCTCATCCTCGGTATCTGGCGCATTGGCGACTGGCAGAAAACCCCCGCCGAGCTGGCCGATTACATTGAAGCCTGCCTGGATTTGGGTATCGATACCTTTGATCTGGCCGATATCTACACCGGCTATCAATGCGAGCGCCTGTTTGGCGAAGCACTGGCTGTGCGGCCATCGCTCAAGCAGCGCATCAAGTTGATCAGCAAGTGCGGCATCGCGCTAGTGACGCCGGCCCGCCCACAGCATCGGGTCAAGCACTACAACACCAGCGGCGCGCATATCGTGGCTTCGGCCGAGAACTCGCTGCGCGAGATGGGCGTGGAGCAGCTCGACATGTTGCTGATCCACCGTCCCGATCCTTTAATGGATGCGGATGAGATGGCCGATGCTTTCGGCCAGTTGCAGCGTGCCGGCAAGGTCAAACGCTTTGGGGTATCCAATTTCCTCCCGCATCAGCTGGCGCTGCTGCAAAGCCGTTGGCATGAGCCGCTGGCGGCCAATCAGGTCGAAGTCTCGTTACTGCATGCCGATACGCTGTTCGATGGCACGCTTGATCAATGCCAGCAGCTGCGCATCATGCCGCAAGCTTGGTCACCCCTCGGCGGTGGCCGTTTGAGCGATACGGCGCCCGATACGCCGCTGGGCAAGGTGCTGGTGCGTCTGGGTAGCGAGCTGGGCGTGACCGCTGAACAGTTAGCCATTGCCTGGCTGCTACGTCACCCGGCGCACATTCATCCGGTGCTGGGAACCGGCAAGCTGGACCGCATTCGTGAGCTGGTCGCCGCACAGCAAGTCAGTCTCGACAGACAGCAATGGTTCGAGCTGCTGGAGGCTGCGCTGGGCCGCACGATGCCCTGATTTTTCAGGCGCTTGACTGGTCTGCACTGGACTTGTACTTGCCATGCTGCTACTACAGGTGTAGTAAAACTACTTTATGGAGACCGTGGGCGTCTGAAACACAGTGTGCCGAACATGCCGGGTATGTCGTTGCCGGTATTGAGCAAGCTGTGTCCAGGTGACCTGACGGCCTGTAGCAGGATTACCGCATCAGCGCGGTGACACATCGCCCCAAGCTAGGAGACCAGCATGACCATCCGCATCGCCATCAACGGCTATGGCCGTATCGGACGCAATGTCCTTCGTGCCTTGTACGAAGCCAATCGTCGTAGCGAGTTCGAAATCGTCGCCATCAACAATCTGGGCGATATCGAAGTCAACGCACATCTCACCGAGTACGACACCGTGCACGGCCGCTTCCGCGGCGAGGTGGGCATTGATGGCGAGCATCTGGTCGTCAATGGCGACCGCATCCGCTACCTGAGCGTGCGCGATCCGGCTCAGCTACCTTGGAAAGACCTGAATGTGGACGTGGTGTTCGAGTGCACCGGTCTGTTCACCAGCAAAGCCAAGGCCAGCGCCCACCTGGCCGCCGGCGCCAAGAAGGTCATCATCTCTGCACCGGGCGGTGCCGATGTGGATGCCACCATTGTTTACGGTGTGAACCATGGCGCGCTCAAGGCCGAGCACACGGTCATTTCCAATGCCAGCTGCACCACCAACTGTCTGGCCCCGCTGGTGGCCCCGCTGCATGCCGCCATGGGCATTCAGGAAGGCCTGATGACCACGGTGCACAGCTACACCAATGATCAGGTGCTGACCGATCTGTACCACGAAGACCTGCGCCGCGCGCGTTCGGCAACGCAATCGATGATCCCGACCAAGACCGGCGCTGCCGCGGCCATCGGCCTCGTGATTCCGGAACTGGCCGGTAAGCTCGATGGCCTGGCCGTGCGGGTGCCGACGATCAACGTCTCGCTGGTCGATCTGGTGTTCACCGCCAAACGCGATACGACGATTGCCGAGGTCAACGAGATCCTCAAGGGCGCGGCGGCTCAATCGGCCGGCATCCTCACCTACAACACCAAGCCGCTGGTGTCGGTGGACTTCAATCACAACCCCGCATCGAGCAATTTTGATGCAACACAGACCAAGGTCATCGGCGGCCGCATGGTCAAGGTGATGTCCTGGTACGACAACGAGTGGGGCTTCTCCAACCGCATGCTCGATACCTGCAAGGCGTTGATGAGCGCCAAGTAAGTGTGCCTGCGCGGTGTCATCTGTGGTGCCGCCTGAAAAGAACACGCCAGCCCGGTTTGCCGAGCTGGCGTTTTCCTTGTTGGGCGGGGTATCCGCTCTCATGCCGGGCTTGCTAAGCTGCTGGCCGGAAAATCGCACGGGGTAGGGCATGACAGGCAAGGTTGACCGTGGCTGGCTGGAGCGGCTGGGTGTGCATCGTCCCATACTGGCAGCGGGCCGACGCTTGCTGCAGGCGGATCATTACCGCATGGCAGAAGCCTATCTGCGCTATGCCGCACGTATTGCGCCTTTTGATGCCCGCATCTGGCTAGCATTGGGAACTTGCCTGCATTGCCGCCACAAGCCGGTTTCGGCCATCTCCCTGTACGAAAAAGCCCTCGCGCTGGACCCGCAGATCGCCGAAGCAGAAGAGCGTATCGGCCATGCGGCCGTGGCCGCCAGCATGTGGCCGCTGGCCATCACCCAGTTTTCCGGCTTGTTAGCCAAGCACCCCGACTCACCCCAGTTTCATTACTACCTGGCTAATGCGTATGCGGGCGATGGCCAGCTGCATGCGGCGCTTGAGCATTACCGGGCGGCGCTGGCCATGGAAGAGGTGGCGTCCACGCACAATGGCCTGGGCTTGGTACTCAGCGAGATGGGACGCCAAGCCGAAAGCCTGCCGCACTTCCGGCGTGCCGCCGAACTCTCTACCCAGCCTTCGTATATCTCCAATCTGCTGTTCACCCTGTGCTACGACGACACGCTGAGTCCGCAGGCGCTCTACCAACTGCATTGCGAGCAGGCAGCTCGCTTGCCGGCCGAGGTGAGCCGGCGCTGGCGGCAAAGCTTTGATCCGGAGCGCAAACTGCGTATCGGCTATATCTCGCCCGACATGCGCCTGCACCCGGTGGCGTTTTTCATCGAGCCTATCCTCGCAGCCCACAACCATGAACGCTTTGATATCTATGTGTATGCCACCCAGCAACAACTGGGCGGTGAGGTGGCGCAGCGGCTGCGCGCACTGGTCGACTTTTGGCGTGATTTTGATGACCCGGAATCCCCGCTGATTGCCGACCATGTGCTCGCCGATCAGATCGATATCCTTGTCGATCTGGCCGGGCACACGGGTAACAACAGCCTGCCACTGCTTGCAACGCGCCTGGCGCCGGTACAGGTAAGTTGGCTGGGGTATCTGAACACCACGGGTCTGAAGACCATGGATTACCGGCTGACCGATGCAGTTGCCAGCCCGCCTGCATTTGCTCAAGCCTTGCATTGCGAAAAGCTGGCGTATCTGCCTGCCTCGCAATGGTGTTATCGCGCGCCCCCCGAGGCTGGTGCCGTCAGCGCAGCCCCTTCTGCCAGCAAAGGCCATGTGACATTTGGTGCGCTACATAACCCTGCCAAAGTGGGCGGCAAGGTCATCGAACTCTGGGCCAGAGTACTGAAGGCGGTGCCGGATGCCCGTCTGCTGATCGTGGCGCGGGGTTTCGAGCGTCTAGCAGATGAAACCCGTGCTCGCTTCGCCGCTCTGGGCGTGGCACCTGATCGGATTGAAATCCGTGATCGCGTTGCGCTTGAGGCCTACTTTGCACTGCATGGCGAAATCGACATCAACCTGGATTCGTTCCCGTATACCGGTGGCACGACAAGCTGCCATTCGCTCTGGATGGGCGTGCCGGTGCTGACGCTGGCGTGCCCCACAGTGATGGGGCGAGGTGGCGCAAGCCTGCTCAGTCAGATTGGAATGGCTGACTGGATTGCCGAGTCGGAGGATGCTTTTGTCGAGCTTGCTGTCCGGCACGCCGGCAATCCCGCTGGTCTTGCCGAGTTAAGGAGCCAGCTGCGTGACCGCATGGCCGTATCCGCATTGATGGATGCACCCGCGTTCACCCAGGCTTTGGAGGCTGCGTACCGGCAGATGTGGTTTGCGCGCTGTGGGCAGGCGACAAGCCCATCATGAAAAACCGGCAGCGCGGGCTGCCGGTCGGTGTGGGGCTGTGTGGGTTCAGTTGAGCTTCTTGGCCCAGTCTGCCGCCGCTGCCGTATCGGGTTTTTCACCCCACAGGCCCTCGGTGTAGATCTTGACCAGACGCTGGATGGCGGGGCGGTAACCGACATTGCCGGCACGGGTGAGCCAATCTATCGCACGCGCGCTGTCCTGCGGCACACCGCGGGCGTTCTGGTGCATTAACGCGAGATTCAGCATGGCCTGTCCGTTGCCTTCCTTGGCGGCGCGTTCGTACCACAGCTTGGCCTCCGCAAAGTCCTGCTTCAGCCCGCGACCGCTGGCATACATGTAGCCAAGGTTGTTCTGTGCTTGCGGGAAGCCGGCATCCGCGGCCTTGCGGTATAGCAGCACGGCCTGAGCATTATCCTTGGGCACGCCGCGACCTTCCGCGTACATGAAGCCCAGATTCGTCTGCGCCAGCGGCAGGCCCTGATCCACCGCCTTGCGATACCACTCCACCGCCTTGGCAAAATCCTGCTTCACGCCCCAGCCGTTTTCCAGCAACACGCCAACATTGTTCTGAGCAAGTGCGTGCCCCTTGTCAGCCGCTTTGCGATACCACTGCATGGCCTGAGCGTAATCCCGCGCAACACCAAGGCCGCGTTCATACAGATAGCCCAGCGCGGTTTGGGCGGGCATATAGGCCTTGTCTGCGGCCTTGCGATACCAGAAACCAGCCTTGGCAAAGTCGGGCGCCACGCCTTCGCCACGCTCGTAAAGATTGCCGAGTTCGGTCTGGGCGCGTACGTCACCCTTGTTGGCAGCGTCGGTAAACTCATTGGCCGCTTTGACCAGGTCACCGGCCTGATAGGCCTCTCTCCCTGCTTTGAAATCCGCCGTTGCGGACAGGCTGGCGAGTAGCAACAGCAAGGGGAGGGTGCGCATGGCAATGATCCTGTTCAGATTCGATGAAAGTCAGCCTATACAGGCTAGGCTGAACCCCGCGTCTGTCAAGCCGTTTGATGGGTTTGACTTTGATCAGTACTGGGTCTAATTTCATGGACGAGGTGGAAGCAGGCTGCCTGGTGCAAGCCGGAATGCGCTTTTCGCCTTTCCACCACCACCGCAAACCTGCATTTGAATATCGAGGAGCCATCAGCATGAAACGTGTGGACAACATCCGCGTCGCACTGCGTAACCTGCCCAAGCGTCAACGTGGCCAGGGCATGACCGAATACATCATCATCGTTGCCCTGATCGCTGTGGCTGCCATTGGCGTATACAGCCTGTTTGGCCAGACCATCCGTGCGCAGGTGTCGGGTCTGGCATCGGAAGTGTCGGGTACGAGCGCTACCGGCGCCATCTCCAGCGCACAGAGCGCCGCGAGCAGCGCACGCACCACGGCCACCCAGTCCAAGGGCATGGGCAGCTACGGCAACTGATCGCCGACACGCGAGCGGAGCCCACATGTTTACCCTCCGGCGCTCCGCCCGTTTATCGGAAGCAGCAGGCAAAGACCAGCGCGGCCAAGCGCTGGTCTTTTCTTTGGTAACCGTCGCCGTGGTGATTCTGGTCATGCTGGCCACGTTCAACGTGGGTCAGGCTACGCTCGCCAAGATTCGATTGCAGAACGCGGCGGATGCGGCGGTCTACAGTGCAGCGCAGGCGCAGGCGCGTGATTACAATTTCAGCGCTTATACCAATCGCGCCATGATCGCCAACGAAGTGGCGGTTGCACAGGTGGTCGGCTTGCGCTCCTGGGCCGCCAATTTCAACAAGACCTACACCAGCGAGTTCACCTGGGTCCCCCGCATGCTGACTGCCCTGGGTGGGCCGTTGGCTAGCTGGATGTGGAACACCCCCTGGAACATCAACAAGAACATCGCCAAAACGTTCGACAGCGGCCTGAACACCATCGGCCCCGTGTTGGTGAAGGGACTGAATACGCTCAATCAGGCGCTGAATGTGGCGCAGATGTTCTACCACTACGGCACTGCACTCACCGTCGCTCAGACCATTGGCATGTCGCCGGGTGGTTTGCTCACGTTGCTTGGGGTCGATTTGTCAGGGCTACCTGATGAGGTTACTGACGTACTGAATTTTGGCGACAGCAACAATGTCCTCAAAATGAACGATCCTGAAGCCACCCTGACCGCTGGTGGCTGGCTGACCGCCGCCACGTCGCTCTACAACTGGCTGCGCTACACCGAGCGCAAGGATCCGAACGTCAAGCCGGCATCGGCCACGGCCAAGGGGGCCGACGGCGCCGAAGCGGATCGTCTGGCGGGTGTGGTGATGAACTCCCTCGACCCCTTCTCCCGCGATCGCAGTACCCGCAACGCTTGGTACGAGGGCGCGCCGGAAGTGTTTTACATCACACCCAATCCGTTCGTGATTGACCCGACCCGCTTCATTCCGTATCAGAACGGCGCGTTCATGATGTGGCTCTGGCACCGCGGGGGCACCGAACTCAAGTCGGTAACCGCTGGCGGCGGTGCCTCGGGCTATTCGAAGAAGACCTGGACGGCACTCGATGCCACCGGCTTTACCGGCGGCGCCATTTTCTGGATTTCGATTCTGGGTATTCCGATCCCAATCCCCATCATCATCCCCACCATGCCAATGGGCTGGGGGGCGGCACAGGCCGGCAAGCAGATCGCCGGTGCGCCTGCCCTGGGCACGAACAATAATTTCCAGACCCCCGCCGATGAGGCCTATGGCGGGGTCTATCAGGGTTTCAATACGGCACTGTCGGGATTCAGGCAGCGTGCACAAGGTGCGGGCAATACGATGGGCTGCAGCTTTACCGACTCGGGCTGTACCTCGGATACGAGCCACGGGTTGAAGAAGTATTTCGACGTCAAGAACACGAGTACAAAGGCAAATGGAGGCCCCACGCTGCTGATCGAGGTGCAGCGCGCGTCTTCCACCGTCCCCAATTCCAGCAAGATCAGTAAGGGCCGCTTTGAAATGGCCCCCGGTAAACCCGGCGATACGGATGCGATGAAAGCCTTGTCACGCGCCGAGGTCTATTTTTCGCGGCCCAGCAAACTCTGGGAGCGAGAGGACGGTAAGAAGGAGTTTGCCAGCCTTTACAGCCCTTACTGGCAGGCCCGGCTCACGCCGAACAGTTTCCTTGAGAAGTATGCTTCCATGATGTTCCACCTGCTATGACATCGTTCGTGCATATCCGCCAGCGCGGCCAAGCCATGATCGAGACACTGATCGCATGCAGCCTGGTGCTCGTGCCCTTGTTTCTGGCTTTGCCAGTGATTGCCAAGTATCTGGATATCCGCAGTCACGCGGTTCAGGCAGCGCGTTATGCTGCCTGGGAGCGCACTGTCTTTTTTGGCGGCGACGCGGCAAGCGAGTTGGGCTGGATTGTTGGTCCCAACGCGTGGAAGGCCAATGAAAAAACCGAAGGGGCGGTGAAGTCCGAAATCGCCGCACGCGTGCTGTCCAAGCCTTCCGATACGGCCAAAGTGGAGTCGGCGGATTCGAGCAGCAGTAACTTCAAGGGTGCGGCCAACGGTCTCTGGCAGGATCGGATCGGCACCAGCATGCTGGCCTATGGTGATGTGCAGGGGGCGGTCGGGCAGGAATGCGATCCCAGTGGGGATATTGGCGGTGCCATTTTCGGCGGCGAGTGCGCGCCGGGTACGGTCAACAGCGTGATCATGCCGGTGGTTGCGGTGGCATCGTCGGTCGGCCCGTTTACCTTGGAGATGGGTGGCAAATACACCGCCACCGTCACGCTCGGCGCGAAATCCTATGACCCGAACAGCTATCTGATGAGCGCCGCATTGGCGCGTAAGCCGATGACCGAAACATCGGTCGTCCTTGGTAATGGCTGGTCTGCAGAAGGCCCGAACACAACCGGGCGGATCGGGGTGACACAGCAGGTCAAAGGGCTTACACCGCTGTCGCTGCTGGCGGCAGAAATCGATATGGGGAGTCTAGGTAGCCTCTCCATCCTGAATGTCATTCAGACAGTCATGTCCATCTGGGCGCCCGAACTACATCCGCGCAAGTTGCAGATCGGCAAGATTGCACCGGATGAAGTGCCGGCGGATCGTCTCGAATGAAGCACGGCTTTCTCTTGATTCCGGCATTGTTTGCCGCACCGCTGTTTGCAGCGGATTGTCCTGACTTTGAAGCACCCGCCAACGTGCGTGCTAGCTGGATTGCCAAGGATATGGTCGTCAACAGCGTACCCATGGCTGTGTTGCAGATCGACAGCAAGCAGGGCCCCCAAGCCATGTTGGCGCATTACCGGCGTGTTTGGTCTGCGGGTAGGGGACTGGTGACGGAATACCCCGTTGCCGGTTGGGAGGCGATTGCCACAGCGCGAGGTCGCTGCTTCTATACATTCCAGACCAAAGTCTCACCGGAGGGCTCCACCGGCTTGCTGACCGTAAGCCAGGCACCGGATACCACCGTGCGCAAGGCCGAGCGCTTTCCCATGCCTACGGGTAGCCATGTGCTCAATGACATCCAGCATCGCGACGGCATCAAGAACGGACGCACGGTGTTTCTGAAAAACACCATGTCACTCGACAGCAATGCCAACTACTACCGTGAAGCCTTACCGGTGCAGGGGTGGAAGATCAGCCAGGAACGGAAAGTCCCGACCAAACACGGCACCGGTATTGTCTTTGACATGACCCGCGGACGAAATCTCGCCATGCTGACCATAAGCCGCAGCAATGCCGAGTCCTATGTGCTATTCAATTACATGGACACGCCCTAGGGCGCCGGGGAGACAGACGCGGTATGTGTACCAGACGAACAAGCGCGGCACAGCGCGGGCAATCCACCGTCGAATATCTGATGGTCATCATCGCCGTCATGGGCGGCCTTGTGCTGACAAGCCGCATGGATACGCTGGCTGCCAACATCCGCGCCTACTTCTCTGATTACAGCTACGCCATATCGATTGCTCAGGTGCCCGACTGCGTCAATACCTATGGCGGTTCTGTCGGCCCGGTCAGCGGTACGGTTACCGCTGACAACTGCCCGGACCTGACCAATCCCACCTGGCCGATTTCCAATGTGTCGGTCAGTTGGGAGCAGTAGTTCCCGATTTGCAACATAAGAAGCGGTAGCGCCACGCTGCCAATATTGATTCGCCTTTACAGGTCGCCAGCCCGTCATGAAGCTCAATCTCGCCAAGGTCAACCGAACCTGGGTCATGCTCGTCTCAGCCATCGTGCTGGGGCTGCTTGCCATGTTCCTTACCGTGCAGTACCTGAATCTGCAGGAACGCAATCTGCAGAGCCAGATAGAACAGAAAATGCGAGGCAAGGGGCCGCTGCTCTCTGTGGTGGTGCCGACTTCGGATCTGACGGCAGGGACGCCCGTGGACCTTGGCGTGGTTGCTGCGCGTGAGGTGCCGGGTGATCTGGTCTACGACGACGCCATCCTTGTTGATCAGTTCGACATGTACAAGGGCAAGGCGCTGATCCGCCCGGTGAAGCAGGGGCGTCCGTTGCGGGCTGGCGATCTGCGGGAAATCTATGCCGACTTTGCTGGCTCGCTCAAGCCGGGCACGCGCGCCATGACCATCGAGACCGATGAACTGAATTCGATCTCGAACATGGTGCAGCCTGGCAACCTGATCGACCTGATGCTGATCATGGAGCAAACCACAGGCGGTGCGGGCAACGACCCCAGTGCTGGCGGCAAGACATCCCGCATCGTTGTGCCCTTCATGCTGAGCGTGAAAGTACTCGCCACCGGGCAGAAGATCACCCGCGACGAAGCCGGCCCAGATGGCCAGCCTCAGCGCAAGTCATCCTATGGCACCTACACGCTGGAAGTGACTCCTGGCCAAGCCATCAGCATCGTCACCGCTCAGGAGTTGGGCAAACTGCGTGCCGTGCTGCGTAACGAGAAAGATGCCATCAAGGGTTCGGACCCGACGGTGGAGTATGACTCGGCCAGTGCCGGCGACCTGATGCGCAGCATTGCCGTACGCAGTCAGTCGGTTGCCAAGGCCTCGGCAGCGGCCAAGGTGGCGGCCTCCAGAATCGAGATTCCGGCCGGTGATGATCCGAACAGCTACATCGAGTACATCATCGGCGGCAAAGGCGGTTCGGATGGCATGACGCCGACCATGAATATTCCCATGGGCGCCGGCTACGGCAACATCTCGCTGGGTGCGCCGGCGGGTGCGCCCAATCCGATCGGGCCGTCCAGTAGTCTGCCCGTCAATGTCATGCCCACGGCTGCCACTCCGGCTGCCCCCGTTGCGCCCACAAAATAACAGGTACGGGAATTGTCCATGTTCAAGCATTTCAACCCGCATGCCCTGATCTTGATGACTGGTGTCGCGAGCGCCGTCTATGCCGCCGATGCCCCGGATAACAAGATCAGCGAGATCAACATGTTTGTCGGCGAATTACGCACGGTGCCTGCTGGTCGACTCGACCGCGTGGCCATCGGCAATGGCGGCATCATTTCTACCCGCGCGCTGGAGTCTGGCGAGCTCCTGCTACTGGCCGAAAAGCCGGGCGACACTTCCATGATGCTGTGGTCGGCCAAAGGACCTCGCCGCCAGTACATCGTCCGCGTGAGCCAGCACGATACGCAGAGCGCCATTGATGCCGTGAACGCCATGCTGCGTGGCATGCCCGGTGTGCGCATGACGCGTGTGGGGGGCAATGTGGTGTTGTCGGGCGTGGCCAGCAAGGTCGACATCGACCGGATCACCATGGTCGCCAAGCTTTACCCGCAGATCGTCAGCCTGGTCAGCGCTGAAGATGTGTCGATGAAGAAGATGATCTACATGAAGGTCCAGGTCATCGAGATGAAGCGTTCCCTGCTTGAGAATCTGGGGGTGCAATGGCCGGGCAGCATCAACGGTCCAGCTCTGGGCTTGCTCGGCAACTTCGGCTCCGAGAACCGCACGGGTATCCAGGCACCGATTACGGGGACCTTGCCGGTGCAAACAGGCAACCGCGGCCTGCGTACCTATCTGGGGATTTCTACTCTGGTCAGCACCACCATCAACATCGCCAAGAACAATGGTGATGCTTATGTGCTGGCTGAGCCGGAACTGTCTACCCGTTCGGGCGGCGAAGCCAAGTTCCTTGCCGGCGGGCAGTTCCCCATCCGGGTTGCGGGCGCCTTGGGTTCGACGTCCATCGAGTACAAGGACTACGGTATCAAGCTCAACATCAAGCCGATTGCGGACGACACCGGCAATATCTCGGCTTCGGTCGAGACCGAGATCAGCTCGATCGACAGCTCGGTATCGGTGGATGGCGCACCGGGCCTGCTGACCCGCAAGGCCAGCACCGACATCAACGTCAAGAGCGGCCAGACCATTGCGTTCTCGGGACTGATCAACAACGAGATGTCCAAAGACATCACCCGTGTACCTGGGCTGGGTTCCTTGCCCATCCTCGGGCACTTGTTCAAGTCGGACAACTTCCGCAACAGCCGTACCGATCTGGTCATTCTGGTCACGCCGACCGTGGTGGACCCCAACTCCACCCTCAACCGCGAACGGCTGGAACGCAGCGATAACCTGCGCGAACGGCTGGAACGCAACCTCGGCAAAACCGATATTCTCGACTAGGACGCACCATGCTGAAGGTCAAAGTAGTCACGCCGCGTGGCGCTGAAACAGTCTACGAATGCACGATAGACAGCTGTTCGATCGGCAAGAACGACGACAACCTGATCATCCTGCAAGGCTGGTCGGTGTCGCGTCGCCATGCGGTGGTGCATCGCCGTAGCGACGGTGTATATGTCGAAAGCCTGGATGGCAAAGGCAACACCAAGGTCAACGGAGATGCCGTGGCCTCGATGTATGGCCCGCTCAAGCCGGATGATTACATCGAAATCTGTGGCTACGAGCTGCGGGTACTCGATCTGGGCGAGGCCGCATCGCCTGCGCCGCCAGCTGTAGCGGTAACGGCATCGCAGGTGACGCCGCCACCTGCGTTGGTTCAGCCACCCGCTCCGTCAGTCGCACCGAGCCCCGCGCCTGCCAGTGTTGAGGCACCTGTTGCCGCGCCCATGGAAGCCAGCCGGCAGCAGGCCTGGGTAGAGCAGCTCAAGCGCATACATGGCGAACTCATCAAGCAGATGGACCTGCGCCGCATTGATCTGTCCAGCCAGAGCGAGGAAGAGCTGCGCCGTAATACCAAGGCCTTGCTCGAAGGCATCGTCAGCAATGATCGCAGTATCCCGGCCGACTTCGACAAGGCCATGCTGGTCAAGCAAGTGCAGGATGAAGTGGTGGGTCTCGGCCCGCTGGAAGACTTGCTGGCGGATGATGCCGTGACCGAAATCATGGTTAACCGTTTTGACGAGATTTTCATCGAGCGCAAGGGCAGGCTGACGAAATCCGATATCACCTTCACCTCGGATCAGGCCGTGGTCAGCGCCATCGAGCGTATCGTTACGCCGCTGGGAAGGCGCATCGATGAATCGTCGCCGATGGTGGATGCCCGCCTCAAGGATGGTTCCCGCGTCAACGCCGTGATCCCGCCGCTGGCACTCAAGGGTGCCAACATCACGATCCGGAAGTTTGCCAAGAACAAGCTGCATGGCGAAGACCTGATCAAGTTCGGCTCGATGACGCCAACCATGTTGGCCTTCCTCAAGACCATCGTCGAGCAGAAATCCAACATCATCATCTCGGGTGGTACCGGTTCGGGCAAGACCACCTTGCTCAATGTACTCAGCAACTACATTCCGGATGATGAGCGGATTGTCACGGTAGAGGATGCCGCAGAACTCAAGCTGTCGCAGCCCAACCTCGTCGGGCTGGAGTCCCGTCCGCCGAATACCGAAGGGAAGGGCGCCGTACCTATCCGTGATCTGGTCAAGAACTGTCTCCGTATGCGTCCTGACCGCATCGTGGTCGGCGAGTGCCGCGGCGGCGAAGCGCTGGACATGCTGACAGCCATGAATACCGGCCACGATGGCTCGCTGACGACGGCCCACGCCAACACTCCGCGCGATTGTCTGGCGCGGGTGGAGGTAATGGTGATGATGGCGGGTCTTGATTTGCCGATCCGTGCAATCCGCGAGCAGATATCGTCCGCCGTGCGTTTCATCGTTCAGCAGAACCGCTTCTCCTGTGGCTCGCGCAAGGTTACGCATGTGACGGAAATCACGGGCATGGAAGGCGACATGATCCAGCTACAGGACATCTTCCTCTTCAAGCAAGAGGGTTTCGGTCCGGACGGCAAGGTTCGCGGCCGCCATATCGCGACCGGTGCAGTGCCTGATTTCTATCAGGATCTGGTGGCTCGCGGACTGGATGTGGACCTCAGCATCTTCCAGGCAGAGGGAGGCTGGCGATGACCATCAGCAGCCTGCTGGCGCTGATTTTCGTTTTGACGATGATCTCGGTCTGGCTGATCTTCAGACTGGTACAGGGCTATCTGTCCAGGCAGCGCGCCACGATCGAGCACGCCACCAGCAATACGCTGGCGGACATGTTCATCTTTCTCGATCCGCAGCAGATGTTCCGCTACAACGTGGCGCTCACCTGCATCCTGCCACCATTGGTCTGGATACTGTTTGGCAACCCGGTGCTGGCTGTGGGTGCGCTGATTGCCACGGTGTTTGTGCCCAAGTGGTCTGTCGGTTTTCTTGCCCGCCGCCGCTTGAAGCGGTTGGAACAGCAGTTGCCGGATGCCTTGCTGATGGTATCGGGTGCGATGCGGGCTGGTGCCAGTCTTAATGTTGCGCTCGAGTCCATGGTCAAGGAATCCAAGCCGCCGGTCAGCCAGGAATTCGAGCTCATGTTGCGGGAGCAGCGGCTCGGCGTGGATTTCGATACCGCCCTGCAAAATCTTGAGCAGCGTAATCCCCAGCAGGATTTCCAGCTGGTGATTTCGGCCATGCGCATCTCCAAGGAAGTCGGCGGCAATCTCGCTGAAATTCTCGAATCACTGGCGAGCACCTTGCGCCAGAAGGCCATCATGGAAGGCAAGATTCGCAGTCTGACTGCGCAGGGCAAAGCCCAGGGCGTGATCATGACCGGTTTGCCCATCCTGATGATGTTTGCCCTCAAGGCTATTGAACCCAAGGCCATGGAACCGCTGTTCAACTCCTGGATCGGCTACGGCACCCTGACGGTCATCATCGTCATGGAGCTGATCGGCTACTGGTTCATTCGCAAGATAACCAATATCGACGTATGACAACGCTCATCGGCTTGATTATCGGCTCACTGATCGGGGTGAGCGTATTGTTGTTCTTCTACAGCCTGTCCAAGCTCAAGGGCGAGGTGCCGGATGAAGATCGTGCCTACATGGACGAGTTGCCGCCCATGCTGCGCATGCTCTGGCCCTTGGTGAACTTCTTCGAATACCACCTGACTTGCCGTTTCCCGCCTGATTTGCTCGAAAAGGCGCACAAATCCCTGCGCGAGACTGGCGTCGGTTACCTGATGAGTGCGGAGCAGTATTACGCCTTGCGTATCCTTTCGGCGCTGATTGCCGGTGGTTTGACCCTGTTCTGCATTGTGGCCTTGCATGGCTCAGCCTACGAATGGGCGGCGATCATCGGTGTACTGGGATATTTCTACCCGCTGATCTGGCTATCAGATGTGCGCAAGCGTCGCCGCAAGGAAGTGCTCAAATCCCTGCCCGTTTATCTGGATTTCATTACGCTGGGTGTTGAGGCAGGCTTGAATCTGACGGGCGCGATCAAGCAATCGATGGAAAAAGGCCCGCCCGGTGCCTTGCGGCATGAGTTCTACATGGTTGTGCGTGACCTGCGCGCCGGCGTGCCGCGTGCCGATGCCTTGCGGCGCATGGAGACCCGGCTGGATATGCAGGAAATCACCGCCTTTGTCGGCGCCGTGATTCAGGCTGAGAAAATGGGTGCCCGTTTGGGGCAGGTTCTGCGCATGCAGGCAGAGCAGAGGCGTATCGAGCGCTTCCAGCGGGCCGAGAAGCTGGCAATGGAGGCACCGGTGAAGCTGATCCTGCCATTGATTATGTTCATTTTCCCCGTGACGTTCATTGTGCTGGCATTTCCCATCGTGATGAAGTTCATGCAGGAAGGCATGCTTTGAGGACCCTGCAAGCGATGCGGGGCGATCAAGTGCTGGTGACAACCGTCTGGGCGGCGGAGCATGCAGCTGAACGGATGCAGGGCCTGCTGGGTCGGCCCGTACTGAAACCGGGTGAAGCCATGCTTATCCAGCCGTGCCGGCTTGTGCACACTTTTGGCATGCCGTACGCGCTGGATCTGGCCTTTCTGGATCGCAAGGGCAGGGTGCGCAAAACGGTACGCGCCGTGAAACCAGCGCGCATCGCTGGTTGCTGGACTGCACATGCGACGCTGGAGATGACCGCGGGCGAGATTGACCGTCTAGGTATACGCCCCGACGATGTACTGACCTGGCAGATAAAATGAGAAGGATCCCTCCATTTGCACTTGGATTGGCATTGCTGGCATGCGCGGTAGTCCTGCCTGGCCTTAGCGGGTGTGCGGTGCCGGGGCAGCCTGCTGGCGATGCTTACGCTTTGCATCGCGATGCAGAAGCGGCTTATCAGGACGGCGACGATGTGCGTTCGGAGAAGCTGCTGCAGGCCTTGTTGCGTACCGCGCCCAATGACGCAGAAACCTGGTTCCGGCTGGCAAACCTGTATGCACGCTCCGACCGACCGGAGCAGGCTACCGAAGCCTATCAGCGCAGCCTGATGCTCAACCCGGCCGATAGCCGCGCCTGGCACAATCTGGCTGTGGTACGCCTGCGTCAGGCTCAGGCAGCTTTGACACAAGCGCATGCCACCGCGGGAGAGGACGACACCCTGCGCGCCAAGACCGCAGCGATGATCGATTTGCTGCAACAAGCCCAGTCTGCAAAAGCACCAGCGGCCAAGGACGCTGCCAAACCATGAGCCCCTTTCGCCAGCATGGTCAGGCCATGGCTGAGTTCCTCTATGCCTTGCCCATCCTGCTGTTGCTAGCGTTGGGGGCTATACAGATGGGCTTTGTTTACCAGGCCAAACTCACGTTGAACTACGCGGCAGCCGTGGGAGTGCGCGAGGGCGCGCTACGTAATGGCAGCATGAGTGCCATCAAGGACGGTCTTGAAGCAGGCTTGTCGCCGCTGTATGCGCATAGTCTGGGTACGCAGAATATGGCGATGCTCAAACGTGCCAGAGTTCAGGCGCACGAGCTGCTGGATGATCCCAAGCTGGCGAAGATCACCATCCTGAATCCAACTCAGGCCGGCTTCGGTGCGCACAAGGCAGACTCGGAGAGTGGCTCGGAAATTCCCAATGACAATCTGATGTATCGCGACACCGGCGCAAAGGGTGGAGTCAGCGTTCAGGATGCCAACCTGCTGAAGATCCATGTGCGGATCTGTTACCGTTTATTCGTGCCCATCATCAATAAGCTGATCTACAACCTGGCCGTCGATCCGCCTGGCGCTTCAATGCCCGTTGCGACCACGGCACCCGGCATGCTGGCCAGCTATGGGCAGGGCTCCACCACTCGGCCTTGCACGGATAGACCGTCTGCCACCGAGTACTATTTGCCGATTGAGTCCGAGGCGATCATCCGTATGCAGTCTCCATTCCAGGACCCCGGCGTAGCCACCGGAAGCTCGGGCGTCTGGCGCTGATGCAGGACGAACTGAACGTATCCGCGCCGGTGCCGGCAGAGGCCATCAAACCGGCAAAGCGGCGAATTCCCTGGCCTAGCGGCCGTATCGGCAGGGTGCGATACATCAGTATCGTATTGGGTCTTGTGGTGGTCTATTCGGCGCTGCTGTCCCTAACCGGATTGTTACTCACCCTGTCGGGTGTCTCGCCCGTGGTAGCGGAACGTACCTTGCAACTGTTCTCGGCCGTTCTGTTCGTGCCCCTGATGGGTGCCATCCTTTTCTGGTCCATTGAACGTGTGCACGATATGGGCTTGTCCGGGTGGGTTGCCTTGGTGGTGTTTGTCCCTTACGTGAACCTGTTGTTCTGGTTATGGCCGGGCAAACGGGAAGCGAACGCCTACGGTCCTCAGCCGACATCTGCCAGCTTGCTATTGCGGATGCTGGTACTGATGGTGGTGGCAATACTGGTGTTGATCTACGCGACGACGCTTTGGTACGGGCCGATCATGCCTGAGCAACCCGGCCCGCCACCGACTGATCTGCCGATCTATCGCGAATAGCCCGTAAGAGCGGGGGAGGGTATCGAGCCTCTCCTACTGCACTGGGCTTGATTGTCTGTCCGGTTGTTATCGGCTACACCGCCTCTACCTGGCCGCATTATCCCTGCTACCACCGTCAGAGCCGCCGAGTACCGGCCTTGATCAGCATGCCGGTGCGCGAGACGGGTGGCTGTCGTTTACATCGTAAAGCCGTTCAAGACGCGCCAGACCGGCAGCCGGTCTGGCGACGTGCCCGCTTGGATCAGCGCCCGGCTGTCTTGATGGCTGCACCGCTCTCCTTGCCGGTCTTGCGCTGGCAGTCCTGCCTGACATTGACCCCTTCGCCCTTGAGCTTGACCAGGCCCTTACCGCCGCTCAGGTCAATTTCTCCGGCCTTTTTGTCATCAATGGCCTTCTTGTTCAGAGGCATTTCAGTACACGGGATGCCACTGTCGCCGCCGGCCAGCGAGGTAGAGTCGGCCGATTCGTCGTTGCCGTCACCATTGCCACCACCGTTCTCGCCGCTGCCATCCTTGCCGCCATTGGCGCTACCATCGCCACCCTTTTGGGCACTGCCGCCCGAACCGGCGCCACCGTCATCCTCGCCGCCGTCTTTGCCTGAGCCGCCACTGCCTGCGCCACCGTTACCGTCATCGTCGCTGTCAGAGCCACCCGATCCAGCGCCTGCGCCATCGTCGTCGCCATCCTTGCCCGAACCACTGCCTTGAGCGCCATCGCCACCTTCGTCCTGATTCTTGCCGTCAGAACCGGCACCATCGGCACCATCACCCTCTGCATCCTTGCCGCCCGATCCACTCGAACCGCTGCCATCACCATCGTCGTTGCCGTTGCTGTTACCACCGTTGGCACCTGATCCGTCGCCATCGCCGTTACCGTCACTGCCACCAGAACCGGCACCGTCACCATCACCGCCGTCGCCGCTACCGGCGCCCGAACCACCGTTGCCATCGCCGTTGTCGCCGTCGCCATTACTGCCCGACCCACCGGAGCCCGCACCGGCGCCATCGTCGTCGCCACCGCCGTCGGAGCCGCCACCATTGGCACCATCGGCGCCGCTTCCGTCATCGGCGCCGTCACCCGCGTCGCTGCCGCCTGTACCAGCGCCGTCGGCCCCATCACCATCGTCACCCGATCCGCCGCCAGATCCTCCGGCTCCGGAACCATTGGCCCCGCCATCGTCATCGCCGCTGCCCGAACCGGAACCACCACTGCCAGCGCCTTCACCATCGCCGCTGCCGTCATCACCGGAGCCCGTGCCTGAACCACCGCTGCCGTCACCATCTCCGTTGCCGTTATTGCCGCCCTGGCTGCCGCTGCTGCCCGCGCCGTCGTTGTCGTTACCGGACCCGCTGCCACTTGCGCCATTGCTACCGTCGCCATCGAGGTCCATGTCCGATCCGTTGCCGGATCCGCCCGAACCCGCACCGGCACCTGCCGTGTCGTCGTTATCGCTGTCGTTTACGCCGCCATTGCCGTTGCCTGTACCGCCGCTGCCATTGCCGGTGTTGCTGTTATTGTTGTTATTGCCGCCATTGTTGTTCCCGTTGCCGCCATTACTGCTCGAACTGTTGTTGTTGCTGTTGTTCGAGTTGTTGTTGGTCGAGCTATTGTTGTTGTCCCCTGTGCCGTTATTCCCGGTATTGGTGTTGTTTGTCGTGTCATTGTCGGTGGGGTCATTACCACCACTCGTGCCTGTTCCACCTGTGCCGGTGTTGGTATTTGTCGTTTTGTCCGTGTTGTCTGCATTCGACGTGGTCGTGCCCGTACCTGTGCCGGGCCCGGCAGTCGGGCCTGTCGGCGTTGTGTTCCCACCACCGCCACCGCCGCCGCCGGGTGTGGAATCCGTATCGCCGGGATCGGTTTCCAAGGGAGGATTCGTGGCACCACAGCCGGCGACTCCGTCGTTGCAACCCCGCCAGGTGGCACCCAGTGTGCCGCTGGAACTCTTGGTATTGATGTTGGGCGGGGTGTTATGCACCACGATGTCTTCGGGTGTGCCCAGCTTGAGGGTACGAGTACCCAGATCAAAAGCGGCGCCATGGGCAACATGGATATCGGTATAAACCGGGCTGTACTTGGCGGGGGAACTGCCAAAGGGGTAGTCGGGCGTGCCACTGATGATGATCGTGGCCTTGCTGTTGAACTTCTTGAGCAAGGCTTCGGAGTATTCGGTTTCGTTGCCATAGGCGGCGCTGGCTGGGCGTGTTCCCACCCAGATGGTCTGGTCGCCAACATTGCGCAGCAACACGTTGACGTTGTCGGCGTGAGTGTATTGGCCGCTCCCGCCATTCAGGGTCAGGGTGTCGGAGATGAAATGAATCATGTCCCCGAAGGTGCTGAAATGGCTGACCACGAGGTTGGGTGCTAGCAAGCGCAGGTTGTACAGTGGGCCAACCGCATCGACCTGGATCTGGCTGCCCGTTTGCGCTGAAATGCTGCGATAGCCCAGATCTTTGGCGCCGCCTTCGCCTATGCGGATATCAGCGCTGTATACACCCATGGTTTCGGCTGCCAGCGCTTGGTTGGAAATGACGTTCGGCAGTGAGCCGAAGTGAAAGGTTGCCGTCGGGTTGGTGAACTTGAGCAGGTCTTCCCAGGTGTACGTGGTGTCTGTCGTTACGCCCGACTGATAGGGGCTGGCGGCATTGTCAGCCCGTACATTGATCTTGCGGTTGAGGTTGTAGGGTTGGAGCAGGATACGGGCACCGTTCTTGGTGGCCGCATCGAGCAGGATGGTCAGGTTGTTGGAGCGCAGCAGCAGGTTGTCGCCTTCGCTGTTGAGTTTGACCACCCTGAGATCATCGCCGGTAGTGAGGTAGAAGTTGCCGACCGGGTTGTTGAATGCATCGACGCTGACAGTGGTGGCCGCCGTGCCGCCGCTGCTGCCACCGCCGCCACCACCAGACGACGGCGCACCACCACTCCCACCGGATGTGCCGCCCGATGAGCTGGGTGGCGCCGGGATGGTTTCATTGATGGCGTCGTTGACCGCGCCAATGGCGGCTGCCGCCAGCAAGCCGGTGTAGCTGCTGTTGTTGATGACCATGTCCTTGCCGCCACCCGCCACCAGGGTTTCGACATAGGTATTGAACTTGATGGTGCCCTTGCCCTTGTCAGCGACTGCGCCCAGTGCATTGGCGCGGATCATGGCGCTACCGGTGGTCTGCCCAAGGAAATCGCCGCCGATACCGATAGTGGCGCTGCCGGCGTACACGGTCTGGTTTGCACCGTTGACTACCCGTGTGCCGGTAAGGGTGATGTCCTGGTTGATATTGAGATTGCCACCGATCGAGAGCGACACATTGTTCGGGTTGTACGACGCCGGTTTGGCGGGCGTGACGGTGTTGTCGGCGGGTTCGATGATGGTGTTGGAGGTGGTCTTGATGCCATTGACACCGGCAATGCTGCCTACCGACAGCGTGGAGCCAGCGCGACCAGCGCCGGTAAAGAAGTAGGAGCCATTGAGTGACGCTGCCAGTGTATCAACACGATTGAAGCCATTCGACAGGCTTACCGTATTGACCTTGCCTGCATTGGCCGTGTCCTTGACCAGCAACTCACCTGCAGTGATTGCACCGGCCTCGACATTGGCCTCATTGCGCTGCAGCACACCACCGGAATCCAGATTGATCGTCAGCCGTGCAGCACCGACATTGATATTCTCGTCAATACGCAGTGCCGCGGGGTTGGCCGCGTCACCGATGGTTTTCTTGTTGTCAGGCGTTGCCGTGGGCGCACCAACCGTGATGGTGGCACTGTAGCCATTGGTGCCGATGCCTTTCCAGCTGCCCCACATATTGCCGACAGCGAAGCCATTCTTCTCGACCAGGTTCAGTGCACCGTCGAGGGCGGCGGCAAAAATGCTGAAATTGTTATCGGCGGCTGTCAGGTTGAACGTGCCTTTACCTTCAACCACAAAACCGTTGGCGGTAACCGGCGCACCGGCAGCCTGATTCACCCCGCCGTTGCTGCCACGGGCATAGAAATGGTTGTTGCCTACGTTGACAGCCTGGTTCAACGTGATGCCGCTATTGGTATACAGATAGGTGAAGCCGCCATTGGTCGTTATGCCGTTGACGCCGCCCACGCTGCCGACCGTGAGGTTGCCGTTATTGTTGAAGTTGATCGAGCCACCGTTGAGGCTGGCTGCGATGGTGGTCACGGCATTAGCGGCGTTCTGCATCGAGTAGGTGCCGCTACCCTTGAACAGCAGACTGCTGGCTGTCAGCGTTTTGCCACTCGTTTGCGAGAGGCCATTGCCCATGTCCAGCGTCACCGTACCGCCGCCCGCGTTGATGTTGCCGCCCAGCGTCGCGCCACCGGCTGCGAGCAGGTTGATGTTGCCGCCGGATGAATTGAGCCCGCCCAGAGTCAATGACCCCGAACCCTTGGCTTCGATGTTGATCGTGCCACCCGCGGTCGTGATCTGGTCGTTCAAGTCGTCAAAGGTGATGCCGCCGCTCTGGGTCGAGCGAAGGGTGAAACTGCCGGCGCCGGTCTGCTTCATGGCCAGTGTGTTGTCGCCTAGATTCTCGACGCGGATCAGGCCGCTGGCCTCGACCACCACATTGGCATTGCTGGCCAGGCCTTCCAGCGTCTGCTCCGCCAGCGTGTTCGGTGTGGTATCGGGGTCGGAGGCAAACAGTTGGTTGTCCGCGACATTGCCGGCTTGGTCACCCGCAACCGCAGCACCACTAGTGATGCTGAGGCTGCCCGGATCGAGCAGCAACATGCCGGTTTCACCCTGGGGTGCAAGGGTATCCACTCCGCCACTGAAGGCCAGCCTGTCCTTGCCCGAGACCTCCACTTTGCCGCCATTGCCGGCCTGGCTGCCGCCACGGGCCGAAATGGTGCCAGCGAAGCGGGTGTCCGCATCTGCCCAGACAACCACCTTGCCGCCATTGCCGCTGTCGAGCGCGTCGGCCTTGATACGGGCGCCGTCGAGCACCGCGGTACGCTGCGCATTGCGCAGATCACCCTGACCTTGCCAATCGCCACCAAGCAGTACGGTGCCGCCGCCTTGCTGGCCGCTGGCGTCAATCAGGGCGGTGCTGGTAACGGCCAGTCGTTTTCCTGTCGCAGCAATGTCACCGCCCTCGGCCAAGCTGCTGCCGGCCAGAATCTGACCACCGAGCAGCGTGGTGGCGTCCGACTCGATACGCACCGAACCGGCTTGGGCACCGCTGACATCGAGGGTGCCCTTGACCGTGATATCGCCACCGACAGCCACCAGCTCCACGCTGCCACCGCGATCGGCGATGCCCTGCGCCTGGACCAGACCTTGCTGGTTGACCGCCGAGGATGCCAATGCGCGCGCCGTGTTGGCGGCCATGACGATACGGCCACCGTCGGCAATCAGGCGGCCATCATTGGCGGCCCCAGCCATCGCGCCGATGGCGGCCTCGCTCAGTGCGTAGCTGATCAGGCCGTCGCCGCCGAGATCGAGTTGCAATGCCTGGCCCGATGCCAGCAGCACCGAGCCCAGCCGGGCCTGAATCAGACCGCTATTGCTGACGCGATCACCCGCCAGTACGACAAAGCCACGGTCGGCAGCACGCAGGCTGCCCTGGTTGATGACGGCCGCCGTGTTGCCCTGGCCATCAAAACGATAACGGCCGGCCAGAAAGTCCTCGTTGCGGATATCGAGCGTGGTGGCGACCAGTCCGCCTACGTCGACGCGGGCGCCAGCTCCGAAGAACACGCCATTGCCATTGACCACGAACACGCGGCCGTTAGCCTGCATCTGCCCCAGTATCTGGCTGGGTTCGGTGCCGATGACGCGGTTGAGGATGACGGCCTGGCTGTTGGGCTGCAGAAAGCGCAACAGATCATTGGCGCCAACGCTGAAGCTGCCCCAGTTGATGATGGCCTTGTCGCTGACCTGATGCACCGTGGAGCCGTCTTCACTGACGCTTGCCGATCCTGCCACAACGGTCGGGTTGGTCGGGAGCTGGGCATGGGTGGACAGAGCGCTGGCAATCGCCAGTGCGATCAGGGTAGGGCGGCAGGGCAGGGAGCATGCCTTCATGGCTCAGAAACTCGCACTCATATTGAACCAGAGACGACCTTTCTTGCCGTCGTCCGCCTTGTAGTTGTTCATGGCTGCGTGGGCGTATTCCACTTTAATCGCGCTGTTGCGGGTGGGGTACACCGTCAGTCCGACACCTGCGCCGGCAATTTCCCCTCGGCCATTGCGAAAGCCCGCTTGCTTGTAGACGACCCGGCCATAGTCCACGAATACGCTGGCCTGAGCTGCACGGCCCAGCACATTGAGGCGGCGGCGGGCTTCGAGGGTGAGCGCTTCGCCACTGTCGCCACGCATTTCAGATGGTCGGTAGGCGCGTACGCTGTCGGGGCCACCGATATCGAACTTGTCGCTATCTGGCAGGGTTTGCCGGCTGTGTACCCATTGGCCTTTGAGCATCACGTCCCAGTTCTTGTCGAGCGCCGCGGTGGCATCAAAGCCGGCATCGAGTCGCAGGCGCTCTGCATTCTGGCGAGCCGGGATTTCCGGCGTGATGACGACGGGTGCTTCGGCCGGATTGGTAGGCGTAGAAACCACCGCGGGCCGGGCTGGAATGTAGCGACGACCGTTGCTCGACGCAGTCAGACGCCAGTTCCAGGCCGTGCCGTCCGAATCGAACCAGCGCTCGCGCCAGGTTGCATTGGCCAGCGCGAGGTATTTGCGCGACAGGGTGACGCCAAGCGCGTCCTGGCGCAGTTCGCGATAGTTGTAGCCAAGGCTGAAACTGCGATCCCGCTCGCGCGAGCGCAGGTAGGGCCAGGTGTAGGCCAGTTCGCTGGCTTTGACTTCGCCGGCCAGCTCCAGCGGCGCAAGTCTGCCGCCCACATCGTATCGGACGCGCGAATGGCTCAGGCTGAGGCGGTCGCCACGCATGCTCATTGGCAAGCTGTAGGTCAGCTTGCCGTAACGCAGCAGCTGGTGCTCGGACACGATGCTGCGCACCAGTAGCTGATCGCCAACGCCGAGCGGATTGTTGAGGCTGAAGTTCAGATCCAGGCGGTTCTGGCCTATATCCTCGCGCGCGGCATTGGTGAGCGCCACATCAAGCGCAAACGTTTTTTCCTCGACCTGTACCAGCAGATCGCTGCTGCCGTACTGCTCGCCTGGCAGCAAGGTGGCTCTGGCACGCAGGCCTGGCTGATCGTTGAGCAGCAGGAGCTTGGATTCGAGCGCGGCCTGTCCGATGGGCGCGCCGATTGCGAGGCTGCCACCGAACTCCTTGATCAGTGCAGTGCCATAACGGCTGTTACCGGCAACGCGAACTTCACCCAGCGTACCTTCGACAATATCGATACGGACGAGGCCGTCGTTGACGCGCTGCGCCGGCACCAGCGCACGCGCGAGTGGGTAGCCTTGACGCTGGTAGAAATCGCTGACGGCATCAGCCGCGCGACCGAGATCATGGAGATTGAGTTCTCGGTCTAGAAAGCGCTCTACCGCGCGCTTGAGGCGGAAATCGGTGAATACCTTGTTGCCGTGGAAATCAAAGCCATTGACACGGAAACGCCGCGCGTTGGGGTCGTGATCCGTGCCGCCATCATCGCGACGGAACAGCACTTCTGCCGGTTGCCGCGGTGCCGGCTCGGGTCGCCGCAACGATTGCTCCACGCTACCCGGGGTGGGCAGGCTGGCAATGTCCGCTGCCAGCACGGTCATGCTGGCAAAGAATACAAGGCTGCAGAACTCTGGGCGAAGCGAGGCGGGGCGGCGTTGGGGCATGGGATCAGGCTTGTTCTGGGTTGGCTGCATGATAAGTGAGCAAGCTGGCAGCCTGCTCTGGCATAAAGTCGCTCATGGTCGTTTTCAACTCGCGCGCGACACTGCGTAAACATCCATTTCTTCACGCCGCCCTTTGAGCTGGTGTTTGCCCATGCCTTCGACACGCACTTCGGGCCGGCTCCGTATGCCCTCAAAGGTATTCGGATTGATCAGGATGTCGCGCTCTACGTTCTTGGTGAGTGCCTCCAGTCGCGCGGCGACATTGACCGCGTCGCCGATCACCGTATAGAGGAACCGGTCCATCGATCCAACCTGCCCGGCGATCACCTCACCCGTGCTGATGCCGATACCGCTTTCTAGCCGGATTTCGCCGCGCTGCTCACGGCGATCATTCAGTTTGCTCAGTCGGTCACGCATGTCGAAGGCTGCGGCGACAGCCGCCCATTCTCTGCCTGGCGCAGCAATCGGGGCGCCAAAGATCACCACAATGGCATCGCCAATGAAGTTGTTGATGTAGCCACCCCAAGGTTTGACTGCCTCTGCCATCTCCGAGAGGTATTCGTTGAGGAAGGCCACCACCTGCTCCGGTGTCATTTGTTCTGAGAGCGTCGAGAAATCCCGAATATCCGAGAACAACACGGTTACCTTGAGGCTCTCCCCACCCAGTTTCACTTCGCCCGATAGCAGTTTTTCCCGGACTTCCGGCGAGACCACACGACCAAAGATATCGCGCTCTCGCTCACGCTCCTGCACGCTCTTGACCATATCGTTGAAGGTGTTGGCCAAGGCACCCATCTCGTCTTGCCAGTAGGCGGTGGCAGTCGCGTTCGGGTAATCCCCGGCACGCATGGCCATGGCTGCCCCGGCCAGACTGCGAACAGGACGCAGCAGCAGGCGCGAGAGGACGGCAGCCGCCAACACGCTGAGTGCCACCATGCCGAGCACACCGTAACCCACATGGCGTGAGAGATCCCGCAATGGCGCGGTGAACACTTCCTTGGGCTCATTCACCCCCACAATCCAGCGGTGGCGGGCCGGGGCGTAGCCGGCAATTTCGAGTTGATCGGTAATCGGTGACCGGTAAACGATGTTGCCTGGCTGACGAGCCTGGGTAAGCGCAGCGTTCAGATCACGCAGGTTCAGACTTTCGATGCGCTCCAGCATGAATTGGCGTTCACGCAGGATACGGTGCTCGACTTCCTCGGGGAGCTTGTCAAGGCTGCGGTACAGCAACTTGGCGTCCGGGTGGTGAACCAGCACACCATCCCGATTGACGAGAAACGCGTAGCGATTGCTGCTGGAACGAACGGCATCGAGTATGCCGGTCACGGTCTCGCCGCGGATTTTCATCACGGCTACGCCGCCGATTGCACCATCTGGCCGGTAAATGGGTGCCGAGAAGAACACGCCGGGCATGCGGGTGACGACACCGACCTCGATGTCCGAGATGTAGAGGCCGCCTTTGATGACCTGGGTGTAATAATCCCTAAACCGGAAATCTAGGCCGAAGAACTGCGCGCGGCTCGCCGCGATGACGACGCCATCAGCATCCAGCACATGCATCAGCTCGATATTGTTGTTGGCGGCGACAATCTTGCCGAGCTCCACCTCTACCGCGGTGCGGTTGGCTGGTGAAGGGTCGGCCACCAGACGGGTGACCGCCGCATTGCTGGCCATGTAAACCAGAAAGTGCTGGCTATCGAGTATGTATTGATCCAACCGCGCGGCCAGACTGGCGGCCAGTTGCTGAAGATTCTTCAGCTCGGCGGTTTCCATGCTCTCCAGGCTGCCACGCAGGGTATAGGAAGTGGACGCCAGCATCGGCAGTGTGCTGCTCAATAACAGCAGTACAGCGAGCTTGAACGCGATCGGCCATGTCGTCGGGTGCAGGAAACGGGTCAGGGTTTTCATCATTCTTCTGGGTGACAGTCGTGACAAGTGTCGCGATCCACCTGATGGTTTAGCCCAAAAAGTACCACCTTGCTGGTATTGCGGCGTCCTGAGGGCTATATCTTCACCAATCTTTGTCACCCATCGGCCGTCGCAGGCGGCTTTAACTCATCCCTTACGTTCGGGGCAGTCCATGCGAGAAGCTTTCCAACGCGCCTTTCCGGCGCTGGCCGCGCAGTTGGGACCACAGCATGTGGATTCCCTGCTGGCCGCGTGCAAGCCGGTTGAATTAGCAGCAGATCGCAAGTTGTTCCGCGATCGCATGCCGGTCGAGTCGCTCTATCTGATCATCGAGGGCAAGCTGGCCGTCACGCTTGAGGAAGACACCCGCAGCATTTCGCTGGGCACGGCGTCGCCGGGGCAGTGGTTGGGTGAGGTATCCGTGTTGTCAGGCAGCATGCTCGGGAGCGCCACAGTGACGACCTTGACACCCTGCAAGGCGCTGAAATTGCATTACCAGGATTTCGATAACCTGATTCGCGATAACGACCACATCGCCAATGCCTTGCTCTCCAACCTGATCGAACTGCTGGCTTCGCGCTTGCGGGTATCTGCCGCGGCCATTGGTCGCATGTCGGGAGCGTGAGATGGATATCAAGACATTCCTGCGCAACCTGCCCGCTTTTGAGTCATATACCGATTCGCACACCAATGCCTTGATCAGCGCCTTGCAGATCGAGGACTGTCCCGATGGCTTTGTCTTCATTCATCAGGGCGGGATAGGCGGTGCCATGTTCATTATTCTGGAAGGCTCGGTCGGAGTTATTCGCCGCGATCAGCCTAATCAGACCGAATACGATGTACGCGACCTGCGTGAGGGTGAAATCTTCGGATTACTTTCACTGGTGGATGACATGCCCGCCGCGGCCACCTGCGTAGCCCATGGCAAGGTCAAGATCGCTGCGCTGACGCAGGATGCCTTCAAGACACTGTTCGATTCCGCCCCGCCGATCTGTCACCAATTACAGTTCATGATTGCGGTGCAGCTGGCGCGTGATCTCTCTGAGCAGAACGAATTTCTGCGCAAGCACATGCGCTGACCTTACGCCCTCACGCCCGCACTACCCAAGAAAACGCCCCGTATTCCGGGGCGTTTTCTTTCAAGTGTGCTCTTCAAGCATGATCGGGCTCATGCACCCACGACCTCGGCATAGCGCAGCATGCCGATAGGGGGGAAGCGCCCGAGCTGCCGCGCGGTTGTCATGTTCATCAAATAGGTAAAACGGGCAAGGGTATCCAGCGGCAGATCGGCCGCTGTTTTTGTGCCTTGGAGGATCTGCGCGGCCTTGAGACCGGCGAACTGGCCTGCGGCATAGTAGGGGCTGACGAGCCCGGCCAGGGCACCGCCCTGGCGCACGGGCTCCTCGGTGGCGGCAAAGGTGGCCACACCGGCTTCGGTCGCCCGGCTGACGACTTCGGCGGCGTGAGCGATCAGGAAGGAGTCGGAGGGCAGGTACAACCAGTCGGGAGCTTGCTTGAGCACACGCGCCAGCGTAGCGCTCAGTCCGGCTTCGTCCGGTTTGCCCGCGGTATCGGTCTCGATGGCCTCGGCATGGACCGATACCCCGTCCGCCTTGGCCGCCTGGGCCAGACGCGCTGCGGCAAGCACGGCATTCTTTTCATTGGGGCTGTAGATCAGCCCGAGCCGGCTCACCCTACCGTAGCGACGCATGGCCTGCCATTGCACGGTTGGGGGTGCCAGATGGCTCACTCCGGTGAGGTTGCGCAGGCTGGATTTCGTATCCGGCGCCAGACCCGCACCGACGGGGTCCGCCACGATATTGAACACGACGGGAATATCGCTGATATGCCTTGCCGGATCGCGCTCCGTATAGGTACCAACCGTGGCAATCGTGACGGTAGTGCCGAATGCGTAAATCAGATCGGGGCGCAGGGTACGCGCTTCAGCGACCAGGTCGGCGAGTTTTGCCTTGTCTCCGGCGGCATCTCGCACGATGAATTCGACCGGCATCTGCCGTTTCAAGTAGTCCATGAAGCCACGCTCCGCGGGCGTGACGCCGCGGTAAAGCAGCAGCATCACGCGCCGTGTCGGCGTGGTTGCCGCATTCAGCCATGGCGCGAGACCCAGCGCCACACCGGCATGCAGGCAATTGCGGCGGTTCATGTTGCCTCCTTGGCGATGTCTGGCTGGCTGCCGATACGCCAGATCACCAGCGTGAACAAGGTGGCGGCGATCAGGATCAGCACGCCCATGCCATAGAAGGCCCCCTTGAAACCAAAGGCCCCGATCAATACCGCCGCAATCAAGGGCCCCAGTACATTGCCCAGTCGTTCAATCAGCCGGAAGATACCTGTGGCCGTGGCTTGCCCCACCTCGGCCACGGCATCCTGGCAATAGTCGGTCACTAATGCGAGCTGCGGCGATACGCCGATCGCATGGGCCAAACCCAGCAACAGGATGGCGACCGAGACACCCATGGTGCCGGCGTCCAGGTAAATCACAAACATCGCACCCGATGCTGCAAAGCCCCCCAGACTGACAAACCAGCGATGCTTGCCGAGTCTGTCGGCCATTTGTGCGACTAGCGGCGAGAAGGCAATGATGGCCAGGCCATAGGCCATCATCACCCGGCCCACGGCAGACTGACTGTTACCCAAGGCCTTGAGGTATAGCGGCGCGGTGTAGTACAGGAATCCGGTCAGCGCGATCTTCGAAGGAATCGCTGCCAGGACGGTGATCACCACAAAGGGTTTGTGCTTGAGCAAGAGGCGGATATCACGCCAGCGCAGGGACTTGCGCACCGTGCCACTGAGGCGTTTGCGCGCCAGAAAACGCATGACGAAGATGGCTGCTGCCAGACTCAGCAGCGCCGACAACATGAACGTCGGCCGGAATCCGACACGCTCGGCAAGGATCCCGCCGATGGCAGCGCCAGATAGCGAACCGGCGAAGAATGTGGCGAGAAACATCGCCATGCCCTTGGTCCGCTTCTCGGCCGGCGTGTGGTTGGAGATATACGTCTGCGCGGTCACGAATACCAGGCCGTAACCCACGGCGGTCAATGATCGCCACAGAACCAGATCTATCAGTGTCTGAGAGGCCGCCGTCAGCAGCAGGCCCACCGTGGTGATCCCGGCCCCGATGGCAAAAGCACGTCGATAACCCAGCCTGTCACACCATAGGCCTGCCCAAGGCATGGCCATGGCCCAGGCAAACATGAACAGCGAGATCGGCAGACCCAGCGCGAGCTGTTTGGAGAGGCCGTAGGCGGGCGAGTAGAAGCCCTCCACAAACATCGGAAAGAAACTCAGCGACAGCGAGTCGGAAAAAATCAGCAGGAAGAAGGGCCAGCGTACAAAATCAACGGCCCCGGAGAACAGGGTGGGCCGCTCGCCGTCTTCATGCAGCTGCAGACCTCGGCTTGCCTCGGCAAACTGCGCTTGTGCCGAGGCGCGCAAGCGGCTGGCGCTGGTATTAAGCTTGGCGATCAGGGCATTGCTGGCATGGTTGAGTCGGCCAATGCCGCCGAAGTAATCCGTGGGCAGATAATGGGAGAAGTCACCTTTGCGCGCGGCCTGCCAACTCAGGTTCAACGCGGCGATGGGAGCGCCAACCATGGCGGCCATCACAAAACGCAGCAGCTCCAGTGCCGTGAGCCCCGCCACCAGCAGCACGGTGACCAGATCAAACATCAGCTCGTGAAGCTGGGCTTCCACGGTTGCCGCCGCCTGACCCACATGCAAGCTGCCGATGACGCCCTGACGGCTGCTGATCGGCAAGGCCGTATCCAGCCATTGGCCAACGGTGGCACTGCCGTCCATCTGGTGACGCCAGTGGGCCTTGAGCGCGTCGTCCTGAATCCCGCCGCTGGCATACAGCACCTGGCCATCTTGGCCAACCACGGCCAGATAACGCAAATCCGGGTTGTCGCGGCGAACCTCATCCAGCAGCGCCTCAACGCCCGTCAGTTTATCCAAGGGCATGCCCAGGGTATCTGCACGTTCGATAAGGCGCAGCACGCTATCGCCAACCACCGATACGGTCTTGGCCATTTCCGGCTCGATGGCCCCGGCAAACGGCCGCACCGATAACAAGGTAACGGCCAGCGCTGCCGCAATCAGCAACGCCGTTGCCAATATGGCCAGACGCCTTTGCAGCAGATGGGTCGTCATCGCGCACCGCCTATCTGTGCCTGTGCATTATCAATGGCAGCCACAAAATGCTGAGTTTCCGCGACCAGCTGGCGGGTGTCGGGCGGGAGGCTGGCGCCCGCCAGAACGGCCTCGGCATCGTCCAATTCGGCTGCGAGCTGCCGGGTCAGCCACCAGGCACCCAGCCAGGCAAGCGCGGCAGCGGCGAGCATGACGCCCAGCGCGCGCCAGAGCAGTGTCCAGAGCATGGTGTTACCGAGAGCGGTGATATCGCGATCATCGTAAGCAATCACGATCGCACCCGCCTTGCCACCATAGTTGTCGGTGAGACTCAAGCCCACCGCAGACTGGCTACCCGCCTGCCAGTACCAACTCGCATCCGCGGCGTGGTTATCGATACGGTCGGCCCAAGCGGTGAGTTCTCCCTCTCTCGCCTGACCGGCCACGGCCAGCGTTTTGCCTGCCGGGTCGATCACCCCGACATAGCTCACGGCTGGCCAGCTTTTGCGTGTTTCGGCAAACAGCGCGGGTAATCGGGCGTTCTGGTCGGGCAACAGCCCCAGCGACAAGCCCGCCTCCACGCTCTGCCGCAAATCCTTGCCAAGCGCCAGATAGCGCGCCTGATGCAGTTCCTGCACGGTTTTGCGGAAGTTCGCGTAGTTCAGGAAGGTGAGCAAGGCCACCACAAAGGCAATCACTAGCGCAAGCAGGCCGCCGATGCGAAACCACAGGGGCGCACGCTGGCGCAATGGGTGAGCCATGAAGATGAATACCTAGGGTTGATCGTCCCGGTCACGCTTGCGATCCTTCTTGGGCAAGGTCCACCAGACGATGAAGACGAGCAGCAGGCCGGCAATGCCGGCTTCGAGTAGCAACCATTCCATAAGCGTAGGGCTTGTTTTCTGTGAGTCTGTCATCATCATAGCGGGATACCCGCCCAGCCAGAACCCGCCTGATGACCTCCATGCTCCCCGAACTATCCGCCAAGTCCGCTCCGCGGGGTGACTGGCAGACGCTGAAAACACTCGCCCCGTACCTGTACCGCTACAAATGGCGCGTCCTTGCGGCCTTAGCCTGCCTTGCTGCAGCAAAGTTTGCCAACGTGTCCGTACCCTTGCTGCTCAAGGGCATCGTGGATCACCTTACAGCGCAGGGCAATGCGTTGTTGGCGGTACCCGTGGCGATGATCGTGGGCTACGGCCTGTTACGACTGGCATCCACAGCATTCGGTGAACTGCGCGACGCCGTGTTTGCCAAGGTAGCCCAAGGGGCGATCCGGCAGGTGGCGCTGGAGACCTTCGAGCACCTGCATCGCCTGAGCCTGCGTTTTCATCTGAACCGGCAAACCGGGGGCATGACCCGGGATATCGAGCGCGGTACCCGCGGCATTGGTTCGCTGCTGAGTTTCATGCTGTTCAACATCCTGCCCACCATTCTTGAAATCACCTTGGTGACGGTGATTCTGGTCACGCTTTATGACTGGCGCTTTGCCGTGGTGACGCTGGGCACCATCGGTGCTTACACGGCGTTCACGATTCTGGTCACCGACTGGCGAACCAAGACCCGGCGAGCCATGAATGATCTGGATTCGCGCGCCAATGTGCGTGCGGTGGATTCACTGCTCAATTACGAGACGGTCAAATACTTCGGTAATGAACCCTATGAAGCACGCCGCTACAACGAGGCGCTGTTGCGCTGGGAGGATGCTGCGGTCAAGAACGAGGTATCGATCGGCCTGCTCAACAGCGGCCAGAGCGGCATCATTGCCATTGGCGTGACCGGTCTGGTCTGGCTGGCGGCTGATGGTGTGGTCAAGGGCACCATGACCCTGGGCGATCTGGTGGCCGTGAACGCCTTCCTGATCCAGCTCTATACCCCGCTGAACTTTCTGGGTATGGCCTACCGCGAGATCAAGCAGGCACTTACCGACATGGAAAAAATGTTCGGCCTGCTCCACGAGCACGCCGAAGTGCAGGATGCGCCCGACGCCCAGACCCTGCAGACCAGCGCCGCCACGGTTGAATTTGCCGCCGTGGATTTTGGTTACGACGCCAAGCGGCAAATCCTGCAGGGCGTGGATTTCACCATACCTGCCGGCAAGACCGTCGCTGTAGTGGGCAGTTCGGGCGCGGGCAAAAGCACGCTCTCAAGGCTGCTGTTCCGTTTTTATGATGTGAGCAGCGGTGCCATCCGTATCAATGGCCATGATGTGCGCCAGCTGGCCCAGGCCAGCCTGCGTGCCCATATCGGTATCGTTCCTCAGGACACGGTGCTGTTCAACGACAGCATCTACTACAACATTGCCTATGGTCGCCCAGGGGCGAGCCGTGAAGAGATCATCGAAGCCGCACGCTCGGCGCATATTCTCGACTTTATCGAGCGCCTGCCCGATGGCTGGGAGACCACAGTGGGTGAGCGCGGACTCAAGCTCTCCGGCGGCGAGAAACAGCGTGTTGCCATTGCCCGCACCATCCTCAAGAACCCGCCCATCCTGATCTTCGACGAGGCTACCTCGGCACTGGACTCCCGCACCGAGCGGGCCATTCAGGCTGAACTCGCCGCCATATCCGCGAACCGTACCACGCTGGTGATCGCGCATCGGCTCTCCACCATTGTGGATGCCGACGAGATTCTGGTACTGGAGGCGGGCAGGGTGGTGGAGCGCGGAAGTCATCGCGAGCTACTGGCGGCGCAAGGCAGTTATGCACGCATGTGGGCACTGCAGCAGAGCGAGGCAGAGAAGCAGGATGCCGATACCGCGCCGGTATAGCGCATCCGCTAACTCAGGTTGGTGAAGTCAGGCGTACCAGCAGGTCTGCAGCGGCGAGCTTTTCGTCCTGGCTGCCTTCCATGAGGATACGCTCCAGTATCGCCGCACCGGCCTCCCTCTCGCCGCGCCGGATCAGTTGTCTGGCGTACTCCAGCTCGCTCAGTGGCGGGACTTCCACCGTGCCGATTTCAAAGTCGACGTCGTGCGGTAGCCTGATGGCATCGATATTCTCCGGCTCCCCAATGGCCGTGGGTGAACGATCCAGTTCGAACACCAGTGGTTGCGGTGAGGGAGCGCGCGGTGCCGGTGCAGCTGCTTCAGCGGGCGATTCACCCAAGCCATCAAACGGCATGTTCGCGGGGGGAGTGGCAAAGACCGGTGCCTTTGGCGCCAACTCCAACCCCATGCGTCGCACTTTGTCCCACATGGATTCGCTGGCAAAGCGCTGGTGGAAATCGGTAGCGACCAGCAGGAAGCGATCCGTTTCGCGGTGGTTGTACAGAATCTCCAGCAGCTGCATCCAGTTGATCACACTGGTGGGCATGCGCTCGATTTCAGACTCCAGCAAGGCAATGGCCCGGTCTACCTGACCATAGGCAGCAAGTACCGCCGCTTCGCTGGCGGCGCTGTTAAGTTCAAACACATCCATATTATCGGCCTGCGGTGAACTCGCCGACGTGTGCGGCCGTGTTGGCGAAGGTGCCGGTTCGCCCTCCAAGCCATTGTCCTCGGTGGGTTGGGGTGCACGGCTTACCGTATCAACCTGCAGACTTGAGGTCGCGTATTCATCCCCGAACGGGTCGCGGTGCGGAACGGTAAACGCCGCAGCCAGACGGTCTGCCTCGGTGCTGCCGCGGCGTCGGCCGCGCCGGCCCAGCCAAGCCATGATCGCCGCGGTGAACAACGAGGCGCCCAGCACCGCAATGCCGAGTTCCTGCCAGGCCGGTTTGGCCTGCCGCACGACCTGCTTTTGTGCAGCGTCGCGCTCGTCTATCGCACTGCTTAGCCAGCTCAGCCGCTTTTCGAGTTTTTCGATGCGGTTCTGCGCTTCCAGCAGTTTGGCTTGTTGCTCGCTCGCCTGATCAAGCAGCGCCTGTTCGCGCTCATTGAGTGCCGCTTCGGTCGAGTCCGTACTCGGCGCCGCCTGCGTTACTGCGGTGCGTGATATTTCGAGTTTGTCAGCGGTCGGTGCGACGGTCGCTGGCTCGGTTCGGGTTGGTGGCGTCACGGGAGGAGATGCGCTACTGGTTATATCCAGCGTAGCCGGCAACAACAGCAGCATGCCTGCAGGCAGGGCTTTTTCGCCATCTCGCGGCAGGCCGGGGTTCAAACGGCGCAGGGCAGCCACCAATGCCTTTTTGCGGGCGGGTTGATCCGGGTAGAGGTTGCGGACAATGCTATACAGCGAATCACCCGGCTGGACGGCCCAATTGCCTTTGGCCTCACCCAGCGGATCGGCACGGGCGATCAGGGGCGGGGGCGCCTTGAATGGGTAACCATCCGGTAGCGGCGCCGCGCTATCCGCTGGTAAATTGGGATTCAGTGCGCGGGCGCTGCGGATGAAGTGCCGGCGGGCGTCGGGCTGACCGGGGTAGTGTTGGCGTGCCATGCCCAGCAGGCTGTTGGCCGGCACTGAAGCGGGGCCCTTGGCTTCAAGGGGAGGTGCCGGAATCGCCGATTGTGGGAGGCTGATCGCCGTCCCTACTGATGGCACCAGAGCCTGGGTGAGCTGGCCGCTGTCGGGTGGGTCCAGCAGGAAGGTGTAGTCGCGCCGGACTTCGGCACCGTGGCAGCGCAAACGCACGGTCAGTCGGGAGATCGGCTCCAGCAGCGCGCCTTCGCTGTAGATCATCAGCGTAGCGCTACCCGTCTTGTCGGGGTTCAGCTCGATTGCCGTACGCCGCGGCACCCCATCCTCGCCGCCATCGTAAAGTGTGGTGCTGATGCAGTCCGGACGCGGCATTGCTTCTGACTGTGCCTGGATTATGACCCGCGCATCCAGCGCCTGACCCAGACGTGAGCGAAGCTGCAGTTCACCCAGCGTGGCGGCGTGCGGTGCCACCGTGAGTAACACGGCCAGATAAACCGGGTTGAACCACACCGTTTGCAAGGTTCGCGTCTTCCGCGCCATTGCTTCTGACTCCAGGTGCGACAGCGTCGCTTATAAGAAAGCTATCGACTGATTCGCTTCAGGAATCAAGGCAAAACCGGTTTTATCCACCATATATTTTGTGGTTATCGCCATTTTTGCCGGTTTGGCCGCAAGGGAATGCGACGTGTTGCCGTGCAGACCTTATCGTTTGCCACGGCATGCGCGTGATATGCGCTGAATTGATTACAATCCGCCGACCTGTCTTCCTGGTTATCCCGTGCGCCTTACCCACGTCAAACTTGCCGGCTTCAAGAGCTTCTGTGATCCCACCGCGATTCCCGTGCCGGGCCAGCTGGTGGCTGTCTGCGGCCCCAATGGCTGCGGCAAGTCCAATGTGATTGACGCGGTACGCTGGGTGCTGGGTGAGTCATCGGCCAAGCAGTTGCGCGGCGAATCGATGCAGGATGTGATTTTCAACGGCTCCAACACGCGCAAGCCGGTAAGCCGCGCCGCAGTGGAGCTGGTATTCGACAATAGCGAAGGCCGTGCTGCCGGTGCCTGGTCGCAATACGGCGAGATCAGCATCAAGCGTATGCTGACCCGGCAGGGGGAATCGTCTTACTACATCAACAATCTGCAATGTCGCCGCAAGGATATTGCCGATCTGTTCCTTGGTACTGGTGTGGGTACGCGCGGGTACGCGGTGATCGAGCAGGGTATGATCAGCCGCATCATTGAAGCCCGCCCCGAGGAGTTGCGGGCGTTTCTCGAAGAGGCCGCCGGGGTCTCCAAATACAAAGAGCGCCGCAAGGAAACCGAGAGCCGGATCGCCGATACGCGTGAGAATCTCGCTCGCGTGGACGATATCCGTCAGGAACTGGTTGGCCAGCTTGAAAAACTGGATGCCCAAGCTGCCGTGGCCGCGCAGTACAACGAGATGCGCGCCCGTCTCACCGAGCGCCAGAATCTGCTGGCACTGCAACGCAAACTCGATGCTGAGCGCGACGCCGCCAAATGCCGCGCCGAGCTGGCTGCCGCGCAGACCTCGCTGGAATCGCAGACGGGACGTCTGCGCGACATTGAAGCGCAGATCGAACACCTGCGTGAAACCCATTACGACGCCACCGACGCCGCCAACCTGGCCCAAACCCACCTTGCCGACGCCACCGCCACCGTGGCACGCATGGAGCAGAAGTTGCTCCACCTGCGCGAGACGCGGCAGCGCCTGACCCAGCAACAAGCCCAGGCGCGCCAGCGGCTGGATGAGCTAGGGCGCAGCAGCGAGGCATTGGGTGCCGAACAGGGCGACTGGGCGCTGCGCAGGGAGGAGGCCGGTCTGGCGCTTGAAGACGCCCAAGCCGCGTTGATGGAGGAGCAAGCTGCGCTGCCATTGCTGGATGAGGCTTTCCGGGCCGCCGAGTCAGCACTCAGTGAGGCCCAGTTGGCCTTCTCGCATGCCCGTCAGACCCGGCAGCTCGCTGAACAGCAGCGCCAGCACCTGGAGCGAAGCCTGAGCCAGCTTCAGCAGCGCCGGGAAAGGTTGGAAAGCGAGCGCAACAGCCTGCCCAAGGCAGACACCAGCGCGCTGGATGACAAGCGGATGGCGCTTGAAGAGCTGGGGATGACGCTGGAAGACGCGCAAACCCGCCTGGAAACGCTGGATGCCAATCTGCACGCGGCCGAGGCCGAGCGCACAGCGCGCCGTCATGAAGTCGAGCAATTGCGTGCCGAACGGGCCGAACTCTCTGCCCGCCAGGACGCATTGAGCAAGCTGCAGGCACAGGCAGGTTCAGACAAAGCCGTGGACGCTTGGCTGGCCAAGCATGGCTTGCAGAATGCGCCGCGGCTGTTCCGCCAGATCCGCATTGAAAGCGGCTGGGAAACCGCCATGGAAGCCATCCTGCGCGAGCGCATGAATGCAGTGCTGGCGGGTGAGCTCGGCAAACTGGATGCGGCGCCGGGGCGGATCAGCCTGATCGACGGTGCCTTGGCGCCGGCGCCCCGTCCTGGTGCCTCCGCCCGTGGGCCCGGTGTAAGCGCCGCATCCGGGCTGGTGACCTCCGATAACCCGCAAGTACAGGCTGCGATCACGGATTGGCTCGCCAACATACTGTGCGTCAACAACGACGCCGACCTGCTCGCCCAGCAGGCCTCACTCCAACCCGGCGAATTGATGATTGCCCGCTCCGGCCATGCCGTCAGCCGCCATGCCATTCACTACTATGCGCCAGACAATGCCTTGGCCGGCGTGCTCCAGCGGGAGCGTGAGCTTGAAGAGATCGACCTGCGTCTGGGCGACTGTACGGTGGCACTGGAAACCGCCACCACGGCCCTGCATGCGGCAGAACAGCGGCAAGGCGAGCTACATGCCGAGTTGCGCCACGCCCGTACCAAGCTGGATGCCTTGCGTCAGCAGCGGGGCGAGAAGCAGGTGGAACTGGCGCGGCTGACTCAGGCTTTCGATCAGGCGCAGTCACGCCGGCAAGCATTGGATGCCGAACTCGATGAGCTGACTGCCGAAGCCAGCGAAGTGGCGCTGGAGCTGGAACAGCTGACGCTGGAGTCCGATGAAGCCGCGGCCGCCTTGCCTGGCCTGGAAGTGCGGGTCGAGACTGCTCGTCACGCCAAGGTGGATACCGAATCTGCGCTGGATGTGCAGCGTAGCCGTTTGCGGCAAGCCGAACGGCAGGCCCAGGAAGCCGGCTTTGCCGTGCAGGCTGCAGAGGCTCGGCTGGCCGAATTCACCCGGCGCAGCAACGATCTCAAACAACAGATCGACGAGGCGCGGTTGCGACTCGAAGAGGCCAGTTTTGATCTGGAAGGCATCGATGAAGGCGAGTTCGATGTCGGCTTCCAGGATGCCGTGAACCATCGGGCGGAGAAGGAGCGGGCGCTGGCACTGGCACGCGACGCGGCTAACGCCGCGACCAACGCGCTCAAGGAAAAAGAGCTGGAGAAGCAGCAGGTTGAGCAAGGCTTCGATCCGCTCCGCGACAGGCTGGGGGAGTTGCGCCTCAAGGAACAGGAAGCGCGGCTCGCTGAAGAGCGCTTTACCCAGGAACTCGATGAGGCGCAGGCCGATGTGGCGGCATTGTTGCCGCTGATTGGCGACGGTCTCAAAGTCAGCACGCTTACCAGCGAGATCGCTCGTTTGGCGCAGGGCATTACCGCCTTGGGTAATGTGAACCTCGCCGCGCTGGATGAGCTGAATGCGGCCCGTGAGCGCAAGGATTACCTTGACGCGCAGGCGGCCGATCTCACCGAGGCGATGGAAACACTGGAAAGCGCCATCCGCCGTATCGACCGTGAAACCCGTGCGATGCTGCAAAGCACCTTCGATACGGTGAACGGTAACCTGCAGTCGTTGTTCCCGCTGTTGTTCGGCGGTGGCCACGCCGAGCTGATCCTCACCGGCGAGGAGATACTCGATGCCGGTATTCAGATCATGGCGCAACCGCCGGGCAAGAAAAACGCCACCATCCATCTGCTTTCCGGTGGCGAAAAGGCGCTCACTGCGCTAAGTCTGGTGTTCGCACTGTTCCAGCTCAATCCGGCACCGTTCTGTTTGCTGGATGAAGTGGATGCGCCACTGGACGACGCCAATACGGGTCGTTTCTGCGAAATGGTCAAACGCATGGCCGAGAAGACCCAGTTCCTCTATATCAGTCACAACAAGATCACCATGGAAATGGCAGATCAGCTAATCGGGATTACCATGCAGGAACAAGGTGTCAGCCGCGTGGTCGCGGTTGATATCGAAGCCGCACTGCAAATGCGCGAAGCCGCCTGACGCCGCCCAGTGGCGAGCAGCAAAGCCGCTGTACCGGTTTAACCGCCGTTGCGTTGCCCAACACCCTAGGAGCAGGCATGAACGTCGCTGAAGTCGATTTCGAATTGCTGCCGGATGTCATGACCGAAATATCGGACCACCTGCCGGCGCTGGAAACCGACATGCAGGAACTGGTCCGTTATCCCGACTCGGTGGATCTGGTCTCCAGCGCATTTCGCCATGTCCATACGATCAAGGGTGACTTCGTCTACTGCAAGGCCACGCCGATTGCCGAGCTGGTCAATCTGGTCGAGAACGTGCTGCAGGCACTGCGCGAACATCGCTACGCCTGTTCCCCCTTTGTGTGTGAGGCGGTGTTGCAGAGCATGGACCGCGTGCGGGAAATGGCGCGGGTGCTCAACACCACTCGCCGTTTTGATGAAACCCCGATTGGTGGCTTGCTGCGAGCGGTGGAAGAACTCGGCATGGCCATTGGCCAGCCCGCCGCCGATCAGGCCGCGCGCCATGTGCTGATCGCTGCGCATGATCCTGGCGATCTGATTCCCAGTGGTCCGGTCGTGGTGGCCACGCCGCCGATTCCCGCTGCCGTATACAGCGTTGCACACCGTCAGGGATTGCTGCTGTCGCAGTGCCTCGTGCAGCGTATCCCTGCATGGCATGATCGCGCGGAACGCCAGCTGGAACTGGTCCTGGCGCTCAACCAGCACTATCCCCAGCCCCAGAACGTGCAGGCACTTACGCTAGCCGTGCTGTGGCACGACGTCGGCATGCTGGCGCTGCCTGATGCCATGCTGGACAAGCCACCGGCCAATGCCAAGGAAGCAGGCTGGGAACTCTGGACAGGTCACCCGGAACGATCGGCACAATGCCTGCAAGCGCTCGGCAAGGGGCTCGATGAAGCCGCGCTGATCATCCGGCAGCACCATCACTGGGCAGATGGCCGAGGCTTCCCCTCGCGCACACAACCCTTGCATCCCGGTGCACAGATGCTGGCTTGCGCGGATCATTTCTACTCCAGTGTGCACAAGTACGGTGGCGACGATCGTCGCGGTGCCTTGCGTGCGGTATTCGATATACATGGTGGTCTGGATACCCGTTTTGATGCCATGCTCGTCAACGCCTTTACCGCCATGGCGCAGAGCTGGGCGGCCGAGGGCAGGGCAGCAAACGGCTAGGCCACCTTGCAACACTTTCCCCCAGTCCTTGGCGCATCCCGGTCTATCCGCTAAGCTCCCGCGCAAACCTAAGCGGGCCACTCGCGCCCGGAGAGCTGTTGCATGACCGAATTTCACTGGATTACCCTGGGTCTGGGCGTCGCGCTGGTCGGCGGTGTCTGGGGCTATAACGCTTGGCAAGAATGGCGTTTCAAGAAGCGCGCCACAGAAGCCTTCGCGCGCAACCATCCCGATGTGTTGCTGGAAACCCCCAAGAACATGGTGCGACAAGGCGAGCAGGGCATGCGCCTTGAGCCTTCGCTGATGCCTTCTGCGCCGGTGCTGGGCGCGGCGGTAACGGCGCCCGCCGAATCGGTGGATCTGAGCGATTCGCTCGCACTGGCGGTAGCGGTACTGGACCCCGCCCTCGATTACATTGCTGAAGTGCATCCCGCCGAACCAATCGATTTCTCGCAAGTGCCGACGATCGAAGTCGGCAAGCGCGTACGCGCGCTAGGTCTCGCCGATAACGATGAGTGGGAAGTCATTCGCCCCGGTCAGCGCTACCACGAGTTGCGCGTTGGCGTGCAGCTGGTGGATCGCCAGGGTGCGGTCAGCGAGGCGCAGCTCATTTTGTTCTGCGAGCAGATCAGTGCCTTTGCCGAAGCCGTGGGCGGTGTGGCCTCGTTCCCGCGTCGCGAAGACAAGCTCGATGTCGCCCATGAACTCGATACATTCTGCGCCGATGTCGACATGCAGATCGGCCTCAGCGTGGTTTCCAGCCGTGCGCCGTTCCCGGTGAGCCGGTTGACGCCCATGATTGAAACCGCCGGCTTGGTGCTCGAAGCCGATGGTGCCTTCCATGCCCGGTCCGAATCCGGCCAGCCGCTGTTCATTTTGTGTGATCGCCACCACCGCCCGATGGACGCGCTCGATGAAACCCCGTCGGTGACGCTGCTGCTCGATGTACCACGCGTAGCCGGTGGCGAACAGGCGTTTGATCGCATGGCCGATCTGGCACAGCAAATGGCGCTGACGCTCGGTGGTGATCTGGTCGATGACGACAACCGCTCGCTCAAGCCGGCCGATCTGGCCGCCATCCGCAAGCAGCTGGTGGCCCTGTATGGCCGCATGGACGACCGTGGCATCCCCGCAGGCGGTGTGGCCGCGCTGCGCCTGTTCTCCTGATCGGCCATGAGCGACGCCGATATCCAGCGCGCAGCCGACTTGCGCGATCAGCTCAACCGCTATGCCCATGCCTATTACGTACTCGACGCGCCCCTGGTGCCCGACGGCGAGTACGACCGCCTGTTCAATGAACTAAGCGCCCTCGAAGCCGCCAACCCGGCGCTGCGCACGGCCGATTCGCCCACCCAGCGCGTGGGCGGCAAGCCGCTCGATGCGTTTGCGCCCGTGCGGCACGTGATTCCCATGCTGTCGATCCGCACCGAGACCGATTCCGGCCCCGGTGGTGCGGAGACTTTCGATACGCGTGTCCGCAAGGAACTGGCCCTCACCGAGGCCGATGCGCCGGTTGAATACGCCGCCGAACTCAAGTTCGATGGTCTCGCCATCAGCCTGCGCTTTGAGGCCGGCGTGCTGGTGCGCGCCGCCACGCGCGGCGATGGCGAAACCGGTGAAGACGTCACCCAGAACATCCGCACCATCGGCCAGATTCCGCTGCGCCTGGCGGGCGTTACCGCACCGGTGCTGGAAGTGCGCGGCGAGGTCTACATGCGTCGCGATGATTTCGACGCGCTCAACGCCCGCCAGCAGGAGAAAGGCGAGAAAACCTTCATCAACCCGCGCAACACGGCCGCCGGTGCTGTGCGTCAGCTGGATCCGAAGATTGCCGCGCAGCGCCCGCTGAGCTTCTTTGCCTATGGCTTGGGCGAAGTCGACGGCTGGACTGTACCGGCCACCCACAGCGGCATGCTCGATGCACTGGCTGCCATGGGTTTTCCGGTGTGCGCCGACCGCGTCGTCGCGCAGGGCGCGGCGGGTCTGATTGCCTTCCACCAAGCTATCGCTGCCAAGCGCGATGCCTTGCCGTTCGATATCGACGGTGTGGTCTACAAGGTCAACGCCCGCGATCTGCAAGAACGCATGGGCTTTGTGAGCCGAGAACCGCGCTGGGCCGTGGCGCATAAATACCCGCCGCAGGAAATGCTGACCACCGTCGAGGACATCGATGTGCAGGTCGGCCGCACCGGTGCGATCACCCCGGTTGCGCGGCTTGCGCCCGTGTTTGTGGGCGGCGTCACCGTCACCAACGCCACGCTGCACAATCTGGACCGCATCCGCGAACTCGATGTGCGGCAGGGCGATACCGTCATCGTGCGCCGCGCGGGCGATGTGATACCCGAGATTGTCGGCATCGTGGCCGAGCGCCGGCCCATGGTGGAAGAAGCCGTTGATCTGGTTGAAACCCGCACGGTGCCGCAGTACAAACCGTTCGAGATGCCCACTGCCTGCCCTGTGTGCGGCTCGCATGTAGCGCGTGAAGAGGGCGAGGCAGCCTATCGCTGTACGGGCGGCCTGGTCTGCTCGGCCCAGCGCAAGCAGGCCTTGCTGCACTTTGCTGGCCGCCGCGCCATGGATATCGAAGGGCTGGGCGACAAGCTGGTCGATCAGATGGTGGATGCCGGTCTGCTGCGTACGCCGGCCGATATCTACAAACTCGGCATCGTCAAACTGGCCGCGCTGGAACGCATGGCCGAGAAGTCGGCCAGCAACTTGTTGGCAGCCATCGAGACAAGCCGTAACACAACGCTGGCACGCTTCATTTACGCACTCGGTATCCGCAACGTAGGCGAGGCCACCGCCAAGGATCTGGCACGGCATTTCGGCAAGCTGGATGGCTTGATCGAAGCCGCCACACAGCCCGATGAGGCTGCTGCGATTGCCGCTTTGCAGGCCGTGCCGGATATCGGTCCGATTGTTGCGCAATCGATCCGCGACTTCCTGCTTGAGCCGCTGAATGTGGAAGTCATCGAACAACTACGCGCAGCCGGCGTAAGCTGGCCCGAATCCGAACCGAGCGAGCTGCTGGCCACCGGCCCCTTGCTGGGTAAAACACTGGTTATTACCGGCACGCTGCCGACACTGAGCCGCGACGATGCCAAAGCGTTGATCGAAGCCGCAGGCGGCAAGGCCGCGGGCTCGGTCTCCAAGAAAACCGATTATCTGGTAGCCGGCGAAGCCGCTGGCTCCAAGCTCGATAAAGCGCAGGAACTCGGCATCCCCATACTGGATGAAGCCGGTTTGCTGGCGTTGATCGGGCAAACCTCATAAGGGTTCATGCCATGCAAAAAGTCACCAAAGCGGTCTTTCCCGTTGCCGGTATGGGTACACGCTTTCTGCCGGCCACCAAGGCCAGCCCGAAAGAAATGCTCAATATCGTGGACAAGCCGCTGATCCAGTACGCCGTGGAAGAGGCCGTGGCCGCAGGCATTACCGAGATGATCTTCGTCACCGGGCGCAACAAACGCGCCATCGAAGACCACTTCGACAAAGCCTATGAGCTGGAAACCGAACTCGAAGCCAAGGGCAAACGCGATTTACTCGAGATAGTGCGCAATGTGCTGCCCAAGGGTGTGAGCTGTGCTTATGTACGCCAGCCCGAAGCCCTGGGTCTGGGTCATGCCGTGCTCTGCGCCAAGCCGCTGGTGGGCGACGAGCCCTTTGCCGTGATTCTGGCCGACGACCTGATCGATGCCAAAAAGCCGGTCATGCGTCAGATGGTGGAGCTGTACGACGACACGCACAGCTCCGTGATCGGCGTGGAAGAAGTCCCGCGCGAGGAAACCAGCTCCTACGGCATTGTGGTCACCGAGGCCGACAGCAGTGGCCGCCTCAAGCTCACCGGTATTGTCGAGAAACCCAAGCCCGACGAAGCCCCCTCAACCCTTGCCGTGGTGGGCCGTTACGTCCTCTCGCCACGTATTTTCCGCCACCTCACCACGGCCCAGCCGGGTAAAGGCGGGGAAATCCAGCTCACCGATGCGATTGCCGCCTTGCTCGATGAAGAGCGGGTAATTGCTTTGCCCTTTGAAGGCACGCGCTACGACTGCGGTTCCAAGCTGGGTTATCTGGAAGCCACGCTGGCCTACGGTGCCAAACACCCGGAAATTGGCCCGGCGTTCACCACTTACCTGCAGCAGTTTTGCGCCACGGTGATCCAGCGATGAAGCTGCGTGAACTGCATGCGCACGACCAGATCGATGCCGCCGCCAAGTTGTTTGATGCGTATCGCCAGTTTTACGATCAACCCAGCGACCTCACAGCATGCCGCACCTGGCTGCACATGCGCCTGAGCAGTGGTCAATCGCGAGTATTCTTGGCGGAATCTGGCGGTGAGGTGCTCGGCTTCATGCAGATGTACCCTGGCTTCTGCTCGGTTGCGCTGGCGCCCATCTGGACCCTGTACGATCTTTATGTCACGCCTGCGGCCCGAGGGCAGGGCGTGGCCGGCGCTCTGCTCGAACAAGCCCGCCAGGTGGGCAAGCAAAGCGGTGCAGCCTATCTGCAACTTTCCACCGCCCATGACAACCATGCAGCGCAATCGGTCTACGAGGCGCATGGCTGGCAGTGGGACACCGTGTTTCGTACCTACACACTCAGCCTGGATGTCTGACGCAGGCGCTTGTCGCCCCCGCGTTTTTGGCGCCTAATTGGTCTATGTAAACCTGCTGCACCATCTTCGCAGGCTCAAGGGCGCTTCCAAGGCAGTCCACAACAACAAGGGAGAATTCCATGCTTGCCATTATTGGCGGTACCGGCCTGACACGGCTGCGCAATCTGCAAATCACCCATCGTCAGGTGATTCGCACGCAATACGGCGAACCCAGCGGCGCGCTGACCTTTGGCGAAATCAACGGCCAACAGGTCGTTTTCATCGCCCGCCACGGCTACGGCCACACCATTCCGCCGCACGAAATCAACTACCGCGCCAATATCACGGCGCTGGCCGAACAGAAGGTCAAGCGCGTGATTTCGGTCTGCGCCGTGGGTGGCATCCGCGACAACATGCCACCCGGCACACTGGTGTTGCCGCACCAGATCATCGATTACACCTACGGACGCAAGCACACCTTCTTTGAAGGCGGCGACAAGCCCGTTACGCATATCGATTTCACAGAACCCTACTGCCATGAGCTGCGTGAACGCATTCTCAAGGCAGCCGGCGCCAGCAAGCAGGCGCTGATCGATGGTGGCACCTACGCCGCCACCCAAGGCCCGCGTCTGGAAACCGGTGCCGAGATCAACCGCATTGCCGGCGACGGTGGCGATATCGTCGGCATGACCGGCATGCCCGAAGCCGCCCTGGCCAAGGAAGCCGGTCTCAGCTACGCCGCGATTGCCGTGGTCAGTAACTGGGCGGCCGGTCGCCGCGAAAGCCGCTATGAAATCGATATGGATGCCGCCGAGTCGATCTTCGACGAGGCCATCGAGCGCGTACACCGCATCCTTGAAGAAGTGGTCAAGGTAGACGCTGACTAATGGCTATCCGTCCCATCGTCAAAATGGGCGACCCGCTGCTTCTGCGGGTTGCCGACCCCATCGAACCCGAGGAATTCGGCTCGGCTGCCTTGATGGATCTGATTGCCGACCTCAAAGACACAATGGTCGCCATGAACGGCGCCGGCATTGCCGCCCCGCAGATTGGCGTATCCAAGCAGATCACCATCTTCGGCGGCTTCAAGAGCGCGCGTTACCCCGATGCCGAGGCCGTGCCGTTCACGATCCTGTGCAATCCCGTGCTCACGCCCATGAGCGATGAGATGGCGGATGACTGGGAAGGCTGCCTCAGCGTGCCCGGTATGCGCGGCGTGGTGCCACGCTACACACAACTGCGTTACGAAGGCTTTGACGAACACGGCCAGCCGATTGATCGCGCCGTGAGCGGCTTTCATGCCCGCGTGGCGCAACATGAGTGCGATCACCTGTTCGGCATGCTGTACCCCATGCGTATCAAGGATATGCGCACCTTTGGTTTCATTGATGCGCTGGGCCTGGGCAATCTGCCGGATGAATAGACTGGCAAACTAATTGCTAGGCTAGTTTCCTCAACACCACATAAAGATCGAGCGGCCATGAGCGACAAGGATTTCTTCAAGGACAAGGCCATTCTGGTCACCGGCGGCACGGGTTCCTTTGGCCGCAAGTTCATCGCTACCTTGCTCAAGGAACACCAACCACGCCGTGTGGTGGTGTTCTCGCGCGACGAGCTCAAGCAGTTCGAGATGCAGCAGGAACTCAACGCCCCGCAAATGCGTTACTTCCTGGGCGATGTGCGCGACGGCGACCGCCTCAAGCAAGCCATGCGCGGCATTGATTACGTGGTCCACGCCGCCGCGCTCAAGCAGGTGCCGGCTGCCGAATACAACCCCACCGAGTGCATCCGCACCAACGTAGGCGGGGCCGAGAACGTGATCAACGCGGCCATTGAATGCGGCGTCAGCAAGGTGATCGCGCTGTCCACCGACAAAGCGTCCAGCCCCATCAACCTCTACGGCGCCACCAAGCTGCTGAGCGACAAGTTGTTTGTTGCTGCCAACAACATCACCGGCGGCCACAAGACGCGGTTTGCCGTGGTGCGCTATGGCAATGTGGTCGGCTCGCGCGGTTCGGTACTGCCGTTCTTCCGCAAGCTCATCAAGGAAGGTGCCGATTCACTGCCGATTACCGACGCACGCATGACCCGTTTCTGGATCACGCTCAACGATGGCGTGGCTTTTGTGCTCAACAACTTCCAGCGCATGCAGGGCGGCGAAATCTTCGTGCCCAAGATCCCGTCGGCAAGAATTACCGATATGGCCAAGGCCATCGCCCCAACCTTGCCGCACCGCATCGTCGGCATCCGCCCCGGCGAAAAGCTGCACGAGATGATGATCTCGCGCGACGACGCGCAGCACACGTTTGAATTTGACGACCACTACGTGATCGCCCCGGCCATCAACTTCATCGTCCAGAGCGATTTCCAGACCAACGCGCTGGGCGCAGTGGGCAAGAAGGTGGCGGAAGGCTTTGAATACGTGTCCGACACCAACCCGCATTACCTCACGATTGACGAGCTGACAGCGCTGGACAAAGCCACGCCCTAGACCCCCCGACACGTAGGCCGGCGCGCGGCCCGGCCTACTCACTGAGCAGGAAGCCAGCATGATCCCCTACGGTCGCCAGAGCATCGATCAGGCCGATATCGACGCAGTTGTCGAAGTCCTCCAATCCGACTGGCTGACCCAAGGCCCGAGCATTGATCGCTTCGAAGAAGCCGTCGCCGCCCGCCACGGCGCATCACACGCCGTCGCCGTCTGCAACGCCACCGCCGCACTGCATATCGCCTGCATGGCCATTGATCTGGGCCCCGGCGACTGGCTGTGGACCTCGCCCAATACCTTTGTCGCCAGCGCCAACTGCGCGCGCTATTGCGGCGCCAATGTCGACTTTGTCGATATCGACCCGAACACCTGGAACCTGTGCGCCGACGCACTCGAAGCCAAGCTCATCGCGGCCGATAAGGCAGGGCGCTTGCCCAAGGTCGTCGTCCCAGTCGCCTTCAGCGGCCAGAGCTGCGATATGGCACGGATCAAGGCGCTATCGCAACGCTACGGCTTTGTGGTGATCGAAGACGCCAGCCACGCCGTGGGCGCCAGCTACAAAGGCAAACCGGTCGGCTGTGGCGACTACGCCGACATGACGATTTTCAGCTTTCACCCGGTCAAGATCGTCACCACCGGCGAAGGCGGCATGATCCTGACCAACCGGCCAGCGCTGGCCGAACGCCTCAAACGCCTGCGCAGCCACGGCATCACCCGCGACGCGGCGCTGATGACCGAACCCAGCCACGGCCCCTGGTACTACCAACAGACTGAACTCGGCTACAACTACCGCCTGACCGACATCCAGGCCGTGCTGGGCCTCTCGCAACTGCAAAAGCTCGATCAGTTCGTCGCCCGCCGGCGTGAACTGGCTGCGCGTTACGACGAGCTGCTGGCGGATTTGCCGCTGCAATTGCCTACGCGCCAAGTGGATGCGGAATCAGCCTGGCATTTGTATGTGGTGCGGCTCAAGCTCGATCAGATTGGCAAGACGCATAAGGCAGTGTTTGAAGGCTTACGTGCTGCTGGAATTGGCGTGAACCTGCATTACATCCCGGTGCATACGCAGCCGTATTACCGGGCGCTGGGGTTCAAGGATGGGGATTTTCCGAATGCGGAGGCGTATTACCGCGAGGCGTTGAGTTTGCCGATGTTTGCGGGGTTGGAGAAAGTCAATCAGGTTGTTGTAATCGATGCTGTGAAACAGCTGTTTTGATAAATTAATAAATCATTGAGACATTTCACTTATGCATCATGAGGTTAAAGAGCATGATTTGGATTGGTGGGTGCTAAAGCAGCTTAAGGCGCAGGTCGAACATGACTTGGTGCGCCTCATTCCAGATGGGTATTTTGAGCAATCGGTTAAGGAGTTGGAATTTAATGAGTCTATTGGTAACTCTGAACATTTTTCTCGGGAAATGAAATGGGGATATCTGGCTGGCGTACTGGGGAAGAAGTTGTTCTTTGAGTCGAGCCGTGGACTGTCCCCAAGAGAGTTGTCGGCCAGTGAAATGCTAATGCACTTGGGTATGTATACATCCGCTGAGTGTATGGAGGCTATTAGTAGGCAGATAGCGGAGAAGGCGCAGTCTCTGGGTGTGCCGGATGGGAATTCAAGCGTGGTTGCAGATCAGCTTAAAGCTAATCATCTTGTTGTGCTTAGGGATAATATTACTGGCGCTCTTACGCAATATTTAAAGCATCTTAGTGATACGGAGAGGAATCCATATATGTCACTTTTGGGAGCAGAGGATGAAAATGAGAGGAATAGCCAAGGTGATGGTGCTGGGTCTGTTGTGAACAATTTTCAAGTAAGCGTTACAGGTTCTGTGAATGGTTCTGTTCAAGTTGGTGAGGGAAATGTGATCGAACAGGCTGAGGTGAAAAGGGATTCCCCTTTTAAGTGGCTTTCTGGAGGGCTTGCCAAGATTATTTCGGGGGTGCTTATAGCAGTGATTGGTGCTTATGTTTTGAAATCATTGGGAATGGCTCCCTAGCCAGTAGGTTGGGCTGAAAATAGGAAGCCCAACAATCAAGTAACTTTAGTAAACGTTGGCCCCATTGCATTCAGCCGAACCTACAGAAGCGTTTTCCCGTGCCCATCCACATCCTTCGCTTAGGTTCTGCCAGATTGCCCAAAGAAGGCCTGCGCCTCGGCACCGTCCGCCGCCCACCACGCGGCGTACCCAAAACCGAATTCGCCTCGCAAAACTGGTACGACGTCTGGTTTCCTAATCTCGCCCCAAGTGCCGAGACCATGAAGCTGGGCCAAGCCGCCGAAAGCCCCGCAGACTGGGCGGCGTTCGTGAAGAGATACAAGGCCGAGATGGCTGAACCGGCTGCGGCGCATGATCTGGCCTTGCTGGCGGCTTTGTCGCACCAGACCAATTTCTCGGTAGGGTGTTATTGCGAGGACGAAGCGCGTTGCCATCGGTCGGTATTGCGGGAGTTGTTGCTGACTAAAGGTGCATTGATACAGGGCTGATGCGTCGCTTCGGCTTAAGACACAAGAGGTAGATTATGAGTACGGTTGCCATCATCCCCGCCCGCGGCGGCAGCAAACGGATTCCGCGCAAGAATGTGAAGCCGTTCCACGGCAAGCCCATGCTGGCGTATTCGATTGCCGCAGCGAAAGCCAGTGGCCTGTTCGACCGCGTAGTGGTGACCACGGACGACGACGAGATCATTACGCTGGCACGCGAGCTGGGCGCCGAAGTGCCGTTTGTGCGGCCTGCCGAGCTGGCCGATGACCACACGACCACCATTGCGGTGATCCAGCACGCGATCAAAACGCTGCAAGACGATGGTGAGCCGGTGAGCATGGCCTGCTGCATCTACGCCACCGCGCCGTTTGTGCAGCCGCGCTATCTGCGCGAAGGCTTTGAGACACTGTCCAAGCATGCCGACAAGTCCTATGCCTTCTCGGTTACCAGCTTCCCGTTCCCGGTACAACGCGCCATCCGCCTGAACGAGGCGGGTTGCGTGGATGCGCTGTATCCGCAGTACCGCAACACTCGCTCGCAAGACTTGGAAGAGGCGTTCCATGATGCCGGCCAGTTCTATTGGGGTAGGGCAGAGGCCTGGCTGCGTGGCGACGTGATCTTTTCGCCGGCCAGCTTGCCGGTGGTGTTGCCGCGTTATCTGGTGCAAGACATTGACACGCCCGAAGACTGGCGTCGCGCCGAGTATCTGTACGGCGCACTGCTAGCAGGCGGTGAAATTGGCGGGGACAAGAGCGCGTGAGGGTGCTGATTCGCGCCGACGCCTCGCTGGCCATCGGCTCCGGCCATGTGGTGCGCTGCCTCACGCTGGCAAACGCACTGCGCGACCAGGGCGCAGTCGTCAGCTTTGCGAGCCGCGAACTACCCGGCAATGCACTGGCACGGATTGCCGATGCGGGCTTTGCCGTGCTGGTTTTGCCAGCCAGTTATCCGGGCGACCGCGCCGGCAACATTGAATCCCTGATTGATTGGCAGGCCGACCTGGCCGCGCTGCAAACGCAGTTGGCGGGTCAGCCGCCGTTCGACTGGCTGCTGGTTGACCACTACGGCCTCGATGCGCAATGGCAACGTAGTGCCCGCGCCTTTGCCCAGCGCATCGCCGTGATCGACGACCTGGCCAACCGCCCGCACGACGCAGATTTGCTGATCGACCAGAACCTGACTGCCACGGCGGATGCCTATGCACCCTTGATTCCGGCAAGCTGCCAGACACTGCTCGGCCCACGCTACGCCTTGCTGCGCCCCGAGTTCCGCGTGCCTGCACCCACGATTCGCGCCAAAGCCGACCGGGTGGTAGTCAACTTTGGTGGCGTGGATGCTGGCGGTGAAACCTTCAAGGCAATGGAAGCGCTGGCAGGTTTGCCCATCCATGCCGACATCGTGGCCGGCAGCGCCAACCCGGCATGGGATGCGCTGCAAGCTAAGGCACAAGGCCAGGCTAACTGGACGCTGCATCGCCACGTGGCCGACTTTGCGGCGCTGATGCAGCAGGCCGACGTGTTTATCGGCGCGGGCGGTACGACGAGTTGGGAGCGCGCCGCGCTGGGTGTGCCCACGCTGTGCATAGCTGTGGCTGATAACCAGGAGCCGAATGCTCAGGCGCTGCACGCGGCGGGTATCCACCAGTACTTGGGCCGCGACCGTCATGTGACGGCCAGCCAGCTTGGCAAAGCCATTAGCGATCTGCTGGCCGATGCCCCGCGCCGCCAAAGCTATGCCGACAAATCGCGCGCACTCGTCGATGCCAAAGGCACCCAACGCGTCGCCGCCGCCATGCTGCACGCCTGCCTGACGCTACGCCCCGCCACGCTGGATGATGCACAGCGCCTGTTCGATGGCCGCAATGCCGAGAACGTGCGCCGCTGGTCCATCAACTCCGAACCGATCAGCTGGGATGCCCATATCGACTGGCTGACCCGCACGCTGGCCAACCCCGACCGCCAGCTCTGGATCGCCGAAAGCGCCAACGGCCCAGTAGGCGTGCTGCGCTACGACCGCAATGCCGACTTGCCGGATCGCGCCGAAGTCTCCATCTACCTGTTTGCCGGCCGCGAAGGCGTGGGTTGGGGCGGTGCACTGCTGCAAGCGGGTGATGCCGCCATTGCCCGCCTGTGGCCGGCGCTGCGTGCGATTGATGCAACGGTCTTGCCGGACAACACAGCATCGCTGAAACTCTTTGTCCAGGCGGGGTATCGTGAGCACAACGGCCACTTTGAACGGGTGCTGCCGCAATGAGGGATAAGACCATGAACAGCTTCAATATCGGCCATCGCCGCGTCGGCCCCGATGCCGCGCCCTTTGTGATTGCCGAAATGAGTGGCAACCACAACCAGTCGCTCGAACGCGCGCTGGCGATTGTGGATGCCGCCGCCAAAGCCGGTGCCCACGCACTCAAGCTGCAAACCTACACGCCTGACACCATGACGCTGGATCTGGACGAGGGCGAGTTCCATATTGGTGACCCGAACAGCCTCTGGGCCGGCACCTCGCTGTACAAGCTCTACCAGGAGGCCTACACGCCCTGGGAATGGCACAAGCCGATCTTTGACCGCGCCGCCGAGCACGGCATGCTTGCTTTCTCCACGCCGTTTGACGAAACCGCGGTGGATTTTCTCGAATCGCTCAATGTGCCGGCGTACAAGATCGCCAGCTTCGAGAACACCGATGTGCCGCTGATCCGCAAGGTGGCCGCCACCGGCAAGCCGATGATCATCTCCACCGGCATGGCCAGCGTGGCCGAGTTGGATGAAAGCGTACGCGCGGCACGTGAAGCCGGCTGTAATGACCTGGTCCTGCTCAAGTGCACCAGCACCTACCCGTCCACGCCCGAGAACACCCATCTGCGTACGATCCCGCATCTGCGCGAGCTGTTCGGCACCCAAGTGGGCCTGAGCGACCACACGATGGGCGTGGGGGCTGCCGTGGCTGCGGTGGCGCTGGGTGCAACGGTGGTAGAGAAGCACTTCACGCTGCGCCGCGCCGATGGTGGTGTGGATTCGACGTTTTCGCTGGAGCCCGAGGAGCTGGCTTCGCTGGTGATTGAAACCGAGCGCGCCTGGCAGGCCATGGGCCATGTGCAATACGGCGCCACCAAGGCTGAGACCAAATCGCTGGTGTTCCGCCGCTCGCTGTATGTAGTGAAGGATGTGGCACCCGGTGAAACCTTCACGGCAGACAATGTACGCGCGATTCGCCCCGGCCTGGGCCTGGCACCCAAGTTCCTCGACACCATCCTTGGCAAGCGCGCCGGCAAGGCCATCAAACGCGGCACGCCGCTGAACTGGGACTTGCTCGGATGATGCGCGCCGGGCTGATCGGCTGCGGCCGCATCGGCTGCGAGTTTGACAGCGATGCCGCGCGTATCGGTATCTATACCCATGCGGCGGCTTATCGCGCTGCCGAGGGGGTGGGCCTGCATGCGATTGCCGACGCCGATCCCGCCAAGCTGGCCAATGCCGCGCAGCGCTATGGCATTGCTCCTGAGCGTTGTTTCATCAGTGCCGAGGCCATGCTGGCCGCTGGCGGGCTGGATTTGATCAGTATTGCCGCACCCGATCGTTTCCATGCCGACCTCGCCCTCAAGGCCATCGCTACGCCGGGCGTGCGCGGCATTCTGCTGGAAAAGCCGCTGGCACTGACGCTGGACGAGGGTAGGGCGGTGTTGACCGCCGCCGCGGCCAACAAGGTGGCACTAGCGGTGAACTACTCGCGCCGGTTTTGCCCTGCGCATGCCAAAGTGCGTGAGGCCATCTCCGCCGGGGAGTTAGGCGATATCCATACCGTGACCGGTTTCTATGGCAAGGGTATCCGTCACAACGGCACACATTGGCTGGACCTGTTACGCCACTTCTTCGGGCCGATTGCCAGCGTGCAAGCCTGGCCCAGTCGTGCCGCCCCGTTTGAACAGGATCCCAGCCCGGATTTGCGGATCGTTTTGGCGTCCGGGTTGGTAGCGCATCTGCACGCCAGCAATCACCTCGATTACAGCTTGTTCGAAATGGATATCGTGGCGGCACAGGGCAGGGTGCAGTTGCTCGAAAGCGGCCATCGCGTGGTCTGGCACACCGTTGGCGAGAGCCCTTACTACGCTGGCTATCGCCTGCCACTGCTGCATCATGTGGATGAGCTGGGTATGCGCGATTTGCTGCTGCGGGCAGTCGAAAACCTCCGCGATGCCGTGCTCACAGGCCAATCGCCCCAATGCAGCGGCGACGACGGCCTGGCCGCCCTGCTGGCGGCCGATGCGGCTTGCCGCTCGCTGACAACCGGTCAGCCGGAGATGCTTACGTGAATCCTCGCAGCAAGCCGCTACTGGCGATAGTGGCCGGCGACCCCGGCGGGGGCGCGGCCCTGGTGCCGGTGGTGGAATTGCTGGACGCGCTGCAATGGCCGTGTCGGCTCTATGCGTATGCGGAATCCTTGCAGAGCTGGACAGGTCGCGGCTGGCCGGTAAGTCCGGCAGAGTCCATCCGGCTTGATGGTGTGAGCGGCGTGATATGCGGCACCTCGGTCAATGCGCAAATGATGGAACTGGACTGGCTGCTGGCAGCACGCGCCCGTGGCTTGCCGACTTTGTCGGTGCTGGATTTCTGGAGCAACTATGCACCGCGCTTTGAGAAGCAGGGGGAGACGGTTCGGCCAGACCGTATCGCCATTCCCGATGCTTTGGCACGCGCAGAAATGATGGCCGCCGGCTTTCCCGAGTCTGCCTTGATCATTACCGGCCAACCCGCACTGGATAGCCTGGCAGGTATCGTCCCGCCTGGCACAGCCCGCCGCCGTGCCCTGCGAGACACATGCGGTGTGCAGCCGGAACAGCCGCTCGCCGTCTTTGTGTCGCAACCCTTGCGCATGATGGCGCAGCGCTTGGGCGAGGCCGTGGTGATTGATGAGCAGAAAGCCTTGCAACTCCTGGAGCAGGCCCTTGCCCAAAGGGGCAAACCCATTGCACTCCGGGTCAAGCCCCACCCGCGTGAACCGCGCTCGGACTTTGCGCACATTGGGTCAGTCTGGCCTGGCACGGCACTGGCACCCGACGGGCTGGCTCACGAATTGCTTATGACTGCCGATATCGTGGTCGGTATCCATTCCATGATGTTGCTTGAAGCGTGTTACCTGGGTTGTCGGGTGCTGAGTTTCCAGCCTGGTCTGAGTGCAGCAAGTGACCCCTTGCCGAGCAATCGGGCCGGCTGGAGCTGGCGCTGCGACAACCCTGCCGAGCTCGCGGCCATGCTGGATACCGCTTTGAGCAGCACCTTGCCGGTGCCGAGCAAGCCGGATGGTCAGGCTGCCCAGCGGGTTATCGAGGCAATGGAACGCCTGATCACGACATAAAAATACTGACAGGAATCAGCATGATGCATGACCTTGCCCTGCTAGGTGGCACGCCGGTCCGCACCGCGCCGCTGCCGTCCTACAACACGCTCGGCCCCGAAGAACGGGCTGCGGTGAATGCCGTCATGGACAGCGGCGTGCTGTCGCAATTTCTCGGCGCGTGGACGCCCGACTTCTATGGTGGCCCACGCGTGCAGAAACTGGAGCGCGAGTGGGAAGCCCACTTTGGCGTGGCCCATGCCGTATCGATGAACTCGGCTACGTCATGCCTATACGCGGCAGTCGGCGCATTGGATATCGGCCCCGGAGACGAGGTCATCGTCTCGCCGTACACAATGTCGGCATCCGCCGCCGCAGCGCTGGTTTACGGCGCGGTGCCCGTGTTTGCCGACATCGACCCCGACACCTTCTGCCTGACTGCCGAGACCATTGCCCGCTGCATCACGCCGCGTACGCGCGCTGTGATCGTGGTCGATATCTTCGGCCAGCCGGCAGACTTTGAACCCATCATGGCCTTGGCGCGCCAGCACGGCATCAAGGTCATTGAAGACAACGCCCAGGGCCCCGGCGCACGCTACAAGGGCCGCCACAGCGGCACACTGGCCGATATTGGCGTGTTCAGCCTCAACTACCACAAGACCATCCACAGCGGCGAAGGCGGCATCGCCGTGAGCAATGACGCGCGCCTTGCCGAAAAGCTGCGGCTGATCCGTAACCATGCCGAAGCCGTGGCCGAGGCCAAGGGTGAGACAGACTTGGTCAACCTGGTCGGCTTCAACTACCGCATGACGGAGATCGAAGCGGCCATTGCCAGCGAGCAACTGAAAAAATTGCCGGCCTTGCTTGCCACCCGGCAAAGCCATGCCGCCCGCCTGAGCGCACGTCTTGCCGGTCTGCCTGGCATTACGCCGCCGAAGGTACGTGCCGATGCCGAACACGGCTGGTATGTGTATGCGATCAAGTACGACGCCAAAGTTACCGGCGTACCACGCGCCAAGCTGGTCCAGGCACTGCGCGCCGAGGGGATTCCGGCGGCCGAAGGCTATGTGAAGCCGCTATACCTGCAGCCCATGTACCAGCAGCGCATTGCCATGGGGCGCGATGGCTTCCCGTTCAACCTGCCGGCCTATGCGGGCAGCCTGAACTACGACCGAGGCATTTGCCCGACCTGCGAGCACATGCACTTTGAATCGCTGATCTATGCCGATTACATCCACGCCAGCCTCAGCGAGGCCGACGTGGACAGCATTGCCCGCGCTTGGGAAAAAGTGCTGGGCAATCTGGATGCGCTGCGGGAGCCCGCATGAGCCAACCTGCTTTCCTGGCTGGCAAACGGGTTCGCCTGCGCGCGCTGACTGAAGCCGACGCAGACGGGCCCTATGTAAGCTGGCTCAACGACGCCGAAGTCTGCGCCGGTAACAGCCACCATGTATTCCCCTATGGCCGCGATGCCGCGCGCGATTTCATTCGTGCTGCCAATCAGCGTACCGATGCGCTGACACTGGCTATTGAACTGGTGGCCGACGGCCGACATGTGGGCAATATCGCGCTGAACCAGATCCACCCCCGCCAGCGTTCGGCGGAATTTGCCGTTTTGCTGGGGGATAAATCGGTCTGGGGCACGGGCGTGGCGTCCGAAGCCGCACAACTGATCGTGGCCCACGGCTTTAGTGCCTTGGGCCTGCATCGCATACATTGCGGCACGTTTGCGGATAACGCAGGCATGATCGCCCTAGCCCGCAAGCTGCATATGCGAGAGGAAGGTCGACGTGTGGAAGCGGCGTGGAAAGATGGCCGCTTTGTCGATGTGATCGAATTTGCCGTACTCGCTCGCGAGTGGGCACAGTAAGTAAAACACCAACGAGATGAATGACAGGATGGCGACATGAGCGAGAACCAACAAGCCTTGATCGACTGGAAAACCGACGCATGGAAGGACACCAATATGGTGGCCTGGTATTCCAAGCGCATGTTCGAGAACACCGGCACCAATCAGCTCAAGCATCAGCTGGAAATGCGCTTCATTGGCCGCTACGCCACGGGCCCCAAGGTGCTTGATGTCGGTTGCGGTACAGGACGTGGATCGATACCGCTGGCGCAACGCGGGATGGACGTCACTGGTATCGATAGCTCGCAAGCCATGCTGGATGAAACCCGCCGCCTTGCGGGTGAAACACCGATGACGCTGCTGCCGGGTGATGTGGCCAATCTGCCCGTGCCGGCAAACTCATTCGACTTCCTGCTTTCGCTGAATGTGGTGGTCCACTTTCCTCACTGGCAGAGCATCTTGCTGGAGTGGGACCGCGTGCTGAAGCCAGGTGGCCGCATCCTGTTCGATATCCACTCTCTTGATCACCTTGAGGCCGTGCACGGGCCCGGCGAGAAAACCAATCAGATCCTTCAGGCGAATGAGGCTGCCGTGGGCAGTTACATGTCCCACATGAGGACAGATGATCTGGTCGAGTGGGCCAATGAGCATGGCTATCGCATTCAAGCCATCGTGCCCGTGGGTGGTTTTGTGGTCAGTACGCGTAACCATTGGTTGGGCGACCTGGAGACGAAGCATTGGTGGAATCGTCTGCTGGGCTGGATGACCACAGACAAGAAGCTGTTTGATTTTGCCCTCTGGCTGGAAACGGAACTGGTCTGGAAACTGCCATGCACATCGACGGGTCGTTTCATGGCCGTGCTCGACAAGGTGGCAGACCCGGAAAGCAATCAGCGCTGGTTGGCGGAACAGCAACGTCTCAACACGGTGTGGCGAAATGGCCAGATCCGCGAGGCTTTGCCGGTTCCCGACGCAGCGGCCAAACAGGCGCTGCGCCAGCATCTGGCTCACCCGCGTAATACCTATATGTTCTACGAGCTTCTGCAAGTTGTACTGCGCCGCTTCCCGGAGCTGGATGTGGCCGACTATCTGCCCGAAGAGTTTGCCCAGCTCTTTGCTGACTGGCGCTTGCAGGAAGATATCGACCAATACGCCTTGCGCGTTGCCGGAGAATGGCGTCGCAACGGCGGCTTTGGCGCCAAGTTCGAACATGCCGGCGTGCCATTCGGGCCGGGGCTTGAATACAACCTCGTTCGGGACGTACTTGTGAACTACCTCAATGTCTTTCAGCAGGGAGAGCAGCAATGACCACGAAGCAAGGTGCCATCCTCTCTCTGCTTTGGCCTCGCTATCACCACGTTATTGAAGCCTTCTGCTCGCAAGAACCCGGCATGGTGGTGCTCACGCCCAGAGCCCAATACGACGCCGAGCTTGCAGAGCGTCTGGCTGCATCGGGTAGTCAGCTGATCGAGCTGGAGAGCCTGCTTGACGGTGCCGCCGAGCAACGTATCCATGCAGGCGTGAACACCAGCCTGAGCAAACTCGCTCATTACTTCGGTACAACGGGCTGGGAGGACGGCTGCATTCAGCTAGAACTGGAGGAGGCACGTTTCCAGCCGCTACTCAAGGCGCGTGCAGATGCCGAGTTGCCCTCGATGGTGCATGTCATCGAAGGCCTGCAGCTGGCACACGAACAGTTCGATATCCGGCTGCTGGTCGTAAGCGAGGATCTCACCGCCGTTTCCAAGACTGCTGTCATCTGGGCCAAGCGCAGCGAAATCCCGAGTTTGCAGCTCATGCACGGCGTCGCACTGTGCAAGCCCTACACCGTACACGGCGCCTTGTTTGCCGATTCGCTTGCGGTGTATGGCCAACGTGGCCTGGAAAGCTACCTGGATCTGGGTGTCGACCCGGCCCGCTGCTTTGTGACCGGCAATCCGGCTTGGGACGCCTATCCCCATCATGTAACCCAGCGTGCTGCCTATCGAAGCCTGCTGGCAAAGCGCCATGCGCTTGATACGGCAAAGCCCTGGATCGTATTTGCGACCACCTGGGCGGCCAATCTCACGGCCGTGGGCGATCCTCAGGCATTCGAGGCCAGCCTGCTGCAGTTTCTGGCTGCCGTGCGCGATTTGCGTGAGGCCGGTATCGAGGCCGAGTTCATCATCAAAGACCGCATGGGTACGCACGATCAGGCAGAGGCAACGCTGGATCGCCTGGCTGGCTCGCTGGGGTTGCCCAAGTCAGCTTATTGCTACAGCGACGGTGCTGCGGAGCATTGGGTGGTCGCGGCGGATACGTTGATTGGTACGGACTCCAATATCCAGGTCGAGGCCATGATTGCGGGTACGCCCGTCATTAACCTGATGAACTGGTTTGGCATGCGCCTGGGGCCCAGTTTTGATGCAGAAAGTGGCGTGGTTGAAGTGGTGCCGGATGAGCTTGCGCCCATTCTGGCCCACCTGATCAATGACCCGGCTACACGTCAGCATCTGGGTGCCAAAGTGCAAGAAGCCGCACCACGTTACAACACGGGGGTGGATGGGCAGGCACACTGGCGCGTGGCCGAAGTCATGCGACAGCTCATGAAGAGCCAGGCGCAGTCCCGCTACATCTGGCAAGAGCTGCTGGACGTCGAGCATATCGATGCGACGGGTTACCACGATGGCCGGCGACCCGATCTGGTCAACATGTTTACCAATCAGCCGCGTTTCCTGCTGGACATCGGTTGCTCGGCAGGCGGCACCGCACAGGCATTCAAAGAAAAGTACCCGGAAGCTCAAGCCTGGGGTATCGAGATCAACAAATCAGCAGCCGCCAAGGCGGCCACCCGCCTGGATAAGGTGCTGTGCGGCAAGTTCGAGGACTTCGACCTGGTGGCGGAAGGGATCGAGCCGGGCACGCTCGACGCCGTGATCATCGCAGACGTGCTGGAGCACATGTACAACCCTTGGGATGTACTGATGAAGCTCAAGCCCTTGCTGTCGCCCAAGGGACAGATCGTGACCAGTATTCCGAACACCCGGAATATCGGCCTGATGGAAGACTTGGCCCGTGGTTACTGGCGATATGACGCTTGGGGCCTGCTGGATATCACGCATATCCGCTTCTTCACCTTCAAGGAAATCAAGCGATTCTTCCATGAGACCGGATACCACATCGTTCGCTCCGTCAATGGCATTGATCCGCGCCTGAAGTCCTTGTTTGACCTGTTCTCTACCAAGGTGCCGTGCGATATCGACTGCGGCAAGATGGTGATGAAGGGGGTTACGCTGGAAGAACTGAGCGAGCTGTGCTCAATCCAGTTCTACACCGTTGCAGAGCTGGGGGCAGAGGCCCTGACGGATTACAACCCGATGGCGCAGCCCGCCATTCAGCCGGGGGATAGCTATCAGCAGTTCCTCCGTACGCACTTGCTGACGCCGGTCGAGGTCTCTCACTACGAGCGCCGCATCAGCGAGTGGGGCAGTCAACCACTGGTGCATGCGGTTGTGGTGGCAAGTGATGAGGCCGTGGCTCAGGTTGCAGCGACAATCCAGTCACTTGCCAATCAGCTCTACTACCGTGTGCGCTTTACGGTGCTGGCCCCTCACGATGTACCGGAAGGGTTTGCCGATAACGAGCGCATGCAATGGCGTCGCTATGAAGGCCATCCCAATGCCGCCATCAACGACATCTTGTCTGCAAGCGACGCTGACTGGGTTACCGTCTTGCAATCGGGTGATGAGCTGGTATCGCATGCATTGCTCTATCTGATGGAAGCCGCATACAGCAATCCGGATTGGCGTGTGATCTACACCGATGAAGATCGGCGTGAAGAAGGTGGCAACTATGGTTCCCCGTACTTCAAGCCTGACTTCAGTCCGGATTACTTCCAGGCGCTGCCCTACATTGGTGATTTCTTCCTGATTCGCCGCGATGCGTTTGCGACCTTGAAGGGCTTCTCGCCAGATGCGCTGGGGGCCAGCAATTTTGATTTCCTGCTGCGCATCCAGGAACACTTCGGCGACAAGGTGATCGGCCATATCGCCGATGTGCTGTATCACCGCTCGGACAAGCGCAGCCTGGACACCCTGCCCACGAACGAAAGCATTGCAGCAGGGCAGATTGCGCTCACGGACTCACTCCGCCGCCGCAACATTCAGGCCGAGGTCACACACGGCGTACTGCCCGGCACCTATCGTGTCCATTACCAGCATGATCGTCAGCCGCGTGTGTCCATCATCATGCTCACCCGCGAGCATCTGCCCGACCTCCAGCGCACCCTGGAAGGGCTGCTCAACCAGACAAGCTGGCCAGACTACGAACTATTGATTCTGGATACGGGCAGTGAAGACCAGCAAGTGCTCTCCTATCTCACGGCACTGGATGAGATGGGTGACGATCGTCTGCGCGTCTATCGCGTCACGGGTGATCTGAATCTGGCCAAGCTCCGTAATCAGGCTGCCGCAGAGGCTACCGGTGAATACCTGCTGTTCCTGGATAACGATGCCACACCCGTCAATGCCGACTGGTTGACAGAGATGATGGCAGAGGCTCAGCGGACGGAAGTCGGCATTGTTGGCGCCCGCCTGTTGCGCCCCGATGGTACCGTCGATGATGCTGGTCGCATCCTTGGCTTGCTGGGCGTGGCAGAAAGCCCGTTCGTGGGTCTTCGTTTCGACGAGGCAGGGTATTACGGCCGCCTGCAGACCGTGCAGAACTACTCTGCTGTATCGGGCAGCTGCCTGTTGATCCGACGCTCTGTATTCCAGCAAGTGGGCGGCATGGATGAGGCTTTTGATCTCTACCAGGCTGATCATGATCTCTGTCTGCGTACACAGGGCGCAGGCTACCGCATCATCTGGACGCCCTATGCCAACCTGATCCACAAGCGTGGCACGAGTTTGCTGGACGAATCGCTGCTACCGGCTACCGAGCACAATGAGCGCGAAAGTGCGAACCAGACGCTCCTGTACCAGCGCTGGCTCAAACAGCTTTCCTTCGATCCTGCCTATAACAGCAATCTCATTCTGCAGGGCGGGGTATTCCAGATTGAGTCACGTCCGCAACTGACCAAACGTGCGCTGCCCTGGAAGCCGCTGCCGCGCCTGCTGTCGATTCCTGGCGACGACTGGGGTTGTGGTCACTACCGGATCATCCAGCCGCACACGGCAGCAGTGAATGCCGGTCTGGTCGAGGGCTGGAAATCTTTTGACCACTACCTGATGACTGAAATCGGCCGGATGGAGCCGGATACCATCGTGCTGCAGCGGCAGATGATGGACCACCAGCTGCCGTTCCTGCGCGAATACAAAGCCCAAAAGGACATCCGTCTGGTGTTCGAGGCAGACGATCTGATGACTGCGGTACCCAAGAAAAGCCTGCACCGGGCCGATCTGCCGCGTGGCATGGGCGAGAAAATGCGCAGGGCGCTGGAGTACTGTGATCGCTTCATCGTCACCACGGAGCCGCTCAAGGAAGCATTCCGTGATATGCACCATGACATTCGTGTCGTCCCCAACAGCATCGATTTCGATCTATGGGGCAAACTCCAGCCGCAGCGGCGTACCGGCAAGAAGCCGCGTGTCGGCTGGGCGGGCGGTGTGAGTCATGGTGGTGATCTGGAAGTCATTTATGAAGTTGTCCGGGAGCTGGCAGACGAAGTGGAGTGGGTATTCTTTGGCATGGCGCCAGAACCCATCCTGCCGTTCATTGCTGATGTCCGTCAGGGTGTGCCCTTCAAGGATTACCACACCAGCCTGGCTTCCTTGAATCTGGACTTGGGCATCGCGCCGCTGGAACTCAATGCATTCAACGAGTGCAAGAGCAATCTGCGCGTGCTGGAGTACGGCATACTTGGCTTCCCGATGATCGCGACAGACTTCACGCCGTATCAGGGCGACTACCCGATCACCTTGGTGCAGAACCGCAAGGAAGACTGGATCAAAGCCATCCGGGAGCACATCAATGATCTGGACGAGACAGCCCGCCGTGGTGATGCCTTGCGTCAGTATGTGATTGATCACTGGCTGCTGCAGGATCATCTGCCGGAGTGGATGTCTGCCTGGTTCGAGTTCTAGCCAGGCGGGGAGCCGGCAAGAATTTCCGCTTCTGCGAATATTTTTGCCGGTTTCCCCTAAAGTTCCATCAGTACTCGTCGATAAAGGGAGCAAGGCGTTGACCGCCTGGGTGAACAACCCTCAGCCCCTGACTAGGAGACGAGATCATGGCTTCTGTGATTAATACGAACATCCCGTCGCTCAACGCCCAGCGTAACTTGAGCAAAACAACGGGTTCCCTTGAAACTTCGCTGCAACGCCTGTCCACCGGCTTGCGTATCAATTCGGCTCGTGACGATGCCGCCGGCCTCGCGATTTCCTCGCGGATGACGGCACAGATTCGCGGCTTGGATCAAGCCCGCCGCAATGCGAACGACGGCGTGTCGCTCGCACAGGTTGGTGAAGGTGCACTCAGCCAGATGGGCGATCTGCTCCAGCGGATCCGCGAACTGGCCGTACAGTCCGCCAACGGCACCAACTCTTCGGCTGACCGCGCTTCGCTGAATGCAGAAGTCGCCCAGCTTTCCTCGGAACTGGATCGTTTCGCGATCTCGACCGACTTCAACGGCCAGAAGTTGTTTGACGGTTCGTTCGGTACTGCGGCTTATCAGATTGGCGCCAATGCCAACGAGACGGTAACCGCATCGACCGCCAACTTCCGCACGTCGAACTACGGCACCTACCAAATGCGTAGCCAGGTTGCTTACGCCACCTACGCAACAACCGGTACCGTTTCCGGCACCACCATTTCCGGTGGCACCTCGGGTTCGACACTGGATTCGCGCAACGCAAACGGTTCCGGCGCCATTGGCGTGAACGGTGGTAACGGCGGCGCCGTGATCACCAACCTGAGCTCGGGTTCGTCGGCTCGTGACATCGCTGCTGCGATCAACGCCACCAACACCGGTGTGCGTGCCACGGCTCGTACCCAGGCACTGATCCAGTTCAACGTCAGCGGCGGCGGCACGCTCAGCCAGACCTCGGGTTCGACCGACGGCGTCAGCGGCGTGGGTCTGTCCTACTCCCTGAATGTGACCGGTTCGAACACGCAAGTCGTGAACGTGACCTTCAAGGTCGGCAACAACCGCTCTGCATCGGGCCTTTCCGAAGCAGTCCAGGCGTTCAATGATCGTTCGTCGCAGACCGGTATTACCGCGCGCCTGAACGATACGGGCGATGCCATCATCCTGAGCAACGACGACGGTAGCGACATCGTGATGCAGTCGGTGGCAACGACCAACGATACGCAAGTATCCGGTTATGTCACGGTAGCAACCGGCGGCTTCGGTGGCACCCCGATCTCGGGCGCCTACCACATGAGCGGTATCGGTTCCGGCGGTGCAGCGGGCGGCGCAACCCAGACTTCGGGTTACCTGCTCCGTATCGGTGGCCAGATCACGCTGGATTCCGACAAGAGCTACTCGATCACGGCACTGAGCGGTACGACCTTCCAGTCGGGCGTGTTCGCTTCGTCGGGTACCACGCCGAACGCAACCTCCGGTCGTGCACTGATCTCGGGTAACAGCCTGAGCTCGAACCTGATTGCAGTGAACGCTCTGGATGTATCGACGGTCGAAGGTGCAAATCAGGCCCTGCGCATCGTAGACAGCGCCCTGACGGTAGTGAACGGCCAGCGTGCCAAGTTCGGTGCTCTGCAGAACCGCTTCCTGGCAACGATTGCCAACCTGCAAACGGCGTCGGAAAACATCTCGGCCTCGCGTTCGCGGATTCAGGATGCCGACTTCGCTGCAGAGACGGCAAATCTGACCAAGGCACAGATCTTGCAACAGGCTGGTACTGCGATGCTGGCTCAAGCAAACGCACTGCCGAATCAGGTACTGACCTTGCTGCGTGGCTAATCAACTAGATTGACCACTGCAGTGTGAGTAGGCCCCGGCAGTGCCAAACGGCGTGCCGGGGCGTTTGCCTAGGAGAGCCATCATGCAAGTACAGGCTACCAATGTGTCGTTGATGCAGCCCGCTGTGGCCCAGAAGGATGGGCAAGCCAAGGCTGTACCCTCGGCAGAAGTTCAAGCCGCCGCCCGAGCCCAAGCCGCCGCAGAAGTTGCTGCTGTCGCGGCCTCGGATCAGGCGACAGAGAATCCACAAAGTGTGCAGGAGTCGGTCAAGAAGCTGAATGAGACCATTGCCGTTTTCAACCGCAATATCCAGTTCAGCATTGATGACGACAGCCGGCGTAATATTGTTCGTATCGTGGATGTGAATTCCAAGGAAGTCATCCGGCAGATTCCATCCAAGGAAGTTATTGAAATCGCCCAGGCCATCGACAAGCTCAAGGGTTTGTTGTTCAGCGACAAAGCCTGAGTTCCTGATGCAAAGGTCGGCAGCGGCTAGCCGGGGCGGGAGGGTAGCAACATGGCAATTACATCGACAGGACTGGGTTCGGGGCTAGATATTGAGGGCCTGCTCTCCAAACTGATCTCAGCCGAGCGAGACCCGGTTGCGAACAAGATCAAGGCCCAAGGCACCACGATCACGAACAAGGTTTCCGCCTTGGGTTCGATCAGCGGCGCCCTGTCTGCCTTCCAGTCGGCCACCCGCACACTCGAGAGCAGCAGCCAGTACATCAAGCCGGCCGCCAGCTCATCAGATGCAAGCAGCATCACCGCCAACGCATCCTCTGCTGCTTTGCTTGGCAGCCATACGCTGTCGGTAAGCCAGCTGGCCCAGAACCAGCGCCTCAAGACCGGGGTATTCAGTTCTGCTGATGCCGTGATCGGCACCGGCAAGCTCATCATCGATTTCGGCAAGATCACAAAGCTCGACGGATCGACCGCAACGCCGGACAGCAACGGCTATTACGACGAAACCGATATCAAGTTCACCACCAATTCGTCCAAGGATTCGCTGTCCATCACGATCGACAGCCAGCACAACACCTTGACTGGCATCCGTGATGCCATCAATGCGACGGGTGCACCGATTACCGCGTCAGTCGTCAACGACGGTGGCGGTTTCCGGCTAGTGCTCTCATCTACCGATACCGGTGTTTCCAATTCCTTGCGGATCACCGTAAGCGATGACAGCGGCGGCAGTACCGATCTGACGGGCTTGTCCCAGCTTGCCTATGATGTCACGCGCCCCAAGGCCACCAATGCACTCCCTCCTTACGGGCAAAACCTGTCGGAAGTGCAATCGGCGAAGAATGCTACTTTTACGGTGGACGGCATCGGTGTCAGCTCAGAGTCGAATAACGCCTCCAGCGTGATTTCCGGCGTTACGTTCAATCTGCTCAAAACCACTACGTCACCTGTCACCATCTCCGTGGCACGGGATGCCAGTACGGCGAGCAAAGGCCTGGATTCGTTCGTCAAGGCCTACAACGAACTCCGCAAGGTCATCAAGGACACCACCTACTACGATGCCTCGACGCGGTCTGCTGGTCCGCTTCAGGGCGAGACCGTAATCCGGACTATCGAGGCCCAGCTACGTAACTTGATCAACGGCACCACCGCTTCAGGCACGTTCAAGCGTCTGTCCGATGTAGGTATCAGCTTCGATAAAGCCGGTACCATGCTGTACGACAGCACGAAATTCAGTGCAGCGATCGGCAAGGACGCCGCATCCGTTGCGGCGTTGTTTGGCAGCTATGGGGTCGCCAGCGATAGCCAAGTTTCCTACTTCAGTACCGCCACCGGGACCAAGGCTGGAAACTATGCGATCAATATCACGCAGATGGCGACGCAAGGGCAGCTGATTGCCGGTGCTGCAGCGGCATCGCCGACCAATATTGATCTGACCTCCACCACGAATACCCTGTCGGTTACCGTCAACGGTGTGACATCGGGCACTGTGACCCTGAATGCCGCCAATTACGCAACGGCAGGTGAACTGGCGCTGGAGCTTCAGTCCAAGATCAATGGCGACTCCATCCTCAAGGCATCGGGTGTGGGTGTGACCGTGGCATTTGATTCCGGGACCGGCACATTCAGTCTGACTTCGAATCGTTACGGCAGTAGTTCAACGATTGCCCTCAATTCCATCAGTAGCGACCTGACCACCGCACTTGGCTTGTCGACATCCGATCCGGCAACGACAGGGCTCAATATCGCAGGCAGCATCGGCAACAGCACGGCTACGGGTGATGGACAGTTCCTGACCGGAGCGGGCGATGCCGCAGGCCTCAAGATTCAGGTCACAGGCGGTAGTGCAGGCAATCGTGGCACACTGTCGTTCAGCCGTGGCTTTGCCGTACAGATCAACGATGCGATCTCGTCGATGCAGACGACAAACGGCGCCTTGTCCAGCCGCCAGAATGCGCTGAATCGCACGCTGGAGGATCTGACCAAGCAGCTCGATAAACTGAGCACGCGCATGACAGATCTGGAAAAGCGCTACCGTGCCCAGTTCACCGCGCTTGATGTCACCATTTCGTCCTTGCGCAACACCAGTAATTATTTGAGTCAGCAGTTGGCAAATCTGCCTTCTACCTCTTCTCGGTAATCAGAACAGGACAGATGGCCAATGGCCGCCAATATCAAACAAGCGTTGAATGCCTACGGCCAAAGCAGCCTTGAGCTGGATGTGGAAAACGCATCACCGCACAAGCTCATCGTCATGCTCTACGCCGGAGCAATCAAGGCGCTGACGCAAGCCCGCGTCCACATGCGTAATGGCGAGGTGGGCCCCAAGGGTGTTGCCATTTCCCGTGCGATTGCGATTGTCGAGGAAGGCCTGCGTTCGAGTCTCGACCGGGAGCAGGGCGGGGAGCTGGTCGATAACCTTTCTGCGCTTTACGATTACATCGGCTTCCGCCTGCTTGAGGCCAACCTGAAGATGGATGAAGCGGCAATCGAGGAAGTCCAGGTGCTATTGCAGCAGCTGAAAGAGGCTTGGGAATCCATCGACAAGCCTCAGCAGAGCGAGATCAAACCCGAGGTTGAAGCGCCGCAATCAGCGAGAACACCACTGAGTTATGGACGTGTCTGAATTCGATCAGGTACTCAGTACGCACAGCGTTTTGCATGATCTGACTTTGCGCATGCTTGAGCTGGCCCGCGCGGAAAAGTGGGATGATGTTCTGGATATCCTGCCAGCCCACCGACTGGCGCAGCAGCAAGCTCAGGACAGTTCGGCGCAAGCGATTGATAATGCCAATCTGGAATCCTTGTCCCGATTACTGCGTGAAACAGATGACGCGAATCAGGAGTTGATTGCTCGGTTGAGCGGCTGGCAAGCAGAAGTGGGCGCCATCCTGGAAGAAATACGCCTGACACAGGTTAACGGGCGACGCTTGGGCAAGACATACGGCGCGGGCTGAAACAGGCAGCGCCTTCCTTATCCGGAAAGTGAGGCCAAGATGACAACGATACAACTCTGGCTCACCTTACTGAGCACATCCGTGCTGCTGGTCGGTGTCGGCGTGATTTACCTGCTCTGGCAACGTCACCGAGTAGTGGAGAGTCCACCCGGCTCAGCTGCTACCGACGCGCGGCTCGACCATCTTGAAGACCGCATCGCGGCATTGCAACGCGAGACAGCGAGCCTGCGTGATGCATGGCAAGCAGATGCCGTTGTACCTGATGAGGCCGAAAGTGCCTACTCCCAAGCCATGCGCCTGGCCAAAGAAGGGCTGGACTCTGCCGAAGTAGCGGCAGGCTGCGGTATTTCCCGGGGGGAAGCCGAGCTGATCGTCGCTCTCTACCGGGCGTCTCAACGGTCTTGAGGCATCCGTCATGATCCCCGCCAATGCGCTGGCGGCATCGCTGCAAGCCTACGTCAAGACACCGGATCTACCGCTGATTCAGGTGGTCGATGCCATTCAGGAAATCCAGCAGCTGTTCACGGTAGGTGAGCAAGTCCGCGCAACAGTGACCAGCCAGTTACCGACCGGAAGATTCACTGTTCTGGTCAAGGATCAGATGCTGGATCTGAACCTGCCTCGCAATACAGAGCCCGGTGATGAGCTGGAAATGCAGGTGCTGGCAAATTCGCCACGACTGACGTTCCTGTTGCCGCGCCAGCCCCCCGTCAATCCGGTATTGCCTCAGCCGCTCCCCCCGGGCAGAGACAGTTCGACAGAGGTCGATCTCAGCGCCACCGCGAGATTTGTCGGCGCCATGGTTGCCGAATTGGCCGAGCAGGGTGATCAGCCCGCGAGCGCTACTTTACTGAGTCGTACCGTACCGCTGATGGCAAGCGGCAATATGCCGGCAGAACCGGCAAAACTCGCCGATCAACTCAAACAGGCGCTGACTCAGGGAGGATTGTTCTATGAGTCCCACCTTGCCGAATGGGTAACCGGGGGACGCACGCTTGAGCAGATTCTCTCCGAGCCGCCAGCGCGGGGCTTTGGGCCGCCGGCCAGCGAGGCCGAGGCACGCGCGAAATCTGCGTCTTTGGCCGACCAGGGCGCGCGCGAATCTGCAGCGACCGAAAAGCGCGGCGCCATGCTCTCACTGCCCGAGTCTGTTCGTGATGGCGATGAGGCATCACAAGTGACCGGCCGGGAACTTCTTGCCCAAGGCAAGACCAGTGAACTGGATTTACTGCCGCCAGCGGCACGCCAGCAGGTTCAGCAACAACTACAGTTGCTCGATCAGCGACAGATTGTCTGGCAGGGTGAGGCATGGCCGGGTCAGCCACTCAAATGGGAAGTAGAAGAGGATGACCGCCGCCGCGACCAGACCGACACCGCCGCGCCCAACCGGGTATGGCGTACGCGGCTGGAACTGGAGTTGCCGCATCTGGGCCAGGTGGAAGCCATTATTACCTTGCATGATCAAACCCAAGTGGAAGTGGGGTTTGTGGTGCGGAGCGCCGAGACGGCGTCTCGCATCCGTACCGAGCAGTCTCGTTTGCAAATGCAGATGGAGGCCGCAGGGCTGGCGCTTAATGCCCATCAAGTCATCGTGACTGACAAGCAAAGCTAGCCATGGCTAAACGTCGGCCCATTCAGGAAGCGGTTGCGCTGGCCTATCGGGAAGGCGCTGCAGCTCCGCGCGTTGTCGCCAAAGGCCGCGGGCTGATGGCGGAGACCATCATTGAGCGTGCCCGTGATGCGGGGGTTTATGTCCATGAGTCCCCCGAGCTGGTGACCTTGCTGATGCAAGTGGATCTGGACCGCCATATTCCCCCCGAACTCTACCGGGCCGTGGCCGAATTGCTCGCCTTCATACACTTTATCGAACGTGGTGTAGACGAAGCTATCGCTCCCCCTGATCTCGGCTTGTTACTGCCAGCAACGAATACGGCGCCCGCGCAGCGCCCCGTATCCGACGCAAGCCCCTCCCGCTAGTCCTCTCATTTTCCCCTGATCCAAGCAACCTTCCGCCTTGCCGGTACCTTGCCGGTACCGGCAAGGATTGCCTGTGCCCGCCTGATCGGTTGCCGCCCAGGCCCGCCACTTTGCCGGTCCGCTCGGCAATGACTTGCCGGCTCCCTAGCCATTCCTACCATTCAAATATTGTTAACCAATTGATTTGTATAGATAAAACAACTCTGGCACGCTGATTGCTCTAAAGAGTTCGTCCGGATTATTGCGTGACCCACAGCAGTACAGGTCAGGCAGATGAAGCGAATACAGGCGCTTTACCGCCAACCCCAGTAACGGGGCAAGCGGGGCCCGGACGGAATGAGAAGCGGAAACAGGGAGGTTGGTTGACCTTGTTTCCCGCGCGCAGGTTCGATGGTGATCGAAACCGACGCGCTCTAGGCAGTCGGTTTGTTGCCCGGGGGCATGGGTGGCAACCGTAGGGAAATGTAAGAAAAGAAACCGCATTTCCGATCGGTGTTCGACAGAGACGGCGTCCTGCTACCCAGGGCACACGGCGAAGGAGAGTAATCATGCAAGTCATCAACACCAATATTCCGTCGCTCAACGCGCAACGGAATCTGGATACCTCGAAAGGCAGTCTTGAGACTTCGCTCCAGCGATTGTCCTCGGGCTTGCGTATCAACTCGGCACGCGACGATGCTGCCGGCCTGGCGATCTCGGAGCGTATGACTTCGCAGATCCGTGGCTCGGATCAGGCGCGTCGTAACGCTAACGATGGTGTGTCACTGGCTCAAGTCGGTGAGGGCGCACTATCCCAAATGGGCGACATTCTCCAGCGCATCCGCGAACTCGCGGTTCAGTCAGCGAATGCGACCAACTCACCGCAAGATCGCGCCGCCTTGAATTCCGAAGTGACGCAGCTCACGGCCGAACTGGACCGTTTTGCGGTGTCCACGGATTTCAACGGCTTGAAATTGTTCGATGGTAGCTACGGTGCAGCCATCTATCAGGTCGGCGCCAATGCCAACCAGACGATCACGGCGACAACCTCGAATCTCCGTACCAACAACTACGGCAGCTATCAGGTGAAGAGTCTGCTGGGTCAGGCCACGTTTGCGCAGACCGGCACCGTATCCGGCACGGTCATCAGTGGCGGTACCTCTGGCGCCGTTCTGAATTCGTTCAACAGCAACGGATCGGGTGCGCTGAGCATCAACGGTGGTAACGGCGGTGCGCTGATTACCAATCTGACTTCAGGCTCTTCGGCACGGGACATTGCGGCAGCCATCAACGCCACCAATACCGGTGTCCGTGCCACAGCCCGTACCCAAGCCATGCTGCAATTCAACGTCAGCTCGGCTGGCGGTTTGGGTGCCAGCTCTGGCGCGGTCGATGGCGTCAGCGGTAATGGCCTCTCCTACTCGATTAACGTGACGGGTAACAACACCCAGATCGTCAATGTCACCTTCAAAGTGGGCGATGCACGTACCTCGGCAGGCTTGTCCCAAGCCGTGCAGGCATTCAATGATCGAGCCTCGCAGACCGGCATCACGGCGCGCCTGAACGAAATCGGCAACGCCATCATCCTGACGAATGACGATGGCAACGATATCGTCATGCAGGCGGTCGCTACCGCCGTCGATACCCAATCCACCGGTGTGATCTCCATGGTCACGGGTGGCGCGGGTGGTGTGCCGGCGGGTGCCGCTTACAACATGAGCGCGGTGGGCTCCGGCGGTGCAGCGGGTGGTAACCAGACATCGGGCTTCCTGCTACGCATCGGCGGTCAGGTCGTGCTGGACTCTGACAAGAGCTACTCGATCACGGCCTTGAGCGGTACAGCGGTGCAGTCGGGTGTGTTCTTCTCGTCAGGTACGATTGCCGGTGCCACGTCGGGGATGTCGGTCAACTCGGGTAGTAGCGTCAGCTCCAACCTGGCGGCTGTGAACTCGCTGGATATCAGCACGGTTGAGGGTGCTACCCAAGCCCTGCGTATCGTGGATAGCGCACTTGCGGTGGTCAGCGGCCAGCGCGCAGCCTTCGGTGCGCTGCAGAACCGGTTCATGGCGACGATTGCCAACCTGCAGGTAACGTCCGAGAACCTCAGCGCCTCGCGTTCACGCATCCGGGATGCAGACTTTGCGGCTGAAACCGCTAACCTGACCCGTGCGCAAATTCTTCAACAAGCGGGTACCGCGATGCTGGCACAGGCCAACTCGCTGCCCAATCAGGTCCTGTCGCTGCTGCGTGGTGGTTAAGCCCTCGGATACTATGCAGCAGTCTTTTACGCCAGCGGATCGTTCCGCTGGCTTTTTTGCTTTGTATTCAGCGGCTTGATCGCGCGTAAATTCAACCGGCAAGTTGTTCGAGTTGATAGCTCGCACCGGGGTCCAGCGCCAAGTGGGTGCGCAGATAGGGCAGGGTGGTACTCAGCTCTTCATGCAGGCGCCAAGGCGGATTAAGGATGAACATGCCGCTGCCATGCATGCCGAATCCGTCCTCATTCGGCGTGTGTACCGTCAGGCTCGCGTGCAACCAGCTCTTGACCGGCAAGTGCTTGAGATTCTCAGGCAGCTGGCGCGATTCATAGCGTTGCAGCATCGGATACCAGATCGCATAGGTCCCGGTCGGGAAGCGGCGCAGGGCTTCTTCCATGGCTTGCACCACGCGCTGGTAATCCTGCTTCTCTTCATACGGTGGGTCAATCAGCACCAGACCCCGGCGTGGTTCGGGCGGTAGCACGGCCTTGAGGCCAGCAAAGCCGTCCGACTTGAACAGCTTGGCCTGACGCCGCAGTGTCGCCATATTGTTTTCAAGTATCGGAAAATCCGTTGGATGCAGCTCGAACAAGCGCAACCGATCGCCTTGCCTGAGTAGCGGGGCGGCCACTAGCGGCGAGCCCGGATAATGCAGCAGCTTGCCGTCCTGATTGAGCCCGCGTACCACATCGACATACTGTGCCAAGCCTGCCGGCAGATCGTGGCGCTGCCAGAGCCGAGCAATCCCGCCGGCAAACTCGGCATTCTTGCTCGCATAGTGGCTATCGAGCTGATAAGCGCCAGCACCGGCGTGGGTGTCCACATACCAGTAGGGCTTGTCCTTCTGGTTCAGGTAATCAAGCAGACGGACAAGCAGATAGTGCTTGAGCACATCGGCATGGTTGCCGGCGTGAAAGGCGTGGCGGTAACTCAGCATGGTGCGTTTCTCTGGAAAGTTGACTGCATTGTACCGCTGCCGCTCCATCCGGCCGGTCCCAAGCTGATCGGCGACCAGCTATGGATATAGCAATTCGGTTTTTCTGCGCCTGCCTGCCTTCTGGTAAAACGTCTTCCTCCATGGTGCGATGGCACCGATAGCGTTCCAGCCTGCCGATACGACATGACAACGATTTCCCCTGCACGCCTGACTCATCTCAAACAGCTTGAGGCTGAGTCCATCCATATCATCCGCGAGGTAGCCGCCGAGTTTGACAACCCGGTGATGCTGTATTCAATCGGCAAGGATTCGGCCGTGATGCTGCATCTGGCCAAGAAGGCCTTTGCCCCTGGCAAGCCGCCGTTTCCGCTGATGCATGTGGATACGACCTGGAAGTTCCAGGAGATGTACAAGCTACGTGATCAGCAGGCGGCAGAAGGCTGGAGACTGATCACGCATGTGAACGAAGAAGGGGTGAAAGCCGGCATCAACCCGTTTACCGCCGGTTCGGCCAAGCACACCGATGTGATGAAGACCGAGAGCCTGAAGCAGGCGCTCAACAAATACGGCTTTGATGCCGCATTTGGGGGTGCGCGACGTGATGAGGAAAAAAGCCGCGCCAAGGAGCGTGTCTATTCCTTCCGCGACAAGAACCACCGCTGGGACCCGAAGAACCAGCGCCCGGAACTCTGGAATATCTACAACTCGCGTATCGACAAGGGCGAAAGCATCCGCGTCTTCCCTTTGTCGAACTGGACCGAGCTGGATATCTGGCAATACATCTTTCTCGAAAATATCGAGATCGTGCCATTGTATTTCTCGGCCGAACGACCCGTCGTGAACCTGAACGGTACGCTGGTCATGATTGATGACGATCGCATCCTCCAGTACCTGACGCCCGAGCAGAAAGCCAGCATCCAGACCAAGTCCGTGCGCTTCCGCACGTTGGGCTGCTACCCGCTGACGGGGGCCGTGGAGTCCACTGCGGCCACGCTGCCCGAGATCATTCAGGAAATGCTGCTGACGACAACCAGCGAACGGCAGGGCAGGGTGATCGATCACGATTCGAGCGGCTCGATGGAAAAGAAAAAGATGGAAGGGTACTTCTGATGTCTCACCAATCCGACCTGATCGCCAGCGACATCCTGGCTTACCTCAAGCAGCACGAGAACAAGGATCTGCTGCGCTTCATCACCTGCGGTAATGTCGATGACGGCAAGTCCACGCTGATCGGTCGCCTGCTGCACGATTCAAAGCTGATTTTCGAGGACCAGCTGGCCGCCATCAAGAAGGACAGCCAGAAGTACAACACGACCGATGACGAGTTCGATCTCGCGCTGCTGGTCGATGGTCTGCAAGCCGAGCGCGAGCAGGGCATCACCATCGACGTGGCCTACCGATACTTCAGCACCGACAAGCGCAAGTTCATCATTGCCGACTGCCCGGGCCATGAGCAGTACACGCGCAATATGGCGACGGGTGCATCGACCAGCAATCTCGCCATCATCCTCATCGACGCGCGCTATGGCGTGCAGACCCAGACTCGCCGCCACAGCTTCATCGTGAGCCTGTTGGGCATCAAGCATGTGATTGTGGCGGTCAACAAGATGGACCTGGTCGATTTTGATCAGGCTGTGTTTGACCGTATCCGTGCGGATTACCTCGCGTTTACCGAAGGGCTGGGCATACCCGATATCCGCTTCGTGCCGATTTCTGCACTGCGTGGCGACAATGTAGTCAACGCATCCGAACGCGCGCCTTGGTACACCGGCGGCACGCTGATGCAGCTGCTTGAATCGGTAGAAATCGATCACGACGTGCATCTGGATGCTTTCCGGCTCCCGGTGCAATACGTGAACCGGCCGAATCTGGATTTCCGCGGTTTCTGCGGCACGATTGCCGCTGGCCACGTTGCGCCAGGCGACACCGTAGTGGCGCTGCCTTCCGGGAAGCAGAGCAAGGTCAAGGCCATTGTCACCTACGAGGGCGAGCAGCCAGCGGCCTTTGCGGGCCAGGCCATCACACTCACACTCGAAGACGAGATCGATGTGTCGCGCGGCGACATGCTCGTCAAGGCCAACGAAACCCGTCCCAATGTGGCGACCGCATTCGATGCCCATATCGTGTGGATGAACGAGCAGCCGCTGCAACTGGGCAAGGAGTATCTGTTCAAGCTGGCCGGCAAGCAGGTGAGCGGCCGGGTGGTACAGCTGCTGCAGCGTATCGACGTCAACACCCTGGCACCCAGCAGCGCTGACGAGCTGGCGCTCAACGAAATCGGTCTGTGCCGCATCCAGCTCAATGCTCCGGCCGTATTCGATGCCTACCGTGAAAGCCGCGCCTCAGGCAGCTTGATCGTGATCGATCGGCTCAGCAATGCCACGGCTGGTGCCGGCATGATCGAAGCCGCGGCAGTAGCAGAGCAGGGGGCGGGTGAATCGGACGAGCTGGCGCGTCTGCGTGCGTTTGAAGTGGAGCTGAACACGCTGGTGCGCAAATACTTCCCGCACTGGGAAGCGCGCGATATCGGCACTTTGCTCAAGCGCTGATCCCACCGTTGTTGTTGCATCGACCAAAGCCGGGCGCCATGCCCGGCTTTTTTCATGCCCACTTGCCGCCAGCATGGTTGCGGCAACCAGCAAGGCGGCAAGGCTTGCCGCCTGCCATGAATGGTCGTGGGATCCAGCAGGCAAGTCGTTGATCTATCAGCATCATTGCTGCTGGCACAGCCTGTGCTTTTAACTACCCCGACAGGACCGATACAACACAATAAATCATCCGCGAGGCCACCATGCTTTCGAGCATCAACAAGCACTTTGCCTTCAATGAAGCGGCGCTGAAATTGCGCGCCACGCGTCAGGAAGTCATTGCCAGCAATATCGCCAACGCCGATACCCCGGGCTACAAGGCCCGCGATTTCGACTTTGCGCAGGCGCTGGGCAACGCTGTGGCATCACAGCGCGGTGCCAATCAGGGCATGGGCATGGCGCGGACAGATGGCCGGCACCTTGCGGGCAACAGCCGCAGCGTGCTCGAAGCCGATCTGCTGTATCGGAATGATGTGCAGCCCTCCATCGATGGCAACACGGTGGACATGAATATCGAGATGGCGAACTTTACCGACAACGCCGTCCGCTATCAGGCCAGTCTGACCTTCATGCAGAAACGCATTGAAGGCATGCGCTCGGCGCTGCAGTCGCAATAACAGGTAAGCAGAAGGTATCCGGGGTAAAGGGAGCACGATATGTCACTCTTTCGCGTATTCGACATTGCCGGTTCGGCAATGACCGCGCAGTCGATCCGGCTCAACGCCACGGCCAGCAATCTGGCCAACGCGGAGAGTGCGACCAGTTCGACCGGTCAACCGTATCGCGCCAAGCAGGTGGTCTTTGCCGCCACACCCTTGTATGGCAATCAGCCACAAGCGGTGGGGGTGAAGGTCAATGCGGTGTCGGAAGATCAGTCGCCAGCGCGGCTGGTATACGACCCGAAGAATCCGCTGGCCGACGCAACGGGCTATATCGCCATGCCCAACGTGAATGTAGTGGAAGAGATGACCAACATGATTTCGGCGTCGCGCTCGTTCCAGACCAACGCCGACATGATGAACACGGCCAAAGCCCTGCTGCAGCGCACGCTGCAACTGGGTCAGGCTTGATAGGGGGTTGGCGCCATGACAACCGCCGTCAATAGCAGCGCCGATGTATTCAGCAACCTGAATCAAGCGCGCGACAGCAAAAGCAAGACGCAGGAGATGCAGGATCGCTTTCTCAAGCTCCTGATCACCCAGCTGCAAAGCCAGGACCCCATGAATCCCATGGACAGTGCCGAAAGCACGGCACAGATGGCGCAGATGAGCATGGTGAGCGGGATCGAGAACCTGAATTCCAGCATCACCAGCATGATGACCACATTCAATGCCAGCCAGGGTTTTCAGGCGGCATCACTCATCGGCAAGCAGGTGCTGGTCGAAGGCGACACCATGAGCTTCGACGGCGAGAAGCCCATGAATGCGCAGGTGCTGGTTCCCGAAGGTGGCGCACGGGTCAAACTGACCATCTATGGCGCCGGCAACCAGAAGCTCGACGAAATCGACATGGGTCAGCTTACCGCAGGCAAGCAACCCATCGAGTGGGATGGCAAGGATGCCAGCGGCAATCCTTTACCGGCCGGCAAATATTACCTCTCGGCCACGGCGCAGTCGTCGTCCGGTGCCGAAACCATGCTGCGGACCATGACTTACATGGGTGTCAGCAGTGTGTCGCTGGATGGTGGCAATGTGAACGTACAGCTTGCCGACGGACGTACGCTTCCATACAGCCAGATCAGCAGCATCATGTAAGGGCCGGTGCGTTTCCAGCGTAGCGCACCGATACCAACCCCGACGTAGCAATCGGTAGGAGAATCATCATGGGTTTCCAGCAAGGTCTCAGCGGTCTTAATTCGGCCTCCAAGTTCCTCGACGTAGTCGGTAACAACGTCGCCAATGCCAACACGGTGGGCTACAAGGGCTCGCGTGCCGAATTTGCCGATATCTATGCCAATACGCTGGCCAGCACGAACGTCCAGGTGGGGATTGGTGGCCGCACCTCGAACGTGGCGCAACAGTTTGCCCAAGGCGCGATTACCAGTACCAACAATCCTCTGGATATTGCCATCCAGGGTAACGGCTTCTTCCGCATGATCGACCCAGCCGGCTCCTACAGCTATGCCCGTAATGGCCAGTTCCAGCTCGATCGCGAAGGTTACATCGTCAATAACGGCCAGAAGCTGGCGGGTTACATTGCCAATAACGATAATCAGCTGGTGACCGGCGCGACACCGCAGCCGATCCAGATCAAGACCTCCAACATTGGCGCGCAAGCAACGGGGGGCTCCACACAGGTCAATGCCGGATTGCGGATGGGGATGAACTTCGACGCCCGCAGCCCGATTGTCAACCGTGGCACAGGTACGGTGTCGCTGACTGGCCTGGTGCTCGATACGGCAGCAGCTGTGGCCAGCACACTGACCTACCAGACCCGTGTTGTCGATTCGGCGGGACGCTTCCACACTGTGGATGTGCAACTGACCAAAACCGCCGACGAAGTCGTGGGTGTCAGCCCGGAAACCTGGTCTGTCGCAACCCGGCTGGATGACCTGGGCACCGGTGGCACCTTTACCCCGACCGGCACGATTCTTCAGTTCACTGGCGGCATCCTGTCCAGCGGCTCCAGCCATAACGTGTCATACAAACTGGGCTCGCCGCCAGCCGCCTACGGCACCACGCCGCTGAATTTCACGCTCAACTTTGCCGGTGCCACGCTCGGTGCCGCAACCGTGGCGCCGAACCTGACAACCAACGACACCTCTTTGCTCAACACTTCGGTGGCGGTGTCGGATTCGAATCTGGACTCCACCACGCCAGCCAACACCACGGCTGCCCCAGTTCCTGCTTCTCAGCGTACCTACACACAACGCGTGCTGGACCCGGATGGCTACCCGGTGGATCTGACCATTACCGTGGAAAAGATCGGCGATCATCAGTGGGCCGTGGGTTACACCAGTGTGCCATCGACGACCCCGCTGGGCGCGAACCCAGGCGGCCCGGTCAACCTTGCCGTACCCACCATTCCGATCACGGCCGGCTCGCTGATTTTCAATGAACAGGGGCAGTTGCTCAGTGGCTCACCGCTTACGGCGCAGTATGAATACTCGGCCGGCGAGTTCATGGATATCGAGATCAACCTCAGTGGCCTGACTGAAACGGCATCCGCCTTTACGGCGGGCACGACCGAAGCACGGAGTACGCCATCGGTCACACCATCCGACCCCTCAAGCTACACGCATTCGACTTCGGCCACGGTGTATGACTCTCAGGGCGTGCCCCACACCATGACCATGTATTTCAGCAAGGTGGCCGTCAACACCTGGGAAGTGCAGACCAGTTTCGACGGCGGCGAGCCGGTCACGCAGCCCGGCTATGTGACCTTTGATGCTGCCGGCAAGATGCAGCCAGGCGGGCTGGACCAGTTCTTCTATACCTCGCCGATTCCGTCGCCGAGCGGTGCGCAGACACCCCTGGCCTTCAATACTTTCTTTACCGGCACCACCCAGTTCGGCAGCCAGTTCGGCGTGAACGAACTGACTCAGGATGGCTATGCCGATGGCAGCATCACCGGCCTGAGCATCGGCAAGGATGGTTTGATTCTCGGTCGCTATTCCAACGGCCAGAACCGCACTATCGGTCAGATCACCCTGTTCAACTTCGCAAACCCGCAGGGCTTGCAGCCGCTAGGCGATAACCGCTGGGCCGAGAGCTTTGCCTCGAATCAGGCGCGTCTCGGTACACCGGGTACCAGTGACTTCGGCGTGTTGCAGTCGGGTGCGGTGGAGGATTCAAACATTGACCTGACCAAGGAGCTGGTAGACATGATCACTGCCCAGCGCTCCTACCAGGCCAACGCGCAAACGATCCGGACGCAGGATCAGATGCTGCAGACTCTGGTGAATCTCCGTTAATTCCTGACAAACCGGGCGGCTGATCTTGCCGCCCGGCATCCCCTGTTTGCCGCCTTTGCCGACCTGTATTTCCGTACAGGCCGGTTTTCCGCGTGGTTTGGCTGCTGGCACGATCAGTGCTTTAGTCCCTTCGGGCAATCCAATCCGGCTTGCCCGACAGGAGAGCAGCATTATGGACAGGCTAATTTATGTGGCGATGACGGGTGCCAAGCATGCAACCATGCAGCAGGCCACCGTCGCCAACAATCTTGCCAACGCGAGCACGCCAGGCTTCAAGCAGGAGCTGTCGGCGTCGCGCGCTGTACAGGCCGTGGGCGGTACGGGTTACCAGACGCGCACTTTCACGGTCGAGCAGACGACGGGCTCGGATTTCTCGCCCGGCCCTTTGCAGACTACCGGTCGCGATCTCGATATTGCCGTCACCACAGAAGGCCTGTTTGCCGTGCAAACCGGCAATGGCGAAGCCTACACGCGCAATGGCAGCCTGCAGATCGACGCGACCGGCATGCTCAAGACACGCGAGGGTTTCCCGGTGCAGGGCGATGCCGGCCCGATCATCGTGCCTGAAAACTCGGTCCTGACCTTCGGTAAAGACGGCACGATCAGCGCCGCCCCGGTCAACGACCCCGCGCAGGTCAATGAGATTGGCCGTCTCAAGCTGGTCAAACCGAATGATCGCGATCTCGAACGCGGCAATGACGGTCTTTTCCGTCTGCGCGACGGTACGCCGGCTCAGGTTGATGCCAGCGTGCAGATCAGCAGCGGCATGCTGGAAGCCAGCAATGTGAATGCCGTCGAACAACTGGTGAAGATGATCGATTACCAGCGCAATTACGACTTGCAGGTACGGATGTTGCAATCAGCCGATCAGAACGCCCGTGCTGCGGCGCAGATCATGAGCATGAACTGATCGCACCGCGCACGCATAAAGACAAAACGACAGGAATCACCAGGAAAGGATTGCCGCCATGATGCGCTCGCTATGGATCGCCAAAACCGGCATGGACGCGATGCAGATGAACATCGACGTCGTGTCCAACAACCTCGCCAACGTCAACACCAACGGCTTCAAACGCAGCCGCGCCGTGTTCGAGGATCTGCTGTATCAAACCCTGCGCCAGCCGGGTGGCGCAACCAGCCAGCAGACGCAGTTGCCTACGGGCCTGCAGCTCGGCACCGGCGTCAAGCCCGTGGCCACCGAGCGCATCCACACGCAGGGTAATCTGCAGTTGACGGATAACCCGTATGACCTCGCTATCAACGGTCGCGGCTTCTTCCAGATCGAAATGCCTGACGGCACGATTGGCTACACCCGTGATGGCGCGTTCCAGCTCAATAACCAGGGTGTGATCGTGACCGCCGAGGGCTATCCGCTCGCCGGCAACATCACTGTGCCCGAGGGTACGCTGCAATTCGGCGTCAGCCGCGATGGGGTGGTGACGGCACTGCAAGCCGGCCAGACCCAGGCTACGCAGATCGGCAATGTGCAGCTGGCTACTTTCATCAATCCGGCCGGTTTGCTGAGCGCGGGCGAGAACATCTATATGGAAACCGCGGCCTCGGGTGCGCCACAGGTGGGAGATCCCGGCCAGAATGGTCTGGGCGTGCTCAACCAGCAGTATGTGGAAACGTCCAACGTCAACATCACCGAAGAGCTGATCAACATGATCCAGGCGCAGCGCGCTTATGAGATCAACTCGCGGTCGATCCAGACGTCTGACCAGATGCTACAGCGCTTGACGCAGCTGTAAGTGATCAACGGCACATACCCATAAAGACAGGAACGCCATCATGATCCGCAAACTGATCGTACTGACCCCGCTGCTGCTCACCGCCTGTGCCAGCAGCGTGCCGCCCACCATCATCACGCAACCCACCAGTGTTCGGCCCATGGCACAGGCACCGGTGGTGCTGGCCAATGGCAGCATCTACCAGACCGCGGGTGCGCGCATGATGTTCGAGGACCCGCTTGCACGCCGGCTGGGCGACAACCTGACGGTGATGATCGAAGAGCAGGTGAATGCATCGAGCAATTCGGCCATCACCGCAGAGCGCAGCTCGGAAAACACCACCGAAATTGCCGCTGCCGCCAATTCGCGTCTTTACAACGGTTTGCTGGGTGGTTTGAATCTGGATGCTGCCTCCTCCAACAAGCACGATGGCAAGGGAACGGCGCGTTCGAGCAACAGCTTCCGTGGCTCGATCACAGCGCAGGTAACGGACGTGCTGGCCAATGGCAACCTCGTGATCGCCGGTGAAAAACAGGTCAATATTCGCGGCGAGATCAGTTACTTGCGGGTATCCGGCATCGTGAACCCTGCCGATGTGAAGGCAGGCAATGTGGTATCCTCAAACCGCATCGCCGAGGCCCGTATTGAAGAAATGGGCAGCGGCACGATTGCCAGCGCTGACCGCGCCGGCTGGTTGCAGAAATTCTTCTTCAGCTTCTTGCCCTTCTAGCCCAGAACTTCTCAAGTACCCATGATCCTTGCCCGCGCTGCCCGTCTGATTGCCTGTGTGCTGCTGATTGCGGGATGCAGTCTGGCTCAGGCGCAGCGCCTCAAGGAGCTCACCACGGTAGGTGGCGTACGTCCCAACCAGCTTATCGGCTACGGGATTGTCGTTGGCCTTGATGGAAGCGGTGACCAGACCACGCAGACACCATTTACGGTGCAAAGCGTGCTCAACATGCTTACCCAACTGGGCGTGCAACTACCACCAGGTACCAATCTGCAACTCAAGAACGTCGCGGCAGTGACGGTCACGGCTGTCCTGCCGCCTTATTCCCGAGTAGGCCAGCAGATTGACGTTACCGTGTCGTCCATCGGTAATGCCAAGAGCCTCCGTGGCGGCACCTTGCTGATGAGTCCGCTAAAGGGTGCCGACGGGCAGATTTACGCCATAGCCCAAGGCAACGTCATCGTGGCCGGCGCCGGCGCATCGGCCGGTGGTTCCAGCACCCAGGTCAATCAGCTGGCGGTGGGCAGATTGCCCAATGGCGCTACGGTTGAACGTGAAGTCCCCGGGGGGGTAGGGGATGGCGAGTTCATTCAGCTATCCCTGAACGAAGCCAATTTCGGCACCGCCAGCAAGGTAGTGCAGACCATCAACAGCAGCTTCGGGGTCAGCACAGCCCGCGCACTGGATGCCCGTACCATCCAGGTCCGGGCCCCGCAGGACCCGGACGCCCGCGTTGCCTTCATGGCCCGGCTGGAGGACCTGAACATTGTCCCCAACGAGGCCATCGCCAAGGTCATCATCAATGCACGTACAGGCTCGGTGGTAATGAACAAGGCGGTCACTCTGGAGCCGTGTGCGATTTCCCACGGCAATCTCACGGTCACCATCTCCGCCAAGAATGACGTCAGCCAACCCGGCCCCTTGTCAGGCGGCCAGACCGCACCGGTCAAGAATGCCACGGTTGAAGTCAAGGCAGAGAAGGGCGGCGTCACCTCTGTGCCCAAGAGCGCTTCGCTCAATGATGTGGTCCGCGCACTCAACCAGATCGGCGCTACGCCGCAGGATCTGCTGGCCATCCTCCAGGCCATGAAATCCGCAGGCGCGCTCAAGGCCGAACTCGAAGTCATCTGACCGCGGATCAGCCGGGCGGAGAATCTTGCCGCCTCGTCCTGCCAGACACCCCCAGCCTTCGTATTTTTGCCAGATTGATTCAATAGAATCATAGACTTGCATTCTGGCACGCTACCTGCTTTATCCGTTCTGACCAATGTCGAACCGGGTAAAGCATCATGTCCCTCTCTACCGCCAGCCAGAACGCCGCTCTGAACGCCCGCCTCGCGATTGACGCACAGGCCGTGGGCGATCTGCGCGCCCGCGTCGCCAAGGACCCCAAGGGTGCTGCGCGCGAGGTCGCGGGTCAGTTCGAGAAGATGTTTCTCGATATGGTGATGAAGTCCATGCGCGAGGCATCCCCCAAGTTTGACGAGCTGGAAAGCAATTCGGTCGGCATGTTCCGCTCGATGTACGACCAGCAGTTGTCACAGACCATGACCAGCGGCAAGGGGCTTGGGCTGGCCGATGTGATTGCGGCGCAGATTGAGCGCATGGGCAATCCAAGCCTGCTCCAACAGCCACAGCGCAGCCCCGCCCGAGGCGTGGAGACCGCGCGGGCGGCAAATCCTGCCGCTGCCCCGGCAGCCGCGCCGGCCAACTCCAGCAGCTTTGTCGAGACCCTGGGTGAAGCTGCCTCCGGCGCCGCGCAAATGCTGGGCTTGTCGCCGCACCTGATGCTGGCCCATGCCGCGCTGGAAACCGGCTGGGGCAAGAAGCCGATCACGGATGCGAAGGGCAACAACACCCACAACCTGTTCGGTATCAAGGCAGGCAGCAGCTGGACCGGCAAGACGGCCGACATCACCACCACCGAATACGTTGATGGCGTCGCGCAGAAACGGGTCGAGCGCTTCCGCGCCTATGACAGCTACGCCGATGCTTTTGCCGATTACGCGAAGCTCTTGTCGCGCCGCTATGGCGATGCCGTGCAAGCCGGCAGCGATGCCAAGGCCTTTGCCAGCGGCTTGCAGGAGGGTGGTTATGCCACCGATCCCGCCTACGCCAGAAAACTTGCCCGTGTTGCCGAGCATCCGGCACTGCGCGCCTATCGGGCTGCGGCCTGAATCGCCCGGCCAGAGAGGTAGAACATCATGGGTAACAGCATTTACGGCATTGCGGTTTCGGGACTGAAGGCAGCACAGATCGGTCTCAATACCACCAGCCACAACATCGCCAACGCCAGCACGCCTGGCTACAACCGCCAGACCATCACCCAGAGCGCCGTGGAGCCCACCCCGACGGGTGGTGGCTTCCTGGGGCGCGGCGTTGAAGTCGATACTATCCAGCGGATCTACAACGAGTTCATTGGCCGCCAAGTGCAACTGGCGCAGACGCAGGAAGGCTACCTGAGCAACCTCAAGTCGCACCTGGACGATCTGGACAACCTGCTGGCGGACCCCAGTGCCGGTTTCTCGCCCTCACTGCAGGACTTCTTTACTGGGATCCAGACGGTTGCGAACAACCCGCAAAGCGTACCGGCACGCCAATCCCTGCTTGGCTTGGCTGAGGCCATGATCCAGAAGCTCAATACGGTGAATGGCCGTATGCAGACGCTCCGTGAGGATGTGAATACCGAGATCAAGGCAACCGTAGACAGCATCAATTCGATTACCGGCCAACTGGCCAACCTGAATGACCAGATCATTCTGGCCAAGGGCGCTGGCGGCGGTAATCCGCCCAACGATCTGCTCGACCAGCGTGATCAGCTGGTCAAGGAACTCAACAAATATGTGAAGTCCACGGTCATCAAGCAATCTGATGGCAGCTACAACATCTTTATCGGTAACGGCCAGAATCTGGTCGTGGGCAACCAGGCTTTCACGCTTGGCGCCGTGCAGGCCGCGGATGATCCCTCCCGCTTCGATGTGGCGTATCAGCAGTATGGCGTCACCGCGATCATTCCAAGCAGCATGATTACCGGGGGCTCGCTGGGTGGTGTGCTGGAGTTCCGCAAGGAAGTGCTGGATGTGGCCCAGAATTCTCTGGGTCGGGTAGCCGTTGCACTGGCACAGGCAGTGAATGTGCAGCACCGGAGTGGCCAAGACCTGAACGGTCAGTATGGCGGCAACTTCTTCCAGTTCTATGCCGAACGCGTCAACGCCCAACATGATCTGGGCGGTGCTGGCGGCCCATCGCTGACCGCAGAACTGACCTCGGCTCTGCCCTTCGTGGAGAGTGATTACAACGTCGCACTGGACGCCACCGGAACCAACTACACCATCACCCGGCTGACCGATGGCCAGACCGCCTCGGTTACCCTGGCGAGCGGCGCGATGACATCGCTGACCGGCTTTTCGGCCTTTGGTGTGCGCTTTCAGTTGTCCGCTGACCTGGTAGCAGGACGCAACCATGGCGTCAGCTTTCTGCCCGCCGCATCGAACGTGATTGCCAACGACAACAATACGGGCACCGCAGACCTGCAGGTCTCGATTTACGATCCCAGCAAGCTGACAACCAGCGATTACGAATTCATTTATGACCAGCCCGACTACCGCGTGGTGCGCAAGGAAGATGGCGCGGTTTTCAATATCACGGCCAATGAGTGGGCCAATCCGCCGGTTCAGATCGACGGGATGCAGTTTCGCATCAATACGGGCACGCCGAATCCGGGCGACCGCTTCACCGTGCAGCCAACACGAGGATTTGCCGACAATCTGACCGTGATGGTGAAGGATACTGCCAAGGTGGCAGCCGCCACCCCCATCCGTACCTCTTCAGACACAGTCAGCATTGCCAGTTCGGCCGATACCGCCAATACCGGCACCGGTACCATCACCAGCATCACTGCCTCAATGCAGGCACAGGGTGGTGCGGCCACCAAAAAGATCGAGATCGTCTTTACCGGCGCGGCCAGCTACGACATCCGCGATGCCGCGACCGGCGCAACCCTGGCGGCGAACCAGGCGTATGTGGCAGGCAACAACATCACTTATAACGGCTGGACCGTTCAGATTGCGGGCGCACCGGCCGCGGGCGACCGGTTCCTGATTGACCCGCGCCGTAACAACGGCACGGCAACGGTCTCTGCAGGTGCGGTCAGTACCGTGCCGATCGACCTTGCCCTGAAGACGCCGGTTGCCGTGCGCTTCAACAACCCGGCCACAACCTACGATCTGATCGATCCAGCCACCGGCACGGTGCTCAATGATCCGATCACGGCGGCCCCGATGTCGAATCAGCCTTACACCTCCGGTTCCAACATCACCTTCAACGGCTGGACCATCCAGGTGAGCGGGCTGCCGGCAGCGGGCGACACTTTCCTGATCGAGGGCAATAGCGGCGGCAAGGCCGATGCACGCAACATGCTGGCGATAGGTGTATTGCAAACCGCCAACAAGCTTGCCAACGGCACAACCAGCTTTCAGGGCGCTTACAGCAAACTGGTATCGGATGTTGGCGTTCGCGCCAATCAGGTCAAGATCAACCAGGCTGCTCAAGCCTCGCTGCTGCAACAGACCGAGACCAAGATGGCCGATGTATCCGGTGTGAATCTGGATGAAGAGGCTGCCAATTTGTTGGTGTACCAACAAGCGTATCTGGCTGCCAGCCGAACCATCCAGGTTGCCCAGCGGGCATTCGACGAAGTGTTGAATATCGGCCGCTAAGCCGACAGCTAGTCAGAGCAGGAGTCCAAATCATGCGCGTCGCTACCGCTTCCATCTACAACCAGGGCGTGTTCAACCTGAACAATCGCCAGGTTGATCTGTTCAAGCTGCAGAACCAGCTCTCGACTGGCCGAGCCATTCTCACCCCATCGGATGACCCGGTGGCTTCCGCGCGTTCGCTCGATCTGCAGCAGTCGGTCAGCCTGAATGGGCAGTACATCGAGAACAATAAATACGCCAACGACACGCTGGCGCTCACCGAGGCCAATCTCCAGAGCGTGGTGTCCACCATTCAGGATATCCAGCAACTGGCCGTTCAGGCAGGTAACCCGGCGCTGACCAATGCGGAAAAGCGGATGATCGATGCCGATATTCGCGGCAAATATCAACAGCTTCTGGGCATTGCCAACACGACCGACGGCAATGGGCTTTACATCTTTTCCGGTTACAAGGGCGATACCAAACCCTTCAACGAACTGGCCTTTGGCAATATCCGTTACGACGGCGATCAGGGTGCGCGCGCCGTGCAGATTTCACCGTCAAGGCAGATTCCGGTCTCGAACTCCGGTACGGATGTTTTCGTCAATATCAAGACCGGTAATGGTACGTTCGAATCCAATCTGGGCCGGCCCAACCTGCCACGTACCGTCACGCTGGCCGATAGCGGCCCGATCCAGTTCTCGCGCGACCCGGCCGGTGGCTATGTCGAATCGGACTACCGGGTAGACTGGGATGGCGCCAACTACACCATCACACGTATCAGCGATGGTGCAACCAGTGTGCAAACACCGGCAGCATTGCTTGGTGGGGTCAATGCCCTTGGCATGGTGATTCAGGCGCAGGGTGTGCCGTCCACCGTCGTGCCCGCCACGGCGACGTTCGACGGCAAGAACACCAGCAACGGTGGAACCGGAGTCATCAGCCCGGGCGTGGTGAGCGATCCGCTCAAGTGGGTGAACACCAACAACAACGAGCGCTATCGCATCCAGTTCCACGTCGTACCCGACCCGGCCAGCCCGACCAAAACGCTGACCAGCTACGACATCATCGACAACCAGCCCATCCTGCCGGATGGGGTGACAGCGAACCCCAACTACAACCGTTCGCTGATCGATGGCTACAACTACACGACCGGCCTGCCGGCAGGCGGGCGCACTGACAATATTGGCGCAGGCCGCCCCAACGCCTTCCCGCGCGCCTACACGGCGGGTTCTGAAATCGTGTTTGCACAATTGGCGGGCGAAACGGGGCTCTACGCGGGCTGGGATTTCGGCGCGAAGATTTCGGTGACGGGTGTGCCCAAGGATGGCGATGCGTTCAGCATTGAGCCAAGCGTGGACAAGGACGTGTTCAGCACCCTCGGCGACTTCAGTACCGCACTGACTGACTACGTGAATAACGATATCGGTGGTGCGTTGTTCCAGAATCGCCTGAACGTGGCATTGTCGAATCTCGACAACGTCCTGAGCCGGGTCTTGACGGTGCAGGCCAGCGTCGGGTCGCGTCAGAAGGAGGGCGAGTCAACGCAGAACACCAATGAAGATCTGAATGTGCAGTTCAAGGCGACCATCTCCAGCCTGATCGATCTGGACTACACCAAGGCGATCAGTGACTTCACGCAGACGCAGACCTACCTGGATGCGGCACGGCAGTCATTCTCGAAGACGCAGAACCTGTCGCTGTTCCAATACATCGGCGGCTAAAGCTGTCGCCAATTTCTGACACCTTGCGGCCTGGCGGCAGGCTGCCAGGCCGCTCACATCGAATGCACTGCTAACCTGCGCGCCTGGTTTTACCGGGCGCGCGGCATTTTCGCGTCCACTGCAGCCAGTCCGCCATGGCTTACCCACCTTGTTCGCGGACCGATTCAATCCAATCCATCCGATGGGACCCCTGCATGATCCGATCTACAAAGGTGATATCCACACTTTTCTTGTCGTGCCTGATGGCCGCCTGTGGTGGCGGTAGCGATGCCGGCAGTACCACCCCACCAGCGACAAGCATCACTGTCAGTACCAGTGCCGCCACGGGCGGCACCATCTCGCCCGCTGCCGCCACGGTCAGCAGCGGGGGCGTCGCCAGCTTCACCATTACACCGTCAAGCGGCCAGGTGATTGCCAGTCTGAGTGGCTGCAATGGCACGCTCAGTGGCAACACCTACACAACGGGCGTCATCACCGCTTCCTGCACGGTCAGCGTCAGTTTTATGGCCGAACTGCAAACGCCCGTGGCGCCAATGGCAGCAGGTGAAAGCACCAGTTACGCGTTGAAGTCCGATGGCAGCCTGTGGCTTGCTGGGCAAAACAGCCAAGGGCAACTTGGCTTGGGTGATATCAACAACCGCCGATTGTTTGAATCGCCGATGCTTGGCGTCAAGGGCGTATCGGGCGGAGGTAGCCATACGTTGATCCTCAAGCAGGATGGCAGCGTCTGGAGTGCCGGCCGCAACAATGAGGGCCAGCTAGGTAGCGGCAATACCAGCAGCCGCACTCAGTTTGGCGCCGTGTTGAGCAACGTGAAAGTCGTAGTGGCGGCACAGAACTACTCGCTGGCGCTCAAGCAGGATGGCAGCCTGTGGGCGGCGGGATACAACGCCACGGGTGTGCTTGGCGCGGAGTACCGACACCAGTTCACATCCATTCTGGAGGGCGTCAAGCAGGTGGCGGCGGGCGACAGTCATATCGCGGTCATCAAACATGACAACTCTCTCTGGGTAGCCGGACGTAACGCGAGCGGCCAACTGGGAACCGGTGATAACAACGCGCGCAGCCAGTTTGTACAGGTAATGGCCGGGGTCGCCGCGGTAGCAACAGGTGGTCGCCATACCCTGGTACTCAAGCATGACGGTACGGTCTGGGCGAGCGGCGAGGGCACTTATGGACAGCTAGGTAATGGCGGCATCAGCCAGACCAGCTTTACACAAGTTGCCAGTAATGGTTGGGCAGTGGCCGCTGGAGGCAGCCATTCGGCCCTTCTCAAGCGCGATGGCACGGTCTGGACCACGGGTAGCAATGCTTACGGGCAACTGGGCCAGGGGATGCTGGGAGCGCAGATGCAGTTCAGCCAGACGCTGACCGGCGTTGCTGCATTGGCAGCGGGGCTGAATCACACGCTTGCCCTGAAGACGGATGGCAGTCTGTGGGCGAGCGGCAGCAATCTTGCCGGCGAGCTTGGTAATGGCAGCTTTGCCATCGCCATCAGCCCCTTCGTACAAGTGCTGAGCGGGGTTGGCCTGCCTGCCAGCCTGTGACAGTGCGTCGGGTGGGCAAGCGCAGCATGCCCACCCGATCTTAGAAGTGGACCTTGACGGCTTCGTCACCCAACCAGCCGCGCAACTCGGCTAGCAACTCATCACGCAGGGTCACACCCCAATCCTGTCCCAGTTGAACGGCGCAGGCAGCCCGTTCATTGCGGTACTCGATGCGCACCGGGCAATCGCCACCGGCAAAGGGTTGCACCAGTTTACGCAGTCGGCCGATATCGGCATTGCCATTGATACCCAGCGAGAGCGCCTTGGCGAATCGGCTCCGCGCCTCCGCCAAGTCCAGAATCCGCTCGGCAACAATCCGCAAACCGCCCGCACCGCTGTAGCTGTCTTCACTCACTTTGGCTTCGATGACCAGCAGCGCATCATCCTTTAGCTTATGACGGGCGGCGTCGAAGACTTCGCTGTACACCATCACTTCACGCTTACCCGTCGCGTCGTCCAGGGTGATGAACGCCATCTTGCCGCGCTGACCGATCTTGGTGCGGACCTCAAGCGCCACGCCGGTAATCCACACCGGACCGTCACGACGCGGTATCAGGCGTGCGAGTTCTGTTTTGGCAAACGGTCTTACGTACTTGGCTTGTGCGGTGAACGGGTGGCCCGAGAGGTAAAAGCCGATCGCTGTTTTTTCCTCAGCCAGTTTTACCGACTCATCCCAGGGTTGCACCGCCACCAGTTGCATCTGGTGCTCGGGTTCGGGTTCAAACGCATCGAACAGTCCGCCCTGATTGATATTGGCGGCCTTCTGCTCAGCCGCCTCCAAGGCCAGTCCTACGCTGGCGAGCAGGGCGGCGCGGTCTGCATGAATGGCATCGAATGCCCCACCACGAATCAGCGCTTCAATGACGCGGCGGTTGACCAATCGCTTGTCGGTGCGATTACAAAAGTCGAACAAGTCGGTAAACGGCCCACCTTGCTCGCGCACGGCCACAATATGCTCTACCGCAGCCTCGCCGGTTCCCTTGATGGCGCCCAAGGCATAGCGGATTTCCTTGGCATTGACCGGCACAAAGCGGTAGTAGCCATGGTTCACATCAGGCGGCAGGAACTTCAGGCCGTTCAGCAGGCAGTCGTCGAAGAACACCTTGAGCTGATCGGTGTTATCCAGTTCGGTCGACATGGTGGCTGCCATATAGGCCGCGCAGTGATGGGCCTTGAGCCAGGCCGTGTGATAGGCCACCAGCGCATAGGCCGCAGCGTGCGACTTGTTGAAGCCGTAGCCCGCAAACTTCTCCATGTAGTCGAAGATTTCGTTGGCCTTGGCGGCTTCGATGCCGTTCTTGGCCGCCCCCTCCACGAACATGGCCCGTTGGGCCACCATTTCCTCGACCTTCTTCTTGCCCATGGCCCGGCGCAGCAAGTCGGCGCCGCCGAGACTGTAGCCGGCGCAAACCTGGGCAGCCTGCATCACCTGTTCCTGGTACACCATGATGCCGTAAGTCGGTTCGAGCACCGGTTCCAGCAGTGGGTGCAGGTACTCGAAACGTTCGCCGTGCATGCGGCGGGTGAAGTCGGGGATCAGGTCCATCGGACCCGGACGGTACAACGCCACGAAGGCGATGATTTCCTCGAACTTGCTGGGTTTGGCCTCGACCAGCATCTTCTTCATGCCGGACGATTCAAACTGGAACACCGCGGTGGTATTGCCGTTGGCAAAGACCTTGTACGCCTTGGCGTCGTCCAGCGGCAGCTTGGCCACTTCAATGGGCTGACCGGTCAGTTTTTCGATGTACTGCTCGGCCAAGGTAATGATGGTGAGGTTACGCAGGCCCAGGAAGTCGAACTTCACCAGGCCGATCTGCTCGACGTCGTCCTTGTCGTATTGCGAGACGGGCGAGGCGTCCTCGCCGCTGGCAATGTAGAGCGGGCAGAAATCAGTGAGCTTACCCGGCGCAATCAGCACCCCCCCGGCGTGCATGCCGATGCCGCGCGTCAGGTCTTCGAGCTTTTCGGCCAACTCCAGTAACTCGCCCGCGTCCTCCGCATCGATCAGTTCCTTGATCTGCGGCTCCATCTCGATGGCAGTGGACAGTGAGACAGGCTTGTTGGCCTCAAGCGGAATCAGCTTGGACAGCCGGTCGCACAGGCCGAATGGCAGATCGAGCACGCGGCCCACGTCACGCACCACAGCCTTGGACGACAATGTACCGAAGGTGGCGATCTGGCTCACGGCTTCCCAGCCATATTTCTGGCGCACGTACTCAATCACACGCCAGCGGTTTTCCTGGCAGAAGTCGATATCGAAGTCGGGCATCGATACCCGCTCAGGGTTGAGGAAGCGCTCGAACAGCAGGGCGTACTTGAGCGGGTCCAGATCGGTAATCTTGAGCGCGTACGCCACCAGAGAGCCCGCACCCGAACCTCGGCCGGGGCCGACGGGGCAGCCGTTGGCCTTACCCCAGTTGATGAAGTCGGCCACGATCAGAAAGTAGCCGGGGAAACCCATGTCCTTGATGGTCTTGCACTCGAACGCCAGGCGCGCGTCGTACTCGGGTCGGCGCGCTTCACGCTCGACAGGATCGGGATACAGGTACTCAAGCCGCTCGTTGAGGCCACGCTGCGCCTCGAATACCAGGAAGTCGTCGAGCGACATGCCATCGGGCGTGGGGAACAATGGCAGGTAGTTCTTGCCCAGCGTCACGTTCAGATTGCAGCGACGGGCAATGCCTACCGTATTGGCTAACGCCTCCGGCACATCGGCAAACAGTTCGGCCATCTCGTCAGGCGACTTGAAATACTGCTGCTCGGTGTAGTGACGCGGCCGGCGCCTGTCGGCCAGCACATAGCCTTCGGCAATGCACACGCGCGCCTCGTGGGCTTTGAAGTCGTCAGCATCCAGAAACTGGATCGGGTGCGTGGCCACCACCGGCAAATCGAGCCCAGATGCAATATCCAGCGCGCCTTGTACGGCGATCTCGCACTTGCTGTCGCCGGTGCGCTGTAGCTCCAGATAGAACGCATCGGGGAACAAACCGGACCACCAGCGCGCCAGATCGAGCGCCACCTCGGCATTGCCATTGAGGATGGCCTGACCAATATCGCCCAGATGCGCGCCGGACAGCGCAATCAGATCGGCATTGCTGCCGATTTCCAGCCATTCGCGCTTGAGTTCGGCGCGGCCACGATACTGGTTGTGGCGATAGGCATCCGTAATCAGCTCACAAAGCCGGCCATAACCCTCGCGATTCTTTGCCAGCAGCAGGGCGCGGAAGGGTTTGTCACGGTCATCGGGATTTTCAATCCACACATCCACACCGGCAATGGGCTTGATGCCGCTACCGCGTGCTGTTTTGTAATGCTTGACCATGCCGAACAGGTTCATCAAGTCAGTCAGGGCCAATGCAGGCATGCCGTGTTGCTTGGCGCGCTGCACGGCATCATCGATACGGACGATACCGTCGGTGACGGAATATTCGGAATGGAGGCGAAGATGAATGAAGGCGGGGGATTGCATGGCCCAATTCTACCGCGACCGCGGTCTGATCCGGAGTCTCAAGGGGAGACCCCTATCGACAATATCTACCCGGATACTCTACAAATAGAAGAACTGGCGTATCAGCAGCCAAACATGAAAAGCTGAGCGCTGAGGGGAGGTTCAGGACAGGCTGCCCGGATACTCCCTGCTTTGATCGGCTACCCACGCCAAAAGCGATTGGGTAAGCCATGCAGCCAGATAAGAACCGGATCGGGCGATGATGAAAACATGGATCATGTTGCTGGCCTTGGCTGTCTGGCCAATGGCAGGGCAGGCGAGGGATATCCTGCTGGCGACGACCGAGTGGCCGCCGTATACCTCTCAGGCCCTGCCTGGACGAGGCGCAAACACAGAAGTGGTCCGGGCGGCGCTGGCAGCGGCGGGCTGGAGATTGCAGGTCCAGGTCTTGCCCTGGAGCCGTACCGTCAGAACCGGGATGCGCGAGCCCGGCTTTTCAGGCTACTTCCCGGAATACGACTCGCCCGAGGTGCGCAAACGCTGTCGCCTGTCTCAGCCTATTGGCAGCGGGCCCTTGGGAGTTGCCTATCAACGCAGCAAACCATTCGAGTGGGCAACCATTGCCGACTTACAGGGCATCCGCCTTGGCGTCGTGCAGGACTATGTCAATACACCGGATTTGGACGCTGCAATCAGCAGCGGTAAACAACCAGTAGATCGCGCGCTGGATGACGCCCAGAATCTGCTCAAACTAGCCGGCAATCGCATTGATGCCGCCGTGATAGATCGCCGTGTTTTCGAGTTCCTGATGCAAACCGAGCCGCGATTGCGCCCGGTAGCCGGCAAGCTGGCATTCCATGATCGTCTGCTTGGCGAAAAGCTGCTTTATGTGTGTTTTCGACCCGATCCTTCAACCGAGCCCGTTGCGCGTCGCTTTGACGAATCCATGCGGCGGCTGGACGCTAATGCCATCATGCAGCGCTATCAAACCAACGTGATCGTCCGGTAATCCGGCTACACTCAGGCTGTAGGGCGGCGGACAAAGCCTGATTGATGACACGGCGTCACCTCCGCGACCAGAACCTGGCTCACGGCCGCGCCAGCAGGGCCTGAATGCGCCCAGCGGATCATGCACGCCACTTGTTCGTCATCGCCCTCAATGTGCGCTTCGACCGAGCCATCCAGCCGATTCCTTACCCAACCAGACAGCCCTATCCGTGCGGCCATGGTCTCCATCGCGTTGCGATAGCCCACGCCCTGAACTCGCCCCTCGATACGCAAGAGGCGACTGGTCATGATGCGACTTGCTGACCCAGGCGGGCGCGCAGCAGCATCTCAGCCTCGCCAAGCGAAGGCGCGACACGGTGGCCAAAAGCCAGAAGCTCCGCGCTGGGCGGTTTCATGTCGGGAATCTGGATCGGCGTCATGCCTGCCGCCAGTGCTGCGCGGACGCCCGGCTCGGAGTCTTCGAGTACCAGACAGTCCTGTGGGCGCACACCCAGCCCGGCAGCAGCTTTAAGGTAAATATCCGGCGCGGGCTTGGGATGTTCAATATCACTGCCGGTCACCACCAGAGGAAAAAACTCGATCAAGCCGGTATTGGCGAGCTTCTGGTCAGCGCGATCACGCCGGGTCGAGGTCGCCACAGCGCGCGGCATCCCGATGTCACGCAGCCAGCGCAACAAGGACACGATGCCTGGCTTAAGGGGCAAACCGGCCATGACGCGCTCGTGATAGTGCGCATCGCAGGTATTGAGAATGGCCATGGTGTCGAGATCGGGCCGCCGCTCTCTGAGAATGGCGTAGCACAGTTTCTCATGCATGCCGACCATGGCATGGAGCAGATCATCTTCCAGCGTGATCTGGTGATCGCGTGCCGCGTCGCGCCAACTCTCCATGACGGCTCGCTCGCTGTCGATCATCAAGCCATCCATATCGAACAGCACGGCGGCGGGGGTGAAATCCAGCGGGGTCATGGCGACTTTCGTTGAGGCGCCCACTCATGGGCAAGAAGGCTGTAGCAGTCCAGATCATGAAACTGCCCCTGCCAATAGCCTTGCTGGCGATGACGTCCTTCCAGCACGAAACCCAGGCGGCCGACCAGACGCGAGGACGCCAGATTGTCAGGGTGAATTTCAGCCTGTATCCGGTTCAGGCGCATGACCTCGAAACCGTAAGCCAGCAAAGCATGCAAAGCCTCTTGCATATAGCCCTGGCCCCAGTAGGCACGGCCTAGCTCGTAACCCAGCACGCAGTTGCGCCAAGCACGGTTCCACTTGAACAGCCCAGCCGTGCCAAGCAAGGTACCGCTGAAGCGATCCTCGATCGCCCAGCGGGTACCGGGATTAGGCGATTGCCGCCAAGATGCAAACATCTCGATCAGCTGCGCTGCCTGCTCACGCTCCGTGATGGGCTCTGCGCCAAACCAACGCATTGCCTCGGTATCACGGTGGATGGCAAACAAGGCATCGGTATCGGCCAGCGTGAGTTCACGCAGCAGCAGGCGGTCGGTATGAAGCACAGGGAACGTCATGAGCCAACCGCCTTAGCCGAATCAGCTGACACGCATGCCCGGTTGGGCACCGCTATCAGGGCTGAGCAGATAGATGCCCGGCTCGCTGCCGCTGGCGGCAAGCACCATGCCTTCAGACAGGCCGAACTTCATCTTGCGCGGTGCCAAGTTGGCCACCATCACCGTAAGACGGCCGACAAGGTCTTCGGGCTTGTAAGCCGACTTGATGCCGGAGAACACATTGCGCTGATGGTCGCCCAGGTCCAGCGTCAGTTGCAGCAGCTTTTCAGCGCCTTCGACGTGCTTGCAGTCGATGATCTTGGCGATACGCAGGTCGATCTTAGCGAAGTCGTCGATATTGATCGTCGGGGCAATCGCTTCGATGGCGGGCTGGGCAGCAGCGGCTGGTGCAGCGGCTGCGGCGGTCTGGGCTTTGTTGTTTTCCACGAGGGTTTCTACCTGTTTCGGGTCGATGCGGGTCATCAGGTGGTTGTAGGGCTGGATGGCGTGGTCGAGCAGCAGTGTCTGCGCATCGGACCATTGCAGCGGGGCAATGTTGAGCCAGGCTTCCACGCTGGCCGTGAGCTTGGGCAGCACGGGCTTGAGGTAGAGCGTGAGCAGGCGGAACAGATTGATCAGCAGCGTGCACACGCCGTGCAGCTCGGCCTCGCGACCTTCCTGCTTGGCCATTTCCCAAGGCTTTTGCTGATCGACGTACTGGTTGATCTCGTCAGTCAGTGCCATCAGTTCGCGCACGGCGCGGCTGTATTCGCGCGCCTCGAACGATTCGGCAATCGACTCAGACGCGGCTTGCAGCTTGCCGATCAGTTCATTGTCGGGCAAGGCGGCGGCCAGCTTGCCGTCAAAACGCTTGGTGATGAAGCCGGCTGCGCGGCTGGCGATATTGACGTACTTGCCGATCAGATCGCTGTTCACGCGCGAGACGAAGTCTTCCAGATTCAGGTCGGCGTCTTCGATCTTGCTATTGAGCTTTGCGGCGTAGTAATAGCGCAGCCACTCGGGGTTCAGGCCAGCATCCAGGTATTCACGCGCCGTAATGCCGGTGCCGCGCGACTTGCTCATCTTCTGGCCGTTTACGGTCAGAAAGCCATGCACGTTTACAGCCGTGGGCGTGCGGTAGCCGCTGTACTGCAGCATCGCGGGCCAGAACAGCGCGTGGAAGTAGAGGATGTCCTTGCCGATGAAGTGATACAGCTCGGCCGTGGAATCCTTGTTCCAGAACGCGCCGAAGTCCTCGCCGATACGGTCGAACAGGTTCTTGCTCGAACCCATGTAACCGACCGGTGCATCCAGCCACACATAGAAGTACTTGCCCGGCGCATCGGGAATCTCGAAGCCGAAATAGGGCGCATCGCGGCTGATGTCCCAATCCTGCAGGCCGGATTCGAACCACTCGGCCATCTTGTTGGCGGCTTCAGGCTGCAGGCGGCCGGATTCGCGCGTCCATTGCTTGAGGAACTCTTCGCAATCGCCGAGTTTGAAGAAGAAGTGCTCGGACTCGCGGATTTCCGGTGTGGCGCCAGACACGGCCGAGTAGGGGTTCTTCAGCTCGGTGGGGGCGTAGGTGGCGCCGCAGACTTCGCAGTTGTCGCCGTATTGGTCTTTGGCGCCGCACTTGGGGCATTCGCCCTTCACGAAGCGATCCGGCAGGAACATCTGCTTTTGCGGGTCGTACAGCTGGCTGATCACGCGGCTGGTGATCTTGCCGTCGGCTTTGAGCTTGGCGTAGATGTCATAGGCCAGCACACGCGTTTCTTCAGAATCGGTGCTGTAGAAGTTATCGAAGCCGATATGGAAACCGTCGAAATCGGCCTGCTGCACATCGTGCATGCGCTCGACCAGCTCCTTGGGCGTGATGCCCTGCTTCTCGGCGCTGATCATGATCGGCGAGCCATGGGTATCAGTGGCGCAGCAGTAGTAGCAGGTGTGGCCACGCATTTTCTGGAAACGTGCCCAGATATCGGTCTGCACATACTCGACCATATGACCCAGATGCAGTGCAGCGTTGGCATAGGGCAGGGCGGAAGTCACCAGGATTTTGCGTTGGGTCACGGGAATGCTCGCGGTTTGTTGCAATGCGGAAGCTGGGGATTATAGCCCAAGGGTCTGGCTCACCGGCGGGCCTGCGTGTTCAGGGCGACCGCAGCGCAGCATCGCGCTAAAATGTCGCCCTTTGCTCGCCATCCCTGAGCACGCCCTACGAGTGTTGACATGCCTATCCAGACCGTCGATTACAGCGCCCACGACGCGCCTCAACGTTTTGTCCAGTCGCTGCGCGATACCGGCTTTGCCGTGCTGCGCAACCATCCGCTGCCGCAGGCGTTGATCGAGCGCATCTATGCGCGCTGGCTCGACTTTTTCAATGGCGACGACAAAGCGCCATACCGCTTCGACCCCAAGACCCAGGCCGGCTGGTTTCCACCCGATGTGTCTGAAACCGCCAAGGGTCACGCGCTCAAAGACTTGAAGGAGTACTACCACGTCTACACTTGGGGCCCGATTCCGGAGTCGCTCAAGGAAGACGCGCTGGCCTATCACGCCGAAGCCAGCCACTTTGCGGCCACGCTGCTGAGCTGGATTGAAGCCGCCTTGCCGGCAGAGATTGCTGCCAAGCTGTCGCAGCCGCTGTCCACCATGATTACCGACAGCCCGTTCACGCTCCTGCGCGTGCTGCGTTACCCCCCCCTGACGGGCGACGAGCCCGCAGGCGCCTTGCGTGCCGCTGCGCATGAAGACATCAACCTGATTACCGTACTGCCCGCCGCCACTGGCCCCGGCCTGGAAGTGAAACCGCGCGGTGGCGACTGGACGCCGGTGCCTTTCGAGAGTGGTGCGCTCGTCATCAATGTGGGCGACATGCTGCAAGAGGCCACAGGCGGTTATCTGCCGTCCACGCCGCATCGCGTACTGAACCCGGTAGGCGAGTTTGCCAGCCAATCGCGCATCTCGCTGCCGCTGTTCCTGCACCCGCGTGGCGAGGTGGTGCTGTCGGAACGGCACACGGCCAACAGTTATCTGGAAGAGCGCCTGCGCGAGCTGGGCGTGAAGAAGTAACACCTTTTAGGAGCGGCTTCAGCCGCGAAGTTCCGCCGCGAAACAAGGGCAGTCGCGGCTGAAGCCGCTCCTGCAGCACAGGAAATGACCCCGAATGGCAACCGAAGCCGATCTGCTGAACCGACTCAAAACCTGTATCGATGCCGATACTGGCGTCGATTACGTCAGCCTCAAGGCGGTACGCGATCTGCGTATCGATGGCAGCACCGTGACGCTCACTATCGCGCTGCCTTACCCTGCGCAAAGCCGCCACGCAGCAATTGCGGCCGATATTGAAGCCGCCTTGCTGGCCGAGGCGGGCGTGAGCCGCGTCGTCATCCAGGTTGAAACGCGTATCGAGGCGCATACCGCTCAGCGCGGGCTGACGCCGATGCCCAATGTAAAGAACGTGATTGCCGTGGCTAGCGGTAAGGGCGGCGTCGGAAAATCGACCACCTCGGTGAATCTGGCGCTGGCGCTGGCGGCCGAAGGGGCGCGTGTCGGGATTCTGGATGCCGATATTTACGGCCCCTCGCAACCGCTGATGCTGGGCCTGCAAGGCCAGAAGCCCGAATCGCCCGATGGTAAGTCGATCACCCCCTTGCAGGCGCATGGCTTGCAGGTCATGTCGATCGGCTTCCTGATCGATGCCGAGCAACCCATGGTCTGGCGCGGCCCGATGGTGACGCAGGCGCTGATGCAGCTGCTCAACGATACGCGCTGGGACAATCTGGATTACCTGGTCATCGACCTGCCGCCGGGCACGGGCGATATCCAGCTCACGCTGAGCCAGCGCGTGCCGGTGACCGGCGCGGTCATTGTCACCACGCCGCAGGATATTGCGCTGCTGGATGCACGCAAGGGTCTCAAAATGTTCGAGAAGGTTGGCGTGCCCGTCATCGGCATCGTCGAGAACATGGCCATGCATGTGTGTTCGAACTGCGGCCATGTCGAGCCGATTTTCGGCGAGGGCGGCGGCGCACAGATGGCCAGCGATTACGGCGTGCAGCTGATTGGCCAGTTGCCGCTCGATATGTCCATCCGCCTGTCGATCGATGAAGGCAAGCCCACGGTGGCGGCCGAGCCCGATAGCCAGGTGGCCGCGCTGTACAAGGCCATTGCCCGCAAGGTCGCCGTCCAGATCGGTCGCAAGGCCAAGGATTTTTCGGCTAAGCTGCCGAAGATTGTCGTCCAGAACACTTGAGCAGGATGCAGCCCGGGTTTCGACCCGGCATCCTCCATCATCCCGTCGGGTTGTGACCCGACCTAGAGGAACCGTCGTATGAGCATCAAATCCGATCGCTGGATTCGTCGCATGGTTGAGCAACACGGCATGATCGAGCCCTTCGAACCGGGCCAGGTCAAGCAGGATGCCCAAGGCGAGCGCATCGTCTCCTTTGGCACATCAAGCTATGGTTACGATATCCGCTGTGCCGATGAATTCAAGCTGTTCACCAATATCAACTCCACCGTGGTGGACCCGAAGAACTTCGACCAGAACAGCTTTGTCGATGTCTCGGGCAAGGGCTACTGCATCATTCCGCCGAACTCGTTCGCACTGGCCCGCACGGTGGAATACTTCCGTATCCCGCGTAATGTGCTCACCGTGTGTCTGGGCAAATCCACTTATGCGCGCTGCGGCATTATCGTGAACGTGACGCCGTTCGAGCCCGAGTGGGAAGGCTATGTGACGCTGGAGTTCAGCAACACCACGCCGCTGCCTGCCAAGATCTATGCTGGCGAAGGCTGCGCTCAGGTGCTGTTCTTTGAAGCGGACGCAGACGATATCTGCGAAACGTCTTACAAGGATCGTGGCGGCAAGTATCAAGGTCAGGTTGGCGTGACGTTGCCCAAGACCTGATAGCAAAAATACTATTGCCATAGTCGGCCAATACTATTGGACACCCAAGGCGCGGGATCACTAGAGTCTCGCGCCTTACGCATCAACCAACCGGAGAATCGACATGTCCGTACTCGTGAACAAGCAGGCTCCCGACTTCACCGCCGCCGCCGTACTCGGCAATGGCGAGATCAACGAAAACTACACGCTGAGCGCCGCCATCAAGGGCAAGTACGCTGCCGTGTTTTTCTACCCGCTGGACTTCACCTTTGTGTGCCCATCGGAACTGATCGCCTTTGACCACCGTCTGGCCGAGTTCAAGGCCCGCAACGTGGAAGTGATCGGCGTGTCGATCGACAGCCAGTTCACCCACAGCGCATGGCGTAACACCGCCGTGGACAAGGGCGGTATTGGCCAGGTTGGTTACACCCTGGTTGCCGACATCAAGCACGAAATCTGCAAGGCTTACGATGTGGAGCACGCTGATGGCGTGGCTCTGCGCGGCACCTTCCTGATCGACAAGAACGGCGTGGTGCAACACCAGGTCGTCAACAACCTGCCGCTCGGCCGCGACATCGACGAACTGCTGCGCGTGATCGACGCCCTGCAATTCACCGAAGAGCACGGCGAAGTCTGCCCGGCTGGCTGGACCAAGGGTAAGGCCGGCATGAAGGCCGACGCCGCTGGCGTGGCCAAGTACCTGGCCGAGAACGCTGGCGCGCTGTAATTCGCCACGTTGCCGCACCAAACAAAATGCCTCGCAATGCGAGGCGTTTTGTTTTGGGATGCACTTTTGTGTATCAGTGGTGGCGCATCAGCGATGGCGGATCAGAGGTGGCGATTGACCACGTCGGCCAGCACGGTGAGTTTGCCGTGAAAAAAATGTCCCGCACCGGGAATCACCACAATGGGCAGGCTCTGTGGCCGCGCCCAGTCGAATGCCGCGCCCAGCGGTGCAACATCGTCTTCCTCGCCGTGGATCACCAGCGTGTCGGCCGGCACCGCGGGGAATGCCCACTTGTTGGTTGCCGGGGCTACCAGTATCAGTCTGGCAAGTGCGCCAGCACCCAGCCGCTCGGCCAGTTGCGATTGCACATAAGTACCGAACGAAAAGCCCGCCAACGCCACAAGCAATCCGGGGTGTGAAGCCTGCGCATGGGCCAGTACGGTCGCCATGTCATCAACTTCGGCCTTGCCGTGATCATGCTCCCCCTCACTCTTGCCGACACCGCGCAGATTGGGGCAGTACACCACCCAGCCACGGCGTGAAAACACCTTGGCGACGGTCTGCACCACCTTGTTGGTGTTGGTGCCGCCCTGGGTCGGGTTCGGATGCGCCACCAAGGCAATGCCGACGGGGGCTTCATCCAGTGCGCTGTCCAGAAACAGCGTATCCAATTGGCCAACCGGCCCGGCAATCATCAAGGGTTGAAACTGCGGTGACTTCATCGCTTACACCTTGAGACGTTCAACCACTTTGCCCTTGAGCAGATGCTCCTGGATGATTTCCTCGACGTCTTCCTTGTCCACATACTGGTACCAGACATTGTCGGGGTACACGACCAGTACCGGGCCGAGTGCGCAGCGATCCAGGCAACCGGCCTTGTTGGTGCGTACCTTACCTTCACCAGCCAGGCCAAGCTCCTTCACCCGCTGCTTGGCGTAGGCGTGCATCTCGCTAGCGCCCAGATCGTTGCAGCAGCTCTCGCCATTGGGGCGCTGGTTGGTACAGAAAAACACGTGATGCTTGTAGAAGCTCATGGTGGCAGTCTCAGTGACGGGTCTCGGTCGTGGCCAGTTCTGTAGGCAACGGGAAGTAGGGCAGATCGTCCTTGATGGTTGGCAGCACGTCCGTCAGCACGCGGATATCGTCCTGCTGACACTCCTGCAGCAAGCTGACCATCATGTGCTGCACGGCATCCACGCGATCCAGCGGCCCCAGCGGCCAGACAAAGCCCGCCCAGTTTTCGCCATTGGTGGCGGCGCCCAGCGTCACGCGCAACTCACCATTTTCGTGACAGGACAGCACGGCAACCGGCTTCTCGCCCCCTTCACGCAACTTGCGCAGGGTGTTGCTCGCATAAACCTGGAAACGGATTTCCTGCTGCGCCACGCGGCCATCATCCAGCCCGGCCAACCAGTTTTGCGGCACGCGAGGCAGGGGGAACAGGGTCATGGCATCGTGCTTGAACTGCTCGCCGAAAAGCTTGCTGAGCGCCAAGGTCCAGGCAGCGGGCGGAGCGTTAAGCTGGATGACCGGCTCGGCATCGGCCGGCTGGTAAGCGACCCCGACCAGATAGCGGAGGTAGACGCCATCCCCTTCCACCACAATCGGGGTGGGCTTGAAATCGTAGGGCAGACCATCCGCTGCAGTGGTAAGCGTATCGCGCCAATGTGCCAGCAGGCTCACGCCGGCACCCAACAACTGATCGCGGTCCACAAGGCGATTGAGCAGATGTACATCAGCGTGCTTGGCCACGATACCGTGGGTGCGCAGCAGTTCAAGTACGGCATCGGCGTCGGGCAGCCGGCCTTCAATCATGTGTTTGCCACGAACACCGGCCACCATGACCAGCGGCACCAGGAAAGGAACGGCATAGCCAGTGCCGGGCTTGGCCGGGCGGCTCAGTAATGTGCGCAGACGCTCGTTGAGCAGGCGCAAAACGGCCGCACTGGGCGCCGTTGCCGTGGCTTCGGCCAAGGCCGCATCACCGTTGCTGGCCAGCAAGCGCGCAATCTCCTGATCCAGCGCAGACTCGGCCGCTACCAGTTTGCCCAGATCACGCTCGGTGAGCAGGGCTTGAGCCAGCGCATGAAGCGGCTGCGTGGGGCCGCTGGCGGGACGGCGGGGATCGGGCAGGGCAGGGAGTGCAGACATGGAAACGGCCGGGTGAATTTCAGGAAGCCCTGATTATACGTGCAGGAAGCGCGATCACCCCATCCGGCGAGTTGTCCGGCTTACCTTGAGAACACGGGTTCAGTCAGCCAGAATGCGGGCACAACAAGGAGATCAAGCGATGTCGATCAGCTCGCAATTCAGTCAAGCGCTAGACTGGTTCATTCCCGACAATATCCGTCAGAACCCGATGGATTACAGCCGTGCCCGTAACATCATCGGCGCCACGCTGCTGGCAGCCTGTTTCGTACCTATTTTCTCGATCAACTATTTCAAGCTCGGTCATACCGCGATGGGGGGCGGCATCCTCACGGCCGGTGTGCTGACCTTGCTGGCGGCATTTGCCATGAAAATCACGGGAGCCCTGGCCCTGGTTCGTGAATATGCAATTGCGGTGTTCCTCGGCATGGTGGTGTGGATGTGTTACGTCAACGGAGGAATCGAGTCTTCCTCTGCGCCCTGGTTCCTGCTCGTACCCATTGCGGCGATATTCATCGGCGGCACGCGCAGTGGCGCGGTGTGGACCTTCCTCTCATTGATGTTCATCGTCCTGTTCTACCTTGCGCACAAGCAGGGCTGGGCCATACCCAAAAGCCCGCTCGGGCCGGAGCTCCACCCACAGCTTCAGTTCCGCTCGCTATTGGGGCTGACCATCGTGATCTACGCTTTGGCCCTGGTGTTCGAACTGGGCAAGGTCAAGAGCTTTGCCCGCACCGAGGCAGCACGGCTGGAGGCAGAAAACGAGCACGCGGCCATGGAAAGCCTGCTGGTCGAAGTGAAGTCCGCTGTTGCACGCGCATCCAGCGAATCTACGCAGATCAATACCCAGAGTGACCAGATCAGCCGCACCATGGTGCATCAGGCCGGCGAGACCGAGCAGATGGCCAGGCTGGTGGAAGAGATTGCCGGTCTCACCATCCAGAATGCCCAGCAATCAAGCCAGGCAGCACAGGAGGCAGATCGCGCGGGCCAGCAGGCCAGTGAAGGGGGCCGGGCCATGGACAGCACCCTGAGCAACCTCACTCGCGCAGTGGACTCGGTCGAGAACGCGACCAGCAAGATTGATGAATTGGGTCGCCGTAGTGACGAAATAGGCAGCATCGTCCAGGTAATCCGCGAGATCGCTGATCAGACCAATCTGCTCGCACTCAATGCCGCGATTGAAGCCGCGCGGGCCGGCGAACAAGGCCGTGGATTTGCCGTGGTGGCCGATGAAGTACGCAAACTGGCAGAGCGCACCAGCAGTGCCACGCGCGAAATCGAGGAAAAGATCGGCCTGATTCTTGCCGGAACCCGGGAAGCCATGACAGCCATGCAAGCAGGCAGCGAGCGCATGAGCGATATCAGCCAGAGCGCCGCCGAAGCAGGCGAACACCTTAACGAGATCATTGCCGGCACGCAGCGGCTGACCCAGCTGACCAACACGGTTGCGCGCAACGAGGCGCGCCAGTCTGAACAGTTTCAGGCCATTGCCACCGACATTGCAGAACTGAGGGCCGATATGGCAAGTGCCAGTGATGCCACGCAGTCGATTGCACAAGCCGTTAGCAATCTTGATCAGACCATGCGTGGCCTTGATCAGTCGGTACGCGGTCGCTAGGCAACCAAGACCATGCAGTTTGCGATCCTCGGTAACGCCGGCTCAGGCAAGTCTACCTTGGCCAACTGGTTGGCAGCGACGGCTAACGTCTCTGCGCTTGACCTTGATTCGGTTGCTTGGGAGCCGGACCAGCCCGCGGTTGCGCGACCGAACGCACTGGCCGAAGCCGACGTATCGACGTTCTGCGCCACGCACACCGGCTGGGTGGTAGAGGGCTGCTACGGTAACCTGATCGAAGCTGCGCTAGCCTTCCAGCCGCTGCTCGTCTTCCTCAACCCAGGGCTGGCGCGTTGCACCGTCCATTGCCAGAACCGTTCCTGGGAGCCGCATAAGTACCCATCCAAGCAAGAGCAGGATGCAAACCTGCCGTTTCTGCTGTCATGGGTAGCCGAGTACTACACGCGAGACGGATCAATGTCCTTGGCCGCCCATAAAGCAATCTTTGATAAGTACGCAGGCCCCAAGGTGGAACTTCAGCACGCCCCTCAGCTGGATCCACCCGAGGCCACCGTGTTGGCTTGGCTGCGCTGAGGCACGGCCCTTTGTTTGGCCCTCAAACGGCAATGAAAAAGCCCCGTCAAATGCGGGGCTTTTGTTATGGCACTCGCTGACCTTACAGTTTGGCTGCGTGCTCGCGCGTCTCGTGGAACACGATCTTGGGCCAGCGTTCCTGCGTGAGTTGCAGGTTGACGCGGTTGGGGGCGAGATAGGTCAGGTTGTCCGACGCATCGCGCGACAGGTTCATCACCAGCGCGTTCTCGAAGTCCTCAAGCATGCGACTGTCGTCACAGCTCACCCAGCGGGCTGTGTTGATGGCGCAGTTCTCAAACACGGCATCCACGCCGTATTCGTTTTCGAGCCGGCTCTTCACGACTTCAAACTGCAGCACACCCACGGCGCCCAGAATCGTATCGCCGCCATGCAGCGGCTTGAACACCTGTACCGCACCTTCTTCACCCAACTGCTGCAAGCCTTTTTGCAGCTGCTTGAGCTTCATCGGGTTCTTGATGCGGACCGAGCGGAACAGTTCGGGGGCAAAGTAGGGGATACCCGTAAAGGCGAGCTTTTCGCCTTCGGAAAAGCTGTCGCCGATCTGGATGTTGCCATGGTTGGGCACACCGATGATGTCGCCGGCGTAAGCCTCTTCCACCTGCTCTCGGCTCGATGCCATGAAAGTCACCACCGAGTTGGCAGCCACATCACGCTCAAGGCGCAGATGCTTCATTTTCATGCCGCGTTCGAACTTGCCCGAGCACACGCGCAGGAAGGCAATGCGGTCGCGGTGCTTGGGGTCCATGTTCGCCTGGATCTTGAACACGAAGCCCGAGAACTTTTCTTCATCGGGCGCAACGCTACGCACCGTGGCATCGCGCAGCTGCGGGCCGGGGGCCCAGTCCACCAGCGCATTCAGAATCTCGCGCACACCGAAATTGTTGATGGCGGAACCAAAGAACACCGGCGTCTGCTTACCGGCGAGGAAATCTTCGAGCGAGAAGGGGTGCGAGGCACCGCGCACCAGTTCCAGCTCCATGCGCGTGTTGCCGATTTCCAGCGGGAACAGCTCGTCCAGGCGCGGGTTATCGATGCCGTCGATGATTTCGACTTCGTCGATGTCTTTGTCCTCACCCGGCGAGAACAGCAGGATCTGGTCGTTGAGGATGTGGTACACGCCGCGGAAAGTCTTGCCCATCCCGATCGGCCAGGTGATGGGCGCGCACTGGATGTTGAGCACGTTCTCGACTTCGTCGAGCAGCTCCAGGTTGTCGCGCACTTCACGGTCGTACTTGTTCATGAAGGTGACGATGGGCGTATTGCGCAGGCGGCAAACATTCAGCAGCTTGATCGTCTGCGCCTCCACGCCCTTGGCGGCGTCGATCACCATCAATGCGCTATCCACCGCGGTAAGCACGCGGTAGGTATCTTCCGAGAAGTCCTGGTGGCCCGGGGTATCGAGCAGGTTGATCACATGGTCGCGGTAATCGAACTGCATCACCGACGAAGCCACCGAGATGCCGCGCTGCTTTTCAATTTCCATCCAGTCCGAGGTCGCAAACTTGCCCGACTTCTTGCCCTTGACGGTACCGGCCATCTGGATCGCGCCCGAAAAGAACAGCAGCTTTTCGGTCAGCGTGGTTTTACCAGCGTCCGGGTGGGAGATGATGCCGAAGGTGCGCCGACGGGCGACTTCGCTTGCAATGGGCGACATGACGGAACCGCTTGATTCTGCTGGGAAAGGGGGCGGATTCTAGAGGGTTTGGGCGGCGAAGTCGATTTCGCCGGGCGGGCAGCGATCAGCGATGAGTCGGCAAAACACCCAGACGAGCCTGTTCCAGCGTGGCTCGCCGTGCACTATCCCCCGTGTAGCCTAGCGCTCGGGTGGCGATCTGGTCGGCCTCGGCTTGCCGGCCGTGGCGGGCCAGCACGGCAATCAGCGCGGCGGCGTTGCTGATATAGATTCGCCAAGGATGAACGTCGTCGAGACCTGCTGAAGACATGGCCTGCAGCATACGCTGGTGGGATGACTCTATATCCAGATAGTCCGCCATGCCGCGTGCGGTTTCTGCGGCGAGCGCATCATCGCCGCTTTGCACCAGGGCATGCCGGACTTTGGCGGCCGCACGCAGCGCCATATCCCGATGGCTTGCGTACAAAGCCACATATAGGTCGCGCGTTTGCTGGTGAAGCTTGCGTGCCTCGAAGAGTGCTACCGCATCATGGAAACTCTGTGGCAGATCCTTGCCTGCTCTGGCCCGCTCAGCCGCCTCAGCGGCCGCCGCATCCAGTGCAGCCGAGGCCGGAGGATAGACTTTGGACAAAGCCACCCAGTCTTGCATGGCGAAAGACACCCTGACGCCGCCCAAGGCCGGCTGAAGGCGATGCGCATGTGCAAAGAACCACTGGTGCTTGACCAGTGCATCTTCATAACGACCCGCCAATCTATCCGTACGCGCCTCCTCAAACACGCGCTGCGGCTCCACCCCCGCAGACGGCACCCAGGCCGCATTGGCAGGCAACAAGAAGCAACAGATCAGCAGGTGGTGCAGTTTCATGGCGGCATCCCGATTGGGGTGGGTGCGATGGACGATAGGCCAGCACGCGTTTGCAGCGCGCCCGACCTACCGGATTCCCTTTGCAACCCGTGCTTTCTAGCACACCACCAAGACAGTCTGCATCGCAGGAATACCTGCCGTAAGCCGCGATCCCGGCAACAGGCCGTTCAACTCATCCACATACCCGCCAACAGCGACACAATCGCCAGGCCACTGATCATCACGTTGGCTTTGCGGTAGCGCTCATCCAGCAGCACGGCCCGAAAGGGCTGAGCACCGGTGAATGGAATTACATTGATGAAGGCCGAAATACCGAACAGCAAAAATCCCAGCGCGATCAACCAGGGGGCCAACTGACCTGACCGGATGCCCTCATAGGCATTGAGCGCGCACAAGCTCCATTGAAACAGCAGCCAGGCAAGGCGGGTCTTGAGGTAAGGGATGTTCATCTGCATACGATCCATCAGGCGCCAGCGCGCTTTTGTTCAAGTTGTTCCCAGCGTTCCAGCTTCTCCACCACGATCAGGTCGATCTCGTCGATACGCGCCTGCCAGGCGGCAGCATCGAGTGGCTGGTTGCGGTAAACGTTCGGGTCCAGCAGCCGTTCATTGAGTTCGGCCTGTTCGGCTTCGAGGGCCGAAATCTCGTCGGGCAGTCGTTCCAGCTCACGGGTTTCGTTGAAACTGAGTTTGACGGTGCGCTGCGATTTGGCCGGTTCTGTGGCGGGCGTGGGCGTTGCCGCTTTCAATGCAGCCGGCGCCGGCGCGGTGCTCATGCGGCTACGCGCGACCAGCCAGTCGTCATAACCACCGGGGTTCTCGATCAGTTTGCCGTTGCCTTCAAATGCAATCACCTGGGTGACAACGTTGTCGAGGAAGGTCCGGTCGTGGCTCACCAGGAACACGGTGCCGGTGTAGGCAGCCAGCAGCTCTTCGAGTAGCTCCAGCGTTTCGATATCCAGATCGTTGGTCGGCTCGTCGAGCACCAAGATATTGGCAGGCTGGGTGAACAGGCGTGCCAGCAGCAAGCGGGCACGCTCGCCGCCTGAGAGCGACTTGACCGGGCTGCGGGCGCGGGCGGGGGCGAACAGGAAGTCTTCCAGATAGCTGATCACGTGCTTGCGCTCGTTACCAATCTGCACGTAATCGCTACCGGGGCTGATGACTTCGCAGATGGGCGTGTCTTCAGGCAGGGCAGCACGGAACTGGTCGAAATAGGCGATTTCCTGCTTGCTGCCCTGGCGCACGGTGCCGGTATCGGGCGCCAGCTCGCCGAGTATCAGTTTGAGCAACGTGGTTTTGCCGGCGCCGTTCGGGCCAATCAGGCCGATCTTGTCGCCGCGCAGGATGCGGGTGGTGAAATCACGGATCAGCGTGCGGCCTTCAAAGCCCTTGCTGACGTTTTCCAGTTCGGCGACCAGCTTGCCGCTCTTTTCACCCGAGTCGAGCTGGAACTGGACATTGCCCTGGCGATCACGGCGCGCGGCGCGGTCTCGGCGCAGCTGTTCCAGCCGGCGTACACGACCTTCGTTGCGCGTGCGGCGGGCTTCCACGCCTTTGCGTATCCATACCTCTTCCTGCGCCAGAAACTTGTCGAACTTGCGGTTCTCGACGGCTTCCTGCGCCAGCATGTCGGCCTTGCGGGACTGGTAGGTCGAGAAATTTCCGGGAAAGCTCGTCAGTAAACCGCGATCAAGCTCGATGATGCGGTTGGCCACATTGTCGAGAAAGCGCCGATCATGCGTAATCAGCAGTACGGCGCCCGCGAAGCTGCGGAGCAGACCTTCGAGCCACTCAATCGCTGACAGATCCAGATGGTTGGTCGGCTCATCGAGCAGCAGCAACTCGGGTTCGGAGACCAAGGCACGCGCCAGCGCCACGCGCTTTTTCCAGCCGCCCGAGAGTTCGCCCACTTTACGGTCGGCAGGCAGGTTCAGGTTGGTAAGCGTGCTCGCGACCAGCGAGTCGAGTCGCCAGCCGTCACGTGCTTCCAGATCATGTTGCAGCGTGGTCATCCGCTCCAGCGCAGCGGGATCGTGCTCAGCGGCATGTGCCGCCGCGTGGTAATCGGTAATCAACTGCCGCAACTCACCCAAACCCTCGGCAACGGCCTCGAACACGGTCTGTGCCGGGTCCAGCGGGGGCTCCTGCGGGACATAGGCCACGCGGTCAGGATTACTGATGCGTACCCGCCCGTCATCGAGCTTGATGACTCCGGCAACTGCCTTGAGCAAGGATGATTTGCCAGCACCATTACGGCCGATCAGCCCGACACGCTCGCCGGGTTCCAGGACCAGATCCGCGTGGTCCAGCAAGGGAACATGACCAAATGCGAGGCAGGCGTTTTCTACGATGAGAGCGGGCATGAGCAACAATATCAACAGGGAAGCAGCGATTATACCGATGCATCCGCTCACTCCTATTTGAAGTTGCTGGAAGTTATGCCGATAAATACTTGAAACACAAAGTAGTTCGACAAGATGGCGGGATCGCCGCGGGAGATGGTATGGACGGCACAATAAACAGCCTGCAGGTCAACCTGGATACGAGCACCAGGCAACTGAAGGCCCAATTCACGCCGGGCGCCGAGGTCAGCCCACCCGATGCTGGCGCGATAAAGGCTGCGCTGGTCGATGCCGGGCTCGCGGCATGTGCAATCGATGAAGCGGCTGTGAGCAGTTTCGTCAGCCAGTGCGCCAAGGCAGAGGCCACGGTTGAGCTGGTGATTGGTCAGCAGCGCGACGGGACTTTCGATATTTCGGTTTCGCCGAGCCGGCTTTGCGCCTGGCTTACCATCAAGCCGCCACAAGGCGGGGCACCGGTGTCGATAGATCAGATCCGTGCCGCAATCTCCGCACGCAACATTACGCACAACCTGCACGAGGCCGAGCTGGCCGCGGCGGTAGAGGCCCAGCAGTGCAACGATCTGGTCATTGCCGAGGGGGAGGAGCCGGAGTCCGGCATACCCGCGCGGTTTGAAAGCCTGCTGGCCTCATTGCGTGGTGCAGCGGAGACGGAGGATGACGAGGCCATCGTAGATTACCGCGAGTTGGGTTCGCTGATTGTGGTGGATCCCGGTACGCCGCTGATGCGGCGCACCCCGGCGGTTCAGGGTAAGGATGGCGTCGATGTATTTGACCAGCCTATCCGAGCCCAACCCATTCCCGATGAGCCTTTCGACAAAGGCGTCAAAGGCGCGGCCCCAGCCGAGGACGATGCCAACTTGCTTGTCGCCACCATGGCGGGCGCACCGTCGATCAGCGACAAGGGGATCAGCGTGAATCCCTTGGTCGACGTGCAGGATATCGATCTCAGCTCGGGGAATATCAATTTTGACGGGACGGTGCATGTGAACGGCGATATCCGTGCCGGCATGAGCGTGCGTGTTGCGGGTGACGTGATTGTTGAAGGTACGGTAGAGGCCGCCGAGGTCGTAGCTGGCGGGAACATCGTTGTGAAGGGCGGCATCATTGGCAAGGCCGAAGTCGGTGGCAACGCCGCCGAGACCGCACGTATCCAGTGCAATGGCACCGTGCAGGCCAAATTCATGGAGCATGCTGTCGTGGAGGCTGGCAAGGCCATTACCGCCGAAAGCGGTATCCGCCAGTGCGAGCTGACGGCGGGAGAATCCATCATGGTCGGCAAGCCAGGCAGTAATCAGGGCAGCCTGATCGGCGGGCGCGCACGCGCCCACCTCTGGATACGCTCACCGGTGATCGGCTCGCCATCCGGCGCCCCCACCGTGGTACAGGTAGGGGTGAATCCCTTTCTCGCGGCCGAACGCGTCGGATTAGAAAACGAACGCAAACGCAAGCAGGAAGACCAAGCCAAGCTCAAGCAGCTCTTGCATTTCTTTGAACAGAATCCTGCCAAAGCGGTGGGCGGCATGCGCGAGAAGGCCACGCACACGCTGGAGACGAATCAGCTGGAAGTGGCCGATCTGGATGCGCGCATCCACGCGCTGGCAGAGCAGATGGAGGTCAGCGACACGGCCATTATCGAAGCGCCACGTGCCATTCATGGCGGGGTCAATCTGCTGGTCGGCACCAAGATGCTCCAGGTGGTGGAGGATCGCTCCGGTGCCAAGGTCAGGCTGGTGGATGGTCAGATCGTGCTGGGTTGAGGTGTAGGGCACGGGCACGCCTTGGCGATTCGTCGCGACCTTCAACTCCCGGTCTATGGCTGCGCGTTGGCCAGCCAGACCTTAAACGCGCAGGGTTTCCAGCAGGTCTGCCTCCAGCCTGACAAGCGTCTTGGATTCCGCCAGACAAACGCCAGATATGGTGAAGGTATCTTCCGCTCTTTCGCCCAGGGTCATGATCTTGGCAGAATGAATGGTGACTTCGTGGCGTGACAGCACGCGTGCAATGCGCGACAGCAAACCGGGGCGATCACCTGCCACCAGCGACAGAATATGAAGTTTCTGCTTGTCGTCCGGGCGGATAAGTACCTGTGGCGGCAAGGGAAAATGCTTGAGCACCCGGCTTAATCGTCCACTCAGTGGCGGCGGAAGCGGTTCGTTGCGCACGATCATCTGGGTCAGCTCGTACTCCACAAAACCGACCAGATCACGGTATTCCGCCGTGGTTCGCTCCGACATCTGCACGAAGAAAGTATCCAGCGCCCGACCTCGCAGGGTGGTGTAGATGCGTGCATCAAAAATGCTGTAGCCGTTGCGCTCGAAAAAGGTGCAGATGCGGGCGAAAAGATCGGGCTGATCGTGGCAATACACCATGACCTGCAAGCCCTCGTCGCCCTCGGCGGGCCGTGCACGCACAATCACCTCGTCCGACTCGAAACGTCCCCACAGCACCTTGCCGTGCCAGGCGATCTCTGGCGCATCATGGCGCAGGAAATAAACGGGATCGAGGGTTTTCCAGAACGCAAGGTGCGCATCATCGCGCAAACCCCAGCGGCGCATCTGACTCTGGGCTTCATCGCGGCGGGTATCAAGCGCATCCACCGTGTTGAGCGTTTCACCCGCCAGATAGCGCCTTGTGGCGCGGAACAGGTCTTCGAGCAGCTTGGCTTTCCAGCCATTCCAGACCTTGGGGCTGGTGCCGCGGATATCTGCCACGGTCAGCAGGTACAGCGCATTGAGATGACGCTCGTCACGCACGATCTGGGCAAAGGCTTCCACCACTTCCGGGTCGTAAACATCCTGCTTCTGCGCGACGCTCGACATCGTGAGGTGGTGCTCGACCAGCCAGGCCACCAGATCCGTATCTGCCTTGGGGAGGTCATGGTCCACGCAGAACTCGCGCGCGTCCACCTTGCCCAGCTGAGAATGATCGCCCCCACGGCCCTTGCCGATATCGTGGAACAGCGCGGCCAGATACAACACCTCGGGGCGCTCGAACTGTTCGATCAGCTGTGAGCACAGCGGGTATTCGTGGTTGAAGGCCGGTGTGGCAAAGCGCCGCAGATTGCGCAGCACCATGAGGATGTGTTCATCCACGGTGTAAACGTGGAAAAGATCGTGCTGCATGCGGCCGACAATCTTGCCAAAGGCCGGGATATACCGACCCAGCACCCCGTACTGGTTCATCCGCCGCATGACCCGGGTTGTTCCCCAAGGTTGGCGGATGATGTCCATGAACAGCGCCTTGTTGACGGGGTCTCGCCGGAACGCGGCGTTGATGCGAGGGCGGGCGTGCCAGAGTGCTCTCAAGGTATCGACCCCGATCGCCGTGAGCTGCGGATTCTGCTGCATGACCAGAAACGCTTCGAGAATGGCGGAGGGCGTAGTCTCGAACACATCCGGATTGGCAATCTCCAGCAAATGCCCCCGTGCATTGAAGCGCGGATTGATGGGCGTGATTTCCAAAGCGGCCTTGCCATGCAGGATGCGCCGGATGGCTTGCAGGAGCAGGGGCTGCAACTGCGCGACGATCCGGGCAGAGAGGTAGTACACCGCCATCAACTGCTCGCTGGCTCGGGCGGCATCGGTATCGACGTAACCAAATCGCTTAGCGAGCGCGTTCTGGTAATCGAACAGGATCCGGTCTTCGCGACGGCCGGCCGTCAGGTGCAAGGCGATGCGAAAGGAGAACAGCATGGTTTCCGCGCGCTTGAGTTTGCGCATTTCTTGACCGGTCAGCAGACCGGCCTTCTTGAGGCCTTCCCAGTCACAAGGCAGATTGACCGCTCGTGCCAGCCACAGGACCATGTGCAGGTCACGCAGGCCGCCCGGCGCCTCCTTTACATTGGGCTCCAGCTTGTTGATCGACCCCTGGAATCGCTCGTGTCGCTGTTGTTGTTCGAGCAGCTTGGCCTCAAAGAAGGCACGCGGGTCCAGTGTGCTGCTCACCGCCTGTTGCATCTGCTTGTACGCCGACTCACTGCCCGCGATCAGCCGGGTTTCCAGCAGCGTGGTCTGCACCGTGATGTCTTTGCGTGCCTCTTCCAGACACTCGGTCTGGGTTCGCACGCTGTGTCCGACCTCCAGGCCCAGATCCCATAGCAAGCCGATAAAGCCCTCAATCTTGACCAGCTCGTTCTCCTGCGCCTCATCCGACAGCAGGATCAGCAAGTCGATATCGGAAGCAGGGAACAACTGGCCGCGACCATAGCCACCCACTGCCACGAGTGCCGTAGCCGGGTCTGCCGCAAGCTCACCCCAACGCGCTGCGAGAAATGCGTCCACAAGCGCCGCATCCGCGGCGATCAGCTCACCCGCCTTTTCAGGATCGTGGTAATCCGCGTATAGCGCGGCACGGTCGGCTTTCAGTTGCTTGCGCAGGGCGGGAATCGAGTGGGGAGCATTCATGGCAGGGAGGGAGGCAGGCAGCGGATTGAGCGCTATCTTCCCCGCTTTGGCCGGGAGAGGAAAGCCTGTCAGCCTTGATGACTCAGGCTGACCAAGGCCAGGCCGTCTGGCGTGGCGAACTGCGCATCCATCACGAAGCCCGCTTGCTGGTAGAGCGCCAAGGCGGGCAGATTGGCTGCTGCGGTGGTAACCCGGCAGGGCTTGCCTTGGGCCGCGGCTACGGCGGCGCGTACCAACGCGCGTCCAATGCCACGCTGTTGGGCTGCAGGGTGCACAACGAGCCGGCAGATATCGAGATAGGTATCCGTAATGACAAAGCCAACGGCGCCCAACAGCGCGCCCTCAGGGCACCAACCCAACACGATTTCACCACAGTCCATCAGCTCAGACAGGGTTTGATGCAAAGGCGGAAGCGCCGGGTAAGCGATCAGCTCCGCCTCCTGCTGATAGGCCAGCCTTTGCAGCGACAGCAAGGCCATCGCCTGCAAGGCATCGGCAAGGTCGATGTCAACCAGCATGGCGGCTTGGGGTATCCATGAAAAACGCCGGGCGAACCCGGCGTATCGAATCAAGCAGCCAGTGCCGCTGGCTTGATATCCGGTTTGGCCGGTGAATCGGCCGACACGGTCAGCACTTCGTAGCCCGTCTCTGTCACCAATACCGTGTGTTCCCACTGTGCAGACAGCGAGCGATCCTTGGTGACGATGGTCCAGCCGTCGGGCATGGAGCGGATGTCCTTCTTGCCGGCGTTGATCATCGGCTCGATGGTGAAGATCATCCCGGCCTTCAGTTCGATCCCCGTCCCGGGTTTGCCGTAGTGGAGTACTTGTGGGTCTTCATGGAACTGCTTGCCGATGCCATGACCGCAGAATTCGCGCACTACTGAATAACCGGCCGCCTCAGCATGCCGCTGGATCGCAGCACCGATATCACCCAGTCGCGCACCCGGTTTGACCAGGTCGATACCGATCCACATGCATTCATAGGTCACCTGCGCCAGACGCTTGGCATGCGGCGCCACTTCGCCCACACAGAACATCCGGCTGGTATCGCCGTGATAACCGTCCTTGATGACCGTGATGTCCAGATTCACCACATCGCCATTCTTGAGCGGCTTGTCGTTCGGGATACCGTGGCACACCACCTGATTGACCGAGGTACAGATCGAAGCAGGGAAGGGGGTATAGCCGGGCGGGCAATAGTTCAGCGGCGCAGGCACCGTGCCTTGCACCTTGGTCATCAGCTCATGACACAGGCGATTGAGTTCGAGCGTGGTCACGCCGGGTTTCACAAAGGGCGTGATGTAATCGAGCACTTCGCTGGCCAGACGGCCCGCAACGCGCATTTTTTCGATATCTTCTGGAGTCTTGATGACGATGGGCATGGCTGTACACAGGGTTCACTAGGCCGCAAGGATACCGCTGCAAGCCCTGTTACGGCAATTTGCGCTTGTTTATCAGACTGATTTAAAAGAACTTTCAAGTCCGGAAAGGACACCAGGGAGACACGCAACATGCAGCTGACCACCCCTCGCAATCTTGCCGTAGTTGGCCTGATCGGCCTTGTGATACATCTTGCGGCACGCGCTATCGGCCCGCATGAGCTGGAGTTCATCAGCAAGCTGATACCCGTCAGCTGCATGATGCTCTGGATCAGCCACCAAGCCGGCCGCTATGCAAAGCTGATACTGGTGGGGCTGGGGCTCTCTTTGCTCGGCGATGCCCTGCTGGCATGGTCTCCCAGCCAGTTCATCGGCGGGCTTGTGGCGTTTCTGTGCGCCCATGTCTGTTATGTGATGGCGTTTGTGCAGGCCAATCGCAAGGCGCGCATTGTTCGCTTGCTACCCATTCTCCTGTGGCTGGGCGCCATATTTGCCGTGTTGTATCCCACGCTGGGCGTGATGGCCGCACCCGTGGCTGCCTATGTGCTGGTGATCGGCGCCATGCTCTGGCGAGCCATAGCACTGGTGGAGCAACCAGCCGAGCGCTGGCAGCTTGCTGCGGCAGCCGGTGCCTTGCTGTTCGGCATATCGGATAGCGTTCTGGCAATCAACAAGTTTCACACCGAATTTGCCGCCGCGGGCTATATCGTGATGCTGACCTACTGGGCAGGCCAGTGGGGCATTGCACGCTCGGTTTTCCGCGAGCAGGCCGGCAACTGAACGGGTTCTGATCTAGCGCAAACTTGGAGCAATACCGGTCTGATCCAGCGCAATATTGCGTCGCAGCAATCTCCGTAAGCTGACCTCGGGCTGCACCACACGGGTGCAGCAAGTTTACGGAGAACTGCATCATGCAAGCCAAGACACTTGTCACGCTCATCTGCGCCCTGATGGGCACCACCGCCGTTGCCGCCCAAGGTGATCTGCTGGTGCGTGGCCGCCTCGTTCAGGTAGCGCCAAGCGTCAGCAATACCGGCACGCTGGCCGCGCTGAACGTGGATGTGGACAAGCAAACCGTGCCTGAGCTCGATTTCACCTACATGCTGAGCGATCAGCTGGGTGCCGAGCTGATCCTGGGCACGGCACGCCATAAAGTCACGGCCAATGGCGCCAGCCTGGGCAAAGTCAGCCATCTGCCGCCTACGCTCACGCTGCAGTATCACTTTGCACCTAACGCGGATATCCGCCCTTATGCCGGCGTGGGCGTGAACTACACGCGTTTTTACAATGCCGACTTGAAAGCGGGAGCTGCTGATCTGGCTGTGGACAAGAACAGCTTCGGGGGCAGCCTGCAACTGGGTGCTGACTTCGCGATCAATCAGGATTGGTACGTCAACGTCGATGTGAAGAAGATCTACATAAAGACCGACGTCAGCGTCGCAGGTGGCGCGAAGCTGGGTACCCTGAAGGTCAACCCCGTGGTCTGGGGCGTGGGTGTAGGCACGAAGTTCTAAGAAGGCAGTCTCTGGCGCTCGCAAGCCGGGCGCCACATTCTGTGAATTGCCGATCAGCGCATGATTGGAATGATGGGAGTAGCGCTGCTGGGCATGAAGCTTTACGCGTCTAACCTTGCGTTGGTGTCGGTGTCGGTGTCGGTGTCGGTGTCGGTGTCGGTGTCGGTGGGTAATTGTCCTGGCCGCCCGCCGCCGTGCCAAACCGCGCCCACAACTGAGGCGTCGGGCGGCATTGGCCATCGCTGCCACATAACCATACCGTGACTCGGCTGCCACGACTGATCACCTCTGCTGGCAAGGCTGCCGATGTCAGCCATGCATATTGCGGCACGCAATGCGGCGCCCCCTCACCGGGCGGCGGGCAATCGCTGACAATCTGTGCGACTGACTACCACTCAGGATTTCCTGACCATCTACATGCACCTTCCAGCGTGCCGGCGCGGCAGACTGCGGCCCCGTCAGCGTAGCCAGAAACAGGTCATATTTCTGGACGATACCGCTGCTGACCCGACGATAGACGGTTGCCTGAAACGGTAAGGGTGCTTGTGGCACCTGTACCCCGGGAATGCGCTCCCATGGTCCATAGGGGTCCGTATTCGGGGTATCGCCCGTGGTCCACCACTTGGCCATGAACACCCACGGGCCGTAACTCACCTTGTCGCCTGTCACATAGGTGCGCGCGGCAGACCAAGGCAGCAGGGTCCCGGTTTCCACGACTTCCCAGGCCCCCCAGCTGGTCCCTGGCACCTCACCCTGTGTCCACCACTTGGCACGCCAAGCCAGCCCCTGATAGGCAGCCTGATCGCCACCAAGATAAATCCGTGTGGCCTGCCATGCCTCCGGCAAAGGGACCTGATTGAGGAACAGCCGTTGGTAGTCTTCGTGACTGATCGCCGGCAACCAGGCCTCGTCGGTATACATGGCATAGCCGGGGCAGGGCGTTATTCGTGGATCCCAAGGTGGCGCCTGTATCAATACTGGCGTGGTCACCGGTAACTGGCCTTCCACACCGGGTGGGGCGGGATTGATATTGACCGGGGGCGGCGGCACACAGGCCCATGTGGGCGCCATCAGGACCAGTGGGACGATCAGTGCCAACCTTCGTCGCTTGAATGCGAGGATATTCATCGTTGCATGTCTCCATTGCTTTGGTTTGCGTCCGGACCAAGATGGACCGGAGAGACAGCTTTGGTTGAGTAGTCCCCGAATGTCAAAGTACAGCGGGAATTGGCGTACAAGCCACAGCCGCACGCTTGTGCAGGATGCATGGCGGGCCGGTGGCCCTGGAAAAAACAAACGGCGACACCTGAGTGTCGCCGTCGGAGGCGGCGTATTTACCGCGATCAGAACATGTGTTGTCCACCGTTAATGGCAATGTTCGAACCGGTAATGAAGCCCGCCTGATTGCCTGCCAGGAAGGTGATCAGGTCAGCCACTTCTTCCGGCATACCCAACCGGTTGACCGGGATGCCCGAAATGATGGCTTGTCGGATTTCTTCCTTCACTGCCATGACCATCTCGGTAGCGATATAGCCGGGGCTCACTGTATTGACGGTGACACCCTTGCGGGCGACTTCCTGCGCCAGCGCCTTGGTAAAACCATGCATTCCCGCCTTGGCTGCAGAGTAGTTGGTCTGACCGAACTGGCCCTTCTGGCCATTGATCGACGAGATATTGATCACGCGGCCGAAACCACGGTCGGTCATGCCGTCAACAAACGGTTTGGTGATATTGAAGAGCGAATCGAGATTGGTGCTGATCACGGCATCCCAATCGATCTTGCTCATCTTGCGGAAAGTGGTGTCACGCGTGATCCCCGCGTTGTTCACCAGCACATCCACCGGGCCGACTTCGGCGAGTACGCGCGCGGCCATGGTCTGGCAGGCGTCGAAGTCGGTGACATCGCATTCATAAGCGTGGAAGGTATAACCCTTCTCTTTCTGATCCGCCAACCACTGAACTTCTTTGCCGGGCCGGCTATAAGTGGTGACAACGGTGTGCCCCGCGTCGGCGAGTTTCTGGCAAATGGCGGTCCCTATGCCGCCCATACCGCCGGTAACGAGTGCGATTCTGGCCATCTTGGCTTTCTCCTGAGTTTGCATGCCTGGGGTGACCGCCCTTTAATTTGTTAGATGCAACGGTGCGGTCATCATTCAATATATACGACTCGACACGATGGGTCTTGGACGTAAACATGAAAGTTATAATTCCCGGCCCACTCTCGTAATCACGCCTATGTCACAACATGTTTTTACCGCCGGCATTGCCGTCGGCATCCCCCCCAGGCAATGGTATGAAGCCGCTGCCAGGCATGAGGGCTTTCAGCGTGATCCGGCGCAAGAGCAGGCGATTGCCCATTTGCAGCGTCTGTACGATGAGTTGCTCGAATTCAAGCGCAAGCGCGACCGCCTGTTTGGCCGCAGTCTGCTGCCATCACCGGATGTGCCCAAGGGGCTCTACTTCTGGGGTGGAGTAGGGCGGGGCAAGAGTTTCCTGATGGATGGCTTCTTTGCCTGCCTGCCATTCCGGCGCAAACGGCGTCTGCATTTCCATCATTTCATGCAGGAGGTGCACGATGGTTTGCGCTTGCTCAAGAATGAAGCAGATCCCCTCGCCATTGTGGCGGCCAATATTGCACGCGATACCCGTGTGCTGTGCTTCGACGAGTTCCATGTCTCGGATATCGCCGATGCGATGATCCTTGGCCGACTATTCACCCATCTGTTTGATCTGGGTGTGGTGCTCATCGCCACCAGCAACTACGCACCGGACGACCTGTATCCCAATGGCTTGCAGCGGCAGAACTTCCTGCCTGCCATCGACCTGATCAAGCGGCATGTCGAGGTGGTCAATGTGGATGGCGGCAATGATTACCGCATGCGGACCCTGGAGCAGGCGAGTACTTATTTCACCCCCTTGGGTGCTGATGCCGATGCAAACCTTGCCAATATCTTTGCCAAGCTCGCCACCGCTGAAGACCTGCCCAAGGAGATGGAGATCGAGGGTCGCAGGGTACAGGCCGAGCGGCACGCGCCCGGGATTGTGTGGTTCAGCTTCAAGGAGCTGTGTGATGGCCCAAGATCGCAAACCGACTACCTGTGGCTCGCGCGCCAGTACCACACGATCCTGGTATCCGGTGTACCCCGACTCGGCGCCAAGGATTCCTCCGCAGCGCGTCGCCTGACATGGCTGGTGGATGTGTTCTACGACTATCGCGTCAAGCTGATACTGTCGGCGGAAGTCGGCATCGACGAGCTGTATACCGAAGGCACCTTTGCCGGGGAATTTTTCCGGACCGCCAGCCGTCTCACTGAAATGCAATCACACGATTACCTGGCGCTCCCGCACGAGTCGGGCAAGGTCAAGGATGCGACCCTGAACGTGGCTTTCACATGAAGACCATGCGCGCCGTCTGCCAGCACGCTCCCGGCGGGGTGGATACCCTCTATCTGGGCACACTGCCCATGCCCACCATCGAACCCGATGAACTGCTGGTCCACGTAGCGGCTGCCGGTGTGAACCGTGCCGATCTGCTCCAGCGTGAGGGTCGCTACCTAGCGCCACCCGGCGCGCTGCCGGGTCTGGGGTTGGAGGTTTCCGGTACGGTGGTTGCCTGCGGAGATGCTGTGGAGGATTTTGCCGTCGGCGACGCCGTATTCGGCTTGGTAGAGGGTGGAGGCTATGCCGAATATGCCCGTCTGCATGCGGGCTGCGCCCTGCATAAGCCTGAGGCATGGTCACATGCAGAGGCTGCCAGCCTGCCCGAAGCCTGGATGACGGCCTGGTTCAACCTGATCACACTGGGTCAGCTCAAGGCGGGTGAACAAGTGCTGATTCACGCAGGCGCCAGTGCGGTAGGTGCAGCCGCCATCCAGCTGGCTCGCTGGCAGGGCGCTTCGGTGCTGGCAACGACGGGTACACCGGAAAAAGCCGAGTTCTGCCGCGCAATGGGTGCGCAAGCCATCATTTATCGCCAAGAAGACTTTGCGGCGGTGGTCAAACAACAAGGCGGTGTGGATGTAATTCTGGACTGCGTAGGCGGCGACTATCTGCCACGCAATCTGCAATGCCTGCGCCCTGATGGTCGATTACTGGTGATCGGTCTGCTGGGTGGCTCGACGGGGCAGCTGGATCTGGGCAGACTGCTGGTCAAGCGCTTGAGTGTGCGAGGCTCCACCTTGCGTCCCCAGCCCCTGGACATCAAAGCGGCACTGAGCCGCGCATTGGCTGACGCTATCGTTCCCGCCATTCTGGCCGGCAGGATCAAGATCACGCTCGACCAAGTCTTTGCCGCAGACGCGGTGGCAGCAGCGCATACACGGCTGGATGCCAATCTCAATCAAGGTAAGGTGGTACTACTATGGTGATGCGCAAACCATCCAGCATGACACCGCGGCGCATCCTGCGCGCCAGCATGGCAATGGCTTGCCTGCCTTTACTTCTGACCGCCTGTGGGGGTGGTGACGGCGGTGGCGGCAGCACGACCCCTACAGAACCGCCCGACCTTAGCTATCCCTCACCGTCACCAGCCAGCAGCTGGTGGAAGCCGACCAAGGGAAGCAGCTGGCAGATCCAGTATTTTGGCGTGGTTGATCAGACCGTGAATGCCGACGTCTTCGACGTGGATCTCTTCGATACCAGCGTGGAAACGATCGCTGCGCTCAAGGCCAAGGGGAGTCGCGTGCTGTGCTATCTGAATGCTGGCGCGTGGGAAAACTGGCGCCCCGACAAAGATGCGTTCCCTACTGCCATCATCGGCAATGACTATGCCGGCTGGCCCGGCGAGAAGTGGCTCAATATCGCCGCCTGGGATCAGCTCGCACCTCTGATGCGGGCGCGTCTCGATCTGTGCAAATCCAAAGGATTTGATGGCGTCGCCCCGGACAACCTCGACAGCTATACGCAGGCAACCGGCTTTACCATCAGCGCCATGCAGCAGCGTGCCTACAGTCGCTGGCTGGCCGCAGAGGCCCATGCACGTGGTTTGGCCATCGGAATGAAAAACGACCCGAACCATGTCGGGCAGCTGGCTGCCTCGTTCGACTTCGCCATCGTGGAGAGTTGTGTGCAGGGCAATTGGTGCGACAAGACCAAACCCTTGCTGGACGCTGGCAAGCCTGTGTTCGCCATCGAGTACCTGGAGACCGGCCAGACCACCACCACTGCCTGCCCGGTCGCCAAGAACCTCGGGCTGAGTCTTATCCTCAAACGACGCACGCTGAACGCCGAACGACAAGTCTGCCCGGCCTGATAACCGGGCTTGGCGCAATCAGGCAGGCTGGCGAGGGTCGGCCGTGCCGGTCAGTCCCTTGGGTAGCGAGAACACCACGCCCTCTGGCGTGCCATCCAGTTCGGTTACCGAGCTGGCGCCAAAGCTCTGGATGCGCTCGATCACCTCACGAACCAGAATCTCCGGTGCCGAGGCGCCGGCACTGACGCCGATATGCTGCTTGCCGGCAAACCAGTCAGCCTGCAACTCCGTAGCGTTGTCCACCAGATAGGCATCCAGCCCGGCATTGGCGGCGACTTCACGCAGACGATTGGAGTTGGAGCTATTAGGTGAGCCAACCACCACGACCACATCGGCCTTGTCCGAGAGCTTCTTGACTGCGTCCTGACGGTTCTGGGTGGCGTAGCAGATGTCGTCTTTCTTGGGACCGACGATGTCGGGAAAACGCTGCCTGAGCGCACTGACGACCTGCGCCGCATCATCCACACTCAGCGTGGTCTGCGTTACATAGGCCAGCTTGTGTGGATCGCGTACCGCCACCGTCGCCACATCATCGGCGTCTTCCACCAGATACATGCCCCCCTGCGACTGACCCATTGTACCTTCTACCTCAGGGTGGCCGGCATGGCCGATCATGATGATCTCGTAACCTTGCTCACGCAGTTTCTTGACCTCGACATGCACCTTGGTCACCAGCGGACAGGTCGCATCAAATACCTTTAGGCCGCGGGTTTCGGCCTCGGCGCGAACTGACAGCGGCACGCCGTGGGCCGAATAAATCAGCGTGGCACCCACCGGTACCTCGACCAGGTCCTCGATGAAGATCGCGCCTTTCTGGCGCAAGTCTTCCACCACGAACTTGTTGTGCACGACTTCGTGGCGGACGTAGATCGGCGCGCCAAACTGCGCCAGCGCACGTTCCACAATCGCAATCGCGCGGTCTACCCCGGCGCAGAAACCACGCGGATTAGCGAGAATGATCTGTTTGCTCATGACGTGGTTTCCTTGGATTGGGTCGCATCACTACCGGGCTTGGGCGCCAGAAAGCCATCCAGTGCAATCAGGACTGCGCCCACGCAGATCGCTGCGTCGGCAATATTGAAGGCCGGCCAGTGGGCATTACCCCAGTACACATCGAGAAAATCGATGACGTGGCCGTAGGCAATGCGGTCGATCACATTGCCGATGGCGCCGCCAAGCACCAGCGCCAGCGCCAACGCAAAGCGCCGCTGGGCCCAGTGCTTTCGCAGCACCACGATGATGACCGCCGATACGACCAATGCCAGCACAGTAAAGAAGTGGCGCTGCCAGCCGCCAGCATCGGCCAGAAAGCTGAAAGCCGCGCCGGGGTTGTAGGTCAGCACCAGATTGAAGCCAGGGAAGACCGGCATCACGTGACCAAAATCGAATGCGGCTTCAATCAGCAACTTGGTGGTCTGATCGAACAGGATCACCATGAACGCCAGAATGAACCAGCGCGTAGAACCGTGCTGCAAGAACTTGGGACCGTAGGCACCGGGACGGGAGCCGAACTTAGGCATGCTGACGCTCCTCGCCCGAACCGAACAGATTGCTGACGCAGCGGCCGCACAGCGTATTGTGTTCTGGATGGGTACCGACATCGAGGCGGTAGTGCCAGCAGCGTTCGCACTTGGCAGCGGTGGAAGGTTTGACGTGGATATCAGGCACATCAGACTCCACAACATTCACTCCGGAAGTGATGAAAACGAACTTCAGATCATCACCCAACGACATTAGCAATTCGGGAATGGTTGAGGTTGGCTCGTATGCCAGCTCCAACTCAGCCTGCAGGCTGGAACCAATTTCCTTTGCCTCGCGCTTTTCCTCAATACGCTTCATTGCGGCAGCACGAACCTCACGGATTACTGCCCAATTGGTCACAAGACTCTCTGCATCGGCGGGTTGAGGAATCTCATACCAAGTGTGCAGCAAAGTGTTGTCATCGGTATTGCCGTTCAACGTGCTCCACACTTCGTCAGCCGTGTAGCTGAGGATCGGACCCAGCAACAACGCCAGGCTGCGTGTCAGGTGATACAGCGCGGTCTGTGCCGAGCGCCGGGCCGGGCTGTTGGCCGCCGTGGTGTAAAGACGATCCTTGAGGATATCCAGATAAAAGCCGCCCAGATCATCCGCACAGTAGTGGTGGATGGTCTGCATGGCCGTATGGAAGCTGTAGCGCGCGTAATCGGCGGTCACGGCTTCCTGCACCTGCTGGGCCATGACCAGCGCATAGCGGTCGATGGTCAGGAGCTGATCAGGGGCGACCAGATCCGTCGCGGCGTTGAAGTCGCTGAGGTTGGCCAGCAAGAAGCGCAGCGTGTTGCGCACGCGGCGGTAGCTGTCGGCCACGCGCTTGAGGATTTCATCGGAGATGCTCATCTCGCCCGAGTAATCGGTACTGGCCACCCATAGGCGCAGCATGTCGGCGCCGTATTGGTCGATGACCTTCTGCGGCGCGACCACATTGCCCTTGGACTTGGACATCTTCTCGCCCTTGCCATCCACGGTGAAGCCGTGTGTCAGCAATTGCTTGTAGGGCGCGTGGCCACGGGTGGCGCACGAGGTCAGCAAGCTGGACTGGAACCAGCCGCGATGCTGGTCCGAACCTTCCAGGTACAGATCCGCCGGCGGCTCACCTTCGGCCATGCCGGCTTTTTGCAGTTCGGGGCGGGTGCCGATCACGGCAAAGTGGGTCGAGCCCGAGTCGAACCACACGTCCAGTGTGTCGTTGAGCTTGTCGTAATCCTTGGCTTCATCGCCCAGCAGTTCCGCAGCATCGAGCAGGAACCAGGCATTGATGCCGGTCTTCTCCACGCGTTGGGCCACTTGTTCCAGCAGCCCCAGCGAACGCGGATGCAGTTCACCCGTTACCTTGTGGACGAAGAAGGTCATCGGCACGCCCCAGTTACGTTGGCGCGATACGCACCAGTCGGGGCGGTTGTTGATCATGGCCTCCAGGCGCGGACGGCCCCAATCGGGGAAGAACTCGGTGGCATCGACGGCCTTTTGCGCCACGGTGCGCAGGGCGCCGACGTCATGGCCGGGTTTGTCCATGCTGATGAACCACTGTGCCGTCGCGCGGAAGATGATCGGCGTCTTGTGGCGCCAGCAGTGCGGGTAGCTGTGATTCAGGCGCACATTGGCTAGCAGCACATCGTTCTCGACGAGCTTTTCAATGACCAGCGGGTTCGCTTCCCACACGGTCTTGCCTTCGTACAGCGGCACGCCGGCCTTGTAGCGGCCATCGTTGCCGACCGGGTTCTCGTCGCTCAGATGGTAGCGCTGGCCCACCAGCCAGTCGTCCAGGCCGTGCGCAGGCGCGGTGTGGACCAGGCCGGTGCCGGCGTCGGTCGTGACGTGGTTGCCAAGGATGATCGGGGATTCACGGTCGTAGAACGGGTGCGACAAGCGCAGGTGCTCCAGCTTGCTGCCGTGCGCCTGAGCAACAACTTCCACCGATTCAAAGCCATAGCGCTTGATCGCGGCCTCGGCCAGCTCGCGCACCAGAATCAGCAGGCCCTTGGGCGTTTCGATCAGGTCGTAGGTCAGCTCCGGGTGTACGCACACGGCACGGTTGGCCGGCAGCGTCCACGGCGTGGTCGTCCAGATCACGGCGTAAGCCGGTACGCCGGCAATGCGCTCGGCCGGCAGGCCGAAGGCGGCCGCCAGCGCGGCCGTATCCTTGACCGGGAAGGCTACATCGATAGCCGGGCTGTTCTTGTCTTCGTATTCGACTTCGGCCTCGGCCAGGCTAGAGCCGCAGTCCACGCACCAGTGCACGGGCTTTTGACCTTTGACCAGGTAGCCGCGACGATGGATCTGGCCCAGCGTGCGGATGATGTTGGCTTCGGTGTCGAAGGCCATGGTCTTGTAAGGGTTGGCCCAGTCACCGACGATGCCCAGACGGATGAAGTCCTTCTTCTGGCGCTCAATCTGCTTCTCGGCATATTCGCGGCACAGCGTGCGCACGAAGTCAGCCGGCAGGTGGATAGCCTTCTCGTCCAGACCGTTTTCCTTGCGGAAAGCGACGACCTTGGCGTGGATGTCGGGGTTGGCGGCAACGGCCGTCTTGTCGCTCTTCACGATTTTTTCGATCTGATGCTCGATCGGCAAGCCGTGGCAATCCCAGCCCGGCACATAGGGCGCGTCAAAGCCGGCCATCGTCTTGGTTTTGACGATCACGTCCTTGAGGATCTTGTTGACCGCATGGCCGATGTGGATGTCGCCGTTCGCGTAAGGCGGGCCGTCGTGCAGGATGAACTTGGGGCGGCCAGCGCTGGCGGCGCGCACGCGCTCATACAGCTTCTGGTCCTGCCAGCGTTGCAGGAAGCCCGGCTCGCGCTTGGCCAGATCGCCGCGCATGGGGAAGGGCGTATCGAGCAGGTTGACGGGGTATTTGTTCTGTTCGGACATGATGGGCAATCGGTTCAATACAGGTTTGAGACACCAGCGCAGTGCCGGTTCGCAGGATTCGTACTCCCCCGCCCGCTTACGGACGGGGGCTGATAATTCGTTCGCTGTGCTGGCGCTCGCGGAACCAGGCGCGCGTGGCATCCACATCGCGGCGGATTTGCGCAATCAGCGGGTCCAGTCCTTCGTATTTGATTTCGTCGCGCAGCTTCTTGAGAAAATCCACGCGCAGATGCTGGCCGTAAATGTCGCCGCTGAAGTCCAGCAAATGCACTTCCAGCGACATCAGACCCGAATGATCCACCGTCGGTTGCAAACCCAGGCTGGCAGCGCCGGCAATCGGCGCGCCCAGACCGTGGACTTCGACCACGAAAATCCCGGTCACCGGCGGGCGATTGTGTTTGACCTGGATGTTGGCCGTGGGGAAACCAATCTCGCGACCCAGCTTGCGGCCATGCTTGACGCGGCCGCTGATGCTGTAAGGGCGGCCCAGCAAGCGGCTGGCGGCAGCCATATCACCTGCGGCAAGCGCGGTGCGTACTGAGGTACTGGATACACGCTGCTCGCCTAGCGCCACTTCGTGCATGACATCGGTGCTGAAACCATGCTGCTGGCCCAGCTCGGCCAGCTTGGTCGTATCGCCAGCGCGCGCCTTGCCGAAACGAAAGTCATCGCCCACGAGTACATGACGCGCGCCGACCTGCGCAGCCAGCACATCGCGCGCAAAGGCGTCCGTATCCAGACTGGCAAAGGCGCGATTGAAATGGGCAAGATAAACCCGGTCCACGCCAGCATCACGCAGCAGTTCGAGCTTTTCACGCAGGCTGGAAAGCCGTGCGGGCGCAGCGTCGGGCGTGAACAGTTCGCGCGGGTGCGGCTCGAAGGTCAGCACCGCAGCGGGCAGGCCACGCTCACGGGCCGTGCGGATCAGGCGTTCGAGCATGGCCCGATGGCCGAGGTGCAGACCATCGAAGTTGCCGATGGTCAACGCGCACGCGCCGGCAGATCGGAAGGGGAGGCCACGGAAAACCTGCATGCAAGGAAGACGCCGGAAAAGGAACCCGCAATTCTACTTGCGGGGGCGATAGGGGTCTATGCCCGGGCCGGCCATCGGCATGCAAAAAACAGTGTATTTTCAGGCGGCTGGGGTATCAGTAGCGGATTTCAACCGTGCCCGAAGCACGGGCCACACCCTGCACGATGGCGCCGGTAGCCATCTTCACACTGACATTCTGGCCTTCATTGGCATTGCCCAGTGCGCGGCCTTCGCTGGCCACTTCAAAACCCTGGCCCGATGCGAGCACCTTGACGTACTCATTGACCTTCACGGCATACGGTGCACGCAGCAAATCGCTGCGTAATGGCGCAGCAGCGGGAATGCCGCCAATCACGGTACGGCCAATAGCCTGGGTGAAGTCCACGATCACGGTAGCGGGCAGGGTGGCCAGATCAGCCGTGCGCTTCTCGATGTCGTTCTCGGTGATTTCATACCCGCCTGGCAAGGCACGGGCGCTGACCCAGTAATCCGACTGGATCGAGATGGCCGCAGGCAGGTTCACCGCCCAGCGCGCGCCCTTGCCGCAACTGATGCGCAGGCTGGTATTCCCGATCAACCGATTACCTTGCGCAAGCTGCACATCAAGCTTCTGGCAAGGCGCCAGATTGAGCCGGTTGTCGAGCCGTCCCAGCTGAAAACTCGCACGCGGGCCGTAGCTGTCGAGCTGTGCCGACAGGAAACGGGTTGCCGCATCGTTAATCGCCTCAAGGCTCTGGCGGGACTCGGCCGCCAAGGCAAACGGACACAGCAGCAACAGGGCTAGCAGCAATCTGAACAACATCGTTCCCGTTTATGACGTTGGATTTTCAAGTTTGGAACTGAAGTGCCAGAAACGCAAGAATCTCAACATGTTAGCCGGTCCGCTTCATTTGAAGTCTCAGCCAGTTTGGCGAGCGTCCACGCAGCTGTCCCTCACCACCCAGGTGCAACCAGGCCGCTGCAGCAGACATTCGGGCGGCCAAGTACGCTCTGTCGACCCGGATGCATGAGCACGCAAGCCAGCTCGGCAAGCGTTATGATCCCGTCATTGAACTCCTCAAGCAGGTTTGATTTTCATGCTGGAACTATTGTTTGGCATCGCCGCCTTGCTGATTCTGCTGACCGGCGGGTTCGTCGCGATCCGCCTGGGTCAGCTTGCGCAAACCCAGCGTGAGCTGTTGGGCGCGCTGAGTATTCAGCAGGAGGAAAAGCATCGCGCCATGCTGCAGGATCTGCATGCCGGCCTGCAGCGGCAGTCCGATGCGCTGGGGCAGGGCTTTGCCGAACAAGGCGAGCGCCTGCGCAACAGCCTGCAGGAGTCGGGTGATCGCCTGCGAGACAGCGTGGCGCAATCGGCAGAGCGTCTGCGCGAGGCGGTGAGCAATGAGCTGCGCGAAACCCGACAGGGGCTCGACAGCCTGAGCCTGCGCCAGACCGAATCACTGCAAGCCGCCCAGCTTGCCCAGACTGCCGCCCTGCAAGCCATGCAACTGGCGCAGACCCAAGCGCTGGCCGAGGGCCGGGAGCTGATGGCCAAGCAGTTAAGCGAGATCTCCCTCGCCATTCAGGACAAGCAGGACACCCTGCGCCGGGAGCTGCTGGAGCTGGTGGCCAAACAGGTGGGAGAGCAGGGCAGGGCACAGCAGGAGTTGCTGCTCAATACCTTGCGGCGCACCACCGAGCAACTGACCCAAACCATCACGCAGATGAGCGAAGTCGTGGATAAACGGCTGGAGCAGATTTCCGGCAAGGTCAGCGAGCGGCTCGACGAAGGTTTCAAGAAAACCAATGAGACTTTTGTGAGCGTGATGGCTCGGTTGGCTACGATTGATGAGGCCCAGAAGAAAATCGATGGCCTCACGACCAATGTAGTGAGCCTGCAGGAACTGCTAGGCGACAAGCGCTCACGCGGGGCCTTTGGCGAGGTGCAGCTCGAACACCTGATCAGCAATGTGCTGCCGGCGTCGTGCTATCAGCTGCAGGCCACCCTGAGCAATGGTGCGCGCGCCGACTGCATCCTACGTCTGCCGGAGCCTACGGGCACGGTGGCGGTAGACTCCAAGTTTCCGCTCGAAAACTATCACCGCATGTTCTCGGCTGCCAACGAGGCCGAGCGCACACTGGCGCAACGACAGTTCAAGGCCGATGTCAAAAAGCATGTCGATGCGATCGGTGACAAGTACATCGTCGCAGGAGAAACCGCGGATGGCGCGGTGATGTTCATTCCTGCCGAAGCCGTATTTGCCGAGATCCATGCCTATCATCCCGAACTGGTGCAGTACGCCATGGGCAAGCGGGTGTGGATTGTCTCGCCCACCACGATGATGGCCGTGCTCAATACGGCCCGCGCCGTGATCAAGGATGTGGAAACGCGCCGCCAAGTGCATATCATCAAGGATGCGCTAGGCAAACTGAGCAAGGAATTCGGCCGTTTTGACCAACGCATGAAGAAGCTCGCCGACCATATCCGCATGGCGCATGAAGATGCCCAGCAAGTGCAGCTGACCAGCGAGAAGATCAGCCGCCGCTTTGACGAGATTGAACATGTCCGTCTGGACGACCCCAGCGAGGTACCGCAACCGGCCGGTGCGCTCGCGCTGAACGAGGAAACCTGATGATGAAAAGCCGCAACCTGTTACTCGGCGCCCTGTGTTTTGCAGCAGGCTGGGTCGGCGCAGCCGAGGTCTACAAGTGGGTCGATGCCAACGGGCAGACTCAATACAGTGACCAGCCGCCACCCGGCACGGTCAAGCGTGACTTGGTTCGCATTCACAAGAGCGGCGGCATGATGCCTGTGCAACGTGCCGGCGGCGATTCGATGGAGTCTGGTGCATCCGAGAGAAGACCAAAGGGCACGGAGGCCGAGGCGCCCCCGCTGCCTGCGGAAAAATCCGATCCCGCCGCGGAGAGGGCTGCAGCCCAAGAGGCCTGTAAGCAGGCAACGGATAAGCTCCAGGGCATTGAAGACGCCGCATCGCACTCGGCAACCGATGCCAAGGGAAATCAGCGCGAGCTTTCCGTATCGGAAGTGAACCAGCTACTGGCGGCGGCCCGCAAAGAAAAAGCGCAAGCTTGCGGCCGCGGGCGCTAAGCCCAGCGGATCATGCCTTGCGCATGGTTTTGCCCAAGGCCACCCGCCGATGTCGCGCCTCTTTGGGGTCGGCGATGAGCGGCCGGTAAAGCTCGATGCGATCCCCGTCCTGAAGGCAGCGGTCTGACTTGCAGACATGACCGAAAATGCCGGTCTTGAGCTGGGTGAAGTCGATGCCGTCAAATTCGGCCATACCTCGGGCCACGGACAGTGCATCGCCCACCGTATTGCCGACAGCCAGTTCTAGCTGCACCAGATGCTGTCGATCAGGGCTGGCGTAGACGAGGGCAACGTTGACGATCTGACTCATCCGAACCGCCTCTCCGCTTCCTTGACAAATGCATCCACAAACGTGGCCGCGATCTTGCCGAACACCGGCCCCACCAGATTCTCCAACGCCCGGTTTGCGAACTCGTAATCGAGCTCAAACTCGATCTTGCAGGCATCCTCAGTCAGCGGAATCAAGCGCCAAGCCCCGGTAAGTGCACGAAACGGACCGTCCTTGAGCTCCATGGTAATCAGGTTTTCCTGCTTGCGATTCTCGGTCGTGAATCCGGATTTAAGGCCAAGGTAATCAATCCCAACCGTTGCAATGGTCCAGTCAGTATCACGCAGATGTATGGTCGTCTCACCGCACCAGGGGAGAAAACGTGGGTAGTCCTCGACCCGGTCGATCAGCTCGAACATGCGGATGGCGGCAAAGGGAACAAGGACAGATTTGCGAACCTGGGACATAGGACCATTTAGTGAAAATCCCGCGCGATAGCGCGAGTAGAATGCAGGGCTCGGTCACGCCGGCCTCGGCCAAGATACGCCATCACCATGCAATTTGATCACGACGACATCCCGCATTTTAACGAAGAAGCGCGCGACGCAGACCCGCAGATGATGGCGATCCGCACGCCACCACATTCGATTGACGCGGAACAGTCGGTACTGGGTGGCCTGTTGATCAATAACGGCGCCTGGGACCGGATTGCCGATGCCATCACCGAGGCCGACTTTTATCGCGACGACCATCGTGTCATTTTCCGCCACGTGGCCCGACTGGTCGAAACCGGCCGCCCAGCCGATGCGGTAACGGTAGCCGAATCGCTCGACAACGCGGGTCAGCTTGAATACATCGGCGGCCTCACCTACCTCGCCTCGCTCGCGCAGAATGTGCCCAGCGCTGCCAATATCAAGCGCTATGCCGAAATCGTGCGCGAGCGCTCGATCATGCGTCAGCTCGCCGCAGTGGGCACCGATATTGCCGATGCAGCCTATGCGCCCAAGGGCCGCGAGGCGGCCCAGTTGCTGGATGAGGCGGAAGGGCGAGTCTTCGAGATTGCCGAGCAATCGGCGCGCGGCAAGCAGGGCTTTCTGGCCATGCCGGATCTGCTCAAGGAAGTCGTCACCCGTATTGATGAGCTCTACAGCCGCGACAATCCCAGCGATGTGACGGGCATACCGACCGGGTTTACCGATCTGGATTCCCGCACATCGGGTCTGCAAGGTGGCGACCTGATCATTGTGGCAGGGCGCCCATCGATGGGTAAAACCGCGTTTTCGGTCAACGTGGCCGAGAACGTGGCGATTGATGCCGGTTTGCCAGTAGCGATCTTCTCGATGGAAATGGGCGGCGCGCAGCTCGCCATGCGGATGATCGGCTCGGTGGGCCGGCTCGACCAGCACAAGATCAAGACCGGCAAGCTCGAAGACGATGATTGGCAAAAGCTCACCTATGCCGCTGGCAAGCTATCGGAAGCGCAGATTTTCATTGATGAAACCCCGGCGCTGACCGCACTGGAAATCCGCGCCCGTTCGCGTCGGCTGGCCCGGCAGTTTGGTGGCCAGCTCGGGCTGATTGTCATCGATTACATCCAGCTGATGCAGGGTTCCGGCCGCGATCAGAACCGGGCTACCGAACTCGGTGAAATCTCCCGCTCGCTCAAAGGGCTAGCCAAGGAACTCAAGGTGCCCATCATTGCCTTGTCACAGCTGAGCCGCTCGGTGGAGCAACGGCCCAACAAACGGCCCATGATGTCGGACTTGCGGGAATCGGGCGCCATTGAACAGGATGCCGACTTGATCATGTTCCTGTACCGAGACGAGTACTACAATCCGGACTCGCCCGACAAAGGCCTGGCTGAGATCATTGTCAGCAAACACCGTAATGGTCCTACCGGTGTCGTGAAGCTTACCTTCCTGGGCCACTACTCACGCTTCGAGAATGCGGCACTACCCGGCGGGGGCTGGTCCTCAGGCGAATAAATATAGCCTGCGCGGTGCTCAGCGCTAACGGCAGCTACTGCGCCAGTTTGGCGAGCCGTGCATGGCGAGCCGGCTCATTCCGGGCAAACCACGGGTCACGGGACAGCACGTCTAGCGCGCGTACAAAGTAGGGACGCGCTTCGGCACGACGCCCCAAGGTCAGCAGGTTCTCGCCAATTTCTTCCAGTACGTGACCATCCGTCTGGCCCAATTTCTGCCAGCCGCGCTCCACATCCAGTTGTATCAGCAATGCCTTGTCAGGCTCGCCGGATTCGCGCAATACCTTGGCCACACTCCAGCGGGCAATCAGCCAAGGTTTGCCGCCGCCGCGCTGCTCGTGCCAAGCCTGCGCCTGCCGGAAGAAATCGAGCGCCTTGGGATAATCACGCTGATTACGATAGGTCCAACCCAGATTCTGATAGAGCACACCCAGCCAGTTCTGCGCGCGCGGGTCCTGGCTGGCCAGTGCCAGATTGAGTGCCTGCATCTGCAAGCCGACGGCATTCTTGGCCGTTTCCAGGTAACCCAGCATTTGCAAGGCATCAATCGCCAGATAATCCAGCTGATGCCGCTGCGCATGAGATAGCGCATTACGTAGCCACCGCTTGGCCTTGGGTATGTCCGTAGCGAGCTGATACAGACGGCCGCGCTCAAGCATGTAGCGTACGCTGACTGCAGGAGGAAGCTCCGCCAGGCGGGGAACCAGACTATCAAGCGCAGCATTGGCTGCTGCCATATCACCCTGCAAGCCGCGTGCACGTGCAATCTGGGTAACCAGTTCGGCCTGCAGGGCAACATCCGCTTCACGCTGTGCCGCTACCAGTGCCGTGCGGAAGCGCTGTTCAGATTCTGCCGGCAGGTCAAAATCCCACAGCTTGTCGATGTCGGCTGCCTCCGCTGCCACGCACAGCAAAGCGGCCAGCAGTACCCGAATCACAGATTGACCTTGATGAATCCCGTCTCGATCAGCTCATCGAGCAGGAAGCCGAAGTCCTCAGCACCTTCTGAGTCGGGGGCGTAGCTGAATACATCCTGATTGTTGCCAACCCCTTCCAGCACGCTCTGGCTTTCGAACACACGGGTGCGGCAAAAGTCTCTGCCATAGCGGCGGGTAAGCTCATGCAGCACCTTTTCCGAGGTGGTGTGGCCTCGCTGATAGCGATTGATGAACACCTTTCGCGGCCGATAAAGGCCCTGCGCAGTAAGACCATTGAGAGTCTGATCCAGCTGCTGCGCACCGTTCATGGCGAGATACTCGGCTGTAACCGGCACCAGTACGACATCCGCCGCAATCAGCGCGGAGAGCGACAGAACACCCAGCATCGGGCAACAATCGATCAGCACTGGCGTATCACTGCTCGACAGCATTTCCTCTGCCATCGCCTTTTTCAGCACACGCAAGTCACGACGATTATTGCCCAGCATCATGTCGATGCGCGCCAACTCCATGTGGGAAGGAATCAGATTGACCTGATTAGGTAACTGCACCACCAGATCCGACAAGGGCGTGTGGTTCTGAAAAAAACCAACAGCCGTTTTGGTGGCGGGTAGCTTGACCCCCGACATGCTGGTCAGGTGCGCCTGCGGGTCCAGATCAATCGCGAGCGGGTTGAGCCCGTTGCGCGCCATAGCGGCAGCGAGGTTGGCGGTGGTGGTGGTTTTACCCACGCCGCCTTTCTGGTTGAACACGGCAATGATAGTCATGCAGGCAATCTCGGTAGGGCATGCGCAATACCGTGATTGTAGGCTGGCTTTGCCCGGCTCGCTGCCCTGAGCCGGGCAAATGGCTGCTTACAACACTTCGGCCGCGTGATCCGCCAGCCGCGAACGTTCACCACGTTGCAGCGTGATGTGGCCCGAATGCCCCCAGCCCTTGAAACGATCCACCACATAGGTCAGGCCTGATGACCCCTCGGTGAGGTAAGGTGTATCGATCTGCGCGATATTGCCCAGGCACACCACCTTGGTACCGGGACCGGCGCGGGTGATCAGGGTCTTCATCTGCTTGGGCGTGAGATTCTGCGCCTCGTCGATGATGAGGAACTTGTTGAGAAAGGTACGGCCGCGCATGAAGTTAAGCGACTTCACCTTGATACGCGAGCGGATCAGATCGCGCGTGGCGGCACGGCCCCATTCACCCGATTCGGCATCCGTCTGGTTGAGTACGTCGAGGTTGTCCTCGAGCGCCCCCATCCACGGGGCCATTTTTTCCTCTTCGGTGCCCGGCAGGAAACCGATGTCTTCACCCACCGGCACGGTGACGCGCGTCATGATGATTTCGGTGTAGCGCTTTTCTTCAAGCGTCATCATCAGGGCCGAGGCAATGGTCAGCAGGGTTTTGCCCGTGCCAGCCTGACCCAGCAATGTAATGAAATCGATATCCGGGTTCATCAGGAGGTTAATGGCGAAGTTCTGCTCGCGATTACGCGCGGTAATGCCCCAGATCGCGTTCTTGGGATGGCTGTAGTCCTTGATCGATTCGAGTACCGCCGTCTTGCCCTCAACCGACTTCACCATCGCTAGGAAAGGCTTGTCGCCGTCCTGCCAGATCATCTGGTTGAGCAGCAGGCTCGGGCAGTCCGGACCCTTGAGCTGGTACATGGCGCGGCCGCCTTCTTGCCAGCTCTTCATGTCCTTGCCGTTCTTCTCCCAGAAGGCCTGGTCGATCTCGCGCACACCGGTGTAGAGCAGATCGGTATCTTCGAGCACCTGGTCATTGAAGTAATCCTCCGCCGCAAGACCCAGCGCACGGGCCTTGATGCGCATATTGATGTCCTTGGACACCAACACGACTTCGCGCTTGGCGTGTTGCTGTGCCAGCTGCATGACCACTGTCAGGATCTGGTTATCCGCCTTGCCGACCGGCAGATTGGCCGGCAACGCCACCGTGGTGGCCTCGGTCTGCAAGAACAGGTGGCCCGTCGCCATGCCTTTGGACGGACCGGTCAGCGCCACCCCGGCGACGATCTCACCTTCCTTGCCGCTGACGATCTCGTCGAGGAAGCGGCTGGCCTGCCGCGCATTGCGCGCGACTTCGCTCATGCCCTTTTTATGCCCATCGAGCTCTTCGAGCGTCACCATGGGCAGACAGACATCGTGTTCCTCGAAACGGAACAGGCTGGTCGGATCGTGCATCAGCACGTTGGTATCCAGCACGAAGAGCTTGGTGTTCTTGGCTTTACGGGCAGCGGCCATCGGTTTCCTCGCGGTGGTTGGTTAACAAATCGGCGTGACAAATGAAAACGGAGACCTGTCCTGTCGCCCAAGGTGGGCAACGGCCAAGTCTCCGCGCAAGTCATGCAGGTGCTTAAGCAAAATCAGCTATCACCTTACAAAGCACAACGCCCGTACAGAGACGGGCGTTGTGGGTCATTTAAGGGTTTGTACGAAAGCCAGCACTTCACTCACATGGCCCGGCACTTTCACGCCACGCCATTCCTTCACGATCTCTTGCCTGGCATCGATGACGAAGGTAGACCGCTCCACCCCGCGCACCTGCTTGCCATACATGTTCTTCATTTTCATCACCCCGAACGCTTCGCACAGCATCTCGTCAGGATCGGATACCAGCTCGAAGGGCATCTCAAGCTTGGCCTTGAAGTTCTCGTGGGACTTGATGCTGTCGCGGCTCACGCCAAACACGCTGCAGCCGGCGGCCTTGAAGGCGGCGTGCTGGTCACGGAAGTCTGCACTCTCGTTGGTGCAGCCGGGCGTGTTGTCCTTGGGGTAGAAGTAGAGTACGTAAAGCGAGCCTGCGAGCGCGGCGGTATCAAACGTCTGGTTGCCGGTCATGGGCAGGGAAATCGCAGGGACTGCGGTCATTACGTCCTCCGGTTTGAACTGATTCTGGTGAAATTCGTGTGCACATACAAGCCGATCAGCATGACGGTTTCATGTCGGCCAAGGCTATCGTCTGGAAGTGCTTGTTTTGATTCAGGTACGTCCAGGCAGGTTGTTGTGATTTGCCCAGTTTGGCTGCGCAGTGATCCCGCCAGCGTCAGGCTTCGCCCAGATCGAACGGGCCGTACCAGGCATCGCATAGCTGACCGATCACCACCGTATCGAGTTCCGGCCGCGCGAGCAGCCAGTCTCCCACCAGTTGGCGATGCGCTTCCGATGCGCTGCCTCGGCCGTCCGCATCCACCCAGCCGCAATCCATGCCACCACCGAATACCAGGCCATTGGCCTCGATGCAATGGCTCAGGAAATCCGCGAGGAACACCTCGGCCTGCGCCGCAGTCACCTCGGGTTTGACCTTGAGCGTGAGCGCAAATCCCAGTTGCTGGTAGGGGCCGAGGTGGAGTTTCTTGAGTAGACGTTCGCTACGGTGTTTAGCCATGGCAGGCTTTCCGGTTCAAAAGGGTTGGGCGGTTCATACCAATTCGTTCAACAATTCCTTGACCCTGGCGGCACGCATGGCTGGATCGGGCAGGGCGCTCTCCACGCGCAGCTTGTCGGGGCCGGCCAGCTTGTAGTTGCGCTTCTGCTGGATCAGCTTCATCACCTTCATCGGGTCGATGCTGTTCTGCTGGGCAAACTGCACCGAGATGGCCACTTCCGATGCATCGAGCTTGCTCACGCCCAAGGGCTTGGCGATCAGCCGCAGCCGGTGGCAATCCATGAGGATTTTCGCGGGCGTGGGCAACAGGCCGAAACGGTCGATGAGTTCCTGCTGCATGTCGTCCAGATCATCATTGGTCTCGCAGTTGGCGAGGCGCTTGTAGATCACCAACCGTTCATGCACATCGGGGCAATAGTCCTCAGGTAGCAGGGCAGGGCTGTGCAAATTGATCTCGGTGGCCACGCCCAGTGGCGCATTCAGATCGGGCTCGATACCCTTCTTGAGCGCCTTGACCGCCTCGTTGAGCATGGCCGAGTAAAGGCTGAAGCCGATTTCCTGCATGTCGCCGCTCTGGCCTTCGCCCAGTACTTCGCCGGCACCGCGGATTTCCAGATCGTGCATGGCCAGATAGAAGCCGGCACCGAGTTCCTCCATCTGCTGGATCGCCTCCAGCCGCTTCTGCGCCGACGCCGTCAACCCCTTGATATCGGGCACCAGCAAATACGCATAAGCCTGGTGGTGCGATCGGCCGACCCGGCCGCGCATCTGGTGGAGCTGTGCCAAGCCGAACTTGTCGGCCCGGTTCATGATGATGGTGTTGGCGTTGGGGATATCGATACCGGTTTCGATAATGGTCGTGCACAACAGCAGGTTGAAGCGCTGCTGGTTGAAATCGCGCATCACCTGTTCGAGTTCACGTTCGCGCATCTGGCCATGAGCCACGGCGATGCGGGCCTCGGGCAGCAGCGCCGTGAGCCGCTCGCGCATGTTCTCGATGGTGTCGACTTCGTTATGCAGGAAGAACACCTGCCCGCCGCGCTTGAGTTCGCGCAGCACGGCTTCGCGGATCACGCCGTCGCTCCAGTTGGCGACAAAGGTCTTGATGGCAAGGCGGCGCGATGGCGCGGTGGCAATCACCGAGAAGTCGCGTAGCCCCTCCAGGCTCATGGCCAGGGTGCGCGGAATCGGCGTGGCGGTCAGGGTGAGCACATCCACTTCGCTGCGCAGCGCCTTGAGCTGTTCCTTCTGGCGCACGCCGAAGCGGTGCTCCTCGTCGATGATGACCAGGCCCAGATTCTTGAACTGCATGCCGTCCTGCACCAGCTTGTGGGTGCCGATGACGATATCGATACTGCCTTCCTTCAGACCCGCGAGCGCGGCATCTACTTCCTTCTTGCTGCGGAAGCGGCTCAGCTCGGCCACCTTGACCGGCAAATCGGCAAAGCGGTCGGCAAAGTTCTGGAAGTGCTGTTCGGCCAGCAGCGTGGTGGGCACCAGCACGGCCACCTGCTTGCCGTCGGCAATCGCCACATAGGCTGCGCGCAGGGCGACTTCGGTCTTACCAAAGCCCACATCGCCACAAATAAGGCGGTCCATCGGTTTGCCGCTGGTCATGTCGGCAATCACCGCCTCGATGGCACCGGCCTGATCGGCCGTCTCTTCAAAACCGAAACCCGCCGCAAAGGCTTCGTAATCGTGCGGATTGAACTGGAACGCATAGCCCTCGCGCGCAGCGCGGCGGGCGTACAGGTTCAGCAGCTCGGCGGCCGTATCGCGTATCTGCTCGGCCGCCTTGCGCTTGGCTTTCTCCCAATGACCTGAACCCAGCTTATGTAGCGGGGCGCTGTCTTCCGCGCCGCCGGCATAGCGGCTGATTACATGCAGCTGTGATACCGGTACATAGAGCGTGTCGCCACCCGCGTACTCCAGATGCAGCATCTCGCTGCTGCCTTCGCCCAGATCCATGCTGACCAGGCCCTTGTAGCGGCCGATGCCATGCTGTTCGTGCACGACCGGGTCGCCCACCTTGAGTTCGGACAAATCACGCAGCATGCCCTCCGCATTGCTGCGCTTCTGCGCCTTGCGGCGGCTCAAAGTATTGGTCTGGCCGTAGAGATCGGCCTCAGTGACCAAGGCGACCTTGTCGGCAATAAAGCCGGCATACAGCGGCGATACGCCGAGCAACAGGGCATCGTGACGACCAAAAAAGTCCTGCCAGGTTTCGATCAGCTTGGGCTGCAGACCGTGTTCAGCAAAGTACTGACTCAGCGTTTCGCGCCGACCTAACGATTCGGCCAGCAGCATCACGCGGCCATCGAAGCCAGCCACAAAATCGGCCAGTTTCTGCACTGGATTATCGGCGCGGCGATCCACCCGCAAATCGGGCAGGGTGCGGCTGGCTTCGCGCCAGGCAGTATCGCTGGCGTCCTCCACGGCGGGTGAGTTGACCGTGAAATCCACGCGCCGGTAGGGCTTCATGCTCGCAAAGAACTGGTCGGTGGTCACAAACAGTTCGGTAGGCGGCAGCAGCGGACGATCCTTGTCACCGGCCAGCAGCTTGTAGCGGCTTTGGGTATCGGCCCAGAAGCGGTCACAAGCTTGCATCAGGTCGCCGTGCTGGACCAGTAGCGCATCCGTGCCGATGTAATCGAACAGCGTGGCGGTGTGGTCGAAGAACAAGGGCAGGTAATACTCGACACCCGGCGGTATCAGGCCATTGGAGATGTCCTTGTAAACGCGGGACTTGCTTGGGTCACCCTCGAATACCTCACGAAAACGCGAACGGAACTTGCTGCGGCCACCGTCATCAAGCGGGAACTCACGCGCAGGCAGCAGACGGATCTCCGGCACAGGGTAGATGCTGCGCTGGGTATCGACATCAAAGGTGCGAATGGTTTCGATATCGTCATCGAACAGGTCGATGCGATAGGGCAGGGTCGAGCCCATGGGAAACAGGTCGATCAGGCCGCCGCGTATCGAGAACTCGCCGGGGCCGTAGACCTGGGTGACATGGCTGTAACCGGCAAAGGTCAGGTCACTGCGCAGCTTTTCCACATCGAGCCGGGTCTTGGCCTTAAGGAAGAAGCTGTAGGCAGTCAGGTACTCCAGCGGCGGTAGCGGCAGCAGGGCGGTCTGTACGGGGACGATGACGACATCGGCCTGCTGCTGGCGGATCTGCCAAAGCGTCGCCAAGCGCTCGGAAATCAGGTCGTGGTGGGGCGAGAAGCTGTCATAAGGCAGGGTCTCCCAGTCGGGCAGCATGGACACGGTCTGGTTGGGCGCAAACCAGCTGATCTCATCCTTGAGCCGCGCGGCGGCCTGCGCATCCGAGGTAATCACCACCACGGGCCGGACCTGCTTGGCCAGTGCCGCAATCACGCTCGCGTCGGCCGAACCCGCAGGCAGGCTCAGGCGCAGGCGTTGTCCGGCGGGCGGTAAGGAGGGCAGGGGCAGCAGCGACGACATGGCGGATAACCGGCAGAACAAGCAAGGTGGCGGATTATACGCCTGCGTCGCGATGCGATTCCGGGTGTTCTATCAACCCGGCAGGCGACGCAGCAGCATGCCGAACACCACGCCCAGCACATACATCGTCACCGAATAAGCCGCAGCCGGCAGCGTCATCGGGAAACTGCCGAGCACCGACAAGGCGATATATAGCGCCAGCGTGCTGTTGTGGATGCCGATTTCAAAGCCGATTGCCGTGGACATCGGTTTGTCCAGCCCGGCCAATCGGCTGGCCCAATAACCCAATCCAAGACTCAACAGGTTAAATACCAGCACCGCGCCACCTATGCTGCCGGCCGCCTCGCTGAGTGCGGTCCATTCCCTGGCAATGGCGCCGACAGCCAGCAAGGCCAGCACAACCGCGCTGAAAATCTTGAACGGCTTTTGCAGCTTGTTCGCGATAGCGGGGAGTGACTTGGCCAAGATCATGCCCGGCGCCACCGGGATGAGCACCACCGCCATGACCTCTACGACCTTCTGCGTCTGCAAAGGCACCACGCCTTCGCCGATGAAGTGCGTGAGCGCCATGTTGGCAATCAGGGGCATCGTGACCACGCTGAGCAAAGTATTGATGGCTGTCAGTGAGAGATTCAGCGCCACATGGCCGCCGAACAGATGCGAGAACAGGTTGGCCGTAACCCCACCGGGGCTGGCAGCCAGCAGCATGAGGCCAACGGCAAACAAGGGGCTCAGGTCAAAACCAATGGCCAGCCCCCAGGCGATGGCTGGCAGCAGGATCATTTGCAGCATCAAGGCAAGCACTACGGCTTTGGGGTGTTCCCGCAGACGCAGGAAGTCGGCAGCACTAAGAGACAGGCCAACCCCGAACATCACAAGGGCCAGGGCTATCAGCAGCAACTGAGGCAGGATTTGAGTCATCATCAGCACCGTGGGAACGAGTTACGGAGGCAAAATTGAACGGCCGTACTGTTTTCTACCATAAGGTGCCACAGGATGCTGCCTAGTTTGCTGGCTGTTGTCTGTTGTCAGGTAGTCAGGGCCGCACTCAGCCGCTATAGTGGCCTTCATTAGAACCAAGCGATTGCTTGCTTTAATGGCCTTGTGATGACCCAGCCCAAACCCGCCCTGCATTTCTCCCACGCCAACGGTTTCCCCGCGGGGTGCTATCGCGAAATGCTGGGCCAGCTCGAACCACGTTATGAGATCGGTTATATCGATACGCTCGGCCACAACCCGCGCTTCCCGGTAACGGATTGCTGGCCGAACCTGGTTGCCGAAACACTGGATTACATCGAGAAGAACTACGACGAGCCGGTCATCGCCGTGGGCCACTCGCTGGGTGGTTTCCTGTCCTTCCTGTCTGCACTGCAAAAGCCGGACTATTTCAAAGCCATCGTGCTGCTGGATTCGCCGATTTTCAGCCGTCGCACCTCGCTGGCACTCAAAACGGCCAAGTTGTTCGGGCTGATAGAACGCATCACGCCCGGCAATGGCACCCGCAAACGCCGGCGCGATTGGGAAGACCACGAAGCTGCCTTTCGTTACTTCCGTGACAAGAAAGCCTTTGCCGAATTTACCGATGCCAGCCTGCGCGCCTATGTGGAAGCCGGCACGATTCCGCATGCCGAAGGGGTGCGCCTGCGTTTTGATCCCGAAGTCGAATACCAGATCTATTGCGGCCTGCCGCATATTTTTCCGCGTTATCGCGGCACACTCAAAGTGCCGACCGGCTTCATCGGCGGTGCCAGATCGGCCTATGTCCACCCTAGCGATATCACCCAGATGCGCGAGCATTTCGGCATCGTGATCGACAGTCTCGACGCCGGACACCTGTTCCCGTTCGAGCAACCCGTGCAAGCCGCCGAGCGGATCGAAGCCATGATTGCGCGGCTAACCGGGTAGGGTGCTGGTACAATGCCGCCCGCCGGGTTGATTCCAGTCTTCGCGCCCGGCCTTCAGACCCAATCCCCAAGCAATCCGCCGCAGACTGCTGCTCCTGACCCGGGCAGGGCCGATGCCCCCTCAGGAGTTACTGTTATGTCTTTCGCCGCCCTCGGGCTGTCGGACGATATCGTCCGTGCTGTCCATGAACTTGGTTACACCGTTCCCACCCCTATTCAACAGCAAGCCATCCCCGCCGTACTGAGCGGTGGCGACTTGCTGGCCGGCGCCCAGACTGGCACCGGCAAGACCGCCGGCTTCACGCTGCCCATCCTGCATCGTCTGTCCAACCGCGCCAGCAAGGGCCCGTCGACAGGCCGCCCGCCGGTGCGCGCACTGGTACTGACCCCCACCCGCGAACTGGCGGCGCAGGTTGAGGAATCGGTCCGCAACTACGGCAAGCATCTGAAGCTGACTTCGATGGCCATGTTCGGCGGCGTCAGCATCAACCCGCAAATCAAGACCCTGCGCAGCCGTGTGGATATCCTGGTTGCTACACCGGGCCGTCTGCTCGACCACGTGCAGCAAGGCACGATCGATCTCTCGCAAATCGAAATCCTTGTGCTCGACGAAGCCGACCGCATGCTCGACATGGGCTTCATCCGCGATATCCGCAAGATCCTCGCGCTGCTGCCGCGTGACCGCCAGAACCTGCTGTTCTCAGCCACTTTCTCAGACGAAATCAAGGCGCTGGCCGATGGCCTGCTCAAATCGCCAGCCCTGATCGAAGTGGCTCGCCGTAACGCCACAGCCGACACCATCGCCCAGAAAATCCACCCGGTAGACCGCGACAAGAAGCGTGAACTGCTGGCCCACCTGATCAAGACCAACAACTGGTTCCAGGTGCTGGTGTTCACCCGCACCAAGCACGGCGCCAATCGCTTGGCCGAGCAACTGGGCAAGGATGGCATCAGCGCCATGGCCATACATGGCAATAAGAGCCAGGGCGCGCGCACCCGTGCGCTGAGCGAATTCAAGGACGGCTCGCTGCAGGTGTTGGTGGCGACCGATATCGCCGCACGCGGTATCGATATCGACCAGCTGCCGCATGTGGTGAACTACGAGCTGCCCAACGTGCCCGAAGACTACGTACACCGCATTGGCCGTACAGGCCGCGCCGGTGCCGAGGGCGAAGCGATTTCGCTGGTTTGCGTGGATGAAAAGAAGCTGCTGGCCGATATCGAAAAGGTCATCAAACGCGAACTGCCCCGTGAAGTGGTGCCCGGGTTTGTACCCGATCCCAATGCACGGCCCGAGCCCATCCAGCAACGTTCCAGCGGCGGCCCGCGCCAAGGGCAGGGCCGTTCGGCGCCGCGCAGTGCGTCCGGCAACGCCAACGGCAACCGCGGCAACGGCCAAGCCCGTCAACCGGTAGGGCAATCCGGCAACCATAACAGCCGCGGCGCAGGCCCCGGCCGTAAGCCGACAGGCCGGCATCATTGATACGCGGGTAGGCGCTGCGTAGTGAAACAGGAAACGGCCAGCAGCGTAGCTGGCCGTTTTACTTGCCACGGACGCCAGCGCATTTACCCATCTACCGTATCGCTTAGTGCATTGATTAACAGGTTATATTTGGCCACTCGCGCCATCATTCTGGAGCCACCCCATGGAAATCAAGGTCAACTTTCTCGACAAGCTTCGTCTTGAAGCCAAGTTCGATGATTTCACGGTGGTGGCTGATCAACCCATCCGCTACAAGGGTGATGGCTCTGCACCGGGCCCATTTGATTACTTTCTGGCCTCCTCAGCCTTGTGTGCCGCTTATTTTGTGAAGCTGTACTGCAATACGCGCAATATTCCCACCGAGAATATCCGGCTATCACAAAATAATATTGTCGATCCGGAAAACCGCTATCAGCAGATTTTCAAGATTCAGGTTGAATTGCCGGCCGATATTTCGGCCAAAGACCGTGAAGGCATTCTGCGATCCATTGATCGCTGCACGGTCAAAAAGGTGGTACAGACCGGGCCGGAATTCATTATTGAAGAAGTGGAAAACCTCGACGCCGATGCCCAGGCCTTGCTGACCTTGAATCCAGCGACGGGCACCAGTACTTATATTCCGGGCAAAGATCTGCCACTGGAACAAACCATTGCCAATATGTCGGCGCTGTTGGCAGGTCTGGGTGTCAAGATTGAAATCGCCTCGTGGCGCAATATTGTGCCTAATGTATGGTCATTGCATATTCGCGATGCGCATTCGCCGATGTGTTTTACCAACGGCAAGGGTTCCACCAAGGAAAGTGCACTTGCATCGGCACTCGGTGAATATATCGAACGACTCAATTGCAATCACTTTTATGCCGGCTCTTACTGGGGCGAAGAAATCGCCAATGCGCCATTTGTGCACTACCCGAACGAGCGCTGGTTCAAACCGGGCCGCAAGGATGCACTGCCAGCCGAGATTCTGGATGAGTACTGCCGCGACATTTACAACCCGGATGGCGAGCTGCGGGGCTCGCACCTGTACGACACCAACTCCGGCAATGTAGCGCGCGGCATCTGCTCCTTGCCATTCGTGCGCCATTCGGATGGCGAGACGGTGTATTTCCCATCCAACCTGGTCGAAAACCTCTATGCCAGCAATGGCATGAGCGCCGGCAATACCCTGGCTGAAGCGCAGGTGCAATGTCTGTCGGAGATTTTTGAGAGGGCGGTCAAACGGGAGATCATTGAAGGCGAGTTCGCCTTGCCGGATGTGCCGCAGGATGTGCTGGCCAAGTTCCCAAGTATCGTCGCCGGCATCAAAGGACTGGAAGAGCAGGGCTTCCCAGTGTTGGTCAAGGACGCATCCATGGGCGGCCAGTACCCGGTCATGTGCGTGACCCTGATGAATCCACGCACGGGCGGTGTCTTTGCCTCATTCGGCGCACACCCCAGCTTTGAAGTGGCGCTCGAACGCAGCCTGACGGAATTGCTACAAGGCCGCAGTTTTGAAGGCCTGAACGATTTGCCTCAGCCCACCTTTGAAAGCCAGGCCGTTACTGAGCCCAACAACTTTGTTGAGCATTTTATTGATTCAAGCGGCATCGTGTCCTGGCGCTTTTTCAGCGCCAAGGCAGATTTTGAATTCGTTGAATGGGATTTCACTCACCAAGGTGCCAATTCCAATGCAGAAGAAGCGGCAACCTTGTTCGGCATTCTCAAGGACATGGGCAAAGAGAGCTATGTGGCGGTTTATGAGCACTTGGGTGCCGCAGCCTGTCGCATTCTGGTACCCGGTTATTCAGAGATTTATCCGGTAGAAGATCTGATCTGGGATAACACCAATAAATCGCTCTTGTTCCGCGAAGATATTCTGAACCTGCATCAACTCGACGATGCCAGCCTGGAAGCCTTGCTGGATCGTCTGGAGAATAATGAGCTGGACGAATACGGCGATATCGCCACCTTGATCGGCATTGAGTTCGACGAAAACACCCCATGGGGTCAGCTAACTGTTCTGGAGCTGAAACTGCTGATCAATCTGGCCTTGCAGGATTTTGAAACGGCACATGATCTGGTGGGCGCGTTCCTGCAATACAACGACAACTCGGTTGAGCGCGGCTTGTTCTATCAAGCCTTGAATGTCGTACTAGCAGTGATTCTGGACGATGAACTGGCACTGGACGACTACGAAACCAATTTCCGCCGCATGTTCGGTGACGCGCGCATGGACGCAGTGATCGGCTCAGTAGGCGGCAGCGTGCGATTCCACGGGCTGACACCAACCAGCATGAAGCTCGAAGGACTGGAGCGGCATCAACGCTTGATCGACAGCTACCAGAAGTTGCACGTGGCCCGTGCCAGAATAGCGGCGACCGCCAGCTAGGACCGGGCATGATGGGCAGCTGCGAGGCTGCCCATTCAACGCACACATAGATGCGCATAATGTTTATTATGTAAAGTTAAGTGGATTCCCAAGCTCATCCATACCGCAGATCGTCCACTCAGCCCGCAAATGCCAAACGCCGCGGAACACAGCGACAGACGAGTTTGCGGGCACCCGACATCACGCCTTCTTGACGAACTCTGACTTCAGCTGCATCGCGCCAAAGCCTTCGATCTTGCAGTCGATATCGTGGTCGCCATCGACAAGACGGATGTTCTTGACCTTGGTGCCCACTTTGACGACGGATGATGACCCTTTGACCTTGAGATCCTTGATGACAACAACGGTATCGCCGTTCTGCAGCACATTACCGTTGGCATCATGGACTACCTTGTCAGCTACCGGTGCGGCCATATCCGATTCCGGTTTCCACTCATGGGCGCATTCGGGGCAAATGTAGTGGCCGTCATCCTCATAGGTGAACGACGAGCTACATTTTGGGCAGTTGGGCAGATTGCTCACGATGGTTTTCCGGTAAATGGTGAAAGCGGCTCAGGATATCGGCCAACTGGCTCAGTCGGGTTGACCGATATCACAGAGGCTTAACGTTTCAGGGCAGCAAAGGCCGCGGCCAGCGCCGTAGGGGCATCTGAGCTTGGGGAGCGAGGGGCACGATCTGCCCTACCCTTGCTGTCTCTGGGGCCATCGGTACGCGGTCCGCTTGGCTTGCTCACCTCGTCGCTCAAGCGCATGGTCAAGGCCACCCGTTGGCGCTTGATGTCCACTTCCAGCACCTTCACCTTGACCACATCGCCAGCCTTGACGACTTCGCGCGGGTCTTTGACGAACTTGGTCGATAGGGCGGAGACGTGCACCAGACCATCTTGATGCACGCCAATGTCCACAAACGCGCCAAACGCGGCGACGTTGGTGACCACACCTTCAAGCGTCATGCCTGGGCGCAGATCGGCCAGGGTTTCCACGCCTTCCTGAAAAGTGGCGGTCTTGAACTCGGGGCGCGGGTCGCGGCCGGGTTTGTCGAGTTCTCGCAGGATGTCTTTGACAGTGGGCAGCCCGAAGCGCTCGTCGGTAAAGTCCCCGGCGTTCAGTTGCTTGAGGAAAGCGGAATCACCGATCAGGCTTTTCACCGGCTTGGCGGTCTTGGCGAGGATCTTTTCGACGACGGGATAGGCTTCTGGGTGTACCGCCGAGGCGTCGAGCGGATTGTCGCCATTCATTACACGCAAGAAGCCGGCCGCCAGTTCATAGGTTTTGTCGCCCAGACGTGGCACCGCCTTGAGCGCTTCACGGGAGCGGAATGCGCCATGAGCATCGCGGTGGGCCACGATATTGCCGGCCAGCGTCGTGCTCAAGCCGGATACGCGCGCCAGCAGTGCGCTGGAGGCCGTATTCACATCCACGCCCACCGCGTTCACGCAGTCTTCCACCACAGCGTCGAGCGAGCGGGCCAGTTCGGTCTGGTTGATATCGTGCTGGTACTGGCCCACGCCAATCGCCTTGGGTTCGATCTTGACCAGCTCAGCCAGCGGGTCTTGCAGGCGGCGAGCAATCGAGACAGCGCCGCGCAGGCTGACATCAAGATCAGGGAACTCCTTGGCGGCCAGTTCGGATGCCGAATACACGGAGGCACCGGCTTCCGAGACAACGATCTTTTGCAGTTTCAGCTCCGGATTCTGCTTGATCAGGTCGGCAGCCAGCTTGTCGGTTTCGCGGCTGGCGGTGCCGTTGCCGATGGCGATCAGGTCGACCTTGTGTACGGCGCACAGGCGACTCAGACGGTGCAGACTGCCGTCCCAGTCGTTACGTGGCGCATGAGGGTAGATGGTGTCGGTAGCGACGAGCTTGCCGGTGGCATCGACCACGGCCACCTTCACACCGGTACGCAGGCCGGGGTCCAGGCCCAAAGTGGCACGTGGGCCGGCCGGGGCGGCAAGTAGCAAATCCTTGAGGTTGCTGGCGAAGATGCGAATGGCTTCGGCTTCAGCGCTCTCGCGGATACGGTTGACCAGTTCGACTTCGAGCGAGAGGAATATCTTGGCGCGCCAGGCCAGGCGCACACCGTCGAGTAACCAGCGGTCTGCCGCCCTGCCCTCGTCACGCAAACCAAAGCGGCGCGAGATGCGGGCTTCGCCTGCGCTTTGCCTGCCAGCCGGCAGATCGATGTCTTCGGCGAGTTGCAGCGTGAAATTGAGGATACCTTCGTTACGGCCACGCAGAATGGCCAACGCGCGATGTGAGGGTGTCTTGGCCAGCGGCTCGCGGTGGTCAAAGTAATCCGCAAACTTGGCGCCTTCTTCACGCTTGGCTTCGTCGGCCAGCGTAACGACGAGCTCGGCCTTGTCCCACAGCAGTTCGCGCAGCTCACCCAGCAAAGTGGCGTCTTCGGCGTAGCGCTCGATCAGGATGTGACGGGCGCCGTCGAGTGCGGCTTTGATGTCGGCCACGCCTTTCGCTTCATCGACAAAGGCGGCGGCTTCGGTTTCGGGATTGCGCTTCGAATCGGCAAACAGCAGGTCGGCCAAGGGTTCGAGTCCCGCTTCCTTGGCAATTTGCGCGCGGGTACGGCGCTTCTGCTTGTACGGCAGGTAAAGGTCTTCGAGGCGCTGCTTGTTGTCGGCGCTGAGGAATTCCACGTGCAGCTCGGGCGTGAGCTTGCCTTGTTCCTGTACCGAGGCAATCACGGCAACGCGACGCTCTTCCAGTTCGCGCAGATAGCGCAGCCGCTCCTCCAGATTGCGCAGCTGGGTGTCATCGAGACCCTCGGTGACCTCCTTGCGGTATCGGGCAATGAAGGGCACGGTGGCACCTTCGTCGAGCAGGGTGATAGCTGCCTTGACCTGGTTGGTGCGGCAGTTCAGTTCGGTGGCGAGGCGTTGTTCAATCGTAGGTAGCATGGTTCAGCTTTGAGTGCCGGCGGCGCCGGCGTGTGTCGCGAAAAGTTGCTGGTGGAACAGATGGGCGATCAGGTCGGTCTGGGTAATGACCCCGACTAGTGCACCAGCGTCGTCGAGTACCAGACAGCGGCGCGATTCGCTGGCGCTCATCTGCGCGAGCAAATCGGCCACCGGGCTATTAGCCTTGGTTAGGGGTACGTCGGCCACAGCCAGATCCCCCACAGTATGTTTGTGCCAGTAACCTAATGCCGCTTCGGCGAGTGGCAATTCCGGCGCATCGCGCAGCATGTCGGACGGGGCGAACAAGCCCACCACCCTGCCCTGCGCATCCACTACTGGCGCGCTGTCGATCTGCCGGGCGTGTAGTTGCGTCCATGCCTGTGCGGCGGGCATGTCGGCAGGCAGCCGCAGCACATCGCGTGAGGCGATATCGCCGCAGCGCAGCGGCCCGGCCAGTCGGCGGGCAGCATGGCGTTCGGCAGACAGGTATAGCGCTTCCAGTTCGGCCGGGGTCAGGTCGATCAGTGCATCCTGCTCGGCTACTGCACGGGCCATATCGGCCTGCTGCACAGGGCCCCGCGCCTGTGGTGCACGGTCCTGCGCACCGTGCCGGCTGTTCAGGTGCTTGCGCAGCGGGTAAACCCGGCCGGGAAACAGATTGTTGACGACGAGGCTGGTCAGCATGATGGCCAGTGCCCCACTGAATACCGGGTGCAGCAGGTAATACCAGCCCATGGCATGAATGGCCGGCCCGCCGATCACGGCAGTCAGTGCCGTTGCGCCGCCCGGCGGGTGTACACATCGGCAGGCCATCATGACGACAATCGCCAACCCTACCGCCAGCGCGGCAGCAAAGTGGGACTCGGGTATCCAGCGGTAACACAACATGCCAACAACGCCAGACAGTAAATGTCCACCGACCAGTGGCCAGGGTTGTCCCAAAGGACTGGTGGGCAGACCGAATACGATGACGGCCGAGGCACCCATGGCTGCCGAAATCAGCAGGCTGCTAGTCCAGTCACCAAGGCTGGCAGCAATCAGGCTGACGGCAAGAATACCCAATACGCCGCCTACACCGGCACGCCAGCGTTCGGGCCAGCTGACGGTGGCGGCATCGGGCAGCCAGTCGCGGAGGCGGTTCAACAAGGGGGACATGGGCTGATGCTGCGAGAGAGGGGCTTCAATGAGTGGGACAGCTTATCCACCCTGATCAATGTGCGCAAAGTCTCCGGTATGCGCGAAGCCAATGCGTTGATACAAGCCATTGCTGATCGGGTTTTTGGCATCGGCATACAGGCAGACAGCCTCGGCACCCTGCGCAAAAGCGTGGCGGGCTTGCTGCACGACCAAGGCCCCGGCATAACCCCTGCCACGCCACTCAGGCAGCGTGTAAACCGGGCCGATACGCGCAACAGGGCCGCTAAGCGCCATGCCCGAAAGCGCGACCGGCGCGCCATCTTGCTCCCACAACCAGCTTGCGCGGGTGCTGCCCGGCAAGAGATCCTCTTCGAAGCCACGGATAAGCAAGTCACGGGGACGATGCACCATGCCGCATTCGGCCTCGAAGGCATGAAACCAATCGGCCAGCAGCGGAATATCGGCCTGTTGTGCCAAGCGGTGAGCACCTGTAGCACTGAGCAAAGCGGGTGGCTGGTTCAAGACGTAGTTCTGGAAATGGAATCGTTCCAGATGCAGGCCCAAAGCCGCACCAACCGCCTGTGCACTGGTACGCGGGCCGACCACGGCATTGACCTCAAGCGCAGCTGCCCGATCGGCCAGCCATGCTACGGCATCTAACGGCCAGTCGCTGATGACCAGGTGCCGGTTGGGCAAGGGCGAAACGCAGCAAGCCACAGCCTGCAGCACATCACCATCGTACAAACCAGCCATCCACACCTGATGCTGAGCAGCCGATACCGGCGTCAGCCGCATGACGCTGACCAACAGCTGGTTCAGATGCTGTTGCCGAGCCTTCAGGAAGGGCAGCGTGGCAGCCCGGAAGGCGACCGGATCATCGAATACATGCAGATGCACGCAGGGCTCCAAAAACAAAACGGCCCGGCCAGAGGGCCGGGCCATTGTCGCTTGACGGACTTACTTGTCGAGCAGGATGCGCAGGGTGCGACGCAGCGGTTCGGCGGCGCCCCACAGGAGCTGGTCACCGCAAACGAAGGCGCTGACATAGGTAGGGCCCATATTCAGCTTGCGCACGCGACCGACGGCGATATCGAGCTTGCCGGTGACGAAGGTCGGAGTCAGCTGTTGCACGGTGATGGCGCGGTCGTTGGGCACGAAGTGCGTCCATGGCGTGCTGCCAGCGATCAGCTTTTCGATTTCGGCTAGCGGCAGGTCCTGATTCAGCTTGATGGTCAGCGCAAGGCTGTGGCAACGCATGGCACCAATACGCACACACAGGCCATCGACCGGCACTGTTGCTTGCGTACCCAGGATCTTGTTGACCTCGGCCTGACCCTTCCATTCTTCCTTGGACTGGCCGTTGTCGAGCTGTTTGTCGATCCAGGGGATCAGGCTACCGGCCAGCGGAGCGCCGAAATTGTCGGTCGGGAAGGCATCACCGCGCATGGTCTCGGCCACGCGGCGATCAATGTCGAGAATGGCCGAAGCCGGGTCTGCCAGAAGGTGCGCAACCGAGCCGTTGATGGCACCCATCTGGCTGATCAGCTCGCGCATGTTCTGAGCGCCGGCGCCCGAAGCGGCCTGGTAGGTCATCGACGAAACCCACTCGACCAGACCGGCCTTGAACAGGCCGCCCACACCCATCAACAGGATAGAGTTGGTGCAGTTGCCGCCGATGAAATCCTTGCCACCCGTGGCGATCGAGCCTTTGATCTGATCCAGATTGACGGGGTCCAGCACGATGACCGCGTTGTTATCCATCCGCAATGTGGAGGCGGCGTCAATCCAGTATCCATTCCAGCCGGCAGCACGCAGCTTGGGGTGAATGTCGGTGGTGTAGTCACCCCCCTGGCAGGTGATGATGACGTCCATGCCCTTGAGGGCCTCGATGGACTTGGCATCTTGCAGTGGCGAGGCACCACGACCCACGTCCGGACCATTGCCGCCGACGTTGGAGGTGGTGAAGAACACCGGGTCAATGTGGGCGAAGTCGTTCTCTTCGCGCATCCGTTGCATGAGCACGGAACCGACCATCCCGCGCCAACCGACCAGACCTACTTTCAACATGATGATTCCTGACTCGAATGTGTTACCGATGCCGTCGCAAAGACCACATCGCGATGATGTTTACAGCGCCGCCACCACGGCGTCGCCCATGGCCGAGCAGCTGAGCTTCTCGGTACCGGGTTCGTAAATGTCCGCCGTGCGGTAGCCCTTTTTGAGGACAGCCTGGACGGCATTTTCAATGCGCTGCGCGAGATCTTCGCGGTTGAAGGTGTAGCGCATCATCATCGCCAGCGAGAGGATGGTCGCCAGCGGGTTGGCCACGTTCTTGCCGGCGATATCCGGGGCAGAACCGTGGCAGGGCTCGTACAGGCCCTTGTTGTTTGCATCCAGCGAGGCCGAAGGCAGCATGCCGATCGAACCCGTGAGCATCGAGGCCTCATCGCTGAGGATGTCGCCGAAGATATTGCCGGTAACGATCACATCGAACTGCTTGGGTGCGCGCACCAGCTGCATGGCGGCGTTGTCCACATACATATGGCTCAACGCGACATCGGGGTATTGCGCTGACATGTCGGTGACGATTTCTTTCCAGAACTCGGTGCACTCAAGCACGTTGGCCTTGTCGACCGAGCACAGCTTCTTGCCGCGCTTCTGGGCGATCTCGTACGCCACCTTGGCAATGCGGCGGATTTCCGACTCGCTGTAGCGCATGGTATTGAAGCCTTCGCGCTCGCCGGCTTCGTTGGTGTGGATGCCACGCGGCTGGCCGAAGTAGATATCGCCGGTCAGTTCACGGACGATCATGATGTCCAGACCCGCGACGACTTCGGGCTTGAGCGACGAGGCACCGGCCAGTTCGGGGTAGAGCATGGCCGGGCGCAGATTGGCGAACAGGCCCAGATCCTTGCGAATGGCCAGCAGACCACGCTCGGGGCGCTTGTCGCGCGGCAGGGTGTCGTACTGCGGGCCACCCACAGCACCCAGCAGGATCGCATCGGCAGCATGCGCCGCATCACGCGTGGCTTGCGGATACGGCTCGCCATACTGGTCATACGCAGCGCCACCCAGCGGTACGGTGGTCGTCTCGATGGCCATGCCTTCGGCCTTGAACTTGTCGAGCACGCGCACGGCCTGGGCAACGATTTCGGGGCCGATGCCGTCACCGGGGAGGATGGCGATTTTCATGGTCATGATGCGTCAGTCTTTTTGAGTCGTCGGGAGTACGGGAGGTGATCAGGCAAACAACCAGGGCTGCTGCGCGCGGCGCTGGGCTTCGTAAGCCTTGATCTTGTCGGCATGGTTCAGCGTCAGACCGATTTCGTCGAGACCGTTGTACAGGCAGTGCTTGCGGTGGCCGGTAATATCAAAGCCGAAAGACTGTCCGGACGGCGTGGTCACCGTTTGTGCGGCCAGGTCGATGGTCAGCTTGTAGCCTTCGGTCGCCACCGTTTCGCGGAAAAGTTGATCCACCACGTCGGCGGGCAGCACGATGGGTAACACGCCATTCTTGTAGCAGTTGTTGAAGAAGATATCGGCAAACGATGGCGCGATCACCGAGCGAAATCCGTGGTCTTCCAGCGCCCAAGGCGCGTGTTCGCGCGAGCTGCCGCAGCCAAAGTTTTCGCGGGCCAACAGCACCTGGGCTCCTTGGTAACGCGGCTGGTTCAGTACGAAGTCCGGGTTCAAGGGGCGTTTGCTGTTGTCCATGCCGGGTTCGCCATGATCCAGATAGCGCCACTCATCGAACAGGTTCGGGCCGAAGCCGGAGCGCTTGATCGACTTGAGGAACTGCTTGGGGATGATGGCGTCGGTGTCGACATTGGCGCGATCCAGCGGACACGCCAGTCCCGTCAGGGTGGTAAACGCTTGCATGGTATTGGACTCGATCTGACGAATCGCCCGGTTCCGGCACGGGCGATTCCGGGTATTGCGCCTTGGTGAGCGCAGTACGGTTGGCTTAGTTAGCGGCCTTCTCGATGGCTTCGCCACCCTTCTTGATATCTTTACCAATGCCATTGATGGTGTTGCAACCAGCAAGGCCAAGGGCGAACACAGCGGTAGTAATGATCAGGACAAGGCGCTTCATGATGACAGGCTCCGTGTAAGGTAAACAGGCACGCTCAAGCGAGCGTGCGGACATCGACAAAATGACCCGCAACGGCAGCAGCCGCTGCCATTTCCGGGCTGACCAGATGGGTACGGCCACCCTGCCCTTGTCGACCCTCGAAATTCCGGTTCGACGTAGAGGCGCAGCGCTCGCCCGGCTCGAGTCGGTCGGCATTCATGGCCAGACACATGGAGCAACCCGGCTCGCGCCACTCAAAACCAGCGGCGATAAAAACCTTGTCCAAGCCCTCGGCCTCGGCTTGCGCCTTGACCAGGCCAGAACCCGGCACCACCAGTACCGCTTTGACATTGGCGGCCTTGCTACGCCCCTTGGCGACCGCGGCGGCTGCACGCAGATCTTCAATCCGCGAGTTGGTGCAGGAGCCGATGAAGACTTTATCGACCGCGATTTCGCTGATGGGTGTATTGGCTGTGAGGCCCATATAAGCCAGCGCGCGTTCCATGCCGCTCTTTTTGACCGGGTCCGTCTCGGTCGCCGGGTCAGGCACGCGATCATTGATGGTCACTACCATCTCGGGCGAAGTACCCCAGGTGACTTGCGGTGCAATGTCTTCTGCCTGCAAGGTCACGACGGCATCAAATTCGGCACCCTCGTCGCTGACCAGCGTACGCCAGTACGCAACCGCCTGATCCCACACTGCGCCCGTGGGCGAAAGTGGACGCCCCTTCACATAGGCCTCGGTGGTGGCGTCAAACGCCACCATACCGGCACGGGCACCAGCCTCGATCGCCATATTGCACAGCGTCATCCGACCTTCCATGCTCAAGCTTCGGATGGCGGCGCCACCGAACTCGATGGCATAGCCGGTACCGCCTGCGGTACCGATCTTGCCGATAATGGCCAGCGCCACATCCTTGGCCGTGACGCCAGCACCCAGTTGGCCGTCTACGCGGACCAGCATGGCTTTGGATTTTTTTGCCACCAGTGTCTGGGTGGCCATCACATGTTCGACTTCCGACGTGCCGATGCCATGGGCCAGACACGCGAAAGCGCCATGGGTGGAGGTGTGGCTATCGCCACAGACCACGGTCATGCCCGGCAAGGTAGCGCCGTTCTCGGGTCCCACCACGTGGACAATGCCCTGTTTTTTGTCCTTGAAAGGGTAGTAGGCCAGCGCGCCGAATTCCTTGATGTTGGCATCCAGCGTTTCAACCTGCTGACGTGAAATCGGGTCCTTGATGCCTTCGTCCCAATGGTCGGTCGGGGTGTTGTGGTCAGCCGTTGCCACAATCGACGAAACGCGCCAGGGCTTGCGGCCAGCCAGCTTCAGCCCCTCAAACGCCTGCGGGCTGGTGACTTCATGCACCAGATGGCGATCAATGTAGAGGAGCACGGTGCCATCGGCTTCTTCGTGCACTACGTGGCTATGCCACAGCTTGTCGTACAGGGTCTGCGCCATCGCGAATTACAGCCAAGGTCGGGTTCGGGAAGGAGGTCGAACTTACCATGCAGTGCGGCGGTGCAGCAACCGCCGGCGGGCGCTATGCATATGAGTATGGTGGCAGGGCAAAGTACTCGCGCCGCGGTGGCAAGCAGCCGGGTGGGCAAACCCGGGGAGGATGAACCCACCTCATCCCATGCGCGGATCAGTCGGTTTTGCGCCCGTTCAGCTCAGGCCACGCCATGCGCAGGTAATAACCCATTGACCACAGGGTCAGCATGGCAGCGATCTGCAGGCATATCGAGCCCAGTTGCTGTGTAGGCAGGCCGGGAATCACGTTTTCGTGCAACAGGAGCACGGTGATGGCGATCATTTGCGCAGTGGTCTTGAGCTTGCCGACAAATGACACGGCCACACTGCGGGTTGCGCCAAGCTGCGCCATCCACTCACGCAAGGCAGAGATGGTGATTTCCCGACCGATGATGATGGCAGCCAACCACGCATCGGCACGGTCCAGCTGGACGAGCAAGATCAGCGCTGCCGCCACCATCAGCTTGTCCGCCACCGGATCGAGGAACGCACCGAAAGGCGATAGCTGATTCCATTTGCGGGCCAGATAGCCATCAAACCAATCCGTAATGGCCGCCAACACGAACAGGGAGGCACCGAAAAGATTCTTGGCCGCCGGGGACAACCATGAATCCGGCAGATAGTAGGTACCCAGGATCAGCGGGATCATCAGGATCCGGATCCAGGTGAGGATATTGGGGAGATTGAGCGGCATGAGGCGCGTTGCCCGGGATTTTCTTCAGTGTAGTGCGTTGTAGATGATCTCGGCCAAGGCCCGATTGATGCCTTCAACCTGACAAAGATCATCCAGACTGGCAGCGCGAACGCCTTGCAGCCCGCCAAAGCGGGTCAGCAACTTTTGCCGGCGTTTTGCGCCGATGCCGGGAATCTCTTCAAGGCTGGAGGATACACGTGCCTTGGCACGACGGGCACGATGACCGGTAATCGCAAAGCGGTGCGCTTCGTCACGAATGGTCTGGATCAGGTGCAAAGCCACCGAATCGCGCGGCAATTGTAGCGTTTCACCGCGCGACGGAACAACGAGCTGCTCCAAGCCGGGCTTGCGGGTTTCTCCTTTGGCCACCCCCACAAGCAAGGCGCCCTGCAAGCCCACTTCTTCGATGACCTCAACCGCTACGCCAATCTGCCCTTTGCCGCCGTCAATCAGGATGACATCCGGCGCCACCCCCTCGCCCGCGGCAATCTTGCTGTAGCGTCGCTCCAGCACCTGGCGCATGGCAGCATAATCATCACCCGGGGTAATGCCGGTGATGTTGTAGTGGCGGTATTCCTTGGGCTGCATGCCGAGGCGGTCATACACCACACAGGACGCGACGGTGGCTTCACCCATGGTATGGCTGATATCGAAACACTCGATGCGCTGGGCCGTGTCTGGCAGTTGCAATGCCACCTGCAGTGCCTGCAAACGCCCGACCTGCGTGGACTCCAGCGACAAGCGCTGACTGATCGCCAAGGTGGCATTCTTGAGCGCCATCTCCAGCCACACACGGCGCTCGCCGATGGGGTGGGTCACCACGGCAACCTTGCGCTCGGCCTGCGCGCTCAACAGCTCTGCCAGCACACCCAGTGCATCGCTACCGTTGCAGATGATGACTGGCGGAATCGTTCGACCGAGGTAATGCTGCACCAGGAAAGCCTCAAGCGCAGACGGTGCGTCGTAGTCCTCGCCGTGACTAGGGAAAATGGATTTGTCGCCCACATGGCGCCCACCCCGGATCATCACCAGATTCACGCACACCATGCCTTGATCGACGGCACATGCCACGATGTCGGCATCGGTCTCGCTCATATTGCTGGAGACAAACTGCTTCTCCTGAACCTTGGCCAAAGCCTGAATCTGATCGCGAAATGCCGCCGCCTCTTCAAACTGCCAGGCGGCCGCCGCATGGCGCATCTTTTCGTCCAGATCCGCAATCAGGTCGTTTGCCTTGCCCTGCAGGAACTGGGTGGCATGGTGCACATCACGGCGGTAATCCTCCTGCGAAATCTCATCCACACAGGGACCACTGCAGCGCTTGATCTGGAATAGCAGGCACGGTCGCGAGCGATTATCAAAAACCGAATCCTCGCAAGTACGCAGCTTGAAAACCCTTTGCAGCAACTGGATGCTTTCACGTACGGCATAACCACTGGGAAAGGGGCCGAAGTACTGATGCTGCTTGTCCAGCGCCCCGCGGTAGTATCCCAGTCGAGGAAAAGCGTGGCCGCTCAGCACCAGATAGGCGTAGCTTTTGTCGTCGCGAAACAGGATGTTGTAGCGCGGCGTCAACGCCTTGATCAGGTTGTTTTCAAGGATCAGCGCTTCGGCCTCGGAGCGCACCACTGTGGTCTGGATATCCGCGACCTGCGTCAGCATCAGACGGATGCGCGGCGATTGATCGTTTTTCTGGAAATAGCTCGATACGCGGCGCTTGAGATCTATGGCCTTGCCCACATACAGCACATCCCCTTTGTCCGAGAGGAATCGGTAAACCCCCGGCAAACTGGGCAAAGCGGCAAGTATGGGTTTGGGATCGAAGGCCATGGGTCTGTCAGGCAACTCGGGGCAGAATCGGTATTCGTGCAGCACGGGTTGCGCGACGATGCATCGGCACCCGATGAAGCACTGCCTGCCAAGACAGCAGCTCCGCTACGTTATCAGGGCTGCGTTGGGGCGGGTTTGGCCGCATCGGACTGCGGGCCAGGCGCGGGGGAGACGGGCCCTGGCTGAACAACCGGCGCGGCGGGGGGGCGCGTCTGCAGTATCTGGAAGAACACCTCATCCTGCCGCACCATGCCCAGCTCATTACGGGCACGCTCTTCAATCGCGTCAGTGCCGGTTTTCAAATCCCGCACTTCGGCATCCAGGGCTTCGTTGCGCAACTTCAGCTTTCCGTTCTGAATGGTCTGCTCACTCAGCTGGGCCTCAATCTGCCAGACCTTCAGCCACGAGCCTTTGCCGATCCAGAGTGGCCACTGGAGCACGACAATTAGCAAGGCGAGGACAATGGCGAGAATGCGCATGATGGGCGGCATTGTAGCCCGTAGGGTGCAATAAGCGCAGCGCATTGCACCATTTCCCTGATTTGCGGCCCGGTGCAATGCGGCACGTGACCTTATGGCACCTTACAACCGCAGCTTACGATACTGCGATACCAATGCAAAAGGGACGGTTGCCCGCCCCTTCTGTGTCTTGCCTGCCCGCTTAGCGCTTGATCTGGTAGAACGCAGCGCGACCGGGGTAGTAGGCGGCGTCGCCGAGTTCTTCTTCGATGCGCAGAAGCTGGTTGTACTTGGCCATGCGGTCCGAACGGCTCAGCGAGCCCGTCTTGATCTGCATGCAGTTGGTGGCCACGGCCAGATCGGCAATCGTGCTGTCTTCCGTCTCGCCCGAGCGGTGCGACATCACCGAGGTGTAACGATTGCGCTTGGCCAGATCCACGGCTTGCAGGGTCTCGCTGAGCGAGCCGATCTGGTTCACCTTGATCAGGATCGAGTTGCAGATACCCTTCTCGATGCCTTCGGCGAGGATCTTGCTATTGGTGACAAACAGGTCGTCGCCGACCAGTTGCACACGGTCGCCCAGGCGGTCGGTCAGCAGCTTCCAGCCATTCCAGTCGCGCTCGCCCATGCCGTCTTCGATCGACACGATCGGGTAGTTGTCGGCCAGGCTGGCGAGATAATCGACCTGCTGGGCGCTGCTCAGCGACCGCTTGTCGCTCTTCTTGTAGACGTAGTTGCCGGTTTCCTTGTCGTAGAACTCGGAAGCGGCGCAATCGAGCGCAATGCAGATGTCCTTGCCCCAGACATAACCGGCCTTCTCGACCGCAGCGCGGATCATGTCCAGTGCTTCTTCGGCGTTCTTCACGTCCGGTGCAAAGCCACCTTCGTCGCCAACCTGGGTAGGCAGGTGCTTGTCGTGGAGGATTTTCTTGAGATTGTGGAAGACCTCGGCACCGTAGCGCATGGCTTCGCGGAAGGTGGGTGCGCCCACCGGCACAATCATCAGCTCCTGGAAGTCCAGGCTGTTGTTGGCATGCTCGCCGCCATTGATCACGTTCATCATCGGCACCGGCAGGGCCATGGGGCCCGAGCCACCGATGTAGCGATACAGCGGCAGGCCGGCCTCTTCGGCCGCAGCCTTGGCCACAGCCATCGATACCGCCAGGATCGCGTTGGCGCCCAAACGGCCTTTGTCGTCAGTGCCATCCAGTTCGATCATCGTGCGGTCGATGAAGGCTTGCTCGGAGGCATCCAGGCCAATGATGGCTTCGCAGATTTCGGTGTTGACGTGTTCAACGGCCTTGAGCACGCCTTTGCCCAGATAGCGGCCCTTGTCGCCATCGCGCAGTTCCAGTGCTTCACGCTCGCCGGTGGAGGCACCGCTGGGCACAGCGGCACGGCCCATCACGCCGCTTTCCAGCAGCACGTCGGCTTCAACGGTCGGGTTGCCACGGGAGTCGAGGATCTCGCGGGCGATGACTTCTACGATTGCGCTCATGGGACTTCCTTGATGCGATTTGAAAGAAAACAAAGACTTGAATGGTGTCGCACTGGACCCGGGTAATCAAGACCAGTCGGCTTACGGTTTGGTAGGGCCGCGACGGCAGGCAACAAAACGGCCTGCGCACAGGCAGGCCGTTTTGTCGGCTTACAGGGTGTTTTCGTGCAGCGGCTGGCGCTTGACCAAGGTATCCAGCTCCTTGAGCACGGCCAGTAGCGCCTTCATGCGTGGCAGCGGCCAGGCATTGGGGCCATCGGATTTGGCGCAGGCCGGGTCCGGGTGGGTTTCCATGAACAGGCCAGAAATCCCCACGGCGACGGCCGCACGTGCGAGTACCGGCACAAACTCGCGCTGCCCACCGGACTTGTCACCCTGCCCGCCCGGCAACTGCACCGAGTGGGTGGCATCGAACACGACCGGACAGCCGGTATCGCGCATGATGGCCAAGGAACGCATGTCCGAGACCAGATTGTTGTAGCCGAAGCTGGCGCCGCGCTCGCAAGTCATGAAGTTGTCTTCAGGCAGGCCCGCTTCGCGCGCAGCTTCGCGCGCCTTGTCCATCACGTTCTTCATATCGCCGGGGGCAAGGAACTGGCCCTTCTTGATGTTCACCGGCTTGCCACTCTGGGCGCAGGCGCGAATGAAATCCGTCTGGCGGCACAGGAATGCGGGGGTCTGCAACACGTCCACCACGGATGCCACGGGTTTGATCTGATCAATCTCGTGAATATCGGTGAGTACCGGCACGCCAACCTGTTCGCGCACCTTGGCGAGGATGCGCAGGCCTTCGTCCATGCCAAAGCCACGGAAAGACTTGCCGCTGGAGCGGTTGGCCTTGTCAAAGCTCGACTTGAAGATGAAGGGGATACCCAGCTCGGTAGTGATTTCCTTGAGCTGGCCGGCCACATCAATAGAGAACTGCTCACCTTCAATCACGCAGGGGCCGGCGATCAGAAAGAATGGGTGATCCAGACCGACATCAAAACCGCAGAGTTTCATGGTGTTACTCCGTGAGGCGTGGGGCGCGAGACGCAGATGGGCAGCAATATCCTGTCCCTTGCGCCTTGCACCTCACAAACAATTAGCAGCTCCGGCCTTCGCGCCCGTGCTCCTTGGCATAAGCGATGGCAGCTTCGACATAGGCCTTGAACATTGGATGCCCATCACGCGGCGTGCTGGTGAATTCCGGATGGAACTGGCAGCCAAAGAACCAGCGGTGATCAGGCAGTTCGATGGTTTCGCACAGGTGGTTGGGATCGGTGGAGCGACCACTCACCTTGAGACCAGCGGCTTCGAGTCGCGGCAGGTAGTAATTGTTCACTTCGTAGCGATGGCGATGGCGCTCGGTAATGCGCTCGGCGCCATAGACACGCGCGGCCAGCGAACCCGGTTGCAGATCGCAATCCTGGCTACCCAGTCGCATCGTGCCACCCATATTCGAGTTTTCGTCGCGTTGTTCGACCTTGCCGTCGTGGTTGACCCATTCGTCGATCAGGGCCACCACCGGGAACGGGGTTTCCAGCGTGAATTCGGTCGAGTTGGCCTCGCTCATGCCGGCCTTGTGGCGTGCAAATTCGATCAGCGCCAGCTGCATGCCCAGGCAGATGCCCAAGTACGGCACATTGTTCTCACGGGCAAACTGGACCGCACGGATTTTGCCTTCCACACCGCGCTTGCCGAAACCGCCAGGCACCAGGATCGCATCCATGTTCTTGATCTGGTCGAGATTGCCGCTCTCGAGTTCTTCCGAATCCACGTAATGGATCTTGACCTCGCTGCGGGTATGAATACCCGCATGGCGCAACGCTTCGATCAAGGATTTGTAACTCTCGGTCAGATCGACGTACTTGCCGACCATGGCGATATTGACGGTCTGCGTCGGGTTCTCGATGGCATCGATGATGCGGTCCCATACCGACAGATCGGCCGCGGGCAGATCCAGTTGCAGCTGCTTGCAGATGATGTCGTCGATATGCTGCTCGCTGAGCACGCGCGGAATCTTGTAGATGCTGTCCATGTCCGGGCAGGACACAACCGCCTTCTCCGCGACATTGGTGAACAGGGCGATCTTGCGGCGCTCATCATCCGGGACCATGCGGTCAGCGCGGCAGATCAGCACATCTGGCTGGATACCGATTTCACGCAACTCCTTCACCGAGTGCTGGGTAGGCTTGGTCTTGATCTCGCCGGCGGCAGCAATGTAAGGCACGTAGCTCAGGTGCACGAAGCAGGTGTTTTCCTTGCCCAGCGTCACGCCCATCTGGCGAATGGCTTCAAGGAAGGGCAGCGATTCGATATCGCCCACCGTGCCACCCACTTCAATCACGGCCAGTTCGGCATCGCTGGCGCCTTGGCTGATGAACAAGCGGATTTCGTCGGTGATATGGGGGATGACCTGTACGGTCTTGCCCAGATAATCACCACGACGTTCTTTCTTGATCACCGACTCGTAAATCTGCCCGGTGGTGAAGTTGTTCGACTTCTTCATCTTGGCCTGGATGAAGCGCTCGTAGTGGCCGAGGTCAAGATCAGTCTCGGCGCCGTCTTCGGTCACGAAGACCTCGCCATGCTGAAGTGGCGACATGGTGCCCGGATCCACGTTGATATACGGGTCCAGCTTCATCATGGTGACTTTGAGGCCACGCGATTCGAGGATGGCCGCAAGTGACGCGGCGGCGATGCCTTTCCCCAGAGAGGAGACAACGCCGCCGGTAACGAAGATGTACTTGGTCATGAGTGCATCACCTAGTGGTAATTCCGCATTTTACCCGCAAAGGGCCACCCTCTCAACGCGCGAGCGCGCTGCGCAATGAACAAGGGCGCTCGTTGAGCGCCCTTATCTTGCTGATATTACTGTGGTTTTAGCCTAATTCCTTGGCCAGATAAAGCCACGTTTCGACCACCGTATCCGGATTCAGCGATACCGTCTCGATGCCCTGCTCCACCAGCCAGCGAGCCAGATCAGGGTGATCCGACGGACCCTGACCGCAAATGCCGATGTACTTGCCCTTGGCACGACACGCCTTGATCGCCATCGACAACAGGGCCTTGACCGCTTCATTACGCTCGTCGAACAGACTGGCAATGGGGCCACCCGAGTCACGGTCCAGCGCCAGCGTGAGCTGGGTCATGTCGTTGGAGCCAATCGAGAAACCATCGAAGTATTCGAGGAACTGATCCGCCAGGATTGCATTGGAAGGAATCTCGCACATCATGATCAGGCGCAGATCATCCTTGCCACGCTCCAGGCCTTGTTCCTTGAGCAGCTCAACCACCTTGCTGGCCTCATCGAGCGTGCGCACAAACGGGATCATGATCTCGACGTTTGTCAGACCCATCTCATTGCGCACCTTCTTGAGCGCGCGGGTTTCGAGCTCGAAACAATCGCGGAATGATTCGCTGATATAGCGAGAGGCACCACGGAAGCCGATCATCGGATTTTCTTCATGCGGCTCGTAGTTCTGGCCACCGATCAGGTTCGAGTACTCGTTGGACTTGAAGTCCGACATGCGCACGATGACCTTCTTGGGGTAGAACGCTGCAGCGATGGTGGCAACGCCTTCAACAAGCTTCTCCACATAGAAGTCCACTGCCGATGTGTAGCCACCGATGCGCTCGTCGACTTGCTGCTTCAGATCCCAAGGCAGATCCGGATAGGCGAGCAGCGCCTTGGGGTGGATACCGATCATGCGGTTGATGATGAACTCAAGGCGCGCCAGACCCACACCTTCATTGGGCAGATGGCTGAAGTCGAAAGCCAGCTCCGGGTTGCCCACGTTCATCATCAGCTTGACCGGGGATTTGGGCATGCTGTCGAGCTTGAGGTCGATGATTTCGACGTCGAGCAAGCCTTCATAGATATTGCCCGTATCGCCTTCGGCGCACGATACGGTGACCTGCTGGCCATCGACCAGCGCGCGGGTCGCGTCGCCGCAACCGACGACGGCCGGGATGCCGAGTTCACGCGCAATGATGGCAGCGTGGCAAGTGCGGCCGCCACGGTTGGTCACGATGGCAGCAGCACGCTTCATTACCGGCTCCCAATCGGGATCGGTCATGTCGGTCACCAAAACATCGCCGGGCTTGACCTTGTCCATCTCGCTGGCATCGCGAATCAGGCGCACCACGCCTTGGCCGATTTTCTGGCCAATGGCGCGACCCGTGGTCAACACCGCCGACTTGCTGTTGAGACGGTAACGGCGCAGCGTTTCGCCGCGCGCTTCCTGCGACTTCACCGTCTCAGGGCGAGCCTGCAGAATATAGAGCTTGCCATCGACACCATCACGGCCCCACTCGATATCCATCGGGCGCTGGTAGTGCTTCTCGATGATCAATGCATAGCGAGCCAGTTCTTCAACTTCCGCATCGGTAATCGAGAAACGATTGCGGTCGGTATCGGACACATTGACGGTCTGCACCGACTTGCCGGCCTTGGCCTCGGCGGTGAATTCCATCTTGATCAGCTTGGAGCCACGGTTGCGACGCAGGATAGCGGGCTTGCCGGCGCGGATGTTCGGCTTGAACACGTAGAATTCGTCGGGGTTTACGGCACCCTGCACCACCGTTTCGCCCAAGCCATAGCTGGACGTGACGAACACGGCATCGTCAAAACCCGATTCAGTATCGATGGTGAACATGACACCTGCCGCGCCTTTGTCCGAACGGACCATGCGCTGCACACCGGCCGACAAGGCAACGACGGAATGCTCGAAACCCTTGTGAACGCGGTAGGAAATGGCGCGGTCGTTATACAGCGAGGCGAACACCTCCTTCATGGCGTGCAGAACGTTGTCCACGCCCACGATATTAAGGAAGGTTTCCTGCTGGCCGGCAAACGAGGCATCAGGCAAGTCTTCGGCAGTGGCCGAGGAGCGTACGGCGACCGAAATGGTGGCGCCTGAATCGGCTTCCATCTTGGCGTAGGCCGCACGAATATCAGCCTCAAGCGCAGCAGGGAACGGCTGGTTGATCACCCATTCACGGATCTGCTTGCCCACGCGCAGCAATTCAGTCACGTTGTCCACATCCAGCGCACTCAGGGCAACATCGATGCGAGCGGAGAGGCCGTCATGGGCCAGAAAGGCGCGGTAGGCATCGGCCGTGGTGGCAAAACCACCGGGTACGCGCACGCCGGAGGCTGCGAGCTGACTGATCATTTCGCCGAGCGAGGCGTTCTTGCCGCCTACGATCTCAACGTCAGTCATGCGCAGTTCTTCGAACCAGATGACGTTTTTCTCTGCCATTGCTGAATTTCCTTGCGGGGAATTGGGGATTCGAGACCGCGATTCTAGCCTGTTTACGCCGTTTCTCGCTGACATCCAGGCGACGTTCGATAACGCCGGATGACGCAACGCAACACGAAACAGCCATCGATCGTTGGCCGTCATGTAGTTAGAATCGCCGACACTACAAGGTTTGCGCGTCATGCAGGCCCAGCTAGCCGATGTTGCATCTGCACAACCGCTCGTCAGCAGACCGGTTGGGTGTGGCAACATCCTCGCAGAAAACCCCGCCAGGACAACACGCCATGCCCTTACGCCGAACCGTATTCTTCATCTCCGACCGCACCGGCATTACCGCAGAAATGCTGGGCCACAGCCTGATTACCCAGTTCGAAGGCATCGAGTTCAAGCGTATCACCCTACCCTTCATCGATACCGAAGAAAAAGCCCGCCTGGTTGCCGAGCGCGTGCGCCAGACCGGCGAAGCAGACGGTGCGCGGCCACTGGTTTTTTCGACGTTCGTTGAAGACCGGCTACGCGACATCATTCATGTGCCCGAGGCGCACGTGGTCGATTTCTTTGAGGCTTTCATCGAGCCACTGGAAAGCGAACTGGGCAAGGAGTCGTCCCACACGGTAGGCAAGAGCCACAGCATCGAAAACTTCAACGAATACAATGCCCGTATCGAGGCAGTGAATTTCGCGCTGGCGCATGATGACGGCGTCCGTCCCGCCGACCTGAATGCCGCCGACATCGTGCTGGTGGGCGTCTCCCGCTCGGGCAAGACACCTACCTGTCTCTATCTGGCACTGCAATTCGGTATCAAGGCCGCCAACTATCCGCTGACACCTGACGATTTCGGCCAGTCTGGGTTGCCGAAAACCTTGCAGCCTTTCAAGCACAAGCTCTTCGGGCTGACGATTCTCCCAGAGCGGCTGGCCCAAATCCGCGCAGAGCGGAAACCCGACAGCCGCTACGCCTCAGTCGACAACTGCAAGTTCGAGGTTGCCGAGGCCGAGGCGCTATACCGTAATGCCGGGATCCCGCACCTCAACACTACCAGCAAGTCGATTGAGGAACTGGCCTCCACCATCGTGCACAAAGCCAATCTCTCGCGCCGCATCTACTGATCCTGCAGACAATTGGTTGACCATCAACGTGCCGACCCGCGATTGCCTCATCGCGGGTCAAAGATGACCAGATAACCAATCGGCATCGCGGCCACGCTTGGCCGAACGCCAGATTGACCAGATCAGCCAGACACTGTTGAAGAAAGCAATCAGAAAGCCGATCAGCCCGAACGCAGGCAGGCCGAACAGCATGGGGCCGGCATTCACCGTCATCACGATGCTGGAGCCGATGATCAGGCAACCGGTGACGATGCCCAGGGTCAAGCGGTTAGCCGCACGATCAATCTGGCTGCCAAAGTGATCAAGCCGCTTGAGATCCAGATCTATCCTCAACTTGCCGCGCCGGGCCGCCTTGACCAGCCTGGAGAGATCGCGAGGTACCCCGCCCAGCAGCGAAAGGACCTCCCAGAGATTGCGGCGCCCCTTGTGGAACAAGGTGGCCGGTGAATAACGGTGGATAACCAGCTTGCGAACAAAGGGCCGCAGGTGCGGCACCATCTGGAATGCCGGGTCGAGCTGGCGCCCCAAGCCTTCGAGTGTGATCAGCGCCTTGAATAACAGCGTCAGATCCGGCGGCAAAGAAATGGCGTGCTCGCGCATGATGGCGATCACATCATTGAGCAGGGCCCCGAAGCGAATGTCCTTGAGCGTCAGGTTCTCGTAATTGAACATGAACTCGGCCAGATCGGCGGCAAGGCGATCCTCATCCACCGGCGCATCACCCGTCCAGTCCAGCAGCACATTCAGGATGCCGCCTTCATCGCGCGCCACCAATGCCGTGAGCAAATCCACGATCTCGTCACGCCGTGCCGCCGGTAAACGGCCCACCATGCCGAAATCAATGAAGGCAATACGGTTCTCCGGCAAATAGATCACATTGCCCGGATGGGGGTCGGCATGGAAGTAGCCATCGACCAGAATCATCTTGAGCACGGCATCGGCACCGCGCTTCGCGAGCAGGACACGGTCCAGATTGGCGGCAGCGAGCAAGTTGATCTCGGTGCCCGGCACGCCGGCAATATAGTCCTGGACGTTGACGATTTCGTTGGTGTATTCCCAGTGAATGGTGGGGATCACAATATGTGGATCGCCGGCAAAGTTCTCGGCAAAGCGGCGGTGGTTATGGGCCTCCATTGCCAGATCGAGCTCCCGCCTCAAAGACTTGGCGAACTGTTCCACGATCCGGATAGGCTGATACTGCCGGGCCTCGGGAAACTCGAACTCGATCAGGCTGGCCAGGTGATGCAATACCCGCAGGTCGGCCTCGATCTTGGCCTCGATGCCGGGGCGGCGAATCTTGAGGATGACCTGACGACCATCCGGCAAGCTGGCACGATGCACCTGCGCAATGGAGGCAGAGCCGATAGGGGTTTCATCGAGGCCGCTGAACAGCTCCCGCGGCGCCCGCCCCCAGGTCTGTGTTAATGCCTGCTCCAGTTCGGCGAAAGGCGTAGCCGGAACATTGGACTGGAGTTTTTCAAATTCAGTGATCCACTCGGGAGGAAATACATCCACCCGGGTCGCCATTACCTGGCCCAGCTTGATAAAGGTCGGGCCTAGTTCCTCCAGAGCCTTGCGTGCTCTTACAGCGGGGGCCTGCTCGCTGCGATCCGGGCTATCCGGCAACTCCAGCGACTCGCCAGCGCGCTCGAAGGTCCGCTGTACGTTCATGCGGCGAACCAATTGACCAAATCCGTGTCTGGCCAACACGCCGATGATTTCTCGGATACGCGGCAGATCGCGCATCAGGCTCAGGGTTTCTCTCAACATGAGCCCATCGTAGCAGGCAGTTGGCCAGAAAACGTGTGCGTGCACACTTGTCGCTCTGCATCAGCGGATCGCAATCTGGCTTCTTTTTTTGAACCAATCCTTTTACAGTGCCGGGCATGACGTTGAAATTCCGACACCTGATCGTGGTCTTGCTGGCGCCGCTCGCGCTGGCCACCCCGACCCCCTCCCCCGCTCCCGTTGCCGAAGCCGACGCCTTGAGTGCCACCCAGCCAGCACCCGATGCGGAATTTGCACAAGACATGATCCTGCAAGCCCTTGGGCTGATCGGCGTCAAGTATCGTTGGGGCGGCAGCACACCGGAAAGTGGTCTCGATTGCAGCGGCTTTATCCGCTACGTGTTCCAGCAGTCACTGAATATTGCCCTGCCCCACAACGCCTTTGCGATTAGCCGGCTGGGGGAAGATATCGACAAATCCGCCCTGCAACCGGGCGATCTGGTGTTCTTCAACACGCTGGGGCGACAGTTCTCGCACGTGGGAATCTATCTGGGTGACGACCGCTTCATCCACTCTCCGCGCAAGGGCCAGAAAATCCAGATCGTACGGCTATCGGATGCCTATTGGGTCAAGCGCTATAACGGCGCACGGCGAGTCACCAACGAGACCGTCACCGCCCGTAGCCCCTTCCTCCAGCAATTGATGGAAGAGGCGCGCGCCAGCCAGCGCAGCGCCAAGAAGAAGGCGATCAAACCCGGCAAGACCAAAAAGAAAAAGGCGATCAGCACGGCACGCAAAAAGCGCCGCTGATCGCCTTGTCGGCGGCCGGCTGTCTCAGGTTTCGGTGTAGAAAGCCACGAGACCCGAACTGGTCACGCCGATATTGAAATGCTGCCCCTCGGTTGTGGCCGCACCCGCCAGTTCGGCGTTGCGGACAATCTCATGGAGCAATTCCAGCTCCTTGAACTCCTCAACCAGTTCGCCATCACCATTGAGCAGGATCTCTATGCGTTCGCGATCAGGATGATCCGCGACCACATGGATACGGCTGCCTTCTTCCCACCATTGAAGGTGTACTGGCGGCGGAATCGGTATGGACTGGCTATCAAAGAGTGCACTAATCAGCTTGCCGTAGGCAGCCAGATTACCCGCCGCCTTGGCGCGGATTGCGTCCAGATTGACCCCGGCCTGATCAGCCGTGATGCCGAAGATTCTTGCCAGCCCATCGTCCAGCCGGCTGCTGTTACCTACCATGAAGTCACTCCGCACAGCGTGTGTAGTTAGTCTGACGCCTTCCCCGGAAGGCAAGCATGCAACGCGTTGACCCGTTATAGACGGGCCTCAGCACGGCGGGCAAGCCAGCATGACGATTGAATTTTTCAATCGTCACTACCGCGGCAGGCACAGCGGGCTGAGGAAGGGATTCAGTCGCGTTTGCGTGCTGCCTGATTCAGCGCATAGAGCAAGGCATGCGCCTCACGCGGTGTCATGCTGTCGGGGTCCAGCGTAGCGAGTTGCTCGATCAGTGGATCGGGCTCTGCATGCACTTCAGCGGGTGTAGGCGCCGAGAACAGATCGCCCTGCGAGGTATGCCCGACCCGCTGGCTTTCCAGCTCGCCCAGATAACGGCGCGCTTGGCGGATGGTGTCACGCGGCAAGCCCGCCAGCTGTGCCACTTGCAAACCATAGCTCTGGCTTGCAGGACCGTCCTCCACGCTATGCAGAAACACGATCTTGTCCTTGTGCTCCACGGCATCCAGATGCACGTTGGCCACCTGAGGGTATTCGAGTGCGAGCTGGGTCAGCTCGAAATAGTGAGTGGCGAACAGGGCGTAACTGCGGTTCTTTTCGATCAGCGAGCGGGCAATTGCCCAAGCCAATGCCAGACCATCGAAGGTCGAAGTCCCGCGACCGACTTCATCCATGAGCACCAGCGCATGTTCGGAAGCGTTGTTGAGAATATTGGCGGTTTCGGTCATTTCAACCATGAAGGTCGAACGGCCACCCGCCAGATCATCGCTAGCACCGATACGGGTAAAGATACGGTCCACCTTGCCGATGGCCGCAGCACGGGCCGGCACGAAGCTGCCGATATGGGCCAGCAGTACGATCAGCGCGGCCTGACGCATATAGGTCGACTTACCACCCATATTCGGGCCGGTGATCAATAGCAGCTTGCGGCTCGCATCAAGCCGGAGATCATTGGCAATGAACGCTTCGCCCGAACCATCCCGCAACTGCTGCTCAACGACCGGATGCCGGCCTGCATCGATCTGCAGCGTGACGTCGTCTACAAAGGCTGGGGCGACCCAGTCGAGCCTTACCGCGCACTCTGCCAGCGCGGCCAGCACATCCAGCCCGGCTACGGCCTGTGCCAGCAACTGCAAGCTGGGCACATGCGGCGCGAGCATGTCGATCATCTGTTCGTAGAGCTGCTTTTCCAGCGCCAGCGAGCGCTCCTGCGCCGATAGCGCCTTGTCCTCAAATGCTTTGAGTTCAGGCGTGATATAGCGCTCGGCATTCTTCAGCGTCTGGCGGCGCCGGTAATCGTCAGGGATCTTGTCGCCATGCGAATTGGTGACTTCGATATAAAAACCATGCACACGGTTGTACTCAACCTTGAGGTTGGGTATCCCGCTGCGCTCACGCTCGCGTGCTTCCAGTGCCAGCAGGAAATCGCCGTGATTGGTCTGCAGCGCACGCAACTCATCGAGTTCGGCGTGAAAGCCGGGGCGGATGACCCCGCCATCGCGCAGCACGACCGAGGGTTCGTCCATCACCGCGGCTTGCAGCAGGTTCACGACGTCGGGCGGCGCTTGCAACTGGCGGGCAATGTCTGTCAGCAGGGCATCCGGCGGCAGCAGGGGCAGCAATTGCGGCAGTGCCAGCAAGCTATCACGCAGGCTCGACAGGTCTCGCGGGCGAGCTGAGCGTAGGGCAATCCGCGCGGTAATGCGCTCGATATCGTGCACACCTGCGAGATGGGTGCGTACTGCATCAAGCTGCCGACAGGTGATCAGCGCCTGCACCGCATCACGGCGGCGTATCACCTTGCCCTGCTGGCGCAAGGGATGGTGCAGCCAATGGCGCAGCAAGCGGCTACCCATACTGGTCTGGCAGCCATCGAGCAGGGAGAACAAGGTGGGCGAGGCTTCGCCACGGATGGTTTCGGTGAGTTCCAGATTGCGCCGGGTAGCGGCATCCAGCGTCAGATACTGGCCTGCATGCTCCAGCATCAGGCCGGTGATATGTGGAATTGCGCCACATTGCGTCTGGCGCGCGTACTCCAGCAAGGCGCCTGCCGCCCCCACCGCTACCGTGGCAGCATCAATGCCATAGCCACTCAGATCCTGAGTCTGGAACTGGCGCGAGAGGTTGCGTAACGCGGTATCCGCGTCGAATTGCCAGTCGGCCACCCGGCGCGCCACATGGGCACCGGCCGGCAGGTTGATCGGCAGGCCATCGGGCAGCAATACCTCGGCGGGACGGATGCGTTCGAGTTCGGAATGCAGTTGCGCGGCGTCCGTGTCCAGCAAGCGGAATTCACCAGAGGCCAGCGATAGCCAGGCCAAGCCCAGCTGTCCTTTGTGGATATTGAGCGCCAGCAGCAGGTTGTCGCGCTTCTCGTCCAGCAGTGCCGCGTCGGTCAGCGTGCCTGGCGTGACGATGCGCATGACTCGGCGTTCCACCGGCCCCTTACTGGTCGCAGGGTCGCCAATCTGCTCGCAAATGGCCACCGACTCCCCCAGCTTGACCAGCTTGGCCAGATAGCCTTCGGCAGCGTGATAGGGAATTCCCGCCATGCGGATGGGCTGGCCACCACTCTGGCCACGGCTGGTCAGGGTAATGTCGAGCAGTCGTGCGGCCTTGGCGGCGTCATCGTGGAACAGCTCGTAGAAATCCCCCATGCGGTAGAACACCAGTTTGTCCGGGTGCTGGGATTTGATTCCCAGATACTGCTGCATCATCGGGGTGTGTTTTTCCACGGCGTATTCCACGGCTACGGCTGTTGATTCAGATGAGGGGGAGAAGTACAGAGGCGCGATTCTAGCCCGGAACGAAGAATGGCTAGCAGAAACGACAACGCCCGCTGCCGGGTCAGGGCAGCGGGCGTTGTTAGCACTACGCTTGAACGCGAAGCGATTAGAAGCGGTAGTCAGCACCAACGGTGAAGGTCGACAGCTTCAGGTCGTCCCACTTTGCCACCTGCGTGTATTCAGCGCGCACACCGAACTCCTTGGTAACCGCGTAGCGAGCACCAAGACCAAACAGGGTGCGAGCCTTGGTCTCAGACTCGGAGGCACTCACGCCCCCCATCGAGGCGGTTGCCTTGAGCTTCACCGACATGACACCAAAACGGCCATAAACATCCACGCCGTCAGCAATCTGTGTCTTGGCAATCAGCGATGCTTGTGGGCCAGTTGCCTCAACAGCCAGTGCCACACCTTCATCGGAACCACTGATTTCGCCAAAGGTGCGATAACCGGCTTCAATCGCAAAATTCGGATGGACGTCATAACCCGCAAAAATACCCAGCGTAGTGTCATTCTCGCTGCCGCCGTCGAATGAATACTTGCTGCGGCCCGCATCAGCACCCACATAGAAGCCATCAGCCATAACAGGCGTAGCGATTGCAGCGAACAGAGCCAGAGCGGCAAATTGCTTTTTCATGAACTTTCCTCATTCAGATAATTTGATTTATCTGCTCATGCAGAATGGATATACCGTTTTGATACAACACCAAAATGGTCACCAGCCCACATGATACAGCAGACCTGGCTAGTTAACATACCGATTGGTATGTGATTAGGAACATTTGTCTATATGGAACTTTAACCAGACCATGCAGGCGCCGCATCACTAGTTCTGACTATCCCCACCAGAAGCAGATAATTCGAATATTCGACTCAGCTTCCGGCATGCAGCGCCTTGCGTGCGCAATCTGGCTGCCGCGAATGTCGTCATAGCCAGCCCTACGCGGTGAGGTACCTACCGACTCTGTCATGACATCAACTTATATTTGGTGTCGATTTGTTTTGTCCATTGGGCAGGGCTCGCGTTTAAATACGCTTTCCCGAACATGCTGATGCTCCCATGTCTGCACGCCCTTCCCTGATTCTTGCCCTGTGCTCGGCCTTGCTACTGACGACCGCCCACGCCTCACGGCTACCCGAGCCCGTGGCTGACGCCATGGATACAGCCGGACTGCCCGCGGAGGCGCTGGCCTATTCGATTTTGCCGCTGGAGAGCGACGCCTCGCCGATGGGCTTTCAGCAACGCCGGGTCATGCAACCGGCGTCGACCATGAAACTGGTCACCACGATTGTTGCGCTCGATAGCCTCGGGCTGAATCATCGCGCCAAGACCGAGCTGAAAATCGCCGGCAAGCAGGAAGGTAGCGTGCTCCACGGAGATGTCTATCTGGTAGGCGGCGCAGATCCGGATCTGGACTGGCCAGCAATGTGGCAATTGCTGCGTCAGCTGCGCGAGTCCGGGATACGTGAAGTGCGCGGCGACGTCTTGCTCGATCGCAGCCTGTTCAAGCCGGTGCGCGCTGATCTGGGCCAGCCGCCCTTTGATGAGGCCCCGGAGTTTGCCTACAACGTGATCCCGGATGCCTTGCATCTCAATGGCAGCCTGCTTGATTTCAGGTTCCAAAGCGATGAACGCACGCTGCGAGTAAGCACCAGCCCCATCATCGATCAACTCGACGTAGACACCCAGGGTGTGAGCCTCACCGACACCCCATGCAATGACTGGGAGTCCGACTGGCGATTGCCGCAGGTGACAGCAAGCGGAGAGCTGCGCCGCATCGTTTTTCAAGGGAGTTTCCCCAAGAACTGCAAGGTCGAAGAGCCTTTGAACCTGCTTGAGCGCGACTGGACCGCTCAGAAGGTCATCACCAAGCTGTGGCGCGAACTGGGTGGCAGCCTGCGGGGCACCGTGAAGCCGGGCGTGGCCCCCGGCACCGCACAATGGGTGGCCACACATCGCGGCCGACCGCTGGCTGAGGTGATCCGCAATATGAACAAGCAATCGGACAATGCCATTACCCGGTTGGTCTACCTGACCATGGGTGCCAACGCCGCGTGTAGCCTGGAGACGACGAGCGAATGCGCTGACGCGGCTGTGCGCAAATGGTTAAAGCGGCATGAGATTGACGCTGATGGCCTGGTGATTGAAAACGGTTCGGGACTTTCCCGAAGTGAACGCATCCAGCCACGCACGATGGCCGAAATGCTGGTGCGTGCCTGGGAGAGCCAGTTTGCCGATGAGCTGAAAGCCAGCCTGCCCATTGCCGGTGTAGATGGCACGATGCGTCGCAGACTCACCACCAGCGAGGCGGCCGGGTGGTCCCGGCTCAAGACCGGCACCCTGTCTGGCGTGACGGGACTGGCCGGTTATGTTCGGGATGGTCGAGGCAAGTATTGGGCAATCTCGGCGATGATCAATCATCAGGGCAGTGATGCCGTCGCCAATCGCAAGGTGCTCGACACCCTGATCGACTGGGTGGCCAGCAACAACCCTGAAACCAGTCTCTCTCCGCTGAGACGTGACCGCTAATAAAAAAGCCCGGCTGAACCGGGCTTTTTTAGCATCGATCAGGCCTGTTGCAAGGTCTGGAGCAGTTGGGCAAATGGCTTGGGTGAACCGGCGATCACATCACCGCTTTCCATGTAGTCAGCATCGCCCTGGAGATCGGTGATCAGGCCGCCAGCCTCCAGAACCAGCAGGCTGCCTGCAGCAATGTCCCAGCTGTTCAGGCCCATTTCCCAGAAGGCATCGAAGCGGCCACAGGCCACGTAGGCAAGATCCAGGGCCGCGGAGCCAGGACGACGCACGCCGGCCGATTTCTGGACGACCTCCTTGAGTTGGCGCATGTACAGATCGAGCTTGTCGAAATCGGTATAGGGAAAACCTGTGCCGACCAGCGAATCGGCCAACTCGCGTGTCTTGGAAACGCGAACGCGGCGATCGTTGAGGAAAGCACCGCCGCCACGGGTAGCGGTAAACATTTCGTTGGCGCAGGGGTCGTAAACAACCGCTTGGGTGATTTGGCCACGGTGCGACAGGGCGATCGAGATCGAGTACTGCGGCACACCATGCAGATAGTTGGTGGTGCCATCCAGCGGATCAATGATCCAGGTGTAATCGTTGTCGCCTCGAGCACCACCCTCTTCCGCTAGAATGGCGTGCCCTGGATAGGCCTCCAGCAGGGTCTCGACAATCGCCTGCTCAGCCGCACGGTCCACCTCGGTCACAAAGCTGTTCTTGGCTTTGCGCTCGACACGCAAGAGATCGAGATTATTGGAGGCGCGCTGAATCACGGAAGCGCCGCGGCGGGCGGCCTTGATGGCCGTATTGAGCATCGGGTGCATGGTTAGTCCTTGGGCAACGGGTTAAGCCTCCTGCCAAGGAACAATAGACGAGCTCGCCAGATCAACACAGGCGCGGCACACGATGCGGCAGGAAGCAAAGAACAATTCTCTATCTGGCATGGCCAGATAAAACGGCGTCGGGACAACCGACGCCGTTGATTTTTTGGCATTTTACGCGAACTCGGGCAATGACGAAACTGGACACGCAAGACCTCGACCCCCAAGTGCTGACGCGCATCCGCGTCGTGCTCTCGCACACCAGCCTGCCACGCAATATCGGCAGCGTGGCCCGTGCCATGAAAACCATGGGGCTATCGCGGCTTTATCTGGTTAATCCCAAGCGCTTCCCGGACCCGGAAGCCGTGGCATTGGCTTCACGCGCAGATGACATATTGGATAACGCAATCGTCGTGGATACGCTGGATGCCGCACTGGCGGGTTGCACGCTGACAGTGGCTACCTGTCCGCGCGTCCATGAAGTGAGTGTGCCGCGTCACACGCCCCGCGAGCTCGCCCCCAAGCTGATCCGGCATGCGGCACAAGGTGAACAGATTGCCCTGGTGTTCGGCACCGAGATGTCGGGCCTCAGCAATGACGAGGTTCGCAAGTGCAACCAGCTGGTCACCATCCCTACCAATCCGGATTATTCATCGCTCAATCTGGCCCAAGCCGTGCAAATCCTCGCCTACGAGCTGCGCTGTACGCTGGATGAAGGCGTCAGCCATCTGGATGAGAAAACCGAATTGGCCGCGCACGACGATATCGAGCGCTTCTATGTTCATCTGGAACAGGCACTGGTCGACCTGCAGTTCCTCAATCCCCACAACCCCAAGCGCCTGATGCCCCGATTACGGCGCATGTTTGCGCGTATTCAGCTCGAAAAACTGGAAGTCGATATCTTGCGCGGCATGCTCCGCGCGGCGCAGGAAGCGCGTCAAATCAGGCCCTGAAACAACAACACCCGCCAGATCGGCGGGTGTTGTCTTCTTCAAACAGGGCGCACCCCGCCTGAGTCAGGCTCAGTTGTTGCAACCGAACTGGGCAAGACGGTCATACGCGGCACGCGCACGAACCAAGCCATAACCATACTTGGTATCACGGCCTGCCGTTCCCAGGTCCTCGGCCGACTTGTTCAGCGTATTGCGGATCTGTGTAGCCGTGCAGGTGGGGAAGTAGCTCCACACCAGCGCAGCCACGGCAGACACATGCGGCGTGGCCATGGAAGTACCGTCAAAGTACGCGTAGTTGGTCGGACGAACCTCAACGGTCGCGCTCTGACCCAGCTTGGTCAGCATTGCGGCGCCATCCACATCGCTGGCCGTCACGGACGGGATCGTCGTGACGGTCGTGCCCAGCGTACCGCCGAAACTACCCGCGGTATTGTTGTAAACGATAGCGCCCACACCGCCACTGTTCTGACAGTTGCTGACCTTGGTGGAGAAATCGACTGTACCGCGTGCGATCAGACAGATCTTGCCAGCCGCCGCGGCGTTCACCGTGTCGCCAATGCCAAAGTTCATCAGCGCCGCAGTGGCCAAACGCTTGGGCGAGCCGTCCATATCACCAGCGACATAGTTCACGCCTGCCACCGACAAGCGGGACTCGGAACCACCACCCATGGGGACCGTCGACAGCACCTGCACACCAGGTGCAGCAATCTCGACGGCGGTGTTGTACTGCGAGAACGTGGCCCATTGCTTGTTCTCGTCAATCGCCGCTACCGACATCACACTGGTGTAGGACGCAGGATAGGACTTGGCGGTCGTGCCATCATTGCCTGCAGCGGCAATCGGCAGAATGCCCTTGGCGAGCAGGCTATCAAACGCGCGTTGCTCGGTCTTGTTGGAACGCGAGCCGCCGAGTGACATGCTGATCACATTGGCGCCGGCAGCCGCACACTTGTTGGCTGCGGTGGCCAGGGTGGACGAATAGGCCCAGCCTTCAGCACCGAATACCTTGACGATATGCAGGCGCAGGAGGCCATTGGGGTTCACGCCGACGACACCGACACCACTGTTGTTGGCCGCAGCAATCGTGCCGGCCACGTGCGTACCATGATGGTTTTCATCGGTGTACCACCAGCCGGTACCAGAGTCGTACTCGCCATTGACGTTGTTGGTGGCCAGATCCTCATGCGCACGGTCATAGCCCGAGTCGATGATGCAGACCTTGCGGTTGCTGGTGCTCATATCGCCAGCCGGGAGCTGATCAGCCTGCACCATCTTGATACCGTAGGGAACCAGTTGACCCTGTAGGTAGGGGGAACCGGTGGAAGGGGTCGTCAATGCAGACGGATAGCGCTTTTCGTCGACCTCAACGTATTCCACGTTCGGATTGTTTTGCAGACCCTTGAGCGCCTGCGTGGGCACTTCAATGGCCATGGCATCCATGCCGACAATATCGAGCTTGTGCTGGCCACGTGCAGCCGCAATGGCCGAGTGAACCTGCGCAGCCTTGCCGGGCTTGAAAGCGACGATGACACGGGTCGTGTCGGCGGCAGCACTGGCGTAGGTTGCGCCGGTAGCGATTGCCAAGGACAGGGCCAGGCCGGTAAGCCTGTAGGACTTCGTTTGCATTGCGATGTGACTCCCCACATTGGATTGACGGTCACGCTGGCGCCAGTGCTCGAGCCTGATTTCCCACTCTTTGAGAGCCTCAACGTCCTGCGCGGTCGCGGCAAGCGACGGGGGATATTGCCCATACGAAGACCCACGCCGCAAACGTAAGTCCATGATGCAGTGCGGAATTTACCGGTACAACCGTACGGTTATTGAAACATCATTACTTGACGTTGGCGTCAAACTGGCGTCGCCACTAGGCTCGCAGGGCAAGGCCACTAATACCGGTATCAGCCATACCATTAGCCACAACTGCGGCGGCGCCGCAACAGTGTGCCTGCCGGTGTGATCGGTTTGCCACGGTCAATCCAGCCGCGCGGGGACCACGACGATACCCGCCCGCAAACCCGGCTTGACCTTGGGGTTGGGAAACACGATGCGTGCGCCCTCTTCCTCGATCACGAAACGGGCGCCCCCGTCCTCAGCCAGCACGAAACCCGGTGCGAGCTCCATGAAGTTTTCCACATCGTCCGCCAGATGCAGCCGGAAGTCCTCGGTCTGCTTGGTCACTTCACGCGCAACGCGGAACAGGGCCGGCATGGGCTTTTCATACTGTCTGCGCTCGCCCTCGATCAGACGGCGCAACTCAGCCTCCAGCGCAGTTACATCCACGCTCTCGTTGTGCCCGAACGGTCGCGCTTTGCCCAGCTCCAGGGTAAATCCGTGAGCACCGCAGTGCCGGCGGGTAAAGTAACTGAAGGTGGGGGAGGTTTTGCTCTGCAACAGGACCGCGCTGATCCCGCATGCCGCAAGACGGGCGATTTCATCGCGATCAAACGCCGTCTCATGCGGATAGGGATAGATCGCGAACTTCTCGATCTTTGAACCACGTATGGCGGTATGCAAGTCGTAGTGCAGCTTCCAGCGCTCCGCCGATGCCGCAAAGAAGGCTTGGCATACCGCCTCCAACTCACGCGCCCGCTGAGCCGCAGGGCCATCCCCAGTCTGCGCTGCAGGCTTGCCGAAAAGACGGTTCAGATCGTCGTCCAGGTAGCGCTCATTGCGGCGCATCGCTTCGGGGTTGCCAAAGGCAAACAGGATGCGTGCACGCGCCGTCAACAGGCCGTTAAGCACGTCATCAAGCAAGCGGGCGGCCAGTTCGATCGGCGCGGTTTCATTGCCGTGAATGCCACTGGAAATGAACAGGTCGAATAGCGGCCGGGCAGGCTCAATGGCCAGCAGTCCTTCACCATGCAAGACAATGCGTGTGCCATCAGGCAGGCTTGCCGGTATATCGGCCGGACGTGAGGCAAGCAAATCGGCCAGATAGGTCATGCGGTTAACTCCCTTAGCCCTTGGGGCGCTGTGCCAGCAGCTTGTCGAGCTGTTTGGCAAAGGCTTGTCGCTCTGCCTGACCAAATGCAGCCGGGCCGCCGGTTTCCACACCGCTGGCGCGCAGGTTTTCCATGAAGTCACGCATCGACAGACGCTCACGGATGGTCGCTGCGGTGTGCAGCTCACCGCGCGGATCCAGCGCCCGGGCGCCCTTTTCGACAACCAGCGCAGCCAGCGGAATATCGGCGGTGATGACCAGATCACCTGCTTCCACCGCCTGGACGATATAGCTATCTGCCACATCAAAACCAGATGGCACCTGTACGGCACGCAGATACAGCGACGGGGGCACGGCGATAAGCTGATTGGCCACCAGTGTGGTGGCAATCTGCGCGCGATCGGCGGCGCGGAAAAGAATGTCCTTGATCACGCGCGGGCAAGCGTCAGCGTCAACCCAGATTTTCATGATGTGATTCCCTCCCCGTCTTGACCCTTGAGTCAGGACGGAGAGCGCCTGAAGGAGATGGGCGCAGTTTAACCCACTCCCCACGCTGCCTCGCCGGGGAGGCGGTGGATCAGCAGAACTGGAACGGGTAAACCGAGCCCAGTTTCAGAATCTGCGTGAGTTCATCGAGCGCCGTTCGACATTCGGTCAGCAGGCTCGGATCCGCGAGGTCAGCGGCTTCCAGTCGATCTCGGTAATGCTTGTTGACCCATGCATTCAGGGTGGCGAACAGCTGATCGTTCATCAACACCGCTGGATTCACGGCCGCCAGCTCAGCCTCGGAAAGCGCCACACGCAGACGCAAGCAAGCGGGGCCGCCACCATTCTGCATCGACTGCTTGAGGTCAAAGACCTTGATCTCGTCGATCGGGCCACCGCTGTTCACCAGCTTGTTGAGATAGGTCCAGACTCGCTCGGTCACGCGGCACTCATCGGGCACCACAATGATCAATTTGCCATCGGCCTTGCTAAGCAGTTGGCTGTTGAACAGATAGGATTTGACGGCTTCGGCTACCGATACTTCGGCATCCGGCACTTCGATGGCTACAAACTTGCCGCCGGCCGCAGCCAGCTTGCGATCCAGCTCGGCCAGCACCTGTGCCTGGTTCACAAACGATTTCTCGTGATGGAACAGCACGTTACGGTTACCCACCGAAATCACATCGTTGTGGAATACGCCGGCATCAATGGTGTCCGGGTCTTGCTGTGCATAGACCACCAGCTCATCCCTCAGCCCGTGCAGGCGTGCCACCGCCTGGCTCGCTTCCAGCGTCTGGCGCGCAGGGAACTTGGCCGGCTTGGGGTAACGGCTATCGAATGCCGCCTGACCGAACACAAAGAACTCCACGCCGGGCTGGTCGTATTCATGACAGAAGCGGGTGTGATTGGCCGCACCTTCATCACCAAAGTGCATCTGCGCCGGTAAGGCCATGTGGTGGGCAAAACGGGCCTCATCGGCAAACATGGCCTTGAGAATGCGCCCCGTGGTGGGATGCTCCACGCTGCGGTGAAACTTGTTATTGAGGTTGGCCGGCGTGAAGTGAACACGACGGTCCGCCGTATCAGCACTGGGGCTCACGGTCGCAGCATTCGCCGTCCACATGGTGGAGGCCGATGAGCAAGCCGCCAGAATGGCCGGAGCCTCCTTGGCCGCGCGGGCGATGACCTGGGCATCGGTGCCCGTAAAGCCGATCTGTCGCAAGGCGGCGACATTGGGACGCTCATGCGGGGCGAGCACGCCTTGCTTGAAGCCCAGATCATGCAGGGTCTTCATCTTGACCAAGCCTTGCAGCGCCGCTTGCTTGGGATTGGCGACCGCGTTCTGGTTACCCGTGGATGCCACATTGCCAAAGCTCAGGCCGGCATAGTTGTGGGTTGGGCCGACGAGACCGTCAAAGTTGGCTTCAAATGCGCTCATGTCTTCGCTCCGTGAGGCGCAAGGCGTTGGGTGGATGCAGTAATCGGCCCACCCTGACGGGCGACCTCGCATCACACCCCACGACTTACATGGTCATGCCAACCGGCATTTGGGCCGGTAGCGTAATAGTCGGGGTTTCAAGACCAGCAACCGGGTAGCTGCAATAGTCTGCTGCGTAGTAGGCGCTGGCGCGATGATTGCCACTGGCACCCACACCGCCGAACGGGGCTGCACTCGATGCACCCGTCAGCTGTTTGTTCCAGTTGACGATACCGGCACGGCTCTCGTTCCAGAACTGTTCATACAGCGCTTTGCTATCGCTTAGCAGGCCGGCAGCCAAGCCATAGCGGGTGGCATTCGCAAGGGCAATGGCTTGGTCGAATGTATCGTAGCGCTGCAGCTTGAGCATTGGGCCAAAATGCTCCTCATCGGGCAGGTCAGCGACCGAGGTCACATCAATCAGGCCGGGCGATAGCAGCGCCGTACCGTCTTCAAGCCGGCGCATCTCCAGCACAATCTTTGCACCGCGCGCAACCAGATCGGCTTGCGCCTTGAGCAGCATATCGGCAGCTGCCACGGATACCACCGCGCCCATGAATGGCTGGTCTGCGTCATCCCAGCGGCCGACCTTGAGCTGGCTGGCCACCTGTACCAAGCGGGCAATGAACGCATCGCCCGCAGCCGTGCGCGGCACAAGCAAGCGGCGCGCACAGGTACAGCGCTGACCCGCACTGATATAGGCCGACTGGATGGTCTGGAAGACAGCGGCATCGATATCGGCTACATCCTGCACGATCAGCGGGTTGTTACCGCCCATCTCCAGCGCCAGGATTTTCTCCGGCTGGCCGGCAAACTGCTTGTGCAGGTAGTGACCCGTATTGCTCGATCCGGTGAAGAACAGGCCATCAATGCCGGCATGTCCGGCAAGAGCCACACCGGTGTCCTTAGCGCCTTGAACCAGGCTGATCACGCCCTTGGGCAGGCCTGCCTTTTCCCAGAGTTCAACCGTCTTGTGCGCGACCATAGGGGCCAATTCAGACGGCTTGAATACCACCGCATTACCCGCCAGCAAGGCCGGCACGATGTGACCGTTCGGCAGATGCCCGGGGAAGTTGTAAGGTCCGAATACCGCGACCACGCCATGAGGACGATGGCGTAGCACCGCCTGTGCATCACCCATGGTGCTTTCACGCTCACCCGTGCGCTCGTGGTAGGCCTTCACCGAGATGTCGATCTTGCCCACCATCGTGGTGACTTCGGTCAGCGACTCCCAACGCGGCTTGCCGGTTTCAAGACCAATGGCATCAGCCAGATCGGCCTTGTGCTCGTTCAACAACTCGGCAAAGCGACGAACAATAGCTTCACGCGCGGCAAAGCCGATTGCACGCCAGGCTGGAAACGCCGCACGCGCGCCTCGCACAGCGGCATCCACCTGCTCGGCCGTGGCTGCCTGACCCTGCCAGACAAGCTGGCCGCTGACCGGGTTACGCGAACTCAGAGGCTGGCCCAGGCCGGCTTGCCAGTTACCGTCGATAAATTGCTGTGTCATGGAAGTCTCTTGGTCTAAACAAGACAAACTTCAATCCCGGCAACTGCGGGACTGGAGTCTGTTTCAGCTGCGTGCCGACAGGGGGACAGCACGCACGCTGTCGCCCGGCTGGATGGCCAGACGATCAATCACCTCGCGGGTCAGCGGCATGCCGTTCGGCAAGGGTTCGGTCTGGGCGACGCAAATGCGGAAATCGCTGAGACGGCGGTTGCAGACCAGCCAGTTACGGCCACTGGTCTCATCGGCACTCACGGCCGTCATGACGCGGCTTTCGCGCACAGCGCGGATGTCCTCCAGCGCACATTCGACCGTGGGGCCTGCATCGAAAATATCGACATAGGCGTTGTAGCGGAAACCTTCGCCTTCCAGCATGGCAAGTGCGGGTTTGGTGTTCTCGTGCACCTTGCCGATAGCCGCCCGGGCCTCATCGCTCAGGAAGGCGGTATAGACAGGGTGTTGCGGCATCAGCTCGGCAATGAAGGACTTCTGGCCGATGCCGGACAGATAGTCGGCCTCGGAAAAATCCATCTTGAAGAAATGCCGACCCAGGCTCTCCCAGAAGGGGGAGCGGCCGGTCTCGTCCGAGACGCCCCGCATCTCGGCAATCACCCTATGACTGAAGCGCTCAGGGAACTCCGCCATGAACAGGAAGCGGCTCTTGGAAAGCAGGCTGCCATTATTGTCGCGGCGGTATTCGGGCTGCAGGAACAAGGAGCACAGTTCGGCCGCACCGGTGAGGTCATTGGTCAGGAACAGGGTCTCGAGACGGCGATACACGCCGATCTCGCGCGAGGTATGGACGGCCGTACCAACGCGATAGTTGTACCAGGGCTCATCCATACCCACCGCGCCCTCGATGGCGCAAATGCCGGCCACATGGCCAGACTGGGTATCGTCTTCCAGCACGAATACAAAGCTCGAATCGGCCGGATTCGGCTCTCCCGACTGGGCGGCCAGCGACGCACTGATGCGGCGGCTCAGGCGCTCTTCATTGGCAGGCAGGGTGGTCACCCCTACCCCGGTACTGCGCGCCAGTTGCAGCAGCGCATCAAGATCATTCTGGCGAATCGAACGGACCAGCATGGCGATTTACTCTCAGAGAGGGGCGAAGCGCACGGTGTCGCCGGGCTGCAGGGCCAGCGCATTCAGGACATCGGCCGGCATATAGGCCTGGCCTGCCTCGAACGCCACATCCGCGACGCATGCGCGGAAATCATCCAGTCGCGTGGTCGCAACCAGACAGGGAGTACGGCTACCCTCACCGGCTTGCGCCTTGGCCAACTGGCTCTCCATCATGGTTCGGATGCCGCGGACCGGGGCGTACAGCGTGGGGCCACCGTCGAAGATATCAATGTAGTTCTCGGTCTCAAAGCCTTCACGCATGAGGATATCGTAAGCCAGTGCCGAATACGGCCCCACCTGCCCCATCACTTCCTGCGCATCATCGTTGAGCAAAGGAACATAGAGCGGATGGTGCGGCATCAGTTCGGCGATGAACTTACGGCCACGCACACCACAGTAAAACTCGGCCTGCTGGTACTCGATACCGAAAAAGCGTCGTCCCACGGCATCCCAGAACTCGCTGCCACCGTCTTCGCGGGTGACACCCAGCATCTCCGACACCACGCCATCGGCAAAGCGTTCCGGCCATTGCGCGATGAAAAGGAGGCGGGCTCTGGAGAGCAAATCGGACCACTGCGTGAACCGAAGGGGCTCGTTGATATAGAACGAGGTCAGCAGCGTGTTGCCGGTCAGGTCATGACACAAGGAGAGCGCGTGGATCTTGTTGTGGATGCCCAAGCCCGGCGAAGCATGAATGAAGGTTTCGTTGCGATAGCTGTAAAACGGCTCTTTGAAGCCAGCCGAAGCGACAATGCCGGAAATACCTACCAAGGCCTTGGTATCGGTGTCCTCCAGAACGAAGAGATAACTCTCCTCGCCATGAAATGCCACCTCGGCCGCCAGCGAATCAATGGATGCCTGGACGCGACGGTAAAGGCTGTCCCGATTGGCGGGCAAGGTGGTGACGCCAGCCGGGCTGCGGGTAGCCAATGGCTCGATGCCTGGCAGATCGTCTAGGCGGGCGGTACGGAGAACCAGCATGTCGGTGAGTCCGGCTTCTGTGGGTGTTTATGCGGCAACAACCGATTTCACGGCACGTTCAAAACGTGTCAGACCTTCGTCGATATCGGCATCGGGAATCACCAGGCTTGGTGCAAAACGGATCACATCGGGGCCGGCCTGCAAAACCATCAAACCCTCGCGTGCTGCGGCAGTCATGAAATCCTTGGCCTTGCCCTTGTAGGCATCGGCGAGCACGCAGCCGAGCAGCAGGCCCAGACCGCGAACCTGGGTGAAGGCACCGGTGGCCTTGCCGATCGCGTCGAGACGCGTCTTGAAACGATCATGCTTGGCCTTCACGCCCTGAAGGACTTCGGGGGTGTTCACGGTATCGATCACAGCCTCGGCCACCGCACAGGCCAGCGGGTTGCCACCATAGGTCGAACCGTGAGTACCCACGCCGAAATGCTTGGCGATCGCAGCGGTGGTGAGCATGGCGCCAATCGGGAATCCGCCACCCAGCGACTTGGCCGAGGTAAGGATGTCCGGCGTGACCCCGTATTCCTGGTAGGCAAACAGGGAGCCGCTACGGCCCACGCCTGTCTGTACCTCATCAAACACCAGTAGCGCCTTGTGCTGGTCGCACAGCTCACGTACGCCCTTGAGGTATTCCAGCGTCGCCGGCAATACACCGCCCTCGCCCTGCACCGGCTCGACCACCACGGCGGCGGTCTTGTCGCTGATGGCGGCCTTGAGTGCGGCCAGATCGTTGTACGCGATGTGCGTCACGCCACCAGGGCGCGGACCAAAACCGTCGGAGTACTTGGGCTGACCACCTACCGTCACAGTAAAGAAGGTACGGCCATGGAAGGAATTGGCGGTGGCGATGATCTCGTGCTTGTCAGCGCCGCCATTATCGATGGCAAATTTGCGCGCCAGCTTGAAGGCTGCCTCGTTGGCTTCAGCGCCCGAGTTGCAGAAGAAAACGCGCTCGGCAAAGGTCGCGTCGATCAGCTTGCGGGCCAGACGCAGGGCAGGCTCATTGGTCAGGGAGTTCGATACATGCCAGACCTTCTGGGCCTGCTCATTGAGTGCGGCAACCAGTTTGGGGTGAGCATGACCCAGCGAGTTCACGGCGATACCGCCGGCAAAATCGATGTATTCCTTGCCGGACTGATCCCACACGCGCGAACCCACACCCTTGACCGGAATGTAATCGGCCGGTGCGTAGTTGGGCACCATTACCTGATCGAAATCGGCGCGGCTGACGGCTTGGCTCATGGGACTTCCTTTCTGCAATAACTGGTAGGGATTCTATGACTGTCAAACATTGGCGGCTTGTGGCATTGCGACATATTCGTTCGTACCTGACGTCCTTTAGGCGCTGTCAGGTCGTACCGAGCCACGCTGCCGGTCTTCCCGCGGGGTCACCTGGAAGTGATTGCGGTAAGCGCTGGAAAAATGCGGGCCACTGGAGAAGCCGCAAGAGAGACCGATCTGGATGATGGACTTGGAGGTTTGCCGCAGCATCTGGCGTGCCCGATTCAGGCGCAGCTCCAAGTAGTACTGCGAGGGCACACGCTCAAGATGCTGCTTGAACAGACGCTCCAGCTGGCGGCGGGATACACAGACGTGCTGAGCAATCTCATCCGTCGTCAGCGGTTCTTCAAGATTGGCTTCCATCAACATCACCGCCTGCACGAGCTTGGGCTGATTACTGCCCAGCCGGTTCTGCAGCGGGATGCGCTGGCGATCATCCCGACCGCGTATGCGTTCCAGCAGCAAATGCTCGGCCACACTGGCGGCCAGTTCGGCTCCGTGCTGGCGCGCAAGCAGATGCAGGAACATCTCGACGACCGCCACCCCACCGCCGCAGGTCGCGCGATCACGATCCACCTCAAACAGGGAGCTAGCGGTAATCACAGCAGGGAAACGGTCGCTGAACTGGTCCAGCAGGGACCAATGTACGGTGGCACGGCAGCCATTGAGCAGACCCGCCGCAGCCAGCCAGAACGCACCGGTCCGCCAGCCACCCAAGGTCATCCGCTGGCGCGACAGCCCGATCAGCGTCGATACAACCGGGTCGCTTGAATTGAGCTCGCCCGGCGCATCACTGGCAGACACCAGCAGCAGAAAGGCGGTCTCATCGCTACGCAGCGCACCATCAACGTCCTGCATACGGCCGTGACGGCCCTGCACCGGTTCGCCGTTGATCGAGAGCAGCTTCACACGGTACAGCTCGCTCTCGGTCAGGCGGTTGACTTCACTGACGCCATCCTGCAGTACGCCAAGCTCCCCAGCTGGAAAACCCGGCAAAAGCAGCACGGCGATCGTCTGGGTCGCAGGCTTGTCAGCGTAATCGAACATGCCGCGCGGGTCCGTTTCGGTTTATTTGAGACTGCCGGAGAGGAACTGCTGCAAACGCTCGCTCTGCGGGTTGACCAGCACTTCGCGCGGATTGCCCTGTTCCTCGATCTTGCCTTGGTGCAGAAAGATCACATGATTGGAGACTTCCCGCGCGAACGCCATTTCGTGCGTAACCACCACCATGGTGCGCCCCTCTTCCGCCAGCGCCTTCATCACGCGCAGCACTTCACCCACCAGCTCGGGGTCCAATGCAGAGGTCGGCTCGTCGAACAGCATGACTTCGGGTTCCATGGCCAGCGCACGCGCAATGGCAACGCGCTGTTGCTGGCCACCGGACATATGCGCCGGATACTTGTCTTCCACATTCTTGAGGCCGACTTTTTCCAGATACTTGCGGGCGCACTCCACCGCTTTGTCCTTGGGCACCTTGAGCACTTGGGTAGGCGCCTCAATGATGTTTTCCAAAACCGTCATGTGTGCCCACAGGTTGAAGTGCTGGAACACCATGGCCAGCTTGGCACGCATCATCTGCAGCTGCTTGTCGTCAGCCGCCTTGAGCATGCCGTCCTTGGCCTGGACCAGCTTCATTTCTTCGCCGGCAACGGTGATGCGGCCGCTGTGCGGGCGCTCCAGCATGTTGATGCAACGCAGGAAGGTGGATTTACCGGAACCCGAGGAACCGATGATGCTGATGACATCGCCGGCATTGGCAGTCAGCGAAACGCCTTTGAGCACCTCATGGCTGCCATAGCTCTTGTGCAGATTCTCGACGGTTAACTTGAGGCTCACGGTTGTCTCCGGGACAAATTATTCTGGTCTGGTTCAGATCGTTTCATTACCGCCGTCGCTTACGCGCTCAGCAGATAACCACTACGGAATGGCACACTGCCAGCGACCTTGCACAGGTCCATGCCGGCGGTGGCATAACGCACAAAGGAACGGGCATACAGCACGCCGCTGACACTTGCGTGGACGGGCGTTACCGTATCACTGAGGGGGTCAATCACATCGGCCACTACCTCACCGGCCTGGATTTGCTCACCGGTATCACGGCGATAGGCAATCACACCTGCATGGGGGGCGCGCAACGTCTCGGAACCCGCCAGCGGCGTTGGTACGCAAGCCGCTGCCGGAAGTGCAGGTGCGGCACCGCCCAAAACGCCCCGATGCTGCATGAAGGCGATCAGACTGGCGGCATCCTGCTCGGCCAGCGAATGGTATACATCGGCGGCACCTCGCAACTCTACGGTTGCCGAGAGGCAGGATAGCGGCACCGGAAAGCGACCGGCAAACTGCTCGGCAAGACGCCACCAGGGCCCACTCATGGCCTCGTCAAACGAGGAGCCACCCGAACCCTTGGCCAGCAACACGGCCCGAGCACCCAGATGGCGATACAGCGGCTCAGCCTGATCCAGGTACGGCGTTTCGGTATAGACGTGCATGACGGCTTCAAAGTCGCAATGCAGATCAAGCACCACATCGGCATCAAATGCCAGCGTGGTCAGTGTCTTGCGCAGGGACTGTAACTCAGTCTGCACCTTGATCGCGGCAATGGCGTCGGCCATGGCAGCGCGGATCACCGCCACGTTCGCCACCGGGTCCTGACCCAGCTTGCCCTCGATGGCCGGCTGAATGGCAGCCGCCAGATCGGGGTAATTGCGATTAAAATTCTCGGCGGACGCAAACTCGAAACGGCCCAGCTGCGAGTGCATGAGGGTCTGGTCAAGCCCGATGGGGTTGGCAACGGGCACCACCACCACCTCACCATGAATCTGGCCGCGCGCCTCAAAGTCGGCCAGCAGCCCCTTGAGGTGATGCAGCACCAGCATGCCAGGCAGCTCATCCGCATGCAGGCTGGCTTGCAGATAGATTTTCTGACCCTTGCCTGCGCCGTAATGGAAGCTCAGCAGTTCACGCTGGGTGCCCAGTGCGGGACTAAGCAGGGGGTGACGTTGGATACGCATGGAACAATCAGGCCTTACGTGGTTTCAGGTGTGCCAGCCAGCGGGACTCTGCGAGCTTGAACAACCAGACCAGACTGAAGGTCAGGATCAAGTACAGCACAGCAGCCGTGATGTAGGGCTCGAAAACCAGGTAGTACTGCGAACGGATACCATTGGCGACGCCAGTAATATCGATCAATCCGGGCACCGTACTGGCCAGGGATGAGCCCTGCAGCATCATGATGACCTCGTTCGAGTAGGCCGGCAGGGTACGACGCAGGGCCGATGGCAGCACGATGCGGCGCATCAGCAACCACTTGCTCATGCCCATGGCACGTGCGGCCTCGATTTCGCCGTGATTGGTGTCCCGGATGGCGCCGGCGATCATCTCGGTCGTGTAGGCACAGGTATTGAGTGCGAACGCGAGCAAGGCGCAGAACATCGCATCCTTGAACGGCTTGAGTACGGCAACCGTATCCCAGTTCGACTGGATGAACTCCAGCTGCGCCAGGCCGAAATAGATCATGTACACCTGCACCAGCATCGGTGTGCCACGCATGACATAGGTGTACAGCCAGACCGGCGTGGATACCCAGCGGTTGCGCGAGACACGCATGATCGCCATGGGGATGGCCAGCAGCCCGCCCACCAGCAGCGAGATCACGGTCATCTTGAGTGTGACCCAGACACCATCAGCAAACAGCTGCAGGGTTTCGGCGTTGAGAATGACGTCCCATTCCATCAGAACTCTCCCCGGCGAACGCCCATCGAGAACTTTTTATCGAGCTGCTTGAGCACCACCAGCGAAATAGTGGTGAAAGCAAGGTAAATCAGGCTGATCAGCAGGAAGAACAGCATGGGGGCAAAGGGCGTGATGTCACGCGCTGCAGCCGCAGCCTCCCGCGCCAGCCGGGTCATGTCGGCAAGGCCGATGACCGACACCAGCGCCGTGGCCTTGATCAGCACCAACCAGTTATTGGTAAAGCTGGGCAAGGCCAGGCGGATCATCTGCGGCACGGTGATGCGGAAGAAAACACGCATCCCGCTCATGCCGTAGGCGTAGCCGGCTTCCATCTGCCCTTTGGGAATGGCAATGATGGCGCCGCGGAACGTCTCGGTCATGTAGGCGCCATAGATGAAACCGATGGTCAGCACACCGGCGACAAAAGGATCGATTTCCAGAAACTCGGGCAGGCCCATCGCCTCGAAACGGGCGACAATGGATTCATTGCCCTCAAGGCGTGCCCACTCCCACAGGGATTCGACACCCATGTTGAGCAAGGTCTGACCGCCGTAGAACAGCAGCAGCATCCACACCAGATCCGGCACGCCGCGGATGGCCGTGGAGTAGAACCCCGCCGCCCAATTCAGCAACTTGTTCGCCGACAGCTTGGCGGTCGCGCCAAGCAAACCCAGAATGACGGCCACGGTGAGCGAACCCAGCGCGACCTTCAGCGTCATCGTCGATCCAGCGAGGATCGTCCACACGTACTCTTCCATCGCCCATCTCTCGTTGGCCATTGTGTGCATGGCCTTCATGCCGTACCGGCGAGCCGGTATCGTGGTCCGAAAACCGGCCCGCAGGCCGGATTCCGCTGTGCGGGGCGAACTGGCCGCCCCGCTTGTGACTTACAACCAGCAACCCGCGATTGCCTGCATCGCGGTGGCAGCAGGCTTAGCCCCAGATATCAAACGGCACGTACTTGTCGTTGATCTTCTTCCAGGTGCCATTGGCGCGGATGGCGCCGATGGCCTTGTTCAGGGCATCCTTCAGCGCGGTGTCACCCTTGCGGATGGCAATACCAGCACCTTCGCCAAAGTACTTGAAGTACTTCTTGTCGGAGAGAACCGGGCCAATGTAGCCCCAGCCCTTGCCTTCCGGCTTGGCTAGCCAGTTCTTGTTCACTTCAACGATGTCGGCCACGGTACCGTCAAGACGGCCGGCCTTCAGATCGAGGTAAACCTGATCCTGAGCATCGTAAGGCACCACGTTGGCGCCCAGCTTGGTCAGCTCACCCTTGGCAAAAGCTTCTTGCGTGGATGCCTTGAGTACGCCAATGCGCTTGCCCTTCAGATCCGGCAGATCCTTGGCCGTACCCAGCTTCACCACCACGCGCGAAGGCGTGTTGTAGTACTTGCCGGTGAAATCGACCGCGCGCTTGCGGTCTTCGGTGATCGACATCGAGGACACGATGGCGTCGTACTTCTTGGCCTTCAGGCCGGGGATCATGCCGTCCCAGGCTTGTTCCACAAACACGCACTTGATCTTGAGTTCGGCGCACAGCGCTTCAGCCACTTCCACGTCAAAACCGGTGGGCTTGCCATCGGGGGTCTTGAACGTGAACGGCTCATAAGTCGGATCGATGGCAACACGCAGTTCCTTGAGCTTCAGTTCCGCGGCCGACACGGACATGGACAGCGCAAGAGCAAGGGCGCCAAACAGCGCGGTTTTCTTCATTGCGGTACTCCTGATTGGTTGGAAGTTTTGACGCTCAGCCATGATCACAGAACACAAGCGGCGCTCCCCTTCAGCAATGGCGATGATTGTAAACCCGCCACCTGCCGACCCTGCTGTCCCAAAAGCGACATCTTCGTACAGGGGCCCCGAACGGCGCGATCAGCTGTAACCGCATCGTAGCGCGATTGCTGCAGCTTGGTGAGTCTGCCTTGCCGGGCGCGCGGCAGACCGTGGACAAATTGCGTAGCCAAACACGGGATGCCGCTACCGCCCGCTTGGGCTGCCCGCCACCTGTGCAGCGGCTTTTTGTATAACCCTACCCAAACCCGACAACCCCAAGGAAAGACACCGCCCAGTGACGCGCAATCAAGTGCTTAGAGCAAGATGTCAGCCGGTGTGTCAGCACATCAGCGCAGTCGATCCGGCACATGCCACAGCCTGAAAATACGGGTTAACGACTTGCTTAGAGCTTCCGCGACTGTGCGGCTATAACAAATTGTCGCATCCCCTAATACTGGTAGTCGTCGCGTCGGCGCTACAATTGCGGTGCTTTCTGCCAGAAGGCGGACCCGGACCGACGTGGATAACTTGCCTAGGCAAGTCAGAAGCAGGGAGTTCGATGAGTGCCCATACGGAGACAAACCATAATGCAAAGCTTTCACGCCAGCCTCGTTGCCGACATCCAGCGCCACGCAGGCGCTCGCGAGGCCGGGGCGGTTGACCTGCCAGCCCTGATCCAGCAGTACTACGCTGATACCGATGCAAACGATCTGGCCTCTCGCGACAGCCAGGACTGGTACGGTGCCCTGCTCGCCCATCTCAAGCTGGCCGCCGCGCGCAAGCCCGGCGATCTGCAAGTCCGCGTCTACAACCCCACCTTCGATGACCACCGCTGGCAAACCAGCCATACGGTGATCGAACTGGTGAACGACGACAAGCCCTTCCTGGTCGATACCGTCAGCCTGGCGCTGGCACGCTTCGGCTACAGCATTCACCAGATCATCCACCCCATCGTGCAGGTATCGCGCGACAATGCCGGCAAGCTCACCAGCATCGGCAAGGGTGCCGCCGAATCTTGGATTCATGTCGAGATTGATCGCATTACCGACAAGGCCCGCCTTGATGAGATCAAGGCTGAGCTGCAACGGGTATTGGGCCAGCTAGATGACTGCGTGGCCGACTTCGAACCCATGGTTGGCAAGCTCAAGGAAATCCGTGCTGAACTGGGCAAGGCCAAGCCGGCCAACAAGGACGCTTGGGCGGAAGATCTCGCGTATCTGGACTGGCTGCTCGACGACCACTTCGTGTTCCTGGGCTATCGCGATTACGATCTGATCGACAGCAAGGAAGGCGTGCAGCTGGCTATCGTGAAGGGCTCCGGCCTGGGTCTGCTGCGCGGTGAAACCCGCGGCGCCCACTCCGCCAGCTTTGCCGCCCTGCCTGCAGAAATCCGAGCGCTGGCCCGCAACAAGACCTTGTTGCTGCTGACCAAGACCAACTCGCGCTCCACCGTGCACCGTGGCAGCTATCTCGATTGCGTGGGCCTCAAGCGCTACGACGCCAAAGGCAATGTGATTGGTGAGCGCCGCCTGCTGGGTCTCTACACCGCCAAGGCCTACAACACCCCGCCCCACCAGATCCCGGTACTGCGCCGCAAGATCGCCAATGTGCTCGCAGCCAGCCAGGTCGATGCCGAAAGCCACAAGGGCAAGACCCTGCTTAACGTGCTGGAAACCTATCCGCGCGACGAACTGCTTGAGATCAGCGAAGCCCAGCTCGGCGAGATTGCAGGCCGCATCGTGGCCATGCAGGACCGCAGCCAGGTACGCGCCTTCATCCGTGAAGATCTGTACCGCCGCTATGTGTCCACGCTCGTGTACCTGCCGCGTGACAACTACAACACCGATGTGCGCATCAAGATGCAGCAGTTGCTTCTCAATGCATTCGGCGGCACCTCGGCTGAATTCAATGTCTCGCTGTCGGACGCTGCGCTGGCCCGCATCCAGTTCATCATCCGTACGCAATCGGGCTCCACCCTGCCCCATTACGAGCCGCGCGAGATTGAAGCCCAGATCGCCCAGGCTACGCGCCGCTGGACCGACGACCTGCAGCTGAACCTCACCGCCCATGCCGGTGAAGAGCGTGGCATGGCGCTGTACAACAAGTACGCCAAGGCCTTCCCGCCCGCCTACTACGCCGATTACGACGCCCGCACCGCGGTATACGACATCGACAAGATCGAGCAGGCCGTCACTGGCAAGCACCTGACGATGAAGCTGACCGACGCCACCCTGGCCGATCCGACGCAGCATCGTTTCAAGATTTTCCGCGAAGACCCGATTGCGCTGAGCGACAGCCTGCCCGTGCTGGAAAACCTGGGTGTGCGCGTGATTGAAGAGCAGCCCTACACACTCAAGTTTGCCGATGGCGGCCGCGGCTGGGTGACCGATATCGCCATCAAGCTGCCGATCACCGGCCTGCTGAACGAGGACGAGCAGCGCTCGGCCTTCCAGCAAGGTTTTGCCTCGGTGTTCGAAGGTCTGGCCGAGAACGACCGCTTCAACAAGCTGATCCTGCTGGGCAACCTGCAATGGCGCGAGGTAGTGCTGCTGCGCGCCTACGCCAAGTACCTCAAGCAGATCGGTCTTAACTACAGCCTCGACCATATTGCCGATCGACTCGCGCACTTCCGCGATATCGCCTCCGATCTGGTCAAGCTGTTCCTCGCCCTGCACGAACCCAAACAAAAGGGCGCCAAGCAGGTGGATGCCCTCAATGCCAAGATCAAGGAGGCCTTGGCGCAGGTACCAAGCCTCGATGACGAGCGCATCCTCTCGGGCTTCTTCCACTGCATCAGCGCAACGATGCGCACGAACTTCTTCCAGCCCGCCGCCGATGGCAGCCAGAAGGATTACATCAGCTTCAAGTTCGAGAGCGGCAAGATCCCCAACATGCCGCAGCCGGTGCCGCTGTTTGAAATCTTCGTCTACTCGCCGCGCGTGGAAGGTATCCACCTGCGCTTCGGCAAGGTGGCCCGAGGCGGCCTGCGCTGGTCCGATCGCCGTGAAGACTTCCGCACCGAGGTGCTGGGTCTGGTGAAAGCGCAGCAGGTCAAGAACACGGTGATCGTGCCCGTGGGCTCCAAGGGCGGCTTTGTGCTCAAGCAAGCCCCGGCCATGTCGGATCGCGAGGCTTACCAGGCTGAAGGTGTGGCTTGCTACAAGACCTTCATCCGTGGCCTTCTGGACCTGACCGACAACCTCGTCGATGGCAAGGTCGTACCGCCGAAGTCGGTCCACCGTCGCGATGCGGATGATCCTTATCTGGTTGTGGCCGCTGATAAGGGCACAGCCACCTTCTCTGATATCGCCAACGGCGTATCGCAGGAGTACGGCTTCTGGCTGGACGATGCCTTCGCCTCGGGTGGCTCGGTCGGTTACGACCACAAGAAGATGGGCATCACCGCCAAGGGCGCGTGGGAATCGGTCAAGCGCCATTTCCGCGAACTGGGCCACAACACCCAGACCCAGCCGTTCACCGTGGCCGGTATCGGCGACCTGATGGGCGACGTGTTCGGTAACGGCATGTTGCTGTCCGAGCAGATCAAGCTGGTGGCCGCATTCAACCACCTGCACATCTTCCTCGACCCGACCCCGGACGTGGCCAAGAGCTTCAAGGAACGTCAGCGCATGTTCGCCCTGCCGCGTTCGAGCTGGGAAGACTACGACAAGAAGCTGATCAGCAAGGGCGGCGGCATCTTCTCGCGCAGCGCCAAGTCGATCCCGATTTCGCCCGAAGTGCGCAAGTTGCTCGACATCACCGACGAAGCCCTGGCCCCGAACGACCTGATCCGCGCCATCCTCAAGGCACCAGTTGATCTGCTTTACAACGGCGGTATCGGTACCTACTTCAAGGCCAGCACCCAGAGCCACGCTGAAGCGGCCGACCGCGCCAACGATGCGCTGCGTATCGACGGCAAGGAAATCCGTGCCCGTGTGATCGGTGAAGGCGGCAACCTTGGCTTCACCCAGCTGGGCCGCGTGGAATACGCGCTCAATGGCGGCCATATCTGTACCGATGCCATCGACAACTCGGCTGGTGTGGATTGCTCCGACCACGAGGTCAACATCAAGATCCTGCTGGGCCGCCTGACCCAAGCCGGCGACATGACGCTCAAGCAGCGCAACAGCCTGCTGGCCGACATGACCGACAACGTGTCGGAACTGGTGCTGCGCGACAACTACCTGCAAACCGCGGCGATCAGCCTCGAACTCAAGCAGGCCAAGTCGCTGCTGTCGGTGCACACGCGCTTCATGCAGGGTCTGGAAAAGGCCGGTCGCCTCAGCCGTCGCATCGAGTACCTCCCGAACGACGCGCAGATTGCCGATCGCCAAGCCAACGGACACGGCTTGACCAGCCCCGAGCTGGCCGTGCTGCTGGCCTACGCCAAGCTCGATCTGTTCGACAAGCTGGTTGCCTCGCCGCTACCTGCCAGCAAGGAATGGGATGGTCTGCTGGCTGATTACTTCCCGGTGAAGATGGCTGAGAAGTTCCGCAAGCAGTTGCCCAGCCATCCGCTGCGCAGCGAGATCGTCGCCACCGTGCTGACCAACGAATGCGTGAACCGCATGGGTATCAGCTTCGTGTTCCGCGTGGCCGAAGAAACCAACGCCAGCCCGGCCGAGATCGTCCATGCCTGGAGCGTGGCCAGCAAGCTGATGCAGGCTGACAAGCTGTGGGCTGAGCTGGAAGCGCTGGACAATCTGGTGCCCACAGCCGCCCAGTACGACGTGATGCTCGAACTGCGCAAGCACATCGAACGCGTTGCCCGCTGGGTACTGCGCGTGCAGATGACCGAGAGCGATGCCGACAAGCAGCTCGCCCAGCTCACCGACGAGATCCCGGCCCTGCTGCCCAAACTCGACAAGTGGCTGGCCGACAAGCCCAACTATGCCCGTCAGCGCGATGCGCACAAGGCGCATGGCATCAAGGTCGATCTGGCCGCCCGCGTCGTCCATCTGGACGCCGTACTGGCCCTGCTCGACATCGCCCGTCTCGCACGCCAGAGCAAGGCCGCGGTGGAAGATGTCGCTCAGGCTTACTTCCGCCTCGAATCCGCCCTGCAGATCGACTGGCTGCGCGAAGTGGTAGACGGCCTGCCGCGCGATAACCGCTGGCAGACTCTGGCCCGGATGGCACTGCGTGACGAGCTGTATCGTGAACACGCCGGCCTTACAGGTCGTGTGCTGACCGGTACGGGTACGGTGCAAAAACGCGTCGATGGCTGGCTCAAGGCGCGTGAAGGTGCGCTGGAGCATGTGAGCCGGATGTTCGAGGAGCTGCGTGCCTCGATCCCTGATCTGGCCATGGTGTCCGCCGCCATGCGTGAAATCCGCAACCGTCTGGCTGCGTAAGTCCGCGCAAGCAACCAACAAAACGGCCGGTATCGCGAGATACCGGCCGTTTTGTTTACTGCTTGGGTGTTAGCCGTAGGGTGCAATCAGCGCAGCGCACTGCACCACCGGCTCCACCGAAAAAAACTTCCCGTGCAATGCGGCCAGCGGCCTTAATGCACCCTACATAATTACTTCGGTGCTTTGGTCGTACGCAGATAGGGCAGCTTGATGTCGATCTGGCCGTATTTCTCACGCGCTTGGTCATCATTGAGCGCCAGCGCCACGATCACGTCCTGGCCCGTCGTCCAGTTGGCCGGCGTGGCCAGTGGCACGTTGTAAGTCAGTTGCAGGGCGTCGAGTGCGCGCAGCACTTCGGCAAAGTTGCGGCCCACCGACATAGGGTAGGTCATGGACAGCTTGAGCTTCTTGTCCGGTCCGATAATGAACACCGACCGTACGGTAGCCGTATCGGCAGCGGTACGGCCATCGGGCAGATAGGCCTCGGCCGGCAGCATGTCGAAGGCCTTGGACACGGCCAGCCCCTCATCGGCAATGATGGGGAAACCCGCCTTGGCGCCGGCAACGGCTTCGATATCGCCCTTCCACTTCTTGTGGGCTTCCACGCCATCGACCGACACACCGATCACCTTGGTGCCACGCTTGGCCCATTCCGCCGCCAACTGGGCGACAGCGCCGAACTCGGTGGTGCAGACCGGCGTGAAATCCTTGGGATGCGAAAACAGGATGGCCCAGCCATCACCAATCCAGTCATGAAACCGGATGCTGCCTTGGTCGGTCTCGGCGGTGAAATCGGGGACAAGATCATTGATACGCAAAGCCATGTTGATACCTCCAGATATGTGAGGGTTGCTGAATTCGTGGCCACATCTTGCGCAGGTAAAGGCAAGCCAGTGCCAAGGCACTCATGACGCGGCCTATAGTGACGACAGCCATCCGGCCAGTCACAATGGCGCAGGCTTATCCCGCCGCGCCATTGATCTCGTCACGACGACACCATCGTCCATCCATCACCGAGCTACCGCAAATACTCTGCGGATATGAAGACAGCACTCAAGTCCATGACCTCACCCGCGCTCGATCACTTCATCAACCAAGCCACTGCCTTCGGTCGCCAGCCATCCGAACCTGCCGATTGCGTCCTGACGCTCGCGCCACTGATGCTGGCACTGATCGACAGCGCCGAGACTTTCCTGACACCTCAGCACTACCAAAGCAGCGCCGACACTTACACACGGAACCTGATATACCGGGCACCGGACGACAGTCTGTCCCTCTACGCCATCGTCTGGTTACCCGGCCAGTGGACACCCGTGCATGACCACGGCAGCTGGGGGGTGGTGGGGGTGGTCGAAGGCATACTCGAAGAGCGCAGCTATGTGCGCCTGACGCCGGATCGCGGCGCGGATGAAGAGATTGATCTCGCTCGCGGCGGCATTGTGCTACTGGGGCGTGGCGCGGTAACCAGCTTCGTACCGAATCCCGATCACATCCACATCACCGGGGTGCCCGCAAACCGTCAGCGTGCCGTAAGCCTGCATCTTTACGGACGGACCATGAACGACTTCAATCTCTATGACGTTGAAGGTCGCACCCGTCGCCGGATTTCCGTTGCCCATAACGAGAGCTGACAGGACGCCGGCAAACCCGCCCTTGATCCCCTGAGAACCTGGCAGGCCTCAGCCAGTATGCCCGGCCTGCCACCAGCGCACCGAGGCCAGCCCCGCCAGCGTGGCCAGCAAGGACCCCGTCACATGCAGTGCAATGGCGCCACTTGCCATGGCGACCCGGCCTTGCTGGATCAGCGTGGTCACCTCGGCCGAAAAGGTGGAGAAGGTCGTCAGCCCGCCCAGGAATCCTGTCACCACAAACAGGCGCCATTCCGGCGAGAGGCCCGGATGCTGGGCAAAAACGGCCATGGCGATGCCGATGCAGTAGCCGCCGACGAGATTGGCGACCAAGGTGCCAGGCGGGATGGCTGGAAACAGGGCATTGAGGGTATTGCCAAGCAGCCATCGGGCAAGCGCACCAAGCGCAGCACCGAGGCTGATCGCGGCGATGGAGTACAACATGGACTTCCCTTGCCGGGCAGATTGACGATGGCCACAGTGTAAAAGCCGCATCCACCACGATCCAGATTTTGTTCGCAACTCAATCCGTAAAGGCCGCTATAGGGCGCAGTTGAACATCCAGCGCAACCCGAACTTGTCGGTCAGGCTACCGAAGTACGCCCCCCAGAACATGTCCTGCAAGGGCATCTCCACCACGCCACCCTCAGCCAGAGCTGCGAACAGCTCCTCGGTCTGTTGACGGGTATCGGTCTCCAGGTTGATGTACTGGTTGTTACCCATGATGACCTTGAACCCCATGGACTCCGGTGCATCCGTCCCCATCAGCAAATGGCCACCCAGTATGGGCAACTCCACATGCATGACCAGGTCCAAGTCCGCCGCCGCCATGGGCGGCTGATCAGGGTGTGCCGGAATGTCCCGGAACCGCTTGATAGGCATGGTGAATGTCGTACCGAATACTTGTTGGTAGAACAGAAACGCCGCTTCGGTTTCGCGAGGAAAATTCAGGTAGGTGCTGACGCGTGCCATGGTCCGGACTCCGCTTGTAAATTGATTGCGATCGGATCTACTGCGACTTGGCCCACGCCACAAGCTGATCCAGCGCCGCACCCCAGCCATCGTGAAACCCCATGTCCTCGTGGCGCTTGCGGCCCTCTTCGTCGGCATGAAATACCCGCGCAATATAACGCGTACCCTGCGGCAAGCGCTCAAGGATCAACTCGGCAGTAAAGTGGAAATCGCCGCAGTGCTCCCCGCTCTTTTGGGGATTGGGCCGATAGCCCGGCAGCAATGCATTGGTCCAGATCAGCCGGGTTGGCGACTCCACGGCCAGATAGCATCCCTCCCCCGGATAGTCCTGCCCCTCGGGGGAGCGCATTACCGTAAAGAATCGCCCACCGGGACGCAGGTCCAGCTCACAGGCCACGGTCTCCCACGGCTTGGGGGTAAACCATTTCATCAAATGCTGCGGGTCAGTCCATGCTTTCCAGACCAGTTCGATGGGTACGTCGATCTCACGGACCAGCTCTAGGTCAAGCTTCGGATTGATCGCCATTTTCAGTTCCTCTTTTTGGGGTCTGCCGTGGAATGGGTTTGCAGGTCTTCCTGCATCTGCAGCGCAATGAGATAAGCATCAAGCTGATTGAGGCGAGCCTCCCAGTGATCACGATACTGGGCAATCCAGTCGCTTGCTTCCCTGAGGGGCATCGCACGGATCTCACAGGGTCGCCGTTGTGCATCCCGCTCCCGTGCAATCAAACCGGCTCGCTCAAGTACCTTCAGATGTTTGGTCACAGCCGGCAGACTCATATCAAACGGTGCGGCAAGCTCACTCACGGTCAGCTTGCCTGATGCCAGCCTCGCCAGCATGGCCCGACGAGTGGGGTCTGCCAGCGCAGCAAAGGTACGGCTCAGCGGATCCGACATAGGTAGAACCAATCGGCTAATTAACCGATTGGTTTATATCAACAGGCATATCGCGGGGTCAATCCACATCCTGCTGATACGCATCAAATACCGACCTGCGGTCAGGCCTCATGATTCGGGAAGGCAATGCAGGCCGTTCTGGGCCATGCTGTACGAGTGTTCAAGTGAACCGGGCTGGTGTGAGCAACGTTTTTCGAAAACTGCTGCTGTTCTCCGTGCTGATTACCGTGCTCATGAGCGGCGGTACGCTGGGCTATGTGCTGATTGAAGGTTGGTCATGGTTTGACGGCCTTTACATGACACTGATTACCCTGGCGACCATCGGTTACGGCGAGACCCACGCACTGAGCGATGCGGGCCGTCTGTTCACCATGGTGTTGATCCTGTTTGGGTCGGGCTTGCTGGTATACGCCATCACCCTGCTGACGGTGATGGTGGTGGAAGGCGAGATTGCAAATGCGCTGAAAGGAGTCAGGATGCGAAGTGCCATCGCCAAACTGAACGGACATACCGTGATTTGCGGTTACGGCAGCACCGGCAAACATGTGGTCGATGAATTCGGCCGCCTGGGACGGGAGATGGTGGTGATCGAGCGCGATACTCATCTGGTCAACGCTTTGCGCGCTCGCGGTCTGCTTTGTGTTGAAGGCGACGCCACGCAGGAGAGCACCCTGGAGAAAGCGGGCATCCTGCATGCCAGCGGCCTGGTCGCCTGCCTGCATAACGATGCCGACAATCTCTTCGTCTCGCTGAGCGCACGCGGACTGAATCCGAACCTGCGTATCGTGGCCAAAGCACTGGAAGAAAGCTCTCACCGGAAACTACGCGCCGTCGGTGCCGACGCTGTCGTGATGCCCAACTATATCGGTGGTTTGCGGCTCGTAGCCGAAATGCTCCGTCCCGGCGCAACTACCTTGCTGGATCTGATGTTGCACCGTCACGACCAGAATATCCTGGCAGAGGAGCTGGCCATATCGGATCAATCAGCCGTGCTGGGTAATCCACTCAGTACACTGGGCATACACGATTGGCGGGGGGTCAGCCTCGTGGCGGTGCAGTCGGACAACGGGCAGTACCTGTTCAACCCACCGGATGACTATTGCCTGCAACGCGGTGACGTGCTCGTACTGATGGGCGAATCCACCAGGGTAACCGCGTTTGCCGACTCACTGAGATAGCTATCCCCCCACATCGCCCAGCAGATACTTGATTACCCCCTTGGCCACAAAGCCGATCAGCCCCACCCCCAGACCCAGCAGCAAGACAAAGGTGCCGAACCGACCCGCCTTGGATTCGCGCGCCAGCTGCAAAATGATGAACACCATATAAAGCATGAAGGCACCGACCCCGAAGGTCAGGCCGAACTGGGCGATCTGTTCTTCACTGAAACCAAACATCATGGCTCCGTAGACGGTAAGCCGCGCGTATCAACCAGATCGCGGTATGCATGCCAGCTTGCATGGCCCAGCCAGGGCACGATGACGATCAGGCCCAGCATGGCCGTCACCATGCCAAGCAGGGTCAAGCCCATCAGCAAGGCGGCCCACAAAGCCACCGGTGCCGGATACGCCATCACGACGCGCCAGCTGGTAAAAACAGCCGCAAGTACGCTGACCTTGTGGTCCAGCAACAAGGGGATCGCCACCACGCTGGACGCAAATACCGGCGCTGCCAGCACCGCGCCCAAGGCGAGCCAGGCCTCGAACAGCAAGGAGTGCTCGCTCAGCACGACATGTCGCAGGAAATCGACGGGTTTATCGATCGGAGCCGGTGCAAAGCCGGTCACCAAGGAGGCCGAGGTCAGCACCCAGCCGGTTCCCGCCAGTGCGAGCAGCATGCCAAAGATCACCAGCCGACCATTATCCGGTCGCCACGCGCGGCGAACCGAATCAAAACCCGGTTTACGGCGACGCTCGATATCCCGGCTGATCGCATACAGGCCCGTCGCCACAACCGGTGCCACCAGCAAAAATCCGCTGAATGCCCCCGCCAGCAACCAGAATCGATCCCTCGCCCACCAGAGCAACAGCAAACCGAACACCGCAGATAAGACACCATGCAGCAGCGAGGGCAGCGGGCAGGTCCATAGATCGCGCCAGCCTCTGGCTAACCAGCCCAGGGGGCGTAGCAAAGGAACGTACTTGTGACCAAAGCTTCGCGATTCCGCCAGCGCTTTTTCGGTGTTGAGTCGGGGACGAGGCATAGTGGCTATCTTATCTGCTGGCGTTGGCGCCAGACTTGAGTGGTATCAACCCGGCACATCTTAGCGGTTGATCTGCTGCGGCCCAAGTGCGTGCGCAACCATGAAAAAGCCCCGCCATCCTGTCGGGGGCGGGGCTTGCAAAGCACAGACCAGATCAGTTCACACGAATGAACAGGCGGGTCCAGAACGTGTTGCCCTCAGGGCGGTTACGCGTATTGAATTCCTTGAGGAACTTGCTCTCCAGCGCCCATTCACCACTCTCTGCCTGCCAGGAAATCGTCGGTCCCAAGCCAAAGGCGCGGGCACGATTACCGTTGGCGGCAGCGCCGGGGCCTTTGTCATCCGTCGTCTGGTAGATAATGTAGCCCGCCAGGCCGGCCTTGAGCGTATCGCTCACCGCATACAGCGCCGACAGATCGGAATGCAGGTACTGGCCGGAGCGGTAATCGGTGTCACGATTTTCGGTGTTGATCGAGTAGCTGGTACGTGCACCAAGCTCCCAACCGTTTTCGAACACACGCGCCACCGTTACCACGGGACGGAATGTCCAGAAATCACCCGCACCCGCATTCACAGGGCGCTGGCTATCGTACCGACCCGTGGGCGCCACGACTGCCAATGCCAAAGTCGTACGCGACTCATCCGACTGGAAGTCGACAAACGGCGCGATCTCCACATCCCCCACCCCACTGCGTTTGCCCGAAGCTGCGGCAGCCTGAGCTGCGATTGCAGCAGAGACAGCCGGCAGTACGGGGCCACCGATCAAGGTGGGCTTCATGCGCAGCTCGGTGCGCACAAGCGGCACGGTCATCGACAAGCCCAGCTTGCCATCGCCCCAAGTGGATTCCGACAGCCAGGTGCCACGCAGAGCCAAGACATCGGCACTCACCTTGCCATCCAGCCGGGCAGATACACCGGGCTGAGGTGTGGGCAGAACGGTAGGCTCACCGTTATCGCCATTGAGCTTGTCCGCCGAATAATGTTGGTAGTTGGTCTGAAAATACATGCCCGGCAGCAGCGGTGCCGTCAGGTCAAAACCGGGCAGGCCCGGCAGAGCACGCAGTTGGTTGCGCTCGGTGGCTTGCGCCGAGAGAGGCAGCGTCAGCAAAACGGCTGCGCTCAGAATCCATGGGCGAAAACGGTGCATTGTGTGCACTCCCTGAGTAATAGAAACGAAACGGGGCAAAGGCGTGTGCAGGGTCAACCAGCATGATCAAGTCTCACGACCCGGTTACCCACAGTGCGGACGGCGGAGCACCCCTCTGCAGGAAACTTTTCATTACCGGCACCAACAAAGCAAACGCTTGGTCAATAAGAGCGAAGTATACACCATCATATAAACAAGCACTTAGCTCAGTTTTTCCGCCACTGATTTGCGAACGCTTGCCGTTCGCCGCATCATTACTAGTATTCACTCTAGGCATACCTGCCCAGTGATGACACCACAAATTCATTAGAACAGGACTTCCCCCATGCGCCGACCAACCCTCCTGATGAAAAGCCTGCGTGCCACCTTAGCGCTGTGCATGGCTGGCACCGTGCTGGCCGCCACCTACAGCGTCAACAACATCAAGTTTGAAGACAGTGCCGTGGTATACGGCCAGAAGCTGGTACTCAACGGTGCATCCGCGTCCACCATCCTGTCCGCCAAGGCCACCGTAGTCGGCCTTTACCTTGCACAAAAGCAAACCACACCGGAAGGCGTCGCTGCGGTGAAGGGTGCGAAGCGCATCATGCTGGTCGCGCTCAAGGACATCTCGAGCAAAGATCTGGGTAACGTACTGGTCGATCGCATCCGCCAGAACGCAAGCCAGGAAGAGGTAAATGCCAACGTCGGCCAGATCATCCAGATCGGTTCCATCTTTGGTCGCGTACCCAAGCTCAAAAAGGATGACGTGGTCTATATCGACTGGAACCCGCAACTCAAGCACACGCAGTTCCTCCTCAACGACAAACCCCTGGGCGATCCGATGGTGGGGGACTCGTTCTACGCCATGTTCACCAAAGTCTGGCTGGGCCCCAAGGTGCGTGCACAGACGCGCAACAATCTTCTTGGACAAGGTGAACCGCTTAAAGAAGCGGATTAAGCCAACCTGGGCAGACAACAAGTTCACTGATCCAGTGGCATGTTGACTGCCGGCAACCGGCAAGTTGTGGTCTGCATGTGACCTGGCCGCAGTAATACGGTGCGGTTTGTACTCGATTTTCAATGCGAGTCAAACCGCGCTTTCCATGCTTGAGCGTCTTGGCCGACTATCTGGAGCTGCCGAACATGAAGCTGACTTTTGCTGCTGTCACCTTGGCTATCACCTGCTTGGCCGTGTCGGCCGAGCCACTCCCCCTAGTCACCGGTAACGACTACGCACCCTTTGCCGACCAAAAGTTACCCGAAGGCGGCATGACGGTAGAACTGGTCAAAGCGGCGCTGAAGGAATCCAAAGTCGAATTTGCCATTCATTGGCAGCCTTGGGCTCGTGGCCTGCACGAGACTCGCTCTGGTAAGTTTGCCGCTACTTTTCCTTACCTGAAGACGCCTGAGCGGGAGCAAGATTTCCTGTATTCGAGGCCGATTTATGCCATTGAAGACTGGCTATTTGCCAAACCAAACGCCGGTCTCGATCCAAATAATCTGGGATCACTGGAAGGAAAGAAGATCTGCCTCCCCTTGGGTTGGGCTCCTGCTGCGAAATTGGTACCCATGATCAAATCCGGCGCCATCAAGCAGGAGCAGCCAAAAGATATTTCAACCTGCGTGCGCATGGTTTCAGCAGGGAGAGCTGATTTCTTTGTCACCGATCAGTTCCAAGGCAGCGCCGCCATTGCCGGCACTGGCGTGACCAACGTGACGAAAAGCAGCTACTCTGTTGGCAGTGCGGCACTCTACCTCATCACCAGCAAGTCCTTTTCCCAGGGTAAGAGCCTGATTGATGCTTTTAATCAAGGCCTCGCTGCTTTGAAGAAGAGCGGTGAGTTTGATCGTATCGTGGCCAAACACACCAAATGAGGCTTAATGGGCTTTGGCGGCTTGGGTACACCAACGGTAGCGAAGTGCAGCTAAGTCTCCGGACTGCGTTGTTACCTCTTTCTGCAATGCTTCCTTTTGCGTACCCGCGACGGAAGCTGTGGCGCTGGGTATATATCCTCATACTGCTGAATTGCCTTACGTCAGCATTCAGTGCCAGTACCACACTGGTTGACGAACCCACCACCATCCCCTTGGTCACTGGTACGGGCTATGCCCCTTATGCCGACAGCAGCCTGCCCGATGGCGGGCTGGCTACCGAGGTGGTCAAACAGGCGCTGCTACTCTCTGATGTCTCGATCACGTTGGAGTGGCAACCATGGGCTCGCAATCTTGCCACTACGGCTGCAGGCCGACACTGGGGCACTTTTCCTTATCGGCGCACCCCGGAGCGAGAACGTGACTTTTTGTTTTCCGATCCGATTTTTGAATCACAAGAGCGCATCTTCGGTCATGCCGCATTGCAGCTGGACGGCAGCCGCCTTAGTACGCTGACCGGTCGCCGCATTTGTCTGCCACTTGGTTGGTCAGCTCCGGAGCCGATCGCGAAACTGGTTGAAGCCGGTCAGATCACCGTCGAAAAGCCCGTCGATATTCAGGCCTGCTTGCGAATGATCGTCGCCAAGCGGGTGGACTTTTTTGTCACCGATCTCACCCAAGGCAAGGCCAACCTGCGGCAGGAGATGGTGCCGAATGTCGTCTTGCATCCAGGCGTAGTCGGAACCTCGGCCTACCACTTGATCGCCTCTCGCAACCAGGAAAAAACGCCCTGGTTGATCGATCGCTTCAATAAGGGCCTCTCGCGCTTGAAAGCGCAGGGGCGTTATCGACAGCTTCTACAGAAATATGGGCATGAGTAAGCACGGGCATCTTTGTCATGGGCAGCCATGCCCGACGTATAGGCCGGCAGTATCCCAGCACGAGCGGATCGAGGATGTGGGCGATCTGTCGCCAGCGTTTGCCTAAGCGCTTGCTAGAGTACATCTGCAAGCCGAGGATGATCCTCTTTGAAGATCTGTTTCAGGTCTATGAGGACCGAGGTGAGGTCGAATAAGACTTCGACGAGAGTTGAGTAAACCGCCCATAAGTCTTTGTGCACACAGCCGAAACCAAGACTTTTACCGTTTCTACAACCTCATGGCAGCCCCTGCCTTCATGAACCCAAAGCGCGTGGCATTTGCGTGGCATTCATTCGCACTTCAAGGCACTGACTAGCAATCATGCAGCACACTTTTGACGTGCTCAGAACCTTCAGGATGCCACAAAGAACAAGGCACTCAAGGTACCTAGCGGTGCCTTTGAGTGCCTTGTGATTTGCTACTGAATTGGTGGGACGGCGACAATCGATTGATGTCACTAACCCATTGTATCTACTCGATTCGCCACAGACACCTCAGCCTTCATGCCCCCAATAATGCCCCCACACAAATCACATGGGCAGAGCAAGTTCAGTTCAGATGGGTAGCCACACCCAACATCCATGCACGCATCAATTAGAACAAGCGATGCGAATCTGGCACTTTTGCCTTGGTTGGGCGGCCTGCTTTGCCGCGTACCACGCGGCGGCCCAGCATCAAACCTATCTGCTCCCCAAACCGCGCATCACCCAATGCATAGTTGCCGCTGGTGGCTTGGCGAATCTCATCGACCAAGCCCGGGTCTAGTTCGTGCCGAAACAGCTCGCGATAAGCAGTTTGGCGGGCTGACGCGTCATGGCCTAGGGCGCTGTACACCGGGTGAGGCGTGATGAGCGGGTACTCACCACCCTGTGCGTTTGCGGAGTAACTGGACCAGCGATACTCCGCCGGGTGCGCCACCATGGCTGCCCGAATCGGGTTCAGTTCAATATATCGCTGGCAAGCCAGCAAATAAGTATCTGCCTGTACCAGGCAAGCGCGGAAACGCCCTTCCCACAAGTTACCGCTACGCCGGTAGGTACGGTTTACATACTGAACATAGCGCTGACCCAGCGCCTTCATCAAGGCTCCCGCCCCATCTACGATATACGACGACACCAACACGTGAACATGGTTGGTCATCAGTACATAGCCATGCACGTCACAGCCTGCCTTGTCCCCGTACTCCCTAAGCCAATCCAGATAAGCCAAATAGTCTTCATCCGCAAAGAAACAGGCCTGCCAGTTATTGCCGCGCTGAATCAGATAAATTGGCACACCGGGGATACAGATGCGGGCACGACCAAGCATGGGGAGCCTCCAACATGGGGTAGGCCCATCGAAGCATAGACAGAAAACGTGGTCCGTCCCCCATTACTGCTCTAGTGGCAACTCTCCTCATTTTGCACATTAGCAATGCGCGGCGCATTCAGCAGCTGACCTTCAACAAACTTCGCATATTTATCGTCTTTAGAGTATTTAAATATTAATTTCCGGTTTTCACCATATATTCCCAACTCAAAATTACCCACAGCCTGACTAAACCCCCCACCCACCCCGTCAAAACCCTGGATCCATAGTCGATCATATAGAGGGGAGTACATATAAATTCCATTCGAACCAAAAACAAATGCGCCAAAATTCCGCGGAACCTTAAAGCTTGCCATTTTCGCCAAAGTTGAAATTTCAAATAGAGTCACATAAGCAGCGTCCTTCCCATCGAGGACAACACCTACGCTCTTCCCATCAGGAGAGAGACTAACACCAACCTCATTTACCCACCCAACACTTAAGCTTTGCACGGCGCCAGAATGCAAATCAACGATATAAACATCATCAGAAATCACCAACAACTTATTAAGAGCCGAGATATATCGCCTTGCCTCATTAAAAATTTTTGGAAGTTTAATATTAAGCAATCCGCTCTTGCAAACCTTGGTTAGATTATAGCCATCCACCATCGCATAAATACAGCCCAACCCAGCACCAAAGGCACGTGAATATCTAATATTAAATTCATTCAGTAAATCACCACCTAGGGAATACATTGAAATCCTCTCCCCTTGTTTCGACGAATACAAAATAACTTCGCCATCTCCGGCTGCTGACACTGAATCGAATTGCCTACCAATCACCAGATTCTTGCCAAAACCCAAGTCGTCACCACTCCATATCTCTCCCTTTTCCGTAACCCCAACCAATTTATCGCCAACAAGGCCAAGTGACTCAGGATTCCCGTAAACCTCAGAACAAAAGCCAGAACCAACCACGCTTTCTTCCGGACGGAAGAAATAGCGATGAATCAGCAACGCAGTCGAAATCACCAGAAGCAATGTTGTGATTGTAACAAGTCTACGATACTTCATTAGCCGCCTCCGCCTTGTCGAGAGAACTCCTTCCAGTTGACCGGACGGAATGTGTTGGGTTTGCTAGAAATTTCAAACCTCCCCATTACGGGGTATATTTTTGACGCGACCGCCCCATACACTTTCCCATTACCGAACAGAGAATCGGCCAAACCTTGAGCTGCGGGAGCATAACCAGCAGCAGCAACTCCTCCGTAGCACGCAACCACATATGTCGGCAAATTCGGGTTAAAACCGGGAGATGCGATTAACTTCGCCGCCACCAAACCGGGACTAATCTGATCGCCTTCAAATATTCTTGCTCGAAGAGCGAACGTTCCATCTTGATTACCATGAGTAACGACGACGTTTGCGTCTTTCACTGCTAGATTATTTGCCCACTCTAAGAGATCGCCATTAGCCGGATCCAGCGGATCCAACATGATTAATTTTGCACCATCCGCAAACATTTGCTCTTGTGCAGCCTTATTCGAATTGTATTGCGACAGACGATTACCATTGTGGTCCAGAGCCTCGTTCAATGCCGCTGCAAAAGCAGCAGAAATTGCACCATTCGCAAACTTTCCTCCTGCAAGTTCAGCTGCAGCACCACCAATTAAGGCTCTCATAAAGATCGCTGACGACTTGCCAACACTGGAATTAGACGGATCAAGACCCAACGCACCTCCCGCAGCGGTAGCAAATGCAGTACTTAGAAAACCGGACTCAAAGTCCCCGCCAGCAGCCACCGACATAGCACCGCCAACCATGCCGTGTGCTAGGGTTTTAACAACTCCACCAGAAAAGCCCTTCAGACCAGCAGTTGCGTCGCCAATACGTGCAAACGCGGCCCCGCTAAGTGCTCCCACAAATGCACCCTTCAACGTTCCACTTTGAATACCGCCTGCGATAAATCCGGCAGTAGCACCTTGTACGATCGCATAACCACCTATTACTTCTCCCCAAACAGCCTTGGCGATAGTTGGTGCATAAACTGTCACTACAATCGCAGCAACTATTTTTATCACTTTACTCAGCTTGAACTTTTGTCCGCTCGGGTCCGTCAAGCGTAACGGGTCATTCAGCACATACGAGTAACGGTTCGCGTTCTGATAGTCCAGCAGATCTTGAATAAACGGATCAGCGCTAATAAACCGTCCCAGCACCGGGTCATAAATCCGCCCGTTCATGTTCACGAGTCCTAAATCGGTCAGCTCTTCATGGCCCGTAAAGCCACGACGCTCACCTGAGGCACCTTCCATCAACAGGCGCTTGCCCCACGGGTCATAACGGAAGCGAACAACAATCTGTGCTTGCTCATTGGTGATAGCCACCACTGAACCCAGTACATCGTGATGCATGTACTCAATGGTGGCTGTGCCGGCCTTGGTCTCAATCGCGGCAATCGCCTTGCCAGTAACTGACACGTATACCTTCTCGGTCGCGATGCCATCTTTGACGACGCGCTGGTAGCCATGGCCTAGGTCGAGACGCGGATTGATCGTGTAGGTTGTGGTGTTGCCATCTACTTCCTTCACGCGCAGGTGGTCTTCGTCGTAGAGGAAGTTCACCGTACGGCCATTACCCGTAATCTGCTTGGGCTGGTTGAAGCTGAACCAGGTAAACGTGCGCCCTGCCCCGCTTTGCATATTGCCGTTGGCGTCGTAGGTAAAGGTCGGGTTGGCTACACCATTGAGCGTGCCGGTAACGCCGCTTACCGCATGCGGCTTGCCGGCCAGGTTATAGGCGTAGGTACCCACACCGGTCTTGGTCTGGATATTGCCGTTACTAAAGTACGTCACTTCCTGCGTCTGATTATCCCAAGTCGCTTTACGCAAGCGGTTGAGTTCATCGTGTTCATACGTGGTTAGACCATAGCCGAGCGGGTCCAGCTTGGTTTCCAGGCGACCAATCGAGTCGTACTCATAGGTCTGATCGACAATACTGCCATTCGGACCAGCCTTGAGGCTGTGTAGTCGATCATCCTTCAGATCGTTGTAGACGCTGTTGGTGACCAAACCGTTGCCATAAGCCTCGGCACGGTGGCGGCCCTTGGCATCGACATCGGTGACTTCCCACACCTTCTGGCTGCCGGTGCGACCCGGCATGGAGGTCCACACCGACGACAGGTAGCCGTAATCGTTGAACACATGGCGCAAACGCACACCGTTCGGATAGGTCACCGCCTTGGTACGGCCTGCCGCGTCGTACTCGGTCTGGATGGTGTAATCCTGATCGATGTGCGGCGTGACGGTTTTTGGGCGTCCCTTGTTGTCGTAACTGATCTTGCGACCAAAGTCGTTGTCGTTGGCGACCTCACAGAGCTTGCCGACACCCATGGTGCAGTTGTCGTACGTCCAGTCGGTCTTGAGATCCACCTCCTCACGGCGCGTCAGACGGCCCAACAGGTCGTAGTACATCTTCACGGCCTGTTGCTTGGCGTCGGTCTGCTTTTTCAGCTGACCTAGTGCGTCGTACTCGTAGGTCCAGGTGCCGCTATCCGGGCTGATCTGTTCGATCTTGCGGCCCATCTGGTCGTACTTGGTCTCCAGCACGGTGTTATCGGGATGCTCCACCTTGCGCAGGTTGCCCAAGGCGTCGTAGCGATAGCGTGATTCCTGGCCCAGTGCATCGGTCACTGTCTTGGTTTTGCCATTGCGCAGCTTGGTTTCGCTGCGGGTATGGCCTTCTGCGTTAGTGACCGTGGTCGTGAGGCCGTCGTAGTCGAGCGTATCCACGACTTCGGCACCATTACCCATGCGTTTCTGCCGCTTCACACGGCCTAGTGCGTCGTACTCGATCTTGTCGTAGACCTTGGTGTGGCCTTCAAAGAACGGACGGGTGGACTGCTTGACCATGCCCAGCGTGTTGTACTCGGTCTCCACATACACCTTGGCACCGTTGAAGCCGATGCCACGACGTTGTACTTCGCGATTCAGGCTGTCGAAGAACACATAGCTCGCGGTACCACCTGTGGTGGCCGATGCCGCAAAGTGATGCGCACCGGATGGGCACGCGACCACGGAGGGCGCGCCGGCACACAGGCCATAGCGCGTCACGGTGGCTGTGCCATCCGCACGGTCTTCACGCAGCGTGCGACCAAAGCCGTCGTAGGTCCAGGTGGTGGTGAGGCCATTGGGACCCAGCAGGCTTTCCGGCTGGCCGAGAACCGTGAACGTCCGGGTTTCGGATTGATTCAGCGCGTTGGTGACCTTTTCCGGGTAACGGCCAGTCGCATCGTATTTAGTGGTGGTCGCTCGCGTCTCAAACCAATACGGACTGGCACTGGTCAGAGAGGCGTGCGGCTTGACCGTCGCCTTTACCTTGTTACCGAAGCGGTCGTACTCGTACTCGGTGATCGTGGTGTACCGCGACTGATCGGGCTCGACAATTTCCTGCTTGAGCAAGCCGCTCGGATAGTAAGTGAACGCCGAGGTCCGGGTCTGGGTATCCGTCTTGCTATCTTCGAGCATCGAATGCGTCACACTGGCACGCATCAGGCGGCCGAGACGCCACTCACCCTTACCATTGTTGTTGTAGTCCTCGTAGATATTGGTTGTTTCGGTCGTGTAGCGCTCATCCGCGTTCGGCGACTCCGTCGTCACTGTCAGCTTGGTCGGGTTGCCACAGTTCTTGATGGCGTTACAGGCCGCACTGCCCGATGCCACCGCACCGTAAACCGTGGTGGTCGTGGTCGTGCTCAGCAATTCACCTGTATCCGGATCGAAGGATTTGACGACATTCGTATCCGGATAAGGCATCACCGTGGTGTACGACGGATAGGCCGCCGAGGCCTTGCCCGCCAGCGTGGCATAGCTGAAGGATTCTTCCTTCACGGGAATGCCACCACCATTGCGGGTTTGACGCCTGCTGACCATGCCGACGTAAGGCCAGTTGCTGCCCGTTACATCTTGCAGGTTTTCGGTACGGATCGTGACGCCTGAGCGCTCGTCCTTCACCTCCATAGCGGCGAAGCCCAGCATGCCGTGCTTGGTGTCGCTACGCATGGCCTCGTACTTATAGGTGGATGCAGCCTTGCCACCCAAGCCGTCGCTGGCTTCTACCTTGGCAACCACTTGCAGCGGACCTTGCATTTCGCGGGTTGTGCCGGTTGAGCCCACGCCCTTGGTATACACGGAAGCATCGGTCAGGGGCTTGTAGGTGAGCTCGGTTTGAGCGCCATCACCATTGGTAATGCCGACGAGCGTGTCCTGCAAACCGGACTTGCCAAAGGAGATGTATGCGGTGCCACTATTGCCCTCGTAAACCTGCATAGTCATTACATCGAGCTTGCCATCTCCATTGAAATCTCCAAACACATTCTGGGCGGGATCATCCTTGTTCGATTGGCCACTAACGCTGTAGTAACAGTCCTTGGGACTACCATCTACCGAGGCACAGATCATCCATTTGTTGTTGTCCTGAGGTGAGAGCAAATCTGCGAGGCCGTCACCGTTCACGTCGGCGACAAGGACCTTATGGGGCTCCGCATCAATTGACCACATTGCTTGCTTGGGGCAATCAAACCCCAAGGCGTAAGTACCGAGCACTGGGGCTTTTTGTCCAGAGGCGAGGCAAAAACCCCATTGATTGTTACCAACGCGCACAGCGATATCCGGTTTGCCATCCCCGTTGTAATCACCGATCACGCGCTTACCCAACTCAATATTCGGAGTCGTAGCTGACTGGCAGAGGAAATCACGGTCGCGAGCAAAGCACAGGTAATGAGCTCCGTTCGAACCGATCATGAGATCGGATTTGCCATCGCTGTCGAAGTCGGCAATCAGCACCTGCTCAGCGTCTTGTGTGCTCAAGTTCGAGGGGGAGCCCAGCGCGGACCAATACTGCTGCTCTTCAAAGTCGATGCCTGACGAGAGATGGACGAGCCAGTTCTGGCCAGATTGCCAACGAATCAGGTCTGTTTTCCCATCACCGTTAAAGTCGCCGGTTTTGATCTTTGCGTGAATATTGGATGTCGTGCCGGGATTCGGGCCTCTCCAATAATTTTGTGTCTCGACTGAAGGCTCCTCCCAAATCAGGCAGCCTTCAAAATCTCCTTCAATACCCGAATGCTTACAGCGTGTGACCTCATGCTGGAATGCACACTGATATCCACCCTCTTTATTCAGGCAGACACTCCACATGCCGAAGTAGCCTGGAATGATTTCTGAGGAGGCAAAGTCGGCAATGTAACTGGCGAAGTCGACGCGGCCGTCTCCGTCATAGTCACCTTCGAATATCCGGTCAATCTCCCGACCGGGGTCATTTGCGGTCTGCATCAAGGGAACCCGTGATGCAGGTTCGTCACAGTTGAACGCCCCATAGACTTCACCGGCACGGCTAAAGCAGACTTTGAGCGCACCACCGGCATCGGCATCGCGGTATACCAGATCAGTACGACCGTCTCCATCGACATCTACGGCGCGCATGTCCTTGCCGTTCTTGATAGGGCCAGGCCACCACTCAGTGGATTCAAAGCCTGGAACCCGAGAGGCTGCCTTTTCCCAACTGAAAGTCGTTATAGGTAAGCAGCTACGATTACTGCCGTTAACTGCGCATTGCTCCACAGAAGAGAGCAAGCTTCGGTTGGAACCGGTGGATATCTCATAGGAAAACTTGTACTCCTGAATCGCATCAGTACCACTTAATACCGAAATCTTATCCAGCAACTTGGTCGTACGAACGGGCGCACCCCAAACATAAGTTGTAAATGGGTCGGTGCGGTCCTTATAGGCCAACAAGACAGATTGGCGACCATTCGAATAGTCCATCCGCTCTAGCTGATATTCGCCATGGACCGTATCGCGACCATAGGCGAAGTCGATTCGATTACCCATCACGTCAGTAACGCGACTCTGGGCCCAAACCATGACTTCACCTTGGTTACCGTCGGCCCAGCCCGTCGTCGAGCCGAGGCTTGGGAGAGAGTACGTGGCTTGACTGGTAACTGTGCTGGGTTGGTCTGATCCTTCACCGCCAATCACCATCGGTTCCACACGAGGAAACTCCGATGCAGGAACGTAATTGCCAGGCACATAGGTTTCCCAACCTGAGCCGTTTGCTGCTGCCGCTGACGGTAGCGGAATACGGGAATCATTAGTGATACCGTAATCGACGATCAAGCCTGACTTGGTCCAAACTCTAAAGGCTGTTGGCCCCCACCCAGTTTGACCAATAGACACAATGCGGCTAAAGCTTTCAGTTGCTGTGCGGTATTCCGTGCCATCGCCACCATCTATACCGTTCACTGCGATCAGGCGTTGACCATCGAGGCAATACCGATCATTTGCATTGAACTCAACAGCGCCCTTAACACCGTCATACATCTCGGTACGAGGGCAGCGCGTGATGCCAGAAGTCCCACTTAAAGACCACCCGATCCCAAGACTGCCATAACCCCCTTGGCTATCGTAATTGATAGCGAGTTCAGGCTGCATACCACCCGAGCCCTTAGGTACCGCAATCGGAATTGAATATGTTGCGGCTCCTTTAGGAGAAACACTGAAAGAACCGGGTAGGGAACCACTTGGTGTTAACTCAGAAAGCGCCGGCAAAAGCGTCGCGGGATCGGCAATTGTGGGTTCGGCGGGCTCGCTTGCACCTTGGCTCGCAGCCACGTTGAAGCTCACCGAAGCCGACACCGCCAAGGTCGCACCTTGGGCGTTCAGCGCCCTCGCCTTCACCGAGTAAGCCCCTGCGGCCACATTGTTCCAGCTCGCCGTCCAGGTGTTGCCACTCTGCGTACCCGTAGCCACCACCTGATCCTGCGCGTTCAGGAACTCCACCTTCGTCACTGCAGCGGCATCTCCACCGGTTGTGGCGGTGAGCGTCAGATTAGCGGGTGCAACCAGCGTGCCGCCCGGTGCTGCCAGGCTCAAGGTGGTCGGCGTACCGCCACCTTCCACGTAGAACACATTTTCCAGCGAGGTGAGCGTCAGTTTGCCCTGGCGCACCTTGGCCGAGACGCGATGCTGCCCTGCTGCCACATTGGCTTTCAGCACCGAATAGGCATTGGCTTCACTATCCGGTGTGGCGGGAATCCAGGTGTCGTCGAGGTAGAAGCCCACTTCGTCATAGGGTGCGCTGCCACCGCTGAGCTTGAACTTCATGAACACGTTCGGCGAGGACACGTCGTCTTGCTGTGGCGTGGTCATGCCTATCCGCAGGCTGCCCGGAATCGTGCAGGTATTGTCCGCACACGGCAGGACCAAGCCGGTACCGGTGGCAGGCTTGGCTTCGACATAGATCGGTGCACCTGCGAAGGTCGTGGTGTTGCTCAGGTCGATCGAGAAACGACGACCTGTGCCCGGCATGCCGCACTTGGCATCGATTTCGCTGGCGTGCGTGTCGTTGGCTTCATTGGCCAGAACCACACTACCAATCGCGGTACCGCCCAAACTCCCCGGTGCGTTGGCATAGGCCTGCACGCTGAGGGGCTGCGCCACACCTGGCTCACAGGCCCAGCCACGCAGGATGGGTTTGCTGTCGGCATCGATACGGATGCCATTGACCACGCCTTGCAGCGGGCTGTTGGTGAGGGTAACCGTAATCGGGGTCGACTCGCGGCTCACCCCGGCGGTATTGGTGGCGCGCAGCTTGAACTGATAGTTACCTGGTGCGACTTGATACGAGTAATCCAGCATCAACCAATAGGCCGAGCCGGTCACCGTGTGGATCGGGGTATTGGGATTACCACCCGCATCCACGCGGAACAGTTCCAGTTTGGTTGCGAGGCTGGAGGTGCCGCCGCCACTGCCCGTAAAGGTGAGCGTGGTGGGTTGTCCCGCGACGGCGCGTGCGCTGATCGGGCTGACATTCAGGTTGGTACGCGGTGCGGCGTAGCTGGCAACCGTGACCACCGCACTGCCCTGCTTGGCTTGGGCGTTGTGGTTGTCGCGGGCGACCGCGTAGATCGTGTAGGCACCGGGCTTACCCCATGTCCAAGGGGCATCGAGCTTGTAGATGCCATCGACCGGGTCGCGCGTGGCCATGCCAATCGATTGGTCATGGTCCATGCGCTGCGGGTAATCCTCGGGGTCGGTGGGATCATGCGGTTCGATCAGGCGCAGTTCCACGCTGGCGATGCTGCCATCGGGGTCGCTGGCACTCGCTTCGAAGTGCATGGTGTACGGCAAGCTGCTGAGGAAGCCACCTTGGGGCTTGAGCAGCTGTACCGTAGGTAGCTGGTTGAGATGGATCGTGTTCGTGCTACTGGTGGCGGTGCCGCCACGCGTCGTCGTGACTTTGGCGCTCAGTGTGTGCGTGCCCGGCGTGGGGGCTGCCCAGACAAAGTCATAGGGTGAGGCGGTGACCGTACCCACCACAGCACCGTCTACCAAGAACTCGACCTGCTGAATCGTGTCGCCCTTGCCGTCCGGGGTGGCACGGAGCGTGATGCCGCCGCTGGATACGGAATAGACAGCGCCGTTAGTCGGTGCGGTCAAGGTGATGCCGGGCTGCGGGAACACGGTCAGGCTGACGGGTGCCGAGACACGGTTGCCGCCCAACTGGGTGGTGACCTTGGCGGTGATGCTGCGCGTACTGGCGGCACTGCCATAACTGGGGACCGTCCAGTTGACGGTATAGGGCGCAGTAGTGGCAGTACCAATCAAGGTGGCGCCATCAAAATACTCTACCTTGCTGATCGCATCTCCCCCGGTAATGTTGGCACTGAGGGTTTGCTGGTTACCCGCCAGAATTGCGGTGCCGTTGGTTGGGGAGGTCAGCGTGATGTTCGGGTAGGGGTAAACCGTCACCACGACCGGTGCCGATGTCACCGCCGCGCCTGCTGCAGTTTGCACCTTGGCGGTGAGTGAAATCGTGCCGTTGGTATCTGGCTTCCAGGTACGTGAATGGGGTGACGTAGTCGTGCCATAACCCAGGAAGTTGCCGTTCGCGTAGTACGAGACGTATTGAATCGTGTCGCCAAACGCATCGATTTGCGCGCCAAGTTGCACATCGCTCAGGATCAACAAGCCCGTACCTGCGGTCGGGCTGGTGAGCGAGATTGTCGGCAAGGCACGGACCTGAATCGTCACTGCAGGCGTGTCGATCACGGCACCTTGAGTCGTGGTCAAACGGGCCAGAACGGTGTGACTACCGACGGCGGCATTGGTCCAGCTGTAGCTGTACGGCGATGCGGTTACGGAAGACGCAACTACCCCGTCGATCACGTATTCCACTTTCTGGATCGTGCTGCCATTGGCTGCCACGTTCACTGTCATGGGGATAGCTGCACCCACGACATAGGCCGCGTTATTCGCAGGCGCTGTCAGGGCAATCGTTGGCCGAGGATAGGCCGTAACGTTGGCCACGGCAGACGACGTTGCGACGCCGAACTGATTGGTCACCTTGGCATAGATACTGCGGGTGACCGAGGTCGTACCCGTTTCGTTCGGTGTCCAGCTGGCACTGTAAGGTGCCGCAGTCTGAGTGCTGACCACCGCCCCCTGAACCACGTACTCCACCTTGGATATGGACGCACCTTTCCCGTCCAGACTGACAGTCAAAGGAACACTGTTACCGGATACAACCGAAGCTCCATTTACTGGCGAGATCAGCGTAATGGCAGGCGCGGCGTAAGCGGTCACTGTCACCGGTGCCGATGTACTGGTCTGTCCAGCACTGGTCCGAACACGTGCAGTAACGGTATAGCTACCGGCAGCGCTGGGGTAATAGCTGGAGGCGTAGGCGGGCGCAATCGTGCTGCCGTTACCAATGCTGGTGCCGTTGACAAAATATTCGACGCTGTGAAGGTTGTCGCCCTTCAAATCTGCTGATACCGACAAATCGAGTCTTGCACCTACAGCCAATTCGGCACCATTTGCCGGCGCAGCCACTGCAATCGTCGGTGCTGAAAAAGCCCTGACCGAGACTGCGGCCGATTGCACCACCGCCCCAATCGACGTCGTCACCTTTGCCGTAATCGAGTGCGTACCAACTGGCACGTTGGCCCAGTTAAGGCTATAGGGCGAGACGGTAACCACGCCCAGACTGGTGGTGCCGTTGAAGTACTCCACCTGCTGGATGGTGTTGCCATTGGCATTGAGGGTCACGCTCAGCGGTACAGTCGTATCTGCAGCAACACGGCTGGCAGCAGACACACTGATCGTGGGCGGATTATTAACCTGAACAGTGATGGACTTATCGGTGTAGGCGCCCTGCTGGTCGTAGACGCGAGCCTTCAGCGTATAGCTTCCCGCACTTAAGCCAGTCCAAGTGTGGTCATAAGGCGCGGCCGTGTCGCTCTTAAGTAATGTGGGACCGTTGTAGAACTCAACCCGAGTGATGCCCCCCTCCACATCGCTGGCAGTCACCAGATACATCGGGCTGGCAGGGGCAATAAAGTGAGCGCCCTCGGCGGGTGAACTAAAGCTCACGCTGGGCGGCACATTGGCGCTGATCGTAGCGCTGACCACACTGCTGGTGGTGCTGGCACCCTGATTGTCATAGGCCTTGGCGGTGTAGCTGTAGGTACCCGGCGGCAAACCCGTGTCGCTAAAGCTATACGGACTGGCGGTGTCGGTGTTGATCAGCGCCCCATTCCGGAAAAACTCGACCTTGCTGATGCTGCCACCGGTATCACTGGCCGTTGCCGCCAGCGCAATGGCCGACGCATAGAGGTGGCTGGAACCATGGGTGGGCGAAGTCAGGCTGACAGTCGGCAGTGTGTTGATAGTCACTACCACCGCACTACTGATTGTTGTCGCGCCATCATTGTCGTAGGCCTTGGCTGTGTAGCTATAAGCTCCAACAGCCAAGCCCTCATCAACATGCCCCCAAGGGCTGGCCGTTTTCGTCGCAACCAGCGTACCGGATCGGTAATACTCGACTTTAACGATTGAACCATCATCCGACAGTGAGGGAGTCAGCGTGGCGCTACCCGGTGGCGTACAGGACCCACAGCTCGCACTCAAGCTGACCGAAGGTGGCAACGCCAATACGTTCACTGCCACCGAGGGGGTTTCTACAGCCGCGCCTAAGGTTGAGGTCAGGCGGGCTTTAATGTTGTGGCTACCTACTGCCACACCCGTCAAGGTGGCGCTATAGGGTGCGCTGGTCTGCGTGCTCACTACCGCACCATCCACCAAGTACTCCACCTTCTGGATCGTGTTGCCATTGGCGGCGACGTTCACCGTCATCGGGATCGGGGCACCCACCACGTAGGCTGCGTTGTTCGCCGGAGCGGTCAGGGCGACTGTCGGGCTCGGATAGGTAGTGACGTACGCGACGGGCGAGGTGGCGACTGCGCCCAGCGTGGTTGTGACTTTGGCGTAGACATTGCGGGTGACCGAGGTCGTACCGGTTTCGTTCGGCGTCCAGCTTGCCGTGTAGGGTGCAGCAGTCTGCGTGCTGACCACCACACCTTGTACAACGTATTCCACCTTACTAATGGTGGCGCCTTGCGAGTCAACACTCGCTGTCAGTGCGACGGGGACACCCGAAGTTGCGCTGGAACCATTCAACGGTGAAGTCAGGCTGATGGTTGGCGCACCGAATGCAGTTACCGTGACCGGTGCAGACTCTGCCGACAGGCCAAGAGCGGTTGTTACCCTAGCTTTGAGTACGTGAGTGCCCGAAGTTCTCAAGGCATAGTTCAAGGCATAGGTTGGGGGTACCCAGCTTCCGTTGCCAACGTTTACACCATCAACAAAGTAAGTAACCGCTTGAAGCGTATCGCCCTTGAGATCCACATTAGCGGTGAACTGGATGTTCCCATCAATTGGGTAAGTCGTATTGTTACCTGGGGTTACCAAGGTGATCGTCGGCGGGCTATAGACGCGTACATTGGCTACCGACGACGTAACGACCGTGCCACGCGTCGTGGTGAGCTTGGCCGTCACCGAGTGAACACCGCCTGCTGCACCGTTCCAGGTAAGCGAATAGGGATAAGTGGTCGAAACACCTAGGCTGGTCGCGCCAGAGAAATACTCAACTTGGGCGATCTCTTGGCCATTCGCATTGATGGTCGCGCCCAGTGTGATCGGGTTGCCCTCAATGGGCTTTACCGGTGTACCCGTCACACTGATGGTCGGCGCACGCAGTACTTGGACATCAATCGGCAAGCTGCTCACCACCGCATTGGCCGTCGTGGTCACCTTGGCGGAGACGGGGTAATTACCCATCCCGTTTGACGGGATCAGCCAGTTATACGTGAAAGGTGCCGTCGTTACTGTGCCGAGATACGAACTGGCCGCGTAGAAATCGACCTGCTTGATGCTGTTGCCTTTGGGATCGACCGTTGCAACAAGCGGCATCGTTTCGCCGGTGACGTACAGCGCGTTTTGCGTTGGGCTAGTAAGCCGTATCGTCGCAATGCCATTCACGGTTAAGTCCGTAGGACTGCTGGTGTATTCGGCGTAATAGTAATCCGTAGCCTTAGCGGTAAAACGATGAGGACCGGAGACTAAGCTACTGATCGGCAAAGAAAATTGATACGGGACACTAGATTGTGAGCCAGAGGTCGGGCTCGTCATTGTGCCGATCAGCCGGCCATTGTCGTAGAACTCCACCATCTGGGCTGCTGTGCCATTCGGTTTAATATCTAGCGTCAACGTTGCACTAGCAGGATCCACACAGCCACTGCTGCATTGCACGGTCAGGCTATTGAAGGCAATCGGCACAAGCGTGCCGCCTTGCAGGTAATAAATGGCACTAGTAACGCTAGCTCCGGCCTTGTCATAGGCCTTGGCAGTAAGGCTGTTCCAACCAGATACAACCGTGTGGGAGGCCGTGAAGGGGGCCTCTACATCCGTCTTAATCAAGGTCGCGCCTGCGTAAAACTCAACCTTGGTAATACCGTCCATCCAATCCTCATCCCACGCCGTGGCGGTCAACGTGACCGATTTACCGACAACCACTGATGCATTGTTTGTATATGGGCCGCTGAGTGAAACAAGCGGTGGCTTGTTAGCCGCAACCTTGACGGTGATCGCATTACTAAGCTTGCTTGCGCCCTGGTCATCGTAAGCACGGGCAGTCACGCTGTAGTTGGCGGGCTCTGGCGTTACCCACGAGTACGTGAACGGTGCAGCAGTCACGGACGCGAGGAAGTAATTGTCTTGGCCGTTGTGGACGTAGTAATCCACCCGCTTCACGACACCATCGGTGTCTGCCACCGTGGGGGTTAGAACAATCGTGTCGGTTTGTGCGGTGTTCGTCTTGGAGGCCGCCAACGAGATGGTGGGCGCCACATTGGTCGGATCGGTAACAACAATCGTGTAGGCGGTCGAATCACCATACAGATTGTTCAGTTCATAAGTACGCGCAAACAGCACATGCGTGCCAGGCGACAGGTCCGCTGTGATCGCGCCTTGATGCTGAACATTGTAGGGAGGTCCATGCTGCTGATACGTCACCGGCAAGTCGACCGACTTGAGCATGGTGGTGCCTTCCCACAGCTCAATGCGTTTGACCGCATTGGTGGTGGATGACACAAAGTAGTTGATGCCCGCAGTGAGTTTTCCGCCAGGCGTCGCAACGGTCCCACCCGTTGTCGTCGCACTGGTCGAGTGGTACTGGATCGGCCCCGATACATAGGCCAGCACAGACAGGCTCTGCACAGCCAGAACCAACGACACCAACCCACGGGCAAACAATGAACGCATGACGCCTCCACGCACTAACCGTGCGTGGCTCCCTCAGATGAGATTTTGTTGGGAGTAGCCTCGAACGGACTACCCCACTTTTAAGCAGCGGCGGAATATATCAGCGCCGAGCAAATCCGGCCTCACCCATTTGGGCTAAAAGCCGGAATTTATTTTCATATGCTTAGGTGAATCAGCGGGTCTTCAGGGTGCTCCTGACTTCAAACTCCACCGTCTCCAACCGCTCCCGCATCACCACCTGCTCCCGCACCAAATGCACCTGGACCAAGCCCGGTTGTGCCGCGAGCAAGGTCACGTAATCCAGCAGCGCCTTACGATCCCGCGCCTCACCCCGCAACACGATCTTGCCGTTGCGTTTATCCGGCACGAACTCCAGCAATTCCACATCCGCCTTGGCCGCCCCTTCAATCGCCCCAAACACGGTTTGCCACGCAAAGCTGCGCTCAGCCGCCAAGGCCTGCCACTGCTGCTGAGTGGCCAGACTGGCGTTACTGGGTTTGGTCACAGTGGGCTTTAACTGCTTGGCGCGATGCGCTTGGACTTGGATTTCCAGTGCGAGCACAGCTTGGTGATTGTCATAAAGGCGGGTGGCGAGCCAGATGCTCACCCCCATCAGCAGCACGATGGCGCCGATTAGGTACACCGGTACCGGACGACGGGGTCGCAGCAAGCGTTCGAGTTCTTGCATCGCTTAGCTCCACACCGTATGGGTGAGTACCGAGGCCGTTACCTCACCCAGGGTTGCCTGGATGGCCTCCGGTAGCTTGGTTTGCTCAGCCGGCTTGTGCGACCAGTACTGCACGTGGGTGATCTCCGGGGAGGTGGCAGCGAGCCGTGTCAGTAAGCGTCGGTGTGCTTGCTCTGCATTGCCGGTGACGGGTTCGGCCTCACGTTTGACCAGGCCACGTCGGTCCACCACCAAGGCGCAGAGCCGATCGGCTTGCTCCAGTAACACGACGGTCTGCTTGCTCTGTCGCACCGTACGATGGCGGTAGTAAGCCGCCGCCGATACCGGCAGCACCTCCCAGAGCTTCAGCCCCTTGGCGGTGATCAGCTCATTCAGTTGGGCCAGCCAGGTCGCAGGCAAGGCATACGCCAAACCCAAGCGATCCGGCGCCGTGAACTCGGCATGCATCAGGTAGCCGTCCAACGCGATCCCTGCCGCGTCAAACCGCGCCTGCGCATAGGTTTGCCACTCCGCGGGCTTGGTCAGATCCGGCTGCCAAGGCAGGGTGATGATGCGAGCCGTCGCATCGCCCACCAGTACTGAGACACGGCCTTTACGCAGACCGCCGTTGGCGATCTGTTCATCCAGCACCTTGGCTAGTGCCGTTAAATCCGGGACTGCGCTTTGTGCTGCGCTGGGCGATGAGGATGGCGCAGGCAGTGCAATGACCTGCTTGCCACGCGCGAGCCAGCCATGCGACTCGAACAACCCCACGGACAGGGGCTCAGGCCACAAACGTGACACGGTTCACCTCCTGCAGTGTCGTCTGGCCATTACGGACCAGCTCCAGGGCGATATCGCGCAGGAAGCGCGTGCCTTCCTTGCGAGCCTGCTCTTTCAGGGCCCGGATTGAGGCACGGTTCACGATCATTTCTCGAATCTCATCGGTGAGGCGCAGCACTTCTGCCACCGCACGCCGGCCTTTGTAGCCGGTACCTCGGCAGTGACTACACCCCTGCCCTGCCCGGAATCGATAGGTATGCGGATCGGTGATGCCCGACTCTTCCAGCAGTTCTGCATCTGGCGTGACATCCACCGTGCATTGCGGGCAGTTCTGCCGTACCAGGCGTTGCGCCACCACACCGGTCAGCGAGGACACGAAGTTGTAGGGGTCCACGCCCATGTGCATGAAGCGGCCGATCACGTCGAAGGTGTTATTGGCGTGAACCGAGGTGAACACCAAGTGGCCCGTCAGGGCCGACTGCACGGCAATCTGCGCCGTATCAGGGTCGCGGATTTCGCCGACGAGGATCTTGTCGGGATCGTGGCGGAGGATGGAGCGCAGGCCCACCGAGAAGGTGAGGCCCTTTTTTTCATTCACGGGTATCTGGAGCACACCGGGAAGCTGATACTCAACCGGATCTTCAATCGTGATGACCTTGTCTTCGCCGTTGTTGATCTCGGTCAGTGCCGCATACAGCGTGGTCGTCTTGCCGCTCCCTGTAGGACCGGTCACCAGCAACATGCCGTAAGGCTCGGAAGCCAAACGGCGCAGTAGCCGGATCGTCTCGCTATCGAACCCCAGTGAATCCAGCGTCAGTCGTTGGAGCTGATCAATGAGCGCCTGCTTGTCCAGAATCCGCAGCACCGCATCTTCGCCATGGATGCTGGGCATGATGGAGACACGGATATCGATGTCTCGCCCTTTGGACGCCACCCGGAAGCGGCCATCCTGCGGCACACGCTTCTCGGCGATATCGAGTTCTGCCAGCACCTTGATCCGCGCAATCGTCTGCTCGGCCAGCAAGGGGTTGTTAACCATGGCAATGCGGTTGAGCACGCCATCGATCCGGAACTTGATCACCAAGCCTTGTGGGACCGACTCCAGGTGGATATCGCTGGCTTCGTAGCGCAGCGCATCGAACACGGTGGAGTTGACCAGCCGCACGGCCGGGCTGGCCTCACCCTGAATCGCGGTCAGCGTCAGGTCACCCGTACCATCACGGGCCAGCTCAATGACTTCTTCCACCCCCACGGCTTCAGCGACGGCGCTGAAGCTGGCCTCATGCCGCTCCAGCTCCTGTCTGAGTGCACGCGGATCAACCAGGTAAACCTCAGCGAGCGTTTGGCCCAGCTCGGCCAACCAGGTACCCAATTCACTATCGAGTGGCTGCGCCGTCAGTGCGACCGGTTGGCCTTGGGCATCCATACCCACCAGCACCGTGTGCTGGACCATGTCGGCATAGGACGCGTGACTGAAGTCAGGTGTGATGGCCCAATCGTCAGCGCCGCTCAGTATCGGGTAGCCGGTCAGCTGGCCGGCCTGACTGAGCAGCTCAGTCCGCATTTGGCCAGTGCGCTCGACGAGGACATCAAGCCAGTCATGCACCGGGGTCGCGGCCAAGGTGGCGGCGTGTAGTTGGGGAAGCGTCAGCACAGTGTTTTGCGTCGTGTTCGGGGGCGTATTGAGCGGAGTCGTTGTTCGGTGATGAATGTCGGGTGGCAGTGAGGGGGCGTGCTGTTCACTAGATGGCGTTGGCCAGATCAAAGATCGGCGTGTACAGCATCATCACGATGCCGCCGATGATGAGCCCGATGACGACCATCAAAACGGGCTCAATCAAGCGGCCCGCGACATCAATCCAGGTCGCCACTTCCTGGTCGTAGAAATCCGCAATGCGCTCCATCATATCGTCGAGGTTGCCGGAGGACTCTCCCGCCAGCAGCAAACGCTGGGCGACCTCGGTACTCAGGCGGTGCTCGGGGAAGACCATCGACAGCGGCATGCCCTGCGATACCTGAATCGCGGCGGCTTGCAGATCACCGCGCATCGCTGGCGACAGTGAGGCCTCCGTCATGCGCATGGCAGACAGCACGCTCACCCCGCTCTTTAGCAGCATGCTCAGGGTGCGATACAGCCGCGCCAGTTGCAGAATCCATAGCCGCTCACCCACCCAAGGCATGCTGAGCAATCGCCGTGATACCCAGGCACGTGGTACGGGATGCACCAGCAAGGTAACGATGCCGGCCACGATCAGGAAGAAAGTCGACCAGGCAAACACGCCGTGTTCCCGCACAAAGGTGCCCCAGAGCTGCACGAGGCCAGCGACCTGGTTGTTGCGGGCGCTGACATCGTCGAACACCGCACTGAAGCGCGGCACCACGTAGAGCATCAGGAAAGCGACAACCATGAAACCCACGCCAATCAGAATCGCTGGGTAAATCGCCGCCGAGATCAGCTTGCCGCGAATCTCGTCGATCTGCTTCTGGTAGTGCATGAAGCGGCGGATTGCGGCGCGCACCGTGCCAGTGGTTTCACTGGCCCGTACCATCGCCACATACAGCGGCGGAAACACGGAGGGCAGATTGGCCATGGCTTCTGAGAGCTGCTTGCCCTGCTGCAGGCTGGTCAGCAAGCTCGCGTACACCGACTGATGCCGCCCTGCTCGATCGTTCCGGCCCAGAATTTCGATCGTATCCACAATCGGCTGGCCGGCCTCCAGCAGCGAATGCAGCTGCTGGTTGAACACGGTCAGGTTGAAGGGGCTGGCACGAAATCCGGTCGGCATGCCGCTGCCCACGGCATCGAGCGTGAGCACACGGCCACCCGCCGCCACGATCACATGGCGTGCCTCGTCCTCGGTGGCGGCTTCCACCTCATGCCGTGTCACCTCACCGGTATTGGCGAGGGCCTTGATCCGGAAACGGGCCATGTAATCGCTTAGTTCCAGCTCACCACATCGGCATCGTCATCAGTCCCGCCGGCCTTGCCATCCTTGCCGTAGGAGATGATGTCGAAGTCACGGCCATCCTGGCCGGGTGAGGTGTACTTGTAGGCGTTGTTCCACGGATCCGCCGGGATCGCCTTCTTGAGGTAAGGACCGCGCCACTTGCCCTCGCCGGCGGGCGCAGCAAACAGCGCGGCCAGACCCTGATCGGTAGTCGGGTAACGGCCCACATCGACACGGTACTGATCCAGTGCCTTATCAAAGGCGTCGATCTGGGCCTTGGCGACCTTCTGTTCCGAGCGACCGATCTGCCCGAAGTACTTGGGGCCGACGAAGCCGGCCAGGAGGCCGATGATCAGCAGGACCACCAGTAGTTCCAGCAGCGTGAAGCCGCGCTGTTGGGTCTTGTTTGCTTGATACATAGTGCTTTCCTTGTTGTTAAGCATCTCAACTGGGTTGATACACAAACTGCCAATCCATATACCGCTTGGCGCCGGTAAAACTGACCAGCACCTCGGGGAAATCTGCCACCTTGATCGGGGCGCGGGTGGACAGCGAATACACGCCCATCACGCCGCCATCGGGTGCGGGCACCAGCCCCCAATCAGGCGTACCCGTGATCGGGTCACGATACAGCCGCCGCAAGGGTCGGCGTGTTGTCGTCGCCCGCTCGTCCAGCAACAGAGCTTTCAGATCGGGTGGGTAACGCTTCACCGTACCCGGCGTTTGCACGTAGTACTGCTGGATCGCGTTGCGATAGGCCTGCCCCACATACAGCAACTCGGCTTCACGCTCACGCCACTCAGCGGTCTTGGCGTTCTCCACGGCCCGTAAACTCAGGGTCGTGAGAATCGCCAAGGCAAACAGTGCCACGGCATAGCTGTAGCCACGCTCGCGCTGCATGCTTACCAGTCCTTGTACCAGGTGCCATTGCGTGCCTTGTTCGGGGCACTGCTTTTGACGTCCTGCACCACGCCCAAGCTGGCATCCTCGGACGTGACCACCACCCAGCTCTTGTTACTCTCGGTAAACGGGTCCACCGGGATCGCCCGCAGGTATTTCTGCTCCACCAGATCGTCGAGCTTTTCTGGGTACTTGCCTTTGTCGGCGTAGAACTTGTCCAGCGCATCGCGCAGGATGTACAGATCCTCACGCAAGACGTCTTCCTTGGCCTTGTCGAGGTTGGCGAAGTATTTGGGCGCGGCAATCGACAGCAGCATGGCGATGATCGCCATCGCGACCAGCAATTCGATCATCGTGTAGCCGCGGATCAGGACGTGGGTGTATAGGCGCTTACGCATGCTCACCACTCCTTGTACGCCAAGCCGTTAAGGCCCAGTTGCGTCGAGGTCGAGTACACGTCAAACACATCGTCACCGGTGCGCGGGTTATCCGGTGGGGAATCAAAGCTGCGTACACCCCAGCTGTCTGCGGCAGGTACGGTCGTGTCCGCAAAGAACGGATCGCGCGGCAAGCGGCGCAGGAAGTACAGCTTCTTGCCGGGCACCTTGGCGTTCTCTACACCGGCCGTCAGGTCGGTCAGGCTGGGCGGATAGCCGCTCTGACCGGGCAGGACGGCAATGAAGCCATCAGTCGAGGCACGCTTGTACGCATCAATCGCCATGCGTACATCGCGCAAAGCCCGGCGCAGCTCCATTTCCTTGCTGCGCTTTACCGTGGTTTGCGCCAAGGGAATCGCGATCGAGGCCAGCAAGGCGACGATGGCGAGCGTGGCCAGCAGCTCGACAAAGCTGAAGCCGGTCTCGCGGCGCGATGCGTTCGCTGGCGATGCTACCAACGCAATCATGGTGCGACGCTGACCTTGTGCACGATAGGGGTCACCGGGCGAACAATGGCCTGGCTGCTGCCTACTGGAGAAATCCGCAGCAGACTGATTTCGGCTTCAGCCGGCGCCAAGGCTTTGAGTTCCACGGTCATTAAACGGCCATCGCCCTTCACGCCCGTGGCTTCACTGCTCGACAGCCCAACCGAAATCCGGCCGCTTTGCTTGTCGACGATCTGGCTGAAGTTGCCCTTCCCATCCTTGCTGAAATACGTGCCCTCCTTCACCGACACCACTTCAAACTGAGCCGGGTTATAGGCCAGCTGCAGCGGAGCAGCGCGCAGCAGTTCGCTACTGTCCAGTGCCAGATTCAGAGTGAGCGTCTCGCCGACCTTGCTGCGGTTCGGGCCATCCCAACGCAGGCGCAAGGGGCTGGTGTTGGCCAGCATCTCGGCGGCTTGTTGGGGCAGCGCGTTGTCAGCTGCGGGTGGGGCAGCGGTTTGCGGGGCAGTTTGGGTTGCGGGCACGGGATTCGCGCTAGTTGTAGCACCCGGGTTCGCGGGCGTAGCCACTGAGTTAAGGGAAGGCACTACGCTCGGTGCAGCGGCAGGCGCATTGGGGTTCGGGAGGGTGCGCAGTTGCAAAGGCTTGGTGCGCAGGGTCGATTCCGAGCCGGACCAGAAGGCTTCAGCGGCCGGTTCCTTGCGGTCGGCATTGCGGATCAGGCGCGGCGTGATCGACAGGACGATTTCTGTCTTGCGACGGTCGTCCTTCTGGCTGGAGAACAGGCGGCCCAGCAGCGGCAAGTCACCCAACAACGGAATCCGGTTCGCGGCCGAGCGGTCTTCGTCGCTAATGAGACCGGCCAGCACCTGGGTCTCGCCATCCTTGAGGCGCAGCACACTGCTCGCATTGCGGGTACCGATCTGGTACGCCTGCGAACCGCTGCTGGTTTTGACGGTGTTGACCACAGAGCTGACTTCGAGCGAGACCTTGAGGCCAATCTCGTCGCGCAGATGCACATCGGGTTCGACCTCAAGCTTCAGGCCCACGTCGAGGTACTGGATGTTCTCGGACAGGAAGCCATTCGGTGTCGTGGTGGTGGTCACCACGGGGACCTTGTCGCCAATGAGGATCTTGGCCTTTTCGCGATCTTTGACACGGATGCGCGGGTTGGCGAGCAGGTTGGCGTCGCCGTCTTCCTTGCGCAGGCTGAGCGTGGCCGTAGGTAGCGTCACGCCCAACTTGTCGGAGTTGAGGTTCTTCAGATCGCTGAGTTTGAAAGTAGGCAGCGTCGACGTCGTGCTACCGCCAGTGCCGGTACTCGTGCTGCTGGTCAGCGGGGCTACCGTGAACTGGTCGGTCAGCTTGATGCCCAAGTCCAGCAGGCGCGAGCGGTTGATTTCCAGCACTTCGACTTCGAGCATCACTTCGGGCTCGTCGAGGTCGTGTAGGGCGACAAGTTTCTCCGCGAGGACGATGGTTTCGGGCGGTTCGCGCAGCACCAACAGGTTCAGCTTGTCGTCCACGAACACGTCTTTGATGCGGAGTACCGTCTTCAGCAACTGGGCGGTCTGCTTGGCTTCGGCCGTGGCTAGGTAGAAGGCGCGGACGACCAGCTCCTGGTATTCCTTGGCCTTGGCCGGCGTGTTCGGGTAGATGAGCACGCTGGTGTCGTTGAGGATCTTCTTGTCGAGCTGGTTCGTCGTGAGGATCACGTCGATCGCGTCTTCGAGCGCGGTCTGGCGCAGGAATACGGTAGTGCGCTGATCGGCCTTCACTTCACGGTCGAAGATGAAATTGATGCCCGTGGTACGCGATAGCGCCTCGAATACCGTCTTCACGCTTGCGTCTCGGAATTCGAGGTTGATGGGCTTCTTGTAGAGGTTGCTCAGCGACGGCGTGGTCAGCAGCTCTTTGGATTGCAGCGCTTCAATCTCGCGGCGGACGGCCTTGGCTTCGAGTTGATCGGGCACGGCTTCGAGGGCGCGGCTGGCGAGTTTGAGGGCCAGGGTCGGGTCGTTGCGCTTGAGGGCGTCACGCGCCTGGGCTGCATCGTCATTGGCTTGGCGCAGGCGGGCGAGCTTGTCGAGGCCGGATCGGGCGCGTTCGTTGTCGGGGTCGAAGCTGAGGATGGATTGGTATTGCTGCTGAGCCTCCGCCTCTTTACCGGAATGCAGATTGGCATCGGCTTGGGCCAGCAGGCGGCTGATCGCCTTATCGCGGTTTTGCAGCCAATCGGTTTTGTAGCGAACATCCTGGGGCGAGAGTTCGGCGGCCTTTTGCAGGTGCGGGATGGCTTCGGCGTAATTGCCGCGGGCCATTTCGTCCATGCCGGTGCCGTGGTGGTAAACCGAGGCGCAGCCACTCAGGGCCAGCACAACAGCCAACGCGCAAGACCTTGCGGTCCAAGGGGGTAGATTCATCATGGCCATGAGACTCAACTGTCGGACGTGCCGAGGTTCAGGAACTGTCGGTCGCCCGTGGGCAGGTATTCGATTTCGATCTGGTTCGCGGTGAGGGCAATCACCTTGTAGCTGGTATCCAACGCCTCGCCAGCTTTGGCCACCACCATCTGCTCACCGCGACTCAGGTAGACCACGTCCTGGCCGCCGTCGTTGAAACGGCCCAGAAACTTGAACGGCAAAGGAGGTGGCCCAATCGGCGCAGGCGGTGCGACTACCGGTGCGGGCGCGGCAACCGGGATGGGTGCCGGCGGGGGGGCGATCCAGCCTTTGTTGGCAAAGGGGTCGGGAATGGTCTCGGGCAAGTCGGTTAATGCCGCCATCACCGGTGCGCGTGCGCTAGGTGCCGACTCGCCGGCTGGCGAAGTGGCACTGGTGGTTGCCGGCATGGAACGCTCGGCCGGGTCAGCCACGTTCACGGTAATCGTCTGCGGATCGACCGGATACACCATGGCCACTACGGTTACGGCCAGCAAGCCGCCCAAGATCAGCCAGCGCCGCTGGCTGGCCTTATCCATGGTTGCCTCGCTGGTAAAACGCCGACAAGGACAGATCGCACGAGAGGGGCTTGTCGCCAATGTCCTCGCGGCTGCAATGCACCCCGTCGAGTGACACATGGGGCGCCACCGACTGCAAGCCGGCCACGTAGCGGCGAAGGGTGGGGTAGCTGGCGTCCAGTGTCAGCGTCACGCGGTAGCGTAGATACGGCAGGCTGGCGGTCTCGTCGAGCGTGTAATTGACCTCGGCAAGGTCAAGCTTGAGCTTGGCCGCCTGCTCGCCCAAGGTCTTGGCGAGTGCCGCGCTATCGAAAACAGGCAGCACTGGGGATGACGAGGATGAGTGCGTCTCGCTTGCTGCCACCGGCTCAACCGCCATGGGCGCAGTACTCAGTTCTGCTGCTAGGCGCTGCACGTCACTTCGGGATTGCACCCAGCCAAACAGCAGTGTCATCAGCGCCGCGCACGCGACCGTACACGCCACCACCATCAGCGGATGATGGCGAAGCAAGCGTTGCAGCTGGAAGCCAAGCGAAGAAAAGGACAGCGGGCGGGGCACGACTCGCAACACAATAAACGGCGAGCCAGCAAGGCAAAGGAAAACCTGAACCTACCGAGAAACGCCCTCGTTATGGGTATACCCGGCATCGCGCAAGCGATTGAAACGCCGGGGAATTTAGGGGGCGGAGTGTACCAAAGTCATCGCCACTCCGCGTCACCCATTTGGGTGAAGGAGGAGATTCCTTGCTAGCTGGTACAAGGTATCGGCCGACCTCCAGCAAGGCAAAACGAAACAGAGATTGCGCCTACTCTCTTGCCCGCTTTTGGGAAACACGCCGTTAAATGCAAACAATCAGTTGGATAGATCACTTTATTCGAGCTGAGGAGTAAGTCAGAAAAGTGGTCCGCCTTGTTCGTACTAACAACATGCAAAATTCAAGACCCGGCCCCGACTTTGATGTTCAGTTGCTGCGCCGCAGCCAGCCCCAGTCAGGGGCCTTTTCCCTAAAAGCAGCTAAGACTAAGAAAGTGGTGGTTCCTTGAGCTGCTGGCCGTTGCGGCCAAGCTGCGCGCTGTCCGCACCTTGGGCCAGCGTACACCGAGGCAAGTCAAGCGACGCAACTCGCCCTACGCATCGCACGATCGCCGCTATCAACGACGACAGCCGCTTGATTGCGTTGCGGCCATGCTTAGGCCAAAGTCGATTCACCCGCGGCTGCGGCCGCTGAAATGCATCTAGCCGAACAGTATTGAGACTCGGCCCCATCTTTGCTCAAGACCCCATCTTTACACAGAGCCCAAAACGACAAGAATCGTAGCCTGCCCACTGCTATCCCAAACCCAACCTACGGCGTACTTCGTTAGGTGAAACAGGTGGCACGGAAGCAGGAAACGCAATGACAACATCAACAATTTCGCTAGAACTTCCCGCCAAAGGTGCCTCTACGTCAAAGTGGTCTACGTCGGCAATACCGTCTCTTACAGTTCGAAGAGTAAAGTGTACCCATCGCTCAAGCTCAATCTCACTTAAAGTTAGGATTGTCTTTCCTTCACCCAACCGGACGCATATCGCGGAGTCTGAACGCTGCAACCGAAACACGCTGCCGTGATGGTCCACAAGGTCAAGGCTGTCAATCAGCCCCTCCTTTAGAAGGCAAAGGCCGATGCAGAATCGCTCAAGAATGTCATTACTCAGAGAAACCTTCACTACAGATGCCACTGCATTGGCACTAATGCGTATAGCCAAAACACAGGCATTTTCTAGTCGCCAATTCATCTTTCAGCTCCTTCAGGCCAGCGCAAATGTAAGTTTTGAAGCACCTCGCCCGTCTGTGGATTCAACTCTTCCAGATGGATGTGATTATCGCCGACGTCACCAGGCTTTGCCCGATACTGCCACTTGCCGTCAGCGCTTCGCCACTTGTTCGCTTCAACCTCAACTGGATTGGCCCCAAGCTTTTCTCTAGCGAGCGCACGCGCCTCCCCCTCGCTCTTGAAAGTGCCAGACCAATCTTTCGTATTCTTTGTCGGAAAATCTTTTGGGAATCCCTTTTTCCCATTTATACAGAAACAACCATTATTGTTGTGGACAAATACCCGCTGCCTACCAGCGAAGTAGGTGTGGTAGTCCGCTACCGTGAAGTTATAAGTGGTCTCCACTCGATCCAGCGCATTAAGTGTAACAACCCTCAGCGCACCCTGATCGAAGCTGTCCAACACCATGCCCGGCTTTAGTTTGGCGGCAGCTACCCAGCCCTTGCCCTGCACCCAGTACGGATGATTATCCGTCACCTCCATTCGATCGATGCGCCCGAACTTGCCTTGCGTTACCAGCGCAAACAACGGTTTCCCCTCCGTCGTCATGAGCTGAGTTACCGGCTTAAGCGCTGTCTGCCCGGTATGTTCATTGCGCGCATAGACAAGCTGCCCCTCTGTAACCTCCTCAATCGGAACGGCACCATCGGCGGTCAAGACAGGGGTCCCCGCGGGGAAGCAACAGTCACACGACTTGGCCAGCCTCCTGACCTTATTGAGCACCGTTCTTGCACCAGGTGCTCGCAGCAGGATGCCTGTAGCCGCATAGCCGAGTCTGCCCGCAAGGATATCCTCGGCAGCATCTGCACCACCATTTAATTGATCTGATGCCAGTAGGCCAAAACCATATACAGCTGGAACTACAAAACTAATCGGCCCCGAAGTAGCACTCTCAATCGCAGCAGCAGTATCACGTGCAGTTTTGACTCCATTAATCAAAATCTTCTCTAGGCCCGATGGCTCACCACCTTCGTTTGTCGTCTCGGCGGCATCCCACTTTGGCCCATCAGGTCCAACAGGCGAACGGCAGCCAGATCGCGAGCACTCCATATCTTCCGGTTTTTGAATAATGAGTCCGGAGGTATTTTGATCCCAGCGCTGCCAAGAGTCCGAGGCCACAAACCCCGTTGGATCTGTCAGGTTCGTCGGGTTGTTCCACACATAGGTGTAGCGGTTGTAGCTCTGGCTATGCTCCGGGTCCTGAATCAGCGGATCCGCACTCATGAACCGCGCCACCAAGGGGTCATACACCCGGCCGTTCATGTGCACCAAGTCCAATGCATCCAGCATCTCGTGGCCGGTGTAGCCCTTGTTGTCGGTCTGACCATCCAAGCTATCTGGCGTGCCGTTGCCATTCAGGTTACGGCGCTTGCCCCAGGCATCGAAGCCCAGCTGTTCAACAAAGTTGCCGGTCTCGTCGCTGATGCCCACCACCGAACCCAAGCGGTCGACATGCGTCCAGCGTAGTTGGGTATTGCCGCCCTCTTCGATTTCCACGCCCAAGCCTTGCGGCCAGTAGGTCTTGATGCGCTTCACGGCATTGGCTGCATCCAGCTCCACTTCCATGGCACCCGCATAGACAATGCTGCCGTCCTGCTTTAGCTGCTTGAGACGCTGGTGCTCCGGTCCGTAGACGAACTGGCTCCAAGCGCTAGCGCCACTGGCGCAGCTGCCATCACCTTGGATGCTGCCTTTCGTCATGCACAGCGGCATGTCGAAGCTGGTCCAGCTGATGTTTCGACCGGCACCACTCGTCATATTTCCGTTGGCGTCGTAGCTGAAGCTACCCACGCCATCGATACTGTTCACAGCGTGTGGCCGGATGGCATTGGCGCCTTGTGCCGGGTACTTGTAACTCCCCGACAGCCCCGTGCCCACGCCAGTCTTGCGCGTCATGTTGCCAATGGCGTTGTACTCGAAGTGCTGCGTAGACTGACCGGCCACGGTGCTGGTCTCAAGACGGTTCAGACCATCGTAGGTAAAGTCTTCGATGGTCGAGTTGGTTCCACCCCAGGTGTGGGTACGCTGGCTGACATTGCCCAACACATCGTAGTTGTAGCTCTCCTGCATCTTCGGCTGAAGTGCCGCGTTGGTGTACAGGCCCTCGTTCAGCAGGCCGGTGTACTCGTTGTACTCGCGCGTCTGGATCAGGCCATTGCCCAACTGCGCAGTCTCGACCCGGTTCGCAGCATCCTGCTTGATGGCTTCCCACAGCTTCAGGCCATTGCGTTCGATGTGCTTCAGGTAGCCATAACCGTTGTAGCGGTTCTCGACCTTGCGGGTCTTGGTGACATCGGTGCCACGGCGTTCCGAACGGCTGATCGAACGACCCCAGCTGTCGTAGCTCTGCGTGCTGACGTAGACCGTATCGAGCTGGGTGGTGGTCGTGTCCGGACGGCCCAAGCTGTCGTAGCTATGGATGCGGCTGTACGTCTTGTTGCTACTGGTGCCGGTGTACGCTTCGACCAACTGACCGCAGCTCTTGGTGGTGGCGCAGTTGGACGGATTGGTGGCGTGGTCGTAGACCCAGTGACTTTCCAGGTTAGGCTCGTACCGTGCCGTCATCCGGTTCAGGTCGTCGTACTCGGTACGGGTGTATTCCTTTTCCTTGTCCAACTGCAGCGTCTTCAATGCAGCGGCTGCACGGGCCTTGGGGCTGATCTGGCGGTAGACGCGGCCTAGCGGGTCGACACTGTATTCAATCCGGCCCAGATCCGGGTCCTTGAGTTCCGTCTTGCGGCCCAGCAGGTCATAAACCACTTCGATCACGTTCCCTGCCGGGTCGGTAGTCTTGGTGAGGTTGCCCCAGGCGTCGCGACCGAACGAAGTTATGCCATTGAGAGCGTCCTTCGTCTCGACCAGCTGACCCACGACATTGCGGGTATCGGCCTTGACCTGGTTCTTTGGATTGGTCGTGGTCGTGACCAAGCCGTTGTAGGCCGTGGTGGTTGCCACCAGCGCGCCCGTATCCGACGGTGTTTCGACCTTCGTGACCCGGTTGAGGTCGTCGTAGCTCGTACGGCTCGCTAGCTTGGCGGTCGTACCGTCAAAGGTAGGCTGATACACCTCCCACACTCGACCACGGCTGTCATAACGGGTGTCGACCACTATGGCGCGGCCATCAAAGCCGTAGGTCTGCTTGCGCAGTTCGTGACCGGCGCTATCGCGGTAGACCAGACTCGGCACGGATGTACGCTGTGTGCCCTTGAAGGTATCCACGATGACGACAGTGGTTGCACCGGTTGGGCAGCTGGTGTCGCACTGCTTCAGATACTGGCGCACCTCGGTGTACTTGGCCGAATCCGTATCGTCGTGACGAATTTCCTTCTTCACCTGCCCAAAGCCATCCACCACCCATTGGGTTTCAATACCGTTGGGGCCAACCAGACGTGTCTGTTTGCCCGTTGCAGCGTCATAGCCTCGGGTTTCAGCCTGGCCGAGGGCGTTTTTGACGGTTTGCGGGAAGCGGCCCTTGGGCTCGTAGATCGCCTCTTCGGCAACACGCGACTTGGTCGCACCCGTGACCGGGTCCGTCCAGGTCTGGGTCTTCTTGCCAACCAAGCCGAACGCGTTGTTGCTGCGGTCGAGCTCGGTCGTAACTTTGAGCGCGGGTTGGTTTGGCTCAATGATTTCTTTCTTCACCAAGCCATTGATTTCATATTCGTAACCCACCTCCCGCGTGATGCTGCCGGCTGCGTTTGTTTTAGTGGTGGTGACCGACTCCATCAGCTGCTGCAACCATGGGGCATCGGTCAGCGCAGACGGCTTGAAGGCATTGGTTACCGTCGCCGAGTGCTCTTCGGTGCCCAGCTTGACGTTGACCACCACACTGCTCAAGCGCGCACGCGCGTCATATACGCTAGTCGTCGTGGTGGTACCCATGTCAGTACCGTCCAAGTCGTAACGTGTCTCTTGGCTGGTGTCGACATAGGGGAAGGCAATTTCAGCCCCGTTTGACTGACTAAGCGTTTTGGTTGCCAGCGTGTTGATCTGCTTGGCCAGGACTTGGCTGGCCTTCACGGTTTGATCGGCTACTTCCATGCCCGCCAGTGGCCAAGTCTGCGAGTACCACGACTGCTGCTTGATACCTGAAGCGACATCAGTCTGGATGGTGTACGCAAAACCCAAATGACCTCGACCCAGCTGGTCAGATGCAGCAATACCGTACTGATATTGCGTAACTAGACGATTACCCAGCGTATCCACGCGATCCAACTGTTTAACCAAAGTACCTGCCACCGAAATCGTGACCGCCGGATAGGCATGCGTGATCGCCGTGCCTTGGATGTTATTGCCCTGGCTCGCGTAGGTCGTACTGTCGCCCGACTTGGCGTAGATCGCCTCGCTGCTCTGTCCGACACCATTGGTCACGCTCACCAAGCGGTCTGTACCAGAATTGGTTTTGGGGCGATAGATTTCCCACTTGATGGTATTGCCGTGACGATAGGTAGCAATGTCTGTTTGGCCATCGCCATCAAAGTCACCGTAGATTTCGTGGTTCAAATTACTGCCACCCGATACGACCTGGGTAGGACCACTCCAGCCTGCTGGTGCCGGATAGGCAGCGCACGACGTATTGCCGTCAACCAGCGTACATGTTGAGTTCGTTAGCTCGTCGCTGACTACGCCCGTCGACTGCTTGCGCAACCATTGGCCTTGGCCATTGCCTCGCACGTCGACTGCGCGCGCCTGATACAGCGGATTGCTGCTTGATTGGCAGTTGATCCCCGTTCCAGTACCCAAGCAGGTTGAGAATTGGGTACTGCTTCCATCTGCGGTGCGAAGCGATGCCACAAAATCAAGGTAACCATCACCGTTGATATCGATTACGGAGTCCCGTTCCAAGGTCGGTCGTTGGCCAGTGCCATCAAAGAACTCTGCCCAACCCGGTAGTTGCGCCGCGAAGTCTTGGCAGGTAATTCCCGTGATCTTGGTCAGGCAAAGCGTACCGTCTTCGAACAGGTAATCGGTGATGCCATCCCCATCAAAGTCCCCGCCTGCTTGCTCGAGAGACACCTGCGGTATCGGCAACTTTGGACCGGTATACAGATTCCAAGGATCAGACTCATCCCAAATCGTTTCATCCACCGTAGTGCGATGGTAGATCGCAGCAACGCCAGGAAACGCAGTACAGCCGAGTCCGCTTGCAGATACAACACAGCGTTCATCGGCCTCCGCCTGCGTCACACGCAGAAGTTCATCCTTGCCATCACCATCCGTGTCAATTGACAAAGCCTTGTGCAGGCCAGCATTGGCACCGAGCAAAAATTCGTTGCCGCAGGTGACCGACTGGCTGTTTGCAGCCACTTTGCAAAGTTGACCCCAGTATTGCTTTGTAGGAGTCGTTACAACCCGAACATCCAGAAAGCTAACGCGGTCGCTGCCATCGAAGTTGCCATAGATGACTCGTCCCGGGAGGCCATCGGGTATTGAATTCCCTGCCGGGATTGCATTCCAGGCGTGGGCAATCTTGTTGAACCCTGCGCCCGTAGACAGATAGACGCCATCAGGCGCAAGGAAGTCAAACTTGCCATCACCGTTGAAGTCGGCGTAGCTCACCTTTTGCCACTGCAACTGATTCTCCGAGACTTCTAACGTCGGGCCGTTTGCCCAAGCACCCGCGCTCTCAAACTGGCTACCGCCAGTGGGCTCCGTCCCCCAAGTAAATTGAGTCTCGGGCAGACAATTGTTCTGTGCATCGCAGACCTTGATCCAGTCCAGCAAGCTACGGCCACTGCTACTACTTTGCTCGTAGCCCAACACATACTTCTGTGCCTGCACACCACCAGAGCCATCAACCCCTGTATCCGTCTTCATGGTGATAGCGGTCAAACGACTGCGCAGGTCTTTGCGGCTACCTGACAGGTAAGTCTTAACCGGATCAGGGCGTGACTCGTAAGTGAAGTCGGCCCGAGCGAACAACAAGGCAGCAGAGCCCCAGCGAACAGTCTTAGGTAGATGCTCACCAGTGGTGGCATCAACTTGGTAGGTGTATTGAATCTGGTTGCCCGAAAGATCCTCGCTCTTACGCAAGGCCCAGGCATAGGCTTGCTCGTCGGCACGTCCCTGGCCGGCAACGTAGCTGTCTGACGAGTCACCAAAGTACAGCGTCTGCCCACCCTTGGTCTCGACCTTGAAGCTGCGTTTACCGTTGGTAAGCTGCGCTGTAATCCGACTAAACGTCTCGATCTCGGTGCGGTATTCCGCATTGTCTGCCCAGTAGTTCACGTCGCTCGGCACCAGATTTGCCAAGACAAGACGCTGGCCGTCCATGCAGAGACGATCCGTGTTGGCAAAGCGAACCGCATCGAACAAACCGTCTTGGGCAATGGTCTTGCCGCAACGCTGAATGGATGAGAAGCCACCGAGACTCCAGCCGAGGCCCGCTACACCATTGCCAGCCTGACTGCTGTAGTTAAGACTCAGCGCAGGCTGCATGCCATTTACGCCGGGTGGTACCGCAATCGGGATGCTGTAGGTTGCGGCGCCACTGGGGCTCACACTCAGCTCACCCGGCAAGCTGCCTGCATCTGGATTGCCGAGATGCGGTGGGGTGATATCCACTGCAATTGGTGTGGCATCACTTGGTCCGGTTGCCGTGGTGACACTAAAACCCGCCGCCGAAGTGATCGCAATGGCCGCACCTTGGATATTCAAAGCACGCGCCGTGACCGTATGGCTACCCGCCAGCAGGCCATACCAGTTCGCGCTCCAGGTATTGCCGGCCTGCTTGCCCGAGGCCACTACTTGGCCCTGGTCGTTCAGGAATTCCACCTTAGTGACGGCGGTCGCATCGCCGCCCACCGTCGCGCTGAGATTGACGATTGCGGGAGCGGTGAAGCTACCAGTCGGTGTCGCCAAATTCAGCGTCGTCGTCGCACTACCATCGACATAGAACGCGTTCTCAAGCGAATAAAGCGTGGTATTGCCCTGCCGTACCCGTGCCTTCACCCAGTACGGGGCGACTCGTGCACTCAGGTTCGGCTTGCTGATGTACCAAGTATTGGCTTCGGTATCCGGCTGTGCCGTCTGCCACTGGTCGTCCACCGCAATGGCCACTTCATCCACCCCTGCGCCCACATTGGTAAGCTTGGCCTTGGCGAACAAGTTGGCAGGTGCCGTTGCACGGTCGTTATTGGCGGGGTTGGTCAGCGCAATGCGCAGGCTCGCCGGCATCGTGCAGGTGTTATCGGCGCACGGCAGGATGATCTTGGCGCTGCTGGTGACGGCAGTACCGGTGACGTAAATCGGTGCCCCGGCGTACTGACTGGTGTAGGCACTCAGGTCGATCTTGAAGCGATGGCCAGTGCCAGGCGTCTTGCAGGCAGCCTGAACGGCGGCGCTGTCCGAACCTTCAATCAGGTTAGCTGTACCCGTCGTGATCTGTGTCCCACCGAGGATACCCGGTGCATTGACGTGCACCTGCACATTGACCACACCCGTTTGGCTCTCCTGGCATACCCAGCCAATCAGTTCTGGCTTTTCTTCGGCGTTGATGCGGACACCATCGACCGTGCCCAGCAAGGGGCTGTCGGTGATGTTGAGGATACGGCTCTGCGATTCCGCGGTCTGACCCACATTGTTGGTGGCGCGCAGCTTGATGCGATACGCATTGGCACCCAGGTTGACCAGCTCATTCAGCGTAACGCTGGCGGCATCGGTGGTCTTGGTAAAGAAGGCGGTCGATTCGTACCCACTGCCCGTATCGCGGAACAGTTCCAGCTTGGTGATCTTGCCGGTGCCGACGCTGGCACTACCGGTAAAGCGAATAGCCGCCTGCGCACCAACTGCCACGCGCACATTGGACGGATTGGGAGCGTTAAGGCTCGCCACCGGGGTCGAGACCACCGGAACGGTGTAGTTACCAGAACCCGGAATGTCCAGATGGCTGCCGCCGTTGAGCGATAGGCCCTGCACATAGATCGACTTGCCACCATGGGCGGCGCGGTAGGGTTCAAGATCAAACGAGAAACGGAACGCACTATTGCTGGTACCGCAAGCGGTGGCCAAAGCGGCCTCACCCGGCAGATTAGCTGTCTGGTTCAGCAGGAAGGTGCCGCTACTCGATGGCCCACCCACAAACAGCTTCACGCCAATGGCTCGTTCATCGTACTGGTCGCAGGCCCAACCCTGGAGGCTGGCTTTGCCCTGACCATCAATCACGACGCCTTCGACATTACCCTTGACCGGGCCACGTTCAGTAACCGTGACGGTGATCTCCGCACTGTTACCTGAGAGACCCTTGGCATCCGTGGCACGAACCCGGAGCAAGTAAGTGCCCTTGGCCAGCGTGACGGATTGATTGGACGCACTGCTGCCGTTCAGTGTCCACAGCGGTGTCGCATTGGCACCGTTGAACAGTTCGAGCTTAGTGACATTGTTTTCAGCATCGGCACTGCCAGCATTGAAGCCCAGCGATACGGTGCCCCCAACGGGAACGTAGAACTGGGTCGGGGCTGCGGTCAGGCTGAACGTGGCTGTCGGTGCCGTATTGGGGATGACCGGAATGGTGAACGTACCGGAACTCCCCAAGAGTGGATTGGCGCCGCCATTGAGCGAGAGACCGTGGACATACAGGGCGCTGCCACCGTGGTCAGCGCGGAATGGCGCCAAGTTGAAATTCCAGCGGAAGGCGCTGCGCGTCGTACCACAAGATGTGGCGATCGCGGCTTCACCGGCGAGATTGGCTTCGGCCACCGCCAGGATGCTGCCATCGGGCCAGCCGCTGTTCACATAAAGGTGGAGACTGACTGGGCGCTCATCTTTCTTCTCACAGGCCCAGCCATAGAGAATCGGCTCACCTTGGGCGTTGTTGAAGATGCCATCCACACTACCGATCACCGGGCCGACTTCCGACACAGTCACCTGAACCGGCGCCGAGGCCGGGAAAGTCTGGCTGCCGTCTTCACGGTTCCACTGGATTGCCTTATACCAATAAGTACCTGCCGAGACGATGTCGTCGTAATCGACAATTTCCTCTATCTGCGAGCTGCGTACCGTCGTATACGTGCCATTAGCGCCGGTGCTGGAGCGCTGAATTCCCACGTTGGTGGCCATGCCCAAACCGGTATTGGCATCAATCCGAACCGCAGCCGTGCCGCCTGCGGGAATAATGTAGTTAGTGGTGGCGATCGCGATTTCAGCGGGCGTCGACGTACCGACATTAATGGTCACCACGTTACTGGTGGTGATGCCATTCAGATTGTCGAAAGCTTTGGCGGTAAAGGTATAGCTACCTGCCGAGGTCGTCGACCAGTCGAAGCTGTATGGCGCGGTGGTGTCTTCACCCAGCTTGGTGGTGCCACGCCAGAACTCGACCTTGGTGAGGGTGCCATCGCTATCCGTGGCCGAGGCGGACAAGGTCACGTTCTGCCAGACCACTGCGCTGGCCGGCGCACTCAGACTGACGGCCGGCAAGTTGTTGGCGACCACCGTCACGTTTGTACCGGCGGTCAGGGTAGTACCACCCTGGTTGTCGGTGGCGCGAATCTTCAGGGTATGAGTTCCCACACCCAGATTGACGGTGCGGTTACCGCCGGTAGTGGCAGCATTGACCGTATCGATCACTGTACTGCCGTTGAGCAGCTCCAGTTTCACGACTTGGCCGTTGGCGTCCGTCGCACTGGCGGCGTAGCTCAGGCTTGCCGTGCTGGTGCCGGTCGGCAGAGTGAAATTCACGCCAGAGACCGTGAAGCTGCCAATCGCGGGCATGCTCGGGTTGGTCACATTGACCGTGGCGGTGCTGGAGTTGGTGGTCAGGCCGGAATTGTCGGTGGCCTTGGCGTAGACGTAGTACGTGCCGGGCGTGGTCGGCAGCGCGGTATCCAGCACATAGTAGCCACCACTCAGCGAGCCATTCCCGAACGAGTAATGCGTGCCGTTCAAGCTGTAGCGGAACTCAACGCTGCTGATGCTGCCGCCCGTGTCACTGGCCGTGGCACGCAGGTTCAACGTGTACGGCAGATTGGACACATTAACGGTGCTGCCTGCTGCGGGGCTAGTGAGTGCGACGTTGGGCGGTGTGTTGGGTACGACTACCGTGACATTGCTCGAACCAGACAGCGTCGACCTGCCCTCGTTGTCGTAGGCGCGCGCGGTATAGGTATAGGTGCTCGCACTCAGCCCCGTGTCCGTGTATTCATACGGCGCACTGGTGTCAGAAAATACGAGGCTACCGTTTCGGTAGAACTCAACGCGGGCCACATAACCATTGCTATCGCTTGCGCTGGCGCTCAAGTAGGCGGCTGCTGTGGCATAACACGGACTCGTCGTACAGCTCGCGCTCGCATTAATGGTTGGGGCAGGGTTGTCGGTCTGCAAAGGATCGCTGACCGACTTGCTACCGCCCGGGCCGGTGGCCGTCCAGGTACACGCAGAGGGGTAGCCTACCCAGGCTGGGTCGCCCGTACCATTCACACTCCCATTCGGACCGAGGGTACCGCTACCCACAAAACCCGTCCCGCTGGCGGAGCAGGTGTAGTAAACCGATGAGGCGTTCGTTGTGCTCCAGGTCACCGTGTAGGACTTACCCGAAATCATCGGGCTAGGGTTACGCACGACGGAAATAGTTGGGGCGGGCGACTGGGCGGTGACTGTTACGGTGTAGGTGTAGGAATCACCCACGTAGCCAAGATCGAAGGTATACGTGCGCAAATACAGATTATGTGTTCCCACACCCAAATTGGTAGTGAGTGTGCCGCTACGCTGCGTATTGACTGGCCTTTCACCGCTATATGAGACCGTATAGTCCTGCGCTGCCAGCACAGTGCCCCCACTCAAGAGCTCAACTCTGGAGACCGCGTCAATGCTGGCCGCAGATCTGACGCTATAACTGATCCCGGCGCTCAGCGTGCCACCCGCGGGTACCGACCCGCCGGTTGTGGTCGCCGATGTGCTGACATAGTCAATACCATCCACGACATAGGCATGTCCTGTCAGGCTCAACACGGCAACGGTAAACCACACCAACAACTTGGCAATCTGAACGCGCATAAGACCAGCGACGCACGCCTTGCGCGTGCGCCTCCCTCGTTTGAGTTTTTGTTTGGGGGCGGCCTCGACGGACCGCCCCACTTTTAAGAAGGCGCGGAATATATCAGCCAGATGCCCGTCTTGGCTTCACCCATTTGGGGGATAAATCGAAGTATTTGTTACGCCACCTGAGCCGCCCCCTACCAGAGATGCTCGGCACAGGTTGCCTTACCGCGCTTACCTATATGTGTCGACGTATCAGGCTGATCGACAACGCCGGCACATCGCGTGCGCATTCGCTGGGGTCCTCCTCGGGCGCACTGCAATCGCCCGTACCCACCCCGCTCCAATCCACCCGGATGGGGGTATTGACCAGTTGTGACCCGAGCAGCTGCTGAAGCCGCTTCGCCTCCTCTAGTCCCCATTGCCGTTCCGACCTGGCTGAGCGCTTGGCTGCAGGCCGAATCACCACCTCCACGATACTTACCTTCTGGGCGGATGTGCTGGCCGTGACCCAGCTTGAGACACGCCGCTCACCCGCCTTGGTCAACATTTGGTCTTGATCCAGATCGTCCGAGTCAAGCCTGAGTTCAGTGACTTGCAGGGTAGGATCACCGCACTGCGCATCCCGACGCGCCATATCAAATAGCCCCCGCCGAATATCGTCATCGGTTACCGTCACGCCGCGGGTCAAGTCGGGGGTGAGTGAGGCCAGGAAGGTGGACGGGATATAGATGGGTGTGAGACGCACGTCTTCCGGCCGCAGGGCATGCGGTTCCGTATTGAACAGTAGGTAGGTTTCGGCGCCCAGTCGCGACTGCACGTAAGCGTGGCACAAGGTATCGAAGCGTGTCTTGTCATCGCCACATACCTGTTGCGGGTGACTGGCCTGCACCGCCAGGCAACCCTCATGGGTCAGCGAAGCAGACCGAATGAAAAACGCGCCGACTTTGGCCTCCTTGGCAATCAGCGTAAACATGAGACCAGGGCTACCCATGAGCCACGTCAACGCCAAGGGTGCGCTCACCGAGAGCAAGATGGCTTTGCCGTAGCCCGCTCGACCCAACGAAACACAGTGAATGATGAAGATGGACATGGCCCCGCCGAAAACGAAAGGGAGGGCCAACTTGGTAAGCTCACGCAACTCAACGGACAACGACGCCAGTGCCGACTTGGACAGCAACAGAATCATCACAAACAGCGGAAAACATTGCGCCGCCGCGACCACGAAAAAAACCACGATCCAGACAACTGTCATCATCCAGCGCTTCCTGGCTGTCTGATCCCGCTCAGCATGGGCGATCCGATACGCAGATAGGCCTCCATAAACCACCAGACCCAGGGCCAAGCCAAACAGCACGTATGAAATCCCGGCCAGTCCGGATTCCTCGGCCGTCGCCGACCCCAAGATCAAGTAGGCGAACGCCGCTACCCAAGCGGCATAGGCCATGCGGATATTGCATTGCTCGACTTCTGCTTTATGGCTTTCGAGCGGCAAACCGGGGATGCCCAAGGTCAGGATGGCGGGCATACCAAAAATGGCGCCCAGCATCAGAAGCAGCATTACGCCATCAAAGGCAATGGCCGCCAACAGGCTAGGCAATGTCTGCAAATCAAAGGTTGGGGTGTATTGGATGGCGAAATAGTAGGCAAACAGGATGAGCCCCCCCGCCAGCAACAACGCCATCCAGCCACCGGCCCAAGGGAAGTCCTTGAGGTAATGGAGCACACCACGGTCTGGCTTGCCTAACGAGGCCATGCGGTGCCGGGGTAGCAATCCAGTGGGCAGAGAGACGGGTTTACGTGGACGCACGTGTTGGAGCTCCTGAGCAAGTGAGGGGTGGAAGCGGCCGCGACAACAGTACGGGGCAACGCTGCCGATCGAGGTGGGCTGATGTCAATCCGCGCTGCGACCCCACCGCCGCACAGCACAGCCGCCCCAGCCCTTACCGGCTACTTCCCCATCTGGAACTGCACGCCGGGGCCGCTCGGCCCAACCTCGTCGTGCAAAGCAAACACACAGCTTAGATAGGGTTTCGCATCGACCCAGGGAACACCCTGCTCAACGAGTTGGCGCAAATGGGTGCCGATCTGGATCACATTCGGGTCGGCCACGACCAGATGAGCTTCCGCCGCCTCGGCAGTATCCGCATCGGCATGGGCCTGATGATCCTGCCCACCATAGGCATGGAACCGCTTGATCCGCCCGGGTTCCGGCAAGAAGGTACCCGGGCACGTACGGCCCGTGGCTTCGTCACGATCGACATGCCCCTTGGCAAAGCTGTCCTCCACCATGTGGAGCAGAGAACCAAAGGCAAACTGCTGGAACTGCGCTTTCGGCCTGAAGGTGGGGTCACCGCGGGTAAAGAGCTGCTGCGCGGTCCATCCCCGGCGTTTGAACACGACCTCCATGCCGGGAATGGCAATCCGACGGAGCTCCAGGTCCTGCGTCAGCTCGCCGACGGCCAGTCGGTAGGTGAACTCCGCCCACATCAAAATCCGCTGCTGCGTAACGGCGGGTGGCTCCTGATCACGGGAGGCCATCGAGTGCAGGAACTGCATATCGCCGAAGTGCACGCGGTACAGCAGGACATACTCGTCATCGATCACCTGCTTGCGGGCGCGCTTCTCCGCGTCCTTGAACAGATACACCCAGCACTTGCTGTAACTGGGCAACTTGATCGTCTTGCCCACGCAATCCGCCATGTGCGAGGACTCCAGCTCGAACGGCGGATTGTCATTCCAGCGAACCCCTGCGATCACGGCCGCCGGTGCGGCGCGGAGCGAGACCGGCTGCTTCCCGCACGCTTCCCCTTCCTGCTGGCAGCCATACATCCGGTGGGTCAGCGACTCATGCACCGGGTGCGTGAAATGATCGATCACCCTGGCTGCTGTCAGATCAAGCCAGCGCGTGATGACACTGGACTCCAAACTGCGCAGCTTGCCGTCGACCTGGGTTTCTTCCGGCTTGAGGCTGAAGCCCCAGGACGACCCCATCAGCACCGCGGCCACCATCCAGCTCACTTTCTGCATGTGTTCCCCTCCCCTTCTTGGTGATTGGCCCTGCTATCGCGCTAGCGGCTACTGGACACCCTTTCGCCCTACGGTGTCATCGTGCTCAGTCCTTGACGCAAGGCGCGCTTCAATTCTGCCGACGCGTCCGGCTCCGCCAGCAGCAAGTGGGCCCATTCCTGTTGCTGGGCACGACTTAAGGTTACCGACGGACAAGGTGACGGTGCCGCTGCGAGGGCATCACAGCGAAGCGCCTTCTCCAACCAGGCCTCCTGCGCCTCGGAGGTAAACACCAGCTGCGCTACCTCCGTCTGGAGCGCTGCCTGATAGGCCGTCTGCAAGGCCGGACTGCGAAGCCCCGGCAACCGGGCCGACAGCAGCAATTCCAGCACCCCCAATACCTCCCGTCCGGCCTTGGCACGCGGCTGCAAGGCCAACTGCCGACCATCGCGATGGACCAGCACCGAGCCCTCCCTCTGGATGCCCCAATCCAGGGCATCCGCCGCTTTGAGCACCCCGCTGCCGAAGTGACGGACATCCCCTTCAATGTGCTGCTGGCTGGCGGACTGCGTCAGGGCCTGATAGACCGCCTCGGTCTTTTGCCAACCGCGCCATTGCGGCGTCAGGGCTGCGCGGTTGGCTTCCAACCAAAGCGAGGCAGCGGCCGCGACCTGCGGCGTCGAGTTGGACGTACCGGCCCCATTACTACCCAGATACGGTGGCGCCGGATCTTTGGCACTGCCGCCGGTGTCTGAGCGGGTGATATTGGGTGCAAAGGCCGAGATCACATTCCCCTGGGCCATGACGTAGCGAGGCCCAAAATTGCCCCGCAGCATCCAGGAACCGATGCGCTGGAAATACCCCGGGCCCAATCGCAGCCACCACAGCAGGCTGGGCGCCTCGCCATAGCTTTGGAGGTCAGCGGTCACGCCGGCCACCCCCATGACACGCTGATAGCGCGCGGGGTACACCACCGAGCGGAAGGTTCGACCAAGCCCCAAAGGCAGCTCAAAATAGTCTCCCGTCGCCGCAAAGATAGCGGTGCCTTGCTCGTAGGCATGATTCACCGCATCGGCCAGCGCACCGGAGGGCAATCCCCCATGGCTGAGCGAGATGACATCCGCCCCATCATTGACCGCGCGCAGAATCCCGGCGGCCATGCGGCGGCTATTGAGGTGCACCACGGAGTCGTGGATGTTGATGGAATAGATGGAGGCACTGGGGTTGCCGCCCTGCTGGTGGCGCTGACCATCCGTCGCGGTGCGATAGTCCCGCCCGGCGAGGTTGGCCAGGGTGGAAACGCCATGACCCGGACTGCGGAACCGCCCCGCCTGCCAGTGGGCCTCGCCACAGGCCACACAGCGGTCAACGCCGTCAAAACAGGTCGTGCTTCGTTGTCGATCGAAATACTTCGGCAGCAGCGGATCATCCGCAAAATAGCCCGTATCCAGATGGGCAATCAGCACCGTCCCTTGTGTCGCCATCCCCTGCGGGAACACCGTGCGGTAGGCCCTACTCAGTTGGGCGTGCCGATCGTCCAAGTGCCAGCCCGGCAGGTCAGTGGCCCACACGGGTGAGGCGTCACCCAGTCGGTCGGCCGGGATCTCGATCACATCGGGCCGTGCGGGGAGTTTGCAGCAGCGCACCGCAGTGAGGTCACGATCCATGACGGGGCTCGGACTGACTTCCTCGTCCTGGTACCGTGCCCGCTTTGCATTCCACAGATCCAACACCGGCTCGATCGCCACGATGCGGTCCGTCGACGTCGTCCCCATTAACTGCGCATAGGCCGAATCAGGGGCGGCATCGCTTTGTGCCAGCGCCCGCAAGCAGTCATACGCGGCATCCCAGGCTTCCGCGCGTGTCTGGATCACCCGATCGACAGACGGTTCGCACGTAGAAACGCGGGGCGATGCGGTCATTAACGCATTGTCCTCAGCCTCGTCCGGCGCCTCCATGGCATACCACTGACGCGCCGTCGGCACGGCCAGCAGACTGGATGGCGTGTCGGATGTCGTGGGGTGGGTCGGGTACCCATTTAGTTTGCGAAGCCGGTCGAGTTGCCTAGTCGGCTGCAAGGAGGCAGTCACCACATTGCCGGCTGGCATTTCCACCGCAAGGTTCAATCGCAGTCGTTGTGGCTGCCACACCCAGTCGTCGGCGTACGTCGGGCAAGCCAAGATCAGCAAGGCCAGCGGTGCGAAGGGCCACCGTGTCATGGGTCCATTCTCCCAGTGAATTCACTACCTTGCGCCTGCCCGGTTGGGCACGCCCCCAGCGTCCGTGACGTCGCCACCTATTTTGGTGAACTGACACCCTCACCCTAGCGAGAATCGCCTTCGCTTGTCTTCATCCAAATGGATGAGTGCGCAACATTCTCGCGGTACCCAGCCAGGCGCCCCGAGTTGCCTTGGGGCGTTCTCGTGTTTCGACGGTTTGATGAATCCACGCAGCCCCGATTTCCTGCTTGCCGCCGGCAGGCAAGGGTGCGGTCAGGCCTAGCACGCTGTGTTGCCGCTGCGGGTTTCCAAACCGGCATGGAAGTCATCCTCCCGGATGGCGCGGTCATACGGGCCACCTCCCGACCGCCCCAGCACCGTGACAGGCTCCCATCCCCGTCAGGCCCAATTGCTTCGCTGCGGTGTCACGACGCCCTCTCCCACTCGCTGATCACAAAAAAACATCAACCGACACAGGCCCACGGCGGCGTCCGTCGTGGGCCTGTGCCTCCCTCATCCCACAACAGGGACGGCCCTTGCGGAAGTGTCTGGGCCGTTCCTGAGTCAAGAATCAGGCCATCCCCCGCGTTGGCCCGACCCATTTAGATCCGATTACGGATGCGGTCATACCACGGTCCCAGATGGCGTACGATGAACACCCAGCCATCGTGCACCGCTTCCACTACCAGATCTCGCACCGACTCCCACAAAGCCTTGCTCGCCTCCTGAACCGACTGCGGTGACTGGCAGGCTTTCTCGGTCTCACGATGCACCGCCCAACGCTTCTCACGAGGAAGTTGATACAGGACTTGCTCTACGAGGCTGCATAAGCCGTAACCCTGCTCCACCGCCACAATGCAGACCTCGCGGAGCGGCACGCGGAACTGGCGGCAGACCACATCCTGCTTCAAGGCAATATTGCGCGCCTGCTCCGGGCCGGGATAGTTCTTCTTCCAGTCCCATTCACGACAGGGTTCGATCTTGTCGACCTGGTTAATGACGAAAGTCACAGGCACACCGTGTTCTCTGGCCTGTGGCAAGACCTGATCCCTATACACCTGCTCATCGAGACTCAAGGCCCTGTCATCGCCTTTGATCACCCACAGGATCAAGTCGAGCTTGGGGATCAGGCTGCGGTAGAGCTTAAGGTGATCCGTATCCAGTGCTTCACTCTCACCAATTCCGGGCACATCAATCAGCGTGATACCCCGGCCATGCTTGAGTGCAAGTTGGATTTCCTGGGGTTCGCGGGTACACGATTCAATGGCACTTACCGGTGCTATGTCACGGCTGAAGAGCACATTGCAAAGGCTGGACTTGCCCACACCGGTCTTGCCAAAGACACCAATAGTGGCGTGATAGTTGATCAGTTGATCAATCCCTTCTCGCAAAGTCCTCAGCTGATCGTTGCTCAGGCTATCGCTTCGTAGCCGGCACAGTTGCTCCACGGCATCCAGCAGTTCGCCTGGTTCGTCCTGATGGGTTGTCATTTCTTGCATAGCGGACTCCTTTCCTCATCACATCCTCAAGCGACCACATTTGAGTTGGGCCTGACGGCGTGAGGGCATCATTCAAAGCAAACAGCCCCATGGCGAATGCCATGGGGCTGTTTGGAGGTGGGTATCACGACGTGCTTGTCAGGGCTGTTTGCCCGCCTTGCACCAATCTTCCCATTCGGTCATCTGGTCAGCTGAAATCGGTGCGTCTTCCCCGACCTGCTTCCTGTGGGCGACGATCCACTTGTCGGTGCAGGAGGTTGTTGCCTCGGCGACACCACCTGATCCGGGCACTTCCTGGCCATTAACAAAGGTGGCCGACTGAATGATCCGTCCAGAAGCAGGATCAAACTCTTGCTGAAGCCCCTCTTTGACGTCGAAGTGGTAGTTGTTCAGCGCAATTTTCTTACCCTCAGCATTGAACCGGAGGACAGTCCCAGACAATTTGTTGTACTCGTAACTACCTGACTCAACCACCTGTCCGGTTTGCGGGTCATAGCGTTCAAATGGGCCATTCCGCTCGCCGTTGGCCATGGTGTACCGGGCTGTTTTCTTGCCAGCTGAATTGAGCTCATGGAATGGACCGGACAGTACGTTGTTCACGAATTGGCCGGATGCAATCACTGTCCCCGTGTTTTCATCGTGGCTCTCGTACTTCCCTTCACGCAAACCATTCTCATACTGAAAGACCGAACGCTTC